>JBPXJV010000060.1:0-34572 GCA_051715485.1 Chitinophagales bacterium
TATAAAAGGCTAAAAACGAAACGCTTAGTAAAATAAAACGAAACGTATAATTTTTTACAGTGCGTTAAAAAGCGTTTTTGAGCCGCTAAAATAGCTTAAATTGGGTAATTTGCTGTCAATACTTCAATCTTATTTTTCTTTCTGCTTTTGTAATGCCCTGCACTTACTTTTTGCTGAATTTCTATTTTATTCCACTTGTGTTTTTTAGTGTATTGTTCCAAAATTTCGCTTGGGTAGCTACTTAATAAAAACTTCCCTTTTATTTCACTTAGGCACTTTAATAGCATTTCAAAATCTTCAAATGTATAGCCGTCATAATGACCCATGTTGGCATTATAATAAGGTGGGTCAATATAAAAGAAGGCATTGGAGCAATCCCTACTTTTTATAACATATATAGCATCTGCACACTCTATTTGCACATTTTGTAATCTTATTGCTAACTCCTCTGTAAAGTCTTTCTTTTTGTTATCTATTTTTAGCGGCAATGTGCTTTTCTTTCTATCTGTTCCCCAAGTGCCGTCTAACTGACTACTAAAACTTTGTGAACTCAATACCCAAACAGCCCATGCTCTTTTTACTTCATCAAAAAGTTTTGGTTTGTTGTAAATAATATGAGCATCATCGTGCAGCTCTCTACTATGCAGAGTAACACGAACTAAAGCATTTAGCTCATGGTAACGATTTTGTACTACTTTGTAGAAATTGATTAACTCTTGATTAGTATCGTTAATTATTTCTACTTTGCTTTTTTCTTTGGCAAAAAATATTGCTGCACCACCTAAAAATGGCTCACAATACAAGTTATGCTCGGGGATTAATGGAATAATTTTTGAAATCAATCTTTGTTTACCACCATAATAGCTGATGGGTGTTCTTAGTGTAGTTTTTATCATGTTTTATTATATTTTTGTTTTTCTCTCACATTGTTTAAATAAAAAAGTGCTGACACACTTGCAAAGGCATTGCCTTCGGCTTGGTGTGTCAGCACCTTAATTTGTGCAAGGGGTGAGAGCCTTGCACTAAAGTCGGGGGCATTTTTTACCCCCTCTTACTTTTCATCATATTTTTTACAATTATTAATAACAACCCATTTTTGTTGCTTGTAATACAAGCCATTTACCGCTTGTTTTATCTGCCATAATTTTGGTGCTTAAAACACTAACAGACCCTATATCTCCACCAGCAGTTTGAACGAATAAATTGGTGCAATTAAGAGGCACATCAAACACATCACTACCGTTACAAATTACCTCATATTGGTCATCATGTGAAGAAGTATTAATTAGCCCAAACTCTATTATGTAACCATCAGCCACCCCACTTAATAATGGTAAGGTAATTTCTGCATCATTTTCTGCAAAAACATAATTTTCATCACCACTCAATGTATAGGTGCTGCCACCATATTTAACTATTTTTGGCTTAGGGGTGTAATTAGTGTTATCATAACTCCAAGTGCCACTACCATTATTTTTTAAGAAACCTGTGCCATTGGCAATATTATTTGTTGTGTGTGTTTGTGGTATATATGTTGATGCAGCAGTTGTAGTAGTTAAGTATGTATTATTATCAACACTCCCATTAGCTTTTAGGAATTGCGAAGACGTACCACCTGATTTGATGAATGATAATGCTGTAGCTGTTCCAGTTATTTCTGCTGATCCATTTGTTTTTAATTTCATTGCAAGAGAAGGAGTATAAATTCCAGGAGTTCCTCCTTGTGATAATTGATTTGTGTAAAATTCAATTTCACCTGTACCTTTAAGCATTATTGTTGATGGTTCTGTATATCCATTTTTTGTAAACCAATTTGTTCCATCATAAAATGAATTCATTCCAAGTACATTTGCATAATTAGAACCTAATGAAGTGTTATTGTTATATACATATGCAAAATTTGTTGCAAGTCCTCCATTACCTATTCTTATACCAAGATTATTATATGATTGTGAAATAAGTATTCCTGTAGAACTTGATGTATTTGTTTGAGAGGTTTCTATTTGATTATTGTTAAATTTAAATGAAGAATATGAAGCGATGTTTAATCCACTTGTAAATACTGCTACTTGTTGATTTGCTCCAGAGCTAGATGTTATGTAATTATTATTATCATAACTCCAAGTGCCAGAGCCATTATTTTTCAAGAAACCTGTGCCGTTGGCAATGCTATTTACTGTATGTGTTTTTGGCATCCATTTATTGGCGGTGTCGGTTTTTGTTAAAAATGTTGCCATTATATTTTGTATTGCATTTTTAGTAGCCCATTCTGTCATTATACGGCTCTGGTATTTATTTGCCATTACAGTATCATCTACAATATCTGTTACTGTTTTGCCACCAACTACTAAAGCTGCTCTTGCTTTTATAGTTTTAGCATCATAAAGTGTTGCCTGAGAAAAACAAGCATTAGTTATGATTATTAATGCTGTTAAAAAAAGTATTTGTTTCATAGTTTTCGTTTTTATCCTTTTGTTATTCTAATTATTGTGGTTTCGCTTATGCCGTTAAATGTTAGCAAGGTTGTGGCTGTAAAATATTTTTTACAATCAATTACAGCTGCATTATTAATATCTATATTATCAATCCAAGTACCTATATGCTCGTCTGATATAGATATTGTATTGGTTTCTGTTAATCCTAAAAATGTAATGTGGCTAATAAGTGTGCCTGCAGGTACAGTGTAGGTGTTTACTCCAGGTCCTATTAATACAATATTATTGGTAACACCTGCTGCGTCTGCTTTTGCATTTAGCACATTTTGCAAATTGGTAATTGCACTAATGGGTATGCTTTCTTCTTTGTGCCAAAAACTGTCCATCCATGCATGAAATTGACTTTGCAATGGCTTTGCTGCCGTTACAAACCAACTTTTTATTGTGCTTAAACTTGTAACTGCCATTGCTTATAATTTTTGGATGAATAATGAAACAATATATGGTTGCAAATTGTTGTGAGCTGTACCGCCACCTGTAAATGTTGTAAAATGGTTAGGCATATTATAGGTAGATGGATCATTCATATTAGTTGGATTTACTCTGTCATCAGGATTATTTCTTCCTTGTATATAGCCATTAATGTAATTATTATCATCCATGTAGTTATCACCACCAGTTGGTACATAGTGCCTATGGCTTGGTATTTCATTTGTATTTAAAGTGTGTGTTTTTGCACCACCTGTTTTGCCAAGCTGGTTAAATTCTGCTTGAGTAGTATCAAGCATTACGCTTACTTTTCCTTTTTTATTAATGGTGCCATTTTGACCATTACAAATTGCCCATCCTGCCCTTTCGTTAATGCCAAGTCCTGTGTTATCAAAATTTGCCGCCAAATAAGTTTCATCACAAGCAATTTCTTTGATGTCGCCTGTTTGCCAAATTGTGTCAATTCTTTTTATTAACCCATTATCTGGGTTGCTCTTTCTAAAATCAGTCCAGGTATATTCAGTAACTGGATTACCAGTTACCCCAAATGTTGCATATCTATCGTGGTAATAAGGATTGCTTACACCACCAAAAAATGTTCTTTCAGTTGGGTTATCTACAATAATTACTTTTGTTTGAACAGTACCACCAACAAAAGGTAAAATTTCTCCATTAATACACACTTTACCATTACTCACAACGCCACTTACATTTTCACACCCTTCTAATATATAATACCTTCCTCCTAAAAGACATAGCTGCTCTACCTGCTGTATCATTTCTTGCAGATACTTCCAGGTATCTGTACTGGCAGGCCAACCTTGCATTATGCCAAAATCTAATTTTTTCATTTTAGTATCTTATTATGGTATAATTTTTACTTGCCAATTTGTATTCTTTTAACAAACTATGTAAGTAATTCAAATCTTTTTCTGCTGTTACTATGCCATAGGGTATTTTTACAACAAAGTCAATCCCACTATCTGCATACATATCATCAGACCAGAAATAAACAGTGTTTTCAAAATTCACATCTCTCAAATCGGTTTCTGCCCAAAAGAAAAAACGCTGCAATCCTTCAAAATCTTCAATTAAAATTCTTCTTTCTGTTATATCTAACTTATCGTTTAATACTTTTCTTAAATAGCATATTTGCCCATTGTGTTGTAACCTATATAGTGTTTCTTTAACAAATAATACATAGGTATTATATACTTGTCTTACAGGTAGCATTGCAGTTTGTAATACAAGCATTACTGTGCTTTGTCTTAGCCATACAGGAATTACCCATGTTATTAATTTTTTAAAATCTACACTAAGCTGAAACATCTGGTAAATAATTTATAGTTAATCCATCTACATCAAATTTTGCATATCCAGCTTCTGGAACAAAGCTGCTGGCTATACTTGTATAAGCACCTGCTCCTGTTTTCTTTTCTATTGAAACCAAATCAACACGTCTTCTACCAACTCCATAAGCACTTTGTAGTGCATCTATAAATTGTGCTACAATAAATTCTCCATTAAAATCTAAATTGAAAGGAAACTCTTTGGCTACATCTTCAATACTTTTACCTGCTATTCCATCAAGCCTGTTGCCATTTGAATCTAATAAAAGTGGATTATAATATACATTTAGTGTAGCTCTTATATAATCGCTTGGGCGATTGTAAATAATTACCCTTACGCCTGCATCTTTAATCTCTTGCACATAAGCAGTTAGTGCTGCTTCTTCAGAATTACTTAACTGCTCAGGGTTTCCGTTACCATCTTTTTTGGCTACTTTAATTAAAAGGCTTCTTATATTATCAATCGTTGCTTCATTAACACTGGCAAATGCTACTATTTTACTTGCTTCTATTTGTTCGTTGGTATAGCCTGTATTATCAAATTTATCGCTATCTGTTATTAAATTAAACCCATACTGAAATGATAAAACTTTTTGCCTGTACCAACGTGGCGTGTGTGGCATAAGCAATGATAACATTTGTTGAATTTTAATTACTGTATTATCCCAAATAACTTCTAAAGTGTAGTGGCAAAAAGCAATGGCGTAAAATATTATACGCCAAATAGCTACTTTGCTGGTGTTATTGAACATAGCAATAGCATTAGTATTATTTGCCTCTGTGGCTTTGGCTAATGCCTCTGCTTTCATTATATTAAATATTTCGTTTACTGTTCTTGCCATTTTATTGTACTATAAAATTTTCTTCAATATGCCAATAATCAACACCTTCATTTTCACTAATAATGTCTGTTATTGCCGATGCAGGTTTTATGTTTTTTTTTCTAAATAATGATACTATTGCCGTTTTTTCATTAGTTACTGTTGGTATTATTAATTCATCTCCTGCATGTATATCTTCTGTTATTGTTAGATTGTTTAGTTCTATAATTTCTACATACCTACTTGCATCGCCTAAATATTGTATAGCAATGTCAATTAATGTTTGTCCTTCACTAATTTTTATAATCTCCATTGGTAATTATATTTCCTTCATCATCCGTTAAAATACTTGTTACATTGATCCCATCTTTAGTGTACTCCTCTGATATTTTTTGCAACATTCCTACATCATTATCTCCATTAACAAATTGTATTAAATTAACACCTACAGTTATATCTTCTATCAATGTACCTGTTTCTGTTATTAGTAAATGCTCTTTGTGCTGTTCATTGCTTCTACCTATTGCCATATCTTCAGCTATTATCTGCAAATCATTTTCGGTATTTACTATTAAGTCTATCATTTTATGCGATTGTGCCAGTGCCTGTACCTGTTTGTGCTGTTGCTGTTCCTGTGGTAGTTACATTAACAGATACTTCTGCATTAGCGGTTATATGTTCAATAATTTTTTGGGCAATGTCTTTCCAAAAGTTTAATCTGTAATCTTCCATTGCTCCTGCATCTTCGGTATCAATATTTGCATCATTAAAATTTACAGAAGCATTGTATAAATCCTGTCCTAATATGTTTTTATCAAGAGCCATTTAATACGTTTTTAATTTTTGTTTTTGCTTGTGCTAATTTTCCTTTGTCAATATTTGTTCCTTGCAACACAATTACTTTTTCCAAACTTTCAATCAATAGTTTTATTCCGTCCCAAAGCGTATCATTCCCTTTTTTAAAAACATAACCATCTTTATTAGTTGTTTGTTTTAGTTCGCCTATTTCGGTTATTATTTCTTCCACTTCACTAAACATACAAACAAACCATTCGCCTTTATTGCCCAGCTTTTGTATAAGAACACTACTATTAACAGCAGGATAAACTTTAATACCTTTTTGGTTTTCTTTAATGGCAGCTTGTAATCTTATGCCTCCAAATTCCAAATTATCATACTTCACTTCGCAGGTATTATTTATTTTATCCACGCTTTCTACAATAACAGGCAAAATATTACCTCCGATTCCAAACATTTCTGTCATTAAATTCTTTAACTCTCTTGCCTGTTTACTCATATAATAAAATCAATTTCTACTTTTCGTTTTCCGCCTGCTGTTCCAAATGTGTTTGTTACAGTTGCTATATAGTAATTGCCTTTCCTATTTTCAAACTGTAAATCTCGTACAACTGCTATATCACAATGTTGTACTTTCGGCGTTAAGAGTGTATCAAAACTGCCTTTATATCCACCTGTTTTATAAGCAGCTAAATGTGCCTCTGCTTGTAGCTCAATTTCTTTTTCGGTAAAACTTCCATACAAATGAACATCTGTAAGGCTATCTCCTAACTTATTGCCAAATTCTTTTTTCGTTACAATTCCACTTGGAGCATGAACTATAAATTTTACTTTATAGCTCTCAGTTTCGCCGCCTTTAAATTGCAAATCATCTACATTAATTGTATTTGCATTGATAATGTAGTTTATGTAATTAAATTTTAATCCATAAGCTAAACCGCAATACAATGTTTTTTTTCCGTCTATTGTTATCAAAAAACTATTCATTCCATAAGTATCGCTTAGCTCTTGCAAAACCGATACACCATTTACTCCATTCATGATAAAATTTGTAACAGTCAGTTTGGGCATTTTTTCGTACAGTGTAAGCCTTACGTTGTATTTCTTAAACAACTCATCGCACACATACTGCACCACTTCTCTTACATCATTCTTTTTAAAACTCTTGGTAAGGTTTAATTTTCGCAACAGATATAATTCATCTTCTAATTCCAACTCCAGTGGTTGCTTTACATTTATTCGCTTGATATACCCTGTAAAAAAATTATCATTTTTTCCATTATATCCATAAGCAATACTAATACTATCACCCTCTTTTATATTGTCAAATAACTTCACTCTTTCAATTAACTCTTTGTTTCTAATAACATAACTCAAGGGCAATGTTAATTTGGCTGTTTGCACTATTTGATGAACACTTTTTTTTTCTTCAAATGTTTCAAGCCCACGAATTGTGTATTTGCCTGCAATGTTTATTTCACAGCTTTCTGCTCCTAAATACATTATTGGTTAAATTCAAGTTCAAATTCAATATTGCTTCTCAAGTCTATTTGTATAATTTCTACATTTTCTGCACCTGCATTATCAAGTACAGCAATCTTTTTTATTAATGCATTGTTTGTTTTTTCCAAAAAGAAATTAGTTAATGCACATTTTACAGTAACAACTGTGTCCTTTTGCCATAAACTCACCATTTCTTTAAATACTTCTAAGGGAAATTCTTTGTTGTTTTCGCCAATCATTGTAGCAATTACAGTTATGTCGTAAGGCTTTGTAAATGCTTTTTCAAAAACAGTAGCCCCTCTTATTTGACCATTCCCGTCTATTGCTCCAACAATATTTGTTTCAATAAATTCCTTTTCGCCACTTATCATAATGATAGCGTTTGGTATTGGCATATCATCAATGGTTACAGGCATATACTCATACTTCCCCAATAGTTTGTCTGAATATATCCTTATCGGCGTTCCATCAACATTAATATTTTCATCTTCCTGCTTATATATATTAAAGCCGCTTACTATCGTATCATCCTCCTGCACATCTGGTTTGTCAGAAATCGTTACTATCGTATCATCCTCCTGCACATCTGGTTTTTGCGGAAAAGGAAGACCTCTTGCACCGTAAACTTTTTGCAATATGTTAAATACATTAAATTTACTCATGTTCCTTGTGCTTTTGCTGTTACGCTTTGCAATGCCATTAATAATTCTTCTACTACTTTTTGCCCTGCTTGTTTAGCACCCATTTGCATATTCATAGTGTGTATTTCAATTTTATCTTGCAATTTTTGAATAGTTAAGTAAATAGTTGTTGGTTTACCGCTACCACCACCCAAGCTGCTACTTAAACTTTTACCTCCATTTCCTCCACCACCCAATGCACTTCCTCCTGCACTACTCCCTAAATTATCCAATAAGCTTGCAAATTGTTTTTTCTCTTCTGCTTGTTTTTTAGGGTCTGTTGTTGTTGCTCCTTCAGAAGCATGGTCTTTATCGTAATTATTAGCACCTTCTTTTTCTCCTTCATTATAGGCTACTTCTACATCCTTCATACCATCTTTAGAAAATATTTTATTCCAAAGTGAAATGATGGGTGCAAATATTTTTTTCAGCCCTTCCATTATTTTACTGAAGATACCTTTAATAATATCCCACAAATAATTGAAAGCATTTTTTATCGGATTTATTATCCATTCATTTACAAAGCTGCCTACTCCACCAAATATGCTTTTTATCCAATCCCATATACTACTAAAAAAATCACCAATAGCTGTTCCAATAGTTACTATACCATTCCATATCCAACCAAAAGCAGTTTTAGCAACTTCCCAAATACCCGACCATACACTTGCTGCTACATTAAATATCCATTCAAAGTAACCAACTATCCAACCAAATACTGTTTTAACTATATTCCATATATTAATAAAAACAGCTTTATAAATATTCCAAATAAATGCTGCAACTGGTTTTATTACTAAGTCCCAAACACGCTTAATTACCAACCCTACATTATGAAATACAGCTTTAGCAGCTTCCCAAATGCCAAAAAGTATTTCTCTAAACCTTTTACTGTGTTCCCATAATAATTTAAAAGCAATTACAATACCAACGATAGCTATCAAAATCCAACCAATAACAGGTATGTTGTAAATAGCTCTTCCAAATCCCTTTACTGCACTTGTTGCACCTTTTGTAGCTGCTCTTATAGCTTTCATAGTGCCTGCAAAAAATCTATTAGCTACACTACCACCTACTGTTACTACTGCATCTTCTTTTTTCTTTGGTATTAACTTTCCGTACAAAGCTGTAACACTGTTTATACCACTTGCTAATTGTGCTATAGATACTACTCCTTTTGTAGCAACTTGCAAATGTGGCAACCAAGCATTTGTTGCATTGAAAATACTAACCTTATAATCATTAATCTTAGCATTTATCCGTTTCATGCGTTCATCATAACTGCTCATTACTGTATTGGCAAATTCAACTGCTCCGCCCTGAACATTGATGCTGTTAGTATATTCATCCATTACATCTGTTTGGTTGGCTAATGCTATGGCGGCAGATACATTTTCCTTACCAAACAATAGTGTCATTGCAGCAGTATCATTAACTATTGGTTTCAACAATTTCAATCTTTCACTAAATGTTAAACTCTTATCTGCCAATGATTGTACGCTTATTCCGTTTGCTTCCAGCATATTAATAGTCTTAGGGCTATTCATTGCACCTTGACTTAATTCAGCAAGCATATTTCTGATAGCGACACCACCTTCAGCACCTTTTTTCCCAGCTTTATCAAGAACTTGTATAGCACTATTTAACTCAACAAAACCAACGCCTGCTGTTTTTGCCATCATACCGCTTTGCTCTAAAGCTCCCTGTATTTGCGGCAATTCTGCACTTCCTTTTTGTGCAGCACCTGTCATTACATCCATCATTTCCGCCATTACCTTACTGGCGTAAATTGGGTCCTTAGTACTTACACCATATTGGTTCATAGCAGTGGTTAATACATTAGCTGCTGCTGTTGTATCTCCACTCATTTGTTTACTTAAAACATTAATATGATTGCCCATTAATTTAAGGGCTTCACTGTTATTGGCAATCTCTGGGTCTAATTTACTTAGTATAAGTTTGTAGCTCTCTACATTTTGTGCAGCATCTGTACCAAAAACTTTGGCACTTGAACGTGCCGCCATTTCTATTTCTTTCAGCTTATTACCTGTAACACCTGTAATGGCACTCAAATCTGATAGACTACTATTTAATTTAATACCTGGTTGAACGGAATCTGATAATACATTATTTAAGTTTTGTAATCCCATACTTGCTTGGGTAAGTAACAAAACACTATCGGTACACTTACTTAAACCATCTCTAACACCCTGCACAGGAGCAGTAGTGTTCTTCATAGCATTAATACTTTGCTGACTGTAGCTTATAAAGTTTTGGTTCAGAGTATTCAACTGGTCTATTATTTGCTTTAGACCATTTCCTAAAACATTAAAACTGGAAACACTGTTACCAATTCCAACATTTATATTGAATTGTGTTCCTAAACTCATTATATTTGTACCATAAAAGCATTACTAATGCCACTATTATTAGTTATATTTATAATTGCAAATGTCATCTACATTATTAGGAATGTGAATAACAAAATAAATAATGGTGGTTGTTAATCTCTGTTATCCTCTTTATCCGTAAACAAAGCGGTAATCATTTCTGCTAAATTTTTCAATCTCCATTGCTCTAACCATATAGCTTCTGCATATAAGTCGTTCCAGTCTGATAGTTGTTTTTTTGCAGCATCTATATTAAAATTTGCACGAATAAGAGCATTCCCTGTTCTTAAATAATCCTCCCCTTCGTGAAGAGAGGTTATAACTTTTTTACACTAAAGTTGATTCTTTCAATTTTAGAGCCTATTGCTGCGGCAACACGTAATTTTAGTAGTTCACTATTCTTAATTTCTGTATCTGCTTCAAGTACGCAACTGTTATACAATAACAAAGCTCCTTTTACCTCATCTGTTTTACTCATGCTATTTACGGCACTCATTACAGTTGTATCCGGTTCTTTGCATATTGCCCCTAATTTTTCGCCATCATCATCTATGTCAATGGCAAAAATTCTTCCATGTTTTGCTTTAAGTTTATCAATGCCCGACTGGTCTAATCCACAGGCAACAATTTTTGGTTGGTTTGTTTTCATGATTTTAGTTTTTATTCTTGGTTATATAAAATATCTTCACATAAAAGTGGTAACTTAATTTCCATGTCTGTATCACCCTGCTTCATACCTTTAGGTATTTTAGTAATTTGTGCAGCTACTATTCTATCTTTAATAATGGTGGCACTTCCGATTTTTACATAATGAATTTGAACATCAAATTCTACATCAAGTAGTGTTGCATTAGGGTTTGCACTTTTAACAGCAGTAGTCATTGCTTCTACTTCACTTTGTCTAAGTGTTATCTCAGCTGTACATTTTTCATTGCCACGCTGAATCCCTCTTACTTTTCCACCACGCCCATAGATGGCTTTTTTTTCTTCTTCCTTCTCATAGGTAATATCTAAAATGCCTTCAATGGTTCTACCAAGAAAACTTACAGTAATATCTCTCCATGCAAATTCAGCCATAACTTATTTTTTTAGTTGTTGTAAAATTTTTTAAACAGTTGCAGTATATTTTATAGTTACATTTATTACTTTAGCCTGACCCTTACGAACTATGCTAAGGGTTGCATCTATTTCATCATTGATAATATCGCTATCAGGGTTTACAGTGCATTTAACACCACTAATTTCACGTTTTTTTATAGATGATGTTTTCATCATCTGACTGCGTATGGCACGTTCAACATCACTTTCCCAATCGCTGCAAACACTGCTTTCTATTTTGCCACTACTTGGGTTTATTTCTACATCACTATTCAATTTCTCCAATAAAATATCAGCTGCAATACGTTTAGCCTTATTGATAGTTCTATTCCAGCTAATACTGCTATAATCACTACTTAAAGCAGTCATTGTGGGGTCATCAAAAAAGTAGTAGCCACTTTTTTGACCACGTTTAGTGGGTACAATTAACCCTTTATTTGCTAAATTTTGTATTTCATTTTTTAAAAAAATGTATGGTGTTCCGTCTGGAAAAAATGCAGTATCTGATATTTTTCCTTTTTCTACTGCTCCACAATTTTCATGTACTTGTATTTTTGCTAAAACCCCTGCTAACATACCTTGAGAAACGATACCATTATTAGCTTTACACCAAATATTCACACCAACATAATCGTTACCAAGGGAGCTCCTCAAAGGTATTTCAGTAATATCTTCTTCTTTAAACCCAAAACCTGGAAGTATTGCTGTAAATGGTATATTATTGTCATCGTATTCTTTAGCTAAAACATTCATATTATCAATTGCATCCCACAAAGAGCTATCAAACCCATATCTATAATTTGGTGTAAAACCACCAGGTGCTTTATAGTTTACAAGAAGCAAAACGCAACGACCCTGTGTAAAATCAAGTAGTTTTTTAGCAATGTTATTGTCTTTATCACATATATCATCCAAAGTATTACTATATGCTACCAACATAAAGTTTAACTCTGCACCTTCTCCAGCTACTTCGTAAAAATCTTTTATATCTGTATAGGCAACAGGATTATTACCATTTGTAATACCATAATCTGTAAATGCTTGGTCAGCACTAAATATTTGCACTGGCTGACTTAAAGCAATTTTATCCGATACTGCTGCTCCTGTAAATAACATACAAACAACAGCATCTTCTGTAGGATTAGTTCTATTTAGTGAGCCACTTGCTCTGTTTATTATTAAACCCATTATTAAGTGTTTATTCTTTATAAATTATTTTACTATAAAAACTTCAACCGATTTGTTTGGATTAATGAATTTTTGATTCTCCTGTGCTTCTCTTTCATTTTTTTCTAAAAAAACTTGCCCATCGCTTGTTATGAAAAATTTTTTGTTTTGAGGATAAGAGGATATGTAAGATTTCATTTTTTCGTATAACTCACTTGTCTCTTTAGTAGTGGTAATATTTGTAGATGGTGTTTCAAGTTCATTACCAACTTCAACCACTTTTTTCTGTAGAGATTGGTTACTATTCAAATCTTCTTGTACAACAACAGGTTTATTTGTAACAGGAGTATTAGGTTCTTGTTGTTTTTTATTTACTGACTTTGCCATAAAGTTATTATTTTGTTTAAAATATTATTCAATAGTAATATATACTTTTTCTCTTGCTTTTAAAGCAGCTTGTAGTTTTGGAAAAAAACGATTAAACGCTGCTTTACTGTTACCAACCCAGTCAGCACTTCTTGCTTCTCCTAAAAGAATGCATCCAAGTGTGTCTTTTTCGCTATTGCCAGGATGAATGCGAATAGCTTCATAACCTGGTACATTCAATAATAAGGGCATTGCTTTTGCAAACTTTGGGCTGTAGGTAATTATTACTTCATATCTTCCTGTTGGTATAGCTGTTTTTCCGTAAACTTTTATTCTATTAATTTCATCCAACGACATATTACTATTTAACGCTCTACATTTATCTTCAAGTGTAAAGCACTCAAATACATCATTTATATACAACTTACCAGTTGTAGTATTTTCGCCAAAAACATCTCTTATTACTTTTAATTCCATTTTGCAATTAAATGTTTAACAAATGAACTAATAGGATTACCGAATAGATATAGTAATAAAATACATAATACTGCATGTAGATACCAATGCCATTTTGGTGTATATTTTACAGGAACTTTAACTGGCATTTCAACAACTTTTACATCTGCTTTTGAAGTTGTTTTTTCCTTTATTATTTGCGTTTCAAGCCATGTAATATATGCTTGCAAACTGTCTTGTTTGCAATTCACATTTATCTTACCATTATAAATATCAACAGTTGCAGTAACATTACCTTTTTTACTAATGGCTTCTTTTTTATATTTAGTTTCTGGGCATGGTATAGTATCATAAATTGTAACACTATCTCCTTTTATGTAAATAGTAGTGTCTTTTGTTACAATTTTTTCTTTCACTACAATGCTGTCTTTTTTATACGTTTCAATACTTGACACAGTTGATTGCAGCTTCTTGCTACAAGAAAACAAAATGAATGTTGTACATAATATGGTTATTATATATCTCATAGTTCGTGATAACCGCCTCCCTTTTTTCTATTAGGAAAAAAATTGTCCAAAAATTTCTTAACATACCCCAATAATGTATCATCTTTTTTAGTTGGAGTAAGTCTTACAATAATGTCTAACAATGGCACTAAGGCAACCATTATAGCCACTATTTCAGTCCAATTATTCATTAACCATTGCATAAATTATCTTTTTATTTTCTTTTTAAAAAATTGATACAACTCTTTCCCTGCTACACCACATGCTCCACATATTATTGCTGTAATTGCAGCATATATAAGCGTTGGCAGGTCGTGTGCATTTGCTGTTATTAGTTTAATTGAACCTCCGAATAAGCCACAGATAAATCCAATCAATGTGTTATTATGTACTTCCACCGTTTTCATGTATTTTTTTAAAAGCTGGCTGCTTTCACAGCCAACTTATTTGTAAAAAACCAAAAACCAACTGCTTCTTAAATATTGTTATTCATCTTTTCTATTAACATAAGCAACTTGTAAAACACTTCGTTGTGTTCCTGTTGAATTATACAAGGACCGATAACTATTATAAGATGTGTTTGAGAAAATAAATGCTTTTGTGTTGTACAATTGGTCGCTATTAGTTAAACTATCAAGAGTTATCCAATTAACATTGTTATTACTTCCCTGCAAATACACCTTACCAGCTACTGTGCCACTCACTTTTATTACAGTTACCTGTACACTTGTTAAGTGGCTTCCTACATCAAATAAATTAATCGCAACAGTATCTGCATTTGTAGCAGTGTCTTTACTTTGAATAATTGTAGAGTATCCTAATTTTTGTGCATTAACCATGCTGCAAACAGCAAGAGATAAAGCAGCCATTAAAAATAATTTTTTCATTGTTTGTTTTATTTAAAGTGAAGCATTGGAGTGATGCCTTACAGGGCAACCTTACTCCCAATGCTGTGTATTTATTTTAAAATTGCTCCTGCATACTTTCCACGCAAACTGCCAACTAATGCACGCATTTGAAAGTTGAATTTATCTCCCTTAATATCTGGGTCTTTAAGATTACTGAACATCTCAACAGTTCCTTGTGCTTTCATTACTTCAGAAGTAAGAAAGGAGAAAGAGGAATGTTTATGTGTACCAGCATTAAAAGCTGCTCCTTGTGCTGCTTTAGTACCTGTTGCAGCTATATATATCGGGTTTCTGGTGTAATTCCAAATTTTAAATCCGTAATACATTGCACCACTTTCAGCCATAATGCTTTTATAAAGCACTTTATCTTCTTTGGCAATCATTGCCATGTGTGAAGCACATAATACAAGGTTTCTTCCGCTGCCATCTTCATCGCAGTTGTTGTAATGTTTTTGCAAATCAATGATTGCATCTATTACACTATCATTAGAGCCTAAACTAATTACTTCATTAAACTTCGTTGCATCCTTTTCAACAGGTGCATAGGTGTAAGCTGCATCAATACCTATTTTTCTAAATAATACTTTTTTATGCCTGTTAGCATATAACAGTCTTTGGTCATATATTAATTCAGCAGCAATAGCATTTCTGATAATTGTACTTGTAGTATCGTAATAATCAAGCTCTACGCTTAGAGGCACATCCTGTGCTACAGCAGCAGCAACTGGGTAACTGGTGTTATTCTTTAGCACATCAGGTTCTGCACCAACTTCTGCAAAATTTATTTTATCGTTATTTACTAAGCTGCTCATATCGGTGGCAGCATTTAAAAAGCTATTGCTTGGATAAAAGTCTTCCTTTACTAAGGGTATCCAAACTTCTGGTGCAAGCCCATCAAATAGGTTAGCACCCGTAGTTCTCTTTGTCCAATACACAGAAATACCAGCCCCCAACAACACGAAAAATGGAAGTAGCGGAGTTACATTAAATATTGCAGCATAAATTACTGCAAAAAATGCAATAACTGAAAGGTTAAATACTAATTTTGAAGTCTTCATAATAATTGTTGTGAAGTTTTAAATGTTTTTAATTCGTGCTGTTGGTTCGTGGCTTTAAACAGTTATTATGCGTTTTATTTTTATTCTTTATATCTAATTCCGTTTGCGTAGTCTTTTGCCAATTGTGCATATTTTTCTGGTTCTTCTTTATGAATACGTTGTAATTCTACATGATTGTGTTTTTGCAAATAGTCATAAGTTTCCTTTCCTTCATCTTTTGTTGCAGCAGCAGTACCTTTTTTGATTAAAGAAGTAAGTGTTACATCTTTCTTTACTACAGCTGTGTCAGCATGTTCTCCTTCTGTTATTATTTGTTTTTGGCTATTGGCATATTTCAATGCTTGCGATGGATTGTTTTTGCTTAATGTTATAAAAATTTCTTTAGCTTCATCTGTTAGCCCTACTTCTGCATCTTTTAATAGAGCATTAGTAATATCTTCACTTGCTTTTTTGCTTAATTGTATTTCGCCAATTTTTGCAAGTATTTCTGCTTCGGTTGCTGTTTCAGCTAATCCAAGTTTTAAAGCGATTGCTTTCATATTAGTGTCTAATTTTAATAATGGAATAATATTGCTTACGTTTTCTGCATCTAATGCTATTAAAGAACCTCTGTGCTTTAATGCAAGAGATGATTGATTACTTGGTAATGGTGTTATAGAAATTTCAAATAAAGAACTCTTTGTAAGAGTTTCGCTTGTTTGCCCCTGCTTTAGTAAAGTTGCAGTGCTATCCCAACTTATTGGGTCTAATCCAACACTTGCCCCTTTAATATCTCCATTTTCAATTTTCCTTATATACTCTCTTTCCTCATCGCTTTTGCCATCAATTATTAAATCAGCTAATAATTTACCTCCTTCCTTTCTTATATTTACCCAATGCCCCAATGGAATTTCCCAAGTACGATGATTAAAAAAAGCAGGGCAGTTATTTTCTGCATTACTCAAATCAATTCCTAATGTAGAAACCCAAAATCCATAACTATTAATGTCTTCTGTAGATACTACAAATGTTTTTTTAAATGCCATTCTTACTGCCTTTTGTAATGTAAAACTGCAATGGATTTTTACGTTTTAAAAATTGCAATTTCATTTAAGTAGAATATTTATACTATAGTGGTAATAATATTATACCACACAGAAACGAACATTTTTAACAGGCTTTAATGTGTGGGAGTTTTGCCATTGTAATGGCAAAGAAAAAAACACAAGAAAGAATTGATGCTGCCGATTTATTTATAAATAGTAGCACTTTAACTTACAAACAGGTAGCAGCTATTGTTGGCGTTTCACCAAAACAAATAAGCATTTGGTCAATAGAAGATGATTGGGAAACACAACGTACTGCACAGCAGGTAACTGTAGATAAAATAATTGCAGGGTATTATATACAAATAGCAGCTATTCAAAAACAAATTTCCATTGAGCAAAAAGGAATACCTACTGCTGCTCAAACAGACCAGCAACATAAATTATCAGATGCTATTGAAAAATTAAAGAAGAAACAGAATCTATCTACCTATCATTTAGCATTCACAGAATTTTTAAAAGATTTGAATAATACTAATAATGAAGCAGCTAAAAAGTTTGCTCCGTTAATGTTAGAGTTTATGAAGCAAAAAGCAAAAACAATAAGAGAAGATGCTTAAACCTGCCGACAAAAAAATAATTGAAAATTTTGAAGACCTTGTTAATATTATCAACGGTAGTACTCCTATTGATTTGCACGAAACAAAAGCGGACAAACATAAACGCATAAAAAATTTACTAACAAATTATGAGGCATTTTGTAACTATTACTTTCCAGAATATTGTTTTGCCCCATTTGCTTGGTTTCAAAAAAAAGTGCAAAGAGATGTTATTACAAAGCCAAATAATATTTTCTTAGCACAATGGAGCAGAGGGTTTGCAAAGAGTACACATTATGGATTGTTTTTGCCATTATTTTTAAAATTCAATAATGAACTAACAGGCTTTATTGTAGGCAGCATTAACCAAGATATGGCTGGAGAAAAATTGGAAGATATAAGAGCAAATCTTCAAGGCAATCAACGCATTATTAACGACTTTGGCGAACAAATGAGTTATGGTGCTTGGGAAAAGGGGTTGTTTAAAACAAAAGATGATGTTGCTTTTTACGGATATGGAAAAGACCAAAGCCCAAGAGGTACAAGGTTTAAATGGAAACGCCCAAATGTTGCATTGGTTGATGATTTGAACGATGCAAGGCAACTGAAAAACTTAGACCGTGCTAACGAAGATAAGCGCTGGGTGATGAGTGAATTAAAACCTGCATTGTGGACCCGTAAATGGTGGTTATTTGTTGCTCAAAATAAATTTCACGATAATGCAGTAACAACATTGTTAGAAGAAGATGCGGAAATTAAAACCATTGTTCATAAAGTAAATATCCGAAACGAAAAAGGAAAAAGTAACTGGATTGAAAACCCAGACTTTTCAGAGGCTGCAATTAAAGTGCTTGAAGAAACAGAGGGTGCTGAGTTTATCAGAGAACGAATGAATACACCCTTTGAAGAGGGCAGTATTTTTAAAAACGAATGGTTGAAATATACCAAACCATTACCACTGAAAGAGTACGATGGTGTATTAATCCACTACTTAGACCCAAGCTATAAAAGTACAGACAAAAGCGATTATAAGGCTTGGGTTCTTATCGGTAAAAACGGGTTAGAATATCATGTATTAAAAGCATGGGCAGAAAAAACAGACAGTAAATCCATGTGGGAACATGCTTATGATATTGATGAATGGGTAGGCGATGAACAAACAGTAAATCACAGTATGGAAGCTAATTTTATTCAAGAGGAAATACATGGTAAAGAACTTGATCGTGTAGCACTTGAAAAAGGATATATGCTTCGTTGCTATTATGACCACAGAAAGAAGGCAGATAAATTTGAGAGGATACAGACTATGCAGCCACTTTTTAAACGTGGATTAATTCTCTTTAATGAAGATGAAAAGGCAGAATTAGGAATGAAGTTGTTAAAAACTCAATTATTGGCTATTGAAAAAGGAAGCCGTATAAATGATGATTTGCCAGATGCTTTAGAAGGAGCTATTTGGATGGCAGATAGATACAACCAACGCAGAAGTACTGCAACAAGAACAGGAAAGTATAAAAAGAAAAACCAACGTTCAATATGATTAGAAAAATATTAAAATACCTTCAATTAAGGGCAAGGCGTAAAAGTTATAACAAAGCTGTAAAAGAAGCTAACCAAGAGTTTGAAGCAACAGGTCGTACAGTTTATGTTGTACTAAACAGGGGTGAGTTTATAACAATAACACGACAACGTTTAAAAAACTTGAGACGTAATAAATTAATTGATAATGCCACTATTGAACAGGTAGAGAAATATTCCGTTTATACCGCTAAATATTAAAATATGTATGTTATAAAGGCAGATTATAAAGGTAGAATAAGTACTGACTTATTAAATATGCTTCTTGCAGAAGATGAAGGGGCTATTTTAGAGCAAAGTAGCAAAGTAGCAGAAGATACTATTGCCGCAATGGTAGGTAAATTATATAATGTAGCAAATGAATTTGCAAAAGTAGGCAGCGAAAGAAATTATTACCTGCTGTCATTAGCTATTAATATTGCATTGTATCAAATTTATAATATAGCTGATGATGAGCAAGTACCCGAAAAAATAATAAAGAACTACGATGATACCATTGATGATTTGCAAAAAATAAGTATAGGAAAAGCACAACTTTCATTACCGCCATTTATTGTTGAAAATAGCGGAACTGATGCAACCGATGAAAAGGCAGGTACAACAGGCACAGGATTACGCCGCTATGGTAGCATTAAAAAAAGAACACATAACATTTAAAATACAATGTATGAAAATATTTGGATTTACAATTTCTTTATCTAAAAAGAATAAGGCAACCACAACCGCTACTGTTACAAATAGCAAAAAACGTGCAACTAAAGCTATACGCAAACAAATAAAACGTGAAGTAAGTTGGCAGATTAATGATATTAAAACTGCTTTAGATTTTGCAAAAAATTTTGATAATCCTGATAGAAGTAAATTATTCAAAATTTACGACTACATAAGGAAAGACGCACACTTGCAAAGTCAAATAAAAACGGCGTTTTTTAAAGTAGAAAGTGAACCCTGGTTGTTATATAAAGATGGTAAGCCAGATGAAGCTGCAAGTAAACTATATAGGCGACTTTGGTTTAATAAATTAATTCACTTTGCTTTAGAAAAAGAGTTTTATTCTTTTACACTGGTAGAAGCTGATGGAATAGACCCTGCCAATTATACAATAAAAAAATTAGTAAGCATTGACCGTGAGTATGTGTGCATAGAAAAGCAGTTAATATTATTGGAAGGTACAATTAATGGTGATAATTTACCTTATGGCGATATAATAAGCGATATTGATTTAATACAATTTGGCGATGGAGAAGGATTTGGTTGTTTATTAGAGTGCTCTTACAATGTTATTTGGAAATATTACGCAAGAAACGACTGGAGCAGAGCTAATGAAAAAGTTGGAACACCGATACTTAGCATTGTTGCCGATACTAATAATGACGATGAACTTGATGCTATTGAAAATAAGGCAGCAAATTTTGGTACAGATGGTTACATTATAGGTCAAAAAGGAGATGTACATGAATTTCTTGAAAGAAAGAGTGATAATTTTTATACAACATTTAAAGACATGATTTTACTTTGCAACGATGAAATAAGCAAAGCAATAAATGGTCAAACAGGCACTACCGAAGCTGTTCCATTTGTAGGAAGTGGAGAAGTGATGGAAAGAACAATGGATGATTTTACAATAACAAGATTGCAAAATATTGTTGATGAAATGAAGGAAAACGTTTTTCCTTTTCTGATAAAAAAAGGTTTTAACCTGGAAGGTTACGAATTTGATTACCCACGTTTAGTGAAAGAACGTGAAAGAAAAACAAAAGGTATTTCTACACCTACCAACGTGAAAGAAAAAGAACCAGAACCAACAAAATAATAGAAAAAGAATGTGCCAATTTTGCGATGATAGTGTTTTTGTGTTTAGTAATAAACAACGTGTTCAGCTTAACAAAGATTTGAATATTGATGATATTATAATAAAAGCTATCAACCAAATATACGATGATAGGAAGATTAATGAGCAAACAAAAAAAATACTCATACAATCACATTATGAGCCACTAAAACAAGCAGTTAAAGAAGGCTATAATGTAAAAGTTGAATACGGTACACCTAATTACGAATTTTTAAAACAACTGCAAATAAATACAGCCGTTTTTGCCGCTTTTAAAAATCATGCTTCTATTAAAGAGATGGCTTCTTTATTAAAAGATAAAGAGGGGAATCTTAGAAGCAGAGAAAATTTTAAACAAGAAGCTTTAAAAATTGACAGCAAATACAGGGGCAGTAAATTAGATGCAGAATATGATACAGCAGTACGTTCTGCTCGTATGGCTGCACAATGGCAAAAAATTCAAAAGAACAAACGAATATATCCAAACCTTCGCTATATGCTTACTAAATCATCAAAGCCCGATGCAACACATTTAACATACGTGGGTATTGTTCGTCCTGTTGATGATGAATTTTGGGATGTTCATTACCCACCAAACAGGTGGCGTTGCCAATGCGGTGTAGAGCAAACAGATGAAGATGAGACAGATATACCTGATAACTTACCTCCAATAAATGCCGAATTTTCCTTTAATAGTGGCAAATTAGGGCAAGTATTTGATTTGGATAATAGTGAGTATATAAAATCTGTTCCACCCAAAGAACAGCCTAAGTTGATTAAACAGGCTAAGAGTTTGGTTAATAAAGAAGCTGCTATTAATATACCTTACCAAACATTATATGAAAGTAAAAATGGCAATAAGGTTGAAATTCACCCACTATCATTTCAATTTAATAATGATGTTGATGCAGTGCGAAAAGTAGCAAAATCATTAGCTAACTTTAAAGATGGTGCTGCGGCTATTCAAATACTACCAACTGTACACGATAAAGATTTAAGAAAGGCGTTAATTCCTGATGCTCTACCTGGAAAAGCCCCTGATTTAAGATTGGACGGAACTTTGTTTGATGTTAAAGAACCAACAGGGGAAAAGCCAGGAAGCAGAACAATTAAAAACTTAATGAGTGATGCTTTAGAGCAAGCAGGGAATGCCGTTATTGTAATACCCGAAAAGTATAAAGTAAATCGTTATCAATTATACAAAATGATTGGTTATAAATACAGAAGTAAAGACTATGTGGCATTTAAACTTTTTTTGAATTATAAAGGAGAGTGGAGCTACTATACACAAAGCAGTTGGTTGGATTTTTACAATAAAATAATGAAAAAGCCACGATAAACGTGGCTTTAATCCAAAGCAGTTCTGTTTCCGATGTGGCGTACTGCTCATAATTTATAATTAGTTGCTCAATTCTTACACAAATATACAACAATGAGTTTAGATAACAAAAATATTCACGGGGCTGATGAAGTGCTGAAAAGATTGGAAGAAGCTAAACAATACTTGCAACAAGATGTATATGAAGTAATAGGAATAGAAGCAGTAAGGCATTTTAAAATGGCTTTTACCGATGAAGGTTTTACCGATAAGAACTTAACTAAATGGTCGGCAAGAAAAACAAAAACAAAACTGCAACGTAATATATTAACAGGTCAAGGAAGTGGAGACCATTTAGCAGATAGTATTGACTATAAAACAACGCCGCCAACTGTTACAATATTTACAGACAAAGAGTATGCACAAATACATAATGAAGGGGGGGAAATAACAGTAACAACACAAATGAAAAAGTTTTTTTGGGCTAAACATAAAGAGGCTAAAGACGGAGGAGATAGTGAAATGGCTGAACAATACAAGTATATGGCTTTGGCTAAAAAAATAACCATACCAAAACGCCAATTTATAGGTAACAGTGAAACAATGATGAACAAAATTTCCGAAAAAGTGCAAAGAGACTTAAATAAAATACTTAATTAATATGCTTATTTATCCATTATACAAATCAATCAAACTACTATTAGGAACGCAAATACCTGTATTTTTTTATCTAAAACAATATGAGGTAAGTAAAGATAATACAAGTTATCGTGTTCCTGCTATATATATAGAAATGCCACAAAACACGCCAATAGATTTTTGGGGTAAAAAATTAATGGGTAGTAAGAAGAATGTTACTATAAAAATACACTACATAAGCCACGCACCTTTTAAAAACCATAACACAACTGTACAAGATAGTGCTATTGCTGCACATAGTGCCAAATTAATAGCTATCGATACTTTATTAAATGGTATTGTTCTTACAGATACAGACAATAAAGAAATAAGCGAAGAGCTGATACTTACAGGAACAAGCGAAATGAAATTTTTAACCAACTGCATAGTAAGTGTATTAAGCTATACAACTACTATATATACAAGGCATTTGCAGATTTAAAGAATAAATGATAGTTGCGTATATTTAGCAACAGTATCTACACATGGTACTCTTTCTCCATCCTTCTTTAATATTTTTGCAACAGTTGTTGGCTCTAAAAAACAATCATCTGCAACAGCTTCAAGAACGGCAATGATTGTCCATTTTGGATTTTTTTTTCTATGATAGGAAAAACGTTCACGTAAATACTCGTTTCTTTTTACAATACGATAACTACTGTGTGCCATTGATAACAAATGTACTACAAGTGTTTAAGTATATAATTAAAAAATAAAAAAAACTTTGTGTATAGCAAAAGCCCCAATAATTCGGGGCTTTTGATGATTTGTTTTTTAAAAAAATAAATTACTCATTTGTCAGCTCTTCTAAGAGACGTGCAATGGTGTATTTATTAAAGCCATCATCATCGTACTTATCTCCATCGGGGCAGCTTGCTTCCCAACGCATTACTGCTGCAATGGCTTTTATAAGCCTTTCTCTTGCTTCTTCAGGTGCAGTTTCGTGCATTTCTATTATTAGCTTATTGTTTTTATTATCAAATATTACCATTATACACCTCCTTTGTTTTAAAACTTTGTAAATTGCGTAAAGCATATTGATACTCTTGTAATGCATCAAATAATTCTCTACTAATAAATACCATGCCGTTGCTTTCAACAAAATGGTTGGCATACTTAGCCATACGCTTTTGTAGCTGATGCTTGTGTGTGCTACAACCCAGCAAATCCATTGCATGGTTGTAAGGTATGAAATAAGGATTGTTAAGCATGGCTACCTCCTTTTTTTACTACCTCTTCTTTAGAGATGGTTGGGGCGAGGCTCTCGCCAAAATTGAATGGTAGCACTGGCTGCATGGCTTTTAGTACAGCTCTATTATTGAACACTTGGCGTTGATGATACAGGTGGTTAGCAAACTCTTGTGTTACATACAGCACAGTACCCATAAGTACAAAATGGTTGGGATAACGATTTTTGTGGTTGGCACTACTGCCCCTTGTGCTGTACCCTGCACGTTCTCTTACTTGCTTGTAGGCGTACATTTTTTGCCCATTTACTTTTTGGGTAGTAACGCCTTTTAAAAATTGCTGCTCTTTGGGTAATACAGTATAACTACCTGTTTTGCGAATTTCTGGCAAAATAACATTGGTAACGTGGCGGCGAAATTCTTTAGCAGATGGCTTCCTGCTGATAAAGATAAGATGGTAAAGACCACTTTCAGTTACCAAATTCACGTTTCTTGTTTGACCTGCCCTTACTACTGGTAAGGTCAGCTTCTCATCTTCATCTAAAGCATACAATGCCTTAGTTGTTTGATTAAGCCCTAATAGTTTGCAGACTTCAACGGCTGGAAAGAAAGGTTTGCCGTCTTGTAGATAACAAGTTACCTTTTGGCTTGCTGAGGTGAAGGAAAACTCAGTCAAATGCTCACCATATTTGGCGGCAATTTGAATTGCTTTTTGATGTTGCATAAAAAAAAGTACCCAGGTCGCTGCAACATCTCACATGCTGGGCATGAGAAAAGCTCGGTACTTTCAACCGTACGCCTGGGATTTGTTTGTTTAAAATTTGGGATTTGCCCATTATTCTGTAAGATGTTGCAGGGCAAATATAGGAAGTTTTTTTAAACGTTTCGTTTTTTTTATTCTTCCTCTGTTTTTTCTGGAGCATCTTTTTGCAAATAATACTTGACTACCAATGCTTCAAACAATATTTTTTCATATATTGTTTCGGGTTCGCCTTTTATTTTTTTTTGTTTTCATTTTTTGCATAATTCATATTTTACAAACTCTTTAAAAAACTTTTTTCTACAGCCTCAAATTGCGTTACTAAAGTAGGCAATTCGTACAATTTATAGTGGTTTAATTTTTTATGCAGGTAGCCAAATTTTAAACACCAATTATCTATACGTTCCATGTCTGCTTTCTTTTTTATAGAGCCATCTGGTTGCACTACTATTTTTTCCCAGCCCATTGTTCTGGCAATGGCTATTATTTTTCGGCGTTGTTTTTCTGCCGCCTGTTCTTCTTTATCTTGGCTTTTAAGCCACCTTATCAATTCTATACTGGCATTGTGGTCTAAGGCTCTTGTGCTGGTGGTTTTACCATTACTAAACCCTGCTACTATGTTTTCTTTTTGTGGCATTAAGCTAAGTTTGTTTAGCAAAGTCATTACAAGTTTGTGTTGTGCTGCATTCATATTGTATTTTTTAAGCCCCTCCTTTGGAGAGGGTTTGGGTGAGGCTTTACAATTTTTTCCATTCGTTTAAAAATTCTTTTCTTTTTAGCCAAGCTGCTGCTATCATTGGTTTGTACCAGTGGCTGTTTTTGTCGCAATATTTCCTATACTCTTTGGCAGATAAAACAGATTGCACTTGTTCCGATTTGGTTAGTTTTTGCCACTCTGCTGCTATAAGGTGGGTATTTCTTTTATAAGGATATTCTCTTATAAAATCTTCCATACTTACTTCAAATTCGGCTTCTACAATAGTGCATTTTACAAGAGCATGACCACCATGCTCTATATGCTTTGTAGTTAGTGGCACAGCAGCTTTAAATTTATAACGCTGTTCTGGTGTCATATCGGTTTCTGCCATATTAATATTGCTGATTAATCCTTCATCATTATATATTAATTCTGCACTGCCTGCAAAACTTTTGGTTGTTATTAAAAATCTTCTCATTACTAAAAAAGTTTTAATTGTTTTTCTTTTTTTTCTTCCCAATCATCTGTTGCATAATTTGCTTCATTGCCACAATTAATGCAAGAATTTATTTACCACAACTGCTTCTTTATTTAGGTAACTACTGTATTCAAATACAGATTGTTTTGTTGGGTGGCTCATAACTTTTATTTTTTCATTCCAGGCCAGTAATTTCCTTCTACTACTTTCCTGTATTTTTTGCCCCAATAATTTTTTGCTCCCTGTTCCCAAATAAGGTAAGGCTTATTACCACCATACCTGCTTTCTACTCTTGCTACAAACCCTATAACTTCAATCTTTATATCGCAATCATGTTTTACAAACTTGGTAAAATCGTTTTTAATCCAGTGGCTAATAAATATTAAACTCTTTCCCTTTTTGCAGTTACTAAACACATCTGTTATGTGCAGGTATTGCTTTTTATTCATTTCAGCGTGTTGTATGCTATCAATTACGGCAAACTCTGCACTCTTTCTTTTAATGAGCCTTTCTGTTAAGGTTTCATACTCCAAACTTTCAATAGGTGCTTTAAATAGCCTTATTTTTCCGTCTTTATCATTCAAGCCACTTTGTAACAATTTCTTACCAACTGTTTCGCTATCTCCTCCAGCTTCTTCATGGTTGTTGTAATCAATTATGCCAAACTGCGTTAAGTAGTTACATAGGTCAAAAACAAAAGAACTTTTACCTGCATAACTGGGACCTGTTATAAACCATTTGGCGTGTTTTTCAGGTTTACCGAAACTTTCAAAAAACTTGCCTTCAAATTCATAAATACTGCGAACCTTATTAATGATTTTTGACGGCGATAACACTTTGATTTTCTTTTTCTTAGGTGCTTTTTCCGCTATTACTACATTCTCTTTTTCTATGCTGTTATTCATTATAATAAGGTATCAAATTTTGAGGGCGTTTTTTTTAATAAGTTGCTAATTTTCAATACTTTAAGCTATTTTTACCCCTCAAAAAAGTGTAAAAAATGCTGTTTTACTGCTTTAAAAACTGCTATTGTTCTATTATATTAATATTACTTTCATCAATAGTAGGAGGTACAGGGTATTGTTTTACTGTTTCTATATAATGCACCAAATCGGCACTGGTACTATATATTATATAGTCTCCAAGCTGATACATATATACTTCTGCAACTTGTTTTGCTGATTGTGCATATTGCACTAATAGTGCAGCTTGTTTAGTTGTAATATGTTTTTGCAGTACATTTTCATAAACTTTTTTTTGCTCATTCCATTTTCTAACCATTAGAAAATTTGGTAAATTATTAATATGCGTTAATGGTTGTAAGTGTTGCATGTTGGCTGTTTTAAATGTTTTTTTTTATTTTTATAACAGTGCATTGCCTAAATTTAAACTTCGGCAATGCTTGGGTTATCGGTGATTTTAGCGGACATCAAACCGATACTTTTTGTTTATAAAATCTTTGACCTTTTCATCCACAGGCAACTGATAGACATAAGGCATTTCAGAATGTTGTTGCAACCAATCTTCCCATTCTTCACTATCAATATCGGGTTCGGATGAACATTCCATATCAAAACTATCTGCCATCCATAATCCGTTATCATCTTGCTCCCAACCGTTGCACCGATAAGTTAAATTCCCTTTGCAGTAAGGACAAAGATTTTTAAACTTAAATTCCTTATCCTTTGGCACGAGAAAAAAACCACCGATAACAGTCGGTTTTGCAATAGCAGGGCTGACCTGCTTAATTTCATCTTTGTTGCTACTATTTGACATTTGTGCTTATTTAAACATTAGTAATTCTATGCCCTGCCATCGCAAAGCCGCTCGTTAGCAGCAACAGTCAGCGAACTGCAACCAACAACCTTTTTTGACACTCCATTGATACGCTCCACAGGTACAACTTGCGGCTATTGGGTGGCTAAATGGGTCTTCCTCATCATCTTCATAAGAGCAACTACACGGATAATCGCCACAACAATCGCAAGTTTCATCGTAGTAATTACTGCTGCTGCTAACAGGCAGTTTGCCGTCAGCAGGGCTGACGTGCAAGTTTTCAGTTTCGTTTTCTTTATTCATTTTATTGCTATTTTTAAAGTTTGTAATTTTAATTCCCTGCCTAACGGCAAGCCGCTCGGACGTTATAAATATTATCTAAGAAATATTAATTAGCTTAAAGGTTAGGTCTTCATTATTCATTTCTAAATAAAATTCCTTTTCTTTTGATTGTTTAAAAAAGTCGGTTAAAAAATGATACAAATCCACACTTCTAAATCGGTATGTGCCTGCATCTCCTGCACCTAAATGATAATTATCTACATCTTTTGGCTCTTTAAATACATGTAATTTTTTATTTTTAATTCCAAACATTAACGCTTCAGTATTTACATCTATCTGTAATCTTTGGGCAATTAATTTTGATACAATGAATTTTGCCTGTGTTGCTTTTGCAACTCTTATAATAGCACGTTCTTGGTAATAATTGCATTTGCCTCTTCTTATTTTTTTTCTTAATAGTATCATGGTTGGTATTGTTTTTTTTTAAAAAATGGCACCCTGTAGAAACAGGGCAGCCTTTTTTTGCTTATGAGAAAAAACTACACTGTTACTTCTTCTTTTTTTGGCTCTACAAAAAAAGTTTCATCCTGGTCTACATAAATGCCTACCTCTTTAAATTTCTGCAATGTTTCTGGCTCTTCTCGGTCTGCCAATAATCTATCTTTTGCAGGTTCTTCAATGGTTCTTACATAAGTTGGTAGGTGTACTTTAAGCAGTCCTAAAACAGATGTCCAAGTAAAGCCTTTTAATGTTTTTAATTTTGGCGTACCTGTTCTGAAACCAAGTATGCCGTGCTGAAAATCTAAACTTTTCTTTTTGCCAAATTCTTCCCTGTTGTTTTCGGCATAAGCCTGTAACTTGTCAAATGCCTCATCTTTGGTTTCTTGCAGCTCGTTAAGCTCATCTGCGTACTTCTCTCTTATTTTGGTTATTTGCACATCCATTTTAGCGGTTATTTGCTGCTGTTGTGCATCTGCTTTTGCAAACTCTGCAAAGGCGTTTTCTGCATCTTCTCTTGTTAGGCTGCTGTGCAGCACTTTTTTAACTCTTGTTGTTGCCATGTTGTTTATTTTTTGTGGTTGATAAATTTGGTTTTAGTATGTGCTTGTATTTTTGGTACATGTATTTTCTGTCTTGTATGATTAGCCAGGTTATCATTACGGCGAAAATCATGAACATTACTACGAAAATCATTAGCATTAATAGTAATAAGTCTGTAATCATGGTTTGTTTGTTTTATTGTCATATAATACTATTATTAGTAGTATTAGTATTAATAAGTTTATAAGCATACTTTAATAATAATGTTGATAAATTTGGTTGGTTAGCTGAAATAGTTTATTGCCTATATAAGTGGTTGCATTATTTATAAAATCATCGTACAATATTTTAAGTGCTATTGCTTGCTCATGCTCTAATTGCATAGTATATGCTTCTTTGTAGTTGATGAGTTTTTTTTCTATTTTCAACTTTAAATTTTGCAAAACACAGCATAGTAGCTTATCATCGTTACTGCTATTATTATCACTGTTGTTAATAATAGTGTTGATGGCATCTACCAGCCCCTCAAAGAATGCTCTCTTGCCTTTTATGTGTAGTTTATTGCTCATGTAAAAGATGTTTTACTGGGTTATAATAATTCATGATTGTATCGTCTTTTACACTTATCAATTCCTCTGCTCTTTTATAGGCTCTAATAAAATCACTATGGTCTTTGTATCCAACTATTAAGCCCATTCCTTTAAGTGTTATATCTCTATTAAATTTATTTTTAAGAATAAAACTTACTACCTGCCTTTTGCACACAATCATTTTGTTTCTTGATTTTCTTCTAAGCTGCTGCATAGGTATTTGCCAAATATTGCAGCACTCTTGTGCAGTGTTTTCGGCAGCAGTTATATGTTCATCAAATACTTTCATATTGCTTTTTTATTGGTTTAAACACTTCTGTAGTTACAGCTTTTGATGGCTTAATTTCTCTGCTTAAATTACATGCTGCATGTAGCTCTTGGTATAACTCATGCCTAACTTTACTACTCATCATTGCTGCATGATTTATAAATACCTCATCTCTTGCTACCCACATCATTTTCCACCAGGTCCAATAAATTTTACTTCTTTCAAAAGCCATTCTCAATCTTGGCTCATTTGGTAAATACCAATACAAATAAGCTACTCCTTGTAAATACTGCTTTTCGGCATATTCATAATCCGTTATACTTAATAGCTCACACACTTGCTGTTTTATAGCAGATGCTTTTTGTTGATATGTTTTTACTGCTGTCATTTTATGGTTTGTATTTTCTAAATAATCTATACACCATGTTAGCGGTTTTAACCACATACTTTATTTGCTTAGGTGTATTAAATGCTAAATGATTAAACTGCATACTATTTTTGTTTTTTATTTTTATAGGCTATAATCAAATCTGTCAGCACTCTAAAATCGTTTTCACACTTATTGTGCATTTCTGCTATTACACCTACATCATTAATACCATTGGCATAGCATATCAGTTCCACATCTTTCTTAAACTCCGCTTTACTTGGGTTTATATCCCAAAGTATTTTTCTCATTCTACTGTACAATTCCGCAAAGCCACGTTTATTTCTTGCCACGCCATTTTCCATTCTTTTACGCATATAAGGCGTTGCTAAAAACACCAGCCCACACTTGCCATGCAGCTTATTTTCTAAGTCTATAAACATTTCCAGCACTTCATCACGCAGCTTATCTACTTCATCTATTAGTAGCACAGGGTTATTATCAATTTCTGCATATCGTACAATGCTGTTTAGTAATTCTATTGTACTACCTGCTATGTCTTTACCCATGGCTTTTAGTATTTCCTTAAATAGTAGCCTTACACCCATAAATCTGTGGCAGCGTATATAGTAGCTGTTTGGTTGGTTTTCTGTGTAGCTGGTTATAGCTATACTCTTACCCATACTTGCATTTACCACTATGCTGTGTATGCCTCTTGGGTATCGTTGCATATTAGCAGTATAAGCATGTATTTTCTTAAACACACTTGTTTCTGCTATTACAATATCTGTTGGTTGTTTGTTAGTCATATTACTGTTGGTTTATCGGTTAAAAATGGTTTCATTTATGTCAAATTCTTTTGGCTCTTCATCATATACAAGTAGTGCTTTTTCCGCTTGTAGCTCTGCTGTATTCTTCATTTCTTTTAGCATAAACCCACCTAATACAGCAGCTTCTACATCTATATTTATCATACGTTCTGCTGCTTTAGTAGCCATATCATTTACCTGTTGTTTCTTTTTATCCAACACTATGTTTAGCATGGTTCTACTATTGGTGTAAGTATCTTCTAAGGCACGTGGTTGTAGTGTGGCACTGGTAGCTACAAATCTCAATCCTTCATTATCTGTAACTAATACACGGCTCATATCATACGGATCATAATATACATCTACTTTTTTGCCTATGGCATACAAACTATCTATATGTTGTGGTAAATCATAGCTGTATTGCACACCATTTATTTGAGGTTCAACACCTCTGTTTGTGATACTGTTTCTGCTTCCGTTTTTAGGTGTATGCTTAAAGCCGAAAAGCATTAAAAATTGTTCATCTGTTATCGGTCTTTTCTGTTTTTCCGTTAGGGTGCTCCAATTATCCAACCATTGTTGTTTCCTACTATCGCCTTGCATATTTTCACGCTTTATTTCAGGCATTTCTCTCATATAGTGAAAAAACTTTTCAATTTGCGTTTCTGCTGCTGTGCCTACGTTGGGGCGGTATTTTGCATTAGTGTTTAATGCCTCTATATTTACGCCTATGTTCTTTGCTGTAATGTTATTTCCATTGTAGTTTAGTCCATGGTGAGAAGCTAATTTTTCAGCACGCTTCAAGTGTATGCCGCCGAAAGTTTGTTCTAAATAGCCTCTGTGTTTATTGGCATGGGCAGGAGGTGTAAATTTTGCAATTCGTTCAAAAAATGGAAACAACGCTTTTTCTTGCCAGTGGTCTGTTTTTATCTCAAAAGGTAAATGCCAGCTACCTGTTAAGCTGCGTACATAATACATAGCATCTATCCAGGCCAGTTTTACCATTTCTACTATTGGGCTTTGTGCAAGTCTTATACATTTACCAAGTATCAGTTTTGTTTTTGCATCGCTTACTATATAGCTCACATATCGTTGGTGTACATCATTACTTCCATTTTCACCTTTGTAGTAAAAATTCAGGTTATAGTCATCGCTTTCCCAAAGCATGGCTACACATGTAGGTGCAAGACCTTTTACCTGTGTTATAAATCTTTCGTTGAAAGCAGCAGAGCCGTAACGCTGCATATATATTTCAGGCAGTTTCTTTTTACGCCATACTGTTACTGCTCCGCTTGTAATGGCTTTATAGTTATTCTTTTCAGCCCATTGGTTGTATATGTATGCTGCAAGTACATCATCATATTGATTAGGGTGTTCCAATATTTTCAAAAGGGCATCTTCGCAATCTTTGTTTACAATTTTAGCAGCAGTTATGTTGCCGTAATTACTGTGTATAAGGTAGGTGTAGCTTTGTTCTTTGTATTTGGCTACATCTGTCATAAGCCTTTGGTAAGAGGCAGGTAAATCAATATTGTTAAGTTTTATAAGGTCTATAACGTGCATCCAAAAGCTGTCTAATCTAAGGTTGAGTGTTTTTTTAATAAACTTCTTATCCTCTGTTGCTTTTACCAGCATATTCAACCAACTTGCAGCAGTGGTATATTTTTCTATTGCTTCAGGCGGCAGGGCAGTAGGTAAACCGCCTTTATCGTACCTGTATTCAAGGTAAAACACTTCTGCCTTTAGGTCTTTTTCCACTAATTTTTTTATGGGTTCTTTGGCTACATAATCGTAAGGGTTGCCAAAAGTGGCTTGTAGTTTATCTTTGTGTGTATTTACAAGTGTTTCATACTGAACTAAAGGTTTTCTGCCATCGGCAGGGTCCGAAATCATTTGCCAACGTGAGCCGTTTCTGTGATTTGCCATTTTTACTGCTTGTTCCTTCCATCCAGCAGCTATAAAGTCAGCAAATTCAATCCAGAGTATATTACTTATTAACTTCATAGCTCTATGCTGTTTTTTGGGTTAATGTTTTATAGGTTTCAGTAGCTTTTTCAATAGCTTCTTGCTCATGTTGCTTTAGTTCCATAAATACAGTAAAGGCAATTTCATTCTCTCTGTCGCCACGCACTACTTTTCTAATAAGGTTATCAGAAAGTCCACATATACCTGCTGCTATTCGTGCTGTATTATCGTATTTCAATTTATCTTTCATGTTTTCAGTATATTTAATTGTACATTTGTTTTGTACCTTATTTCGGTACTGTAAAGGTAAGGTGAAATTATTTGACAATCCAAATTAAATCACATAAAAAATGAAATATTTTTCTTCAAATCTTGAATTTTTACGAAAAAGTAGGAATATGAAACAGGCTGAAATTCAAGACAGCATTGGTATAGAACGCACAACGTGGAGTAATTATGAAAGGAATAAAAGTTATCCACAGTTGGAATTATTTCACAAAATAGCCAAATTTTTTGGCGTTAATGAGTTTGATTTACTTAATGTTGATTTATCTAATGTAAACCTAAATGAAAAAAGAGGGAGTGAAAAAAATAGTAAAAATGTAAACCTAAATGTAAACCCAAGTGTAAACCTAAACACTCAAAATGTAGTAAATAAAGAAAAAGAGTTATATAATAATCCATTGGCTGGTAATGTGTATGATTTAGATACTAAAGCAGCAGCAGGTGTACCTGCTTTAGTGCAAAATACAGATATGTTACACAATCAACCAACGCTGTATATGCCTCATTTAGGACCTGGCATACATATCAGAATGAAAATAAGTGGAGATTCTATGCACGCCACCATTAAAGATGGCGATTATGTTATTGCTACTTATCAGCCAGAACCCTTAAAAACATTAAGAGAAGGGCATATTTACTTAATGATTGATAAAGATGATGGAGTAGTGTGTAAAAGACTGTATAATTCGGCTAAAAACACCCTTGAATTAGAAAGTGATAATGATATTTATAAGCCATATTACCGCAAAATAACAGATATTTTAGCCCTGTTCAGAGTGGTAGAGGTACACACTACAGATTTGCGTAATTACTACTCCGATACAAGAAGGGAAATTAACAAGATATGGCAGGAAATTGCCAAATTAAAGCGGAAAAATTAACCTAAAATGAACCCTGATTTAACGTTTCGTTTTTTAATCATAAAATTAAAAATCGGCTGAAATCCTTATGTATCGTGCATTTTTCGCACTTTTTATATAATTAATAATTAAACAATTTGTTTTTACCCCCTTA
>JBPXJV010000061.1:0-20695 GCA_051715485.1 Chitinophagales bacterium
GAAGGGGCAGGGGTAGTTTAATAAAAACTAAATATGAAATCCGAAATCCGAAAAGTAAAGAAATTTAACCACAGAGAACACAAAGGAAATTAAATCTCTGTGCCCTTTGTGGTAAAAAAACAACAAATACTAAATCCGAAAAACGAAAAACTAAAAACTAAATCCGAAATCCGAAAGTCTAAAAACTAAATACTAAAGACTAAATACGAGTTTGGAGTTAACCACCCTTTACCCCTCCAGTGGAGGGGAATTATATTTTGTGTGTGTACTCTGTGGTTATTAAAATGTTGAATATAAGCCTTACCTATCCTCTCCAAAGGAGAGGGATTTTATTTTCTTGTTCTACGATAGGTTTAAAAAATCTATATAAGATTTAATAGGATTACTTTTTTGCTAACAACTTCTCTTATGCTCCTGCTTTAAATTTTTTTATTTCTTCTGTTAGTTTAGGAACTACTTCAAAAGCATCGCCTACTATTCCATAATCTGCAGCTTTAAAAAATGGTGCTTCTGGGTCTTTGTTTATTACAACAATTACTTTACTTCTATTTACACCTGCTAAGTGTTGAATAGCTCCACTAATACCAATAGCAATATATAAATTTGGTGCAACTTGAATTCCTGTTTGTCCAACATGCTCATGATGTGGTCTCCAATCAGCATCACTTACTGGTCTGCTACAAGCTGTTGCTGCTCCTAATACTTTTGCAAGGTCTGTAATAATTCCCCAATTTTCTGGACCTTTTAATCCACGTCCACCACTTACAACAATATCTGCTTCTGATAAAGAAATATCGCCACTTATTTTATTTACTGATATAACTTTTACTTTAGGTGCAGGAACTGAAATATTTAAAGTAGCAACTTCTGCAACGCCATCTCCTATTGTTGTGGTATGGCTATTTGGGTTTACAGAAATTACTTTTATTGCTGAGCTAATACTTACATTAGCAAATGCTTTACCACTAAATACTGTTTTCTTTACTACAAATCCATTGGTTGTATTTGGCAATGCACAAGCACCGGTTACTAAACCTGCTTTTAATTTTATAGCTACTCTTGAGGCAACTGCTTTTCCTGTTTGGTTATGAGAAAAAATAACAACAGATGCATTAGTTTGTGTTGCAGCATCTGCAATTACTTGTGTATATACTTGAGCATCTAAATTGCTTAAATTATCATCGGCAACATGATATACTTTTGAAATACCATATTTTCCTAAAGTTGATAGGTCTTCTGTATTTTTTCCTAATAATAATGCTTCTGCTGTAGTGCCTAATTGTTTTGCAACATCTACACCATAAGTCATTACTTCAAAACTTGATTTTTTTATTTGACCATCTGCTTGGTCTATAAATATTAAAACTGACATTATTTTTTTTATTTTAATCTATTATGAGATGTTTGATTATTATTTGTTTAAATTACTCTTGCTTCTTCGTGTAATAATCTTACAAGTTCTGCAACATTATCTGCATCAATTAATTTTACACCAGCTTTTGCAGGCGGTAATTCAAAACTTTCAATAGATGTTAAAGCATCCACAGCAATAGGTTCTACTACTTTTAATGGTTTACTACGAGCAGCCATAATGCCTCTCATATTGGGAATTCTTGGCTCTGCCATTCCTTGTTGAGAACTAACTACTAATGGAAGAGCAATTTCACTTACTTCTTCACCACCTTCAATTTCTCTTGTTATAGTTGCAGTATTACCATTCAAATCAAACTTTAAAACTAATGATGCATAAGGCATATTTAATAGTTCAGCAACCATTCCACCAATAGAAGAACCATTATAATCAATGGTTTCTTTTCCTGTAAAAATTAAATCGTAACCACCTTCTATAGCTATCTGTGCAATTTGAGAAGCAATGTAAAAACTATCGTGGTTATCAGCATTAATTCTTATTGCTTCATCGCCACCTAATGCCAATGCTTTACGAATAACTGGTTCAGCATCTGCTGTACCAACAGTAACTAAATGAATAACAGTAGCAGCATCTTTTTCTTTTAATTCTATTGCACGAACTAAAGAATACCACTCATCATAAGGATTAATAATCCATTGTACGCCTGCATCTTCAAACTTTGTATTGCCATCTTTGAAGGCAACTTTTGCAGTTGTATCTGGTGTTTTACTTACACAAACTAAAATTTTCATATATAGGTTTGTTAATTAAAAAATAAATAATGGTTGCATAAACAACTATTGCAAAGATAGGGTTGTTTATTTTGTGGCAAAGGTTAAATAAAAAAGTTTTTTTATTAGAATAATTTTTTCGGAAAAAGGAATATTTAGCATTAGCAATATGCTATTTCCTTAAGCAATTTGATGATGTTTTGATATTTATGATTTGTTTTTGGATAATTCAATAATTAAATCACTGTAAGATTGGTTGATTAAATCATTTTTAGTTAATTCAAAAAAATTAAAATAATCATCACACTGCTTTTTTAAAAACTCCAAAGAAAATTCGCTGGTTTTGTCAATTGCTTCAACTTCTATAAAAGTTCCTAAGTTTATTACAACATCAAAATGAAATTTTACATTATTAATAAAATAAATTTTTCTTTTTTTATCAACTATTGCTTTAATACCAAATTGATCTATCAAAATATTTTTCAATGCAATATTTGGTTGATGATTGTATAGAATAACCGACGATTCTTTTGCATCTGCTTTATCTTCTCTATCATATTGTATTAAAGCGTTTTCAATATTACCTTCTCTTAATTTTAATCTTGCTTTTAAGGTGTTGAAATAGGTATCTACTTGATGGTCTATTCCAATAAATTCAGGATTTAGTGTTAAAAGTTTTTGTTCATACTTTTCAAGTTCATTCACTTTTGCTTTAAACTCTACATTTTTAATTTTCATTTTTGTTCTTGAATTTTCTTTTACTCAATATTAATACCTTATTTAAAGTTTGCTTTATATTGCAAAATAAAATTTAAAAATTGTATGCCTACTATTTTAGTTATTGATGATGAAAAATCTATAAGAAATGTGTTGAAAGATATTTTAACCAATGAAGGATATAAAGTAGAGCAAGCAGCTGATGGAGAAGAAGGTTTTGAAAAATTTTGTGCTACTGATTTTGATGTTGTATTGTGCGATATTAAAATGCCTAAAATGGATGGTATTGAATTTTTATCAAAAGCAAATGAAATAAAACCAGAAGTGCCAATAATTGTTATTAGTGGTCATGGAAATATAGAAACAGCAGTAGATGCGGTAAAAAAAGGAGCTTTTGACTATATTGCTAAACCTCCAGATTTAAACAGATTATTAATAACCATACGCAATGCAACTGATAAGAAAGTTTTGGTGAGAGAAACCAAATCGTTAAAACGCAAGGTTAGTAAAGTGCAAGAAATAATTGGCGAAAGTGAAGCAATTAAAAAAATAAAAAATACTATTGATAAAGTTGCAGAAACAGATGCAAGAGTTTTAGTAACAGGAGAAAATGGAAGTGGTAAAGAATTAGTTGCAAGATGGTTACATGAAAAAAGTAATAGAAATACTGCACCATTAATAGAAGTTAACTGTGCAGCTATACCATCTGAACTAATAGAAAGTGAATTGTTTGGACACGAAAAAGGTTCTTTTACAAGTGCTATTAAACAACGAATTGGCAAGTTTGAACAAGCAAATGGTGGCACTTTGTTTTTAGATGAAATTGGTGATATGAGTTTATCTGCTCAAGCAAAAGTTTTAAGAGCATTGCAAGAAGGAAAAATTACCAGAGTTGGTGGTGATAAAGAAATTGATGTAGATGTAAGAGTAATTGCAGCAACTAATAAGAATTTATTACAAGAGGTAGAACAAAAAAATTTTAGGTTAGACTTGTATCATAGGCTTAGTGTAATATTAATTCATGTTCCATCTTTAAATGAAAGAAGAGATGATATTCCATTATTGATAAATAAATTTTTAGAAGATATTGCAGCAGAGTATGGGCAAGCAAAAAAAACAATTGATAAAAAAGCAGTTGAAGCTTTACAACAATATAATTGGACAGGCAATATCAGAGAATTAAGAAATGTAGTAGAAAGATTAATTATTTTATCTGGTAAAAATATTTTGTCAGAAGATGTAAGCAATTATGTATTGCATTAAATAGTTTCAATAATTTTTTTATTGTTGATGATAAGCATCTAAAAGTTTAATACACTCTACAGCTTCTTTAACATCGTGTACTCTTAAAATATTTGCTCCATTTAATAACCCTAAAGTATTTAATACTGTTGTGCCATTTAAGGCTTCTTCTGGTGTTGTTTCTAAAATTTTATATATAGTTGATTTTCTTGAAACACCTAATAGTATTGGTTTTTCAAGCATTTTAAAAACAGATAAATCTTTAAGTAGTTGTAAATTGTGTTGAATGTTTTTTCCAAAACCAAAGCCAACATCAATAATAACATCATTAATTCCTGCAAGCCTACAAATTTCTGTTCTTTCTATAAAAAATTCTAACACTTCTTTTGTTACATTGTTATAAGTTGGATTTTGCTGCATGGTTTGAGGAGTTCCTTGCATGTGCATACAAATAAAAGGAGTGTTTAAATCTGCAACAGTTTTAAGCATTGATTTATCTAATAAACCTCCACTAATATCATTAACAATTCTTGCACCTGCTTGTACTGCTTCTTTAGCTACTGAGCTGTAAAATGTATCAATAGAAATAATTGTATCAGGAAATTTTTTGATGATGCTTTCAATAACTGGTATTACCCTTTTTAATTCTTCTTCTTGTGTTATAGGCGTAACATTTGGTTTGGTTGTTTGTCCACCAATATCAATAATAGTAGCACCTTCTTGCAGCATTTGTGTTGCTTTTTGCAATGCACTTTCAATAGTTGATTGCCTGCTATTGCTATAAAAAGAATCTGGTGTGCTATTGATAACACCCATTACAATGGGTTTATCTATCATTAATAATTTTCCTTTACAATTTAGTGTAAACATTCAAGCAATTATTTTCTTAGTGTGTAAAGATATTAAAATAAAAATCCCTGCTAAAAGCAGGGAGATAAAGTGCCCAGAACAGGAATCGAACCTGCACATCATTGCTGATACCAGATTTTGAGTCTGACGCGTCTACCAATTCCGCCATCTGGGCTATGATGGATTGCAAATATATAAGCATCAATCTAAACCAGCCAAAATTCGGTTGAGGTATTTTTTTCTGAAATAATATTCTTTTACTTGCAACAACTCTTCTTGGGTAGTAATACCTTCTTGATAATTTTCCATAATGCCTTTAATAGGTTCATAAATTTCGTTTTGAAGGTTATTAATTTGATTTTTTACTTGATTGATTGTAGTTGCATCTTCTTCCATCTTTGCATCTAATATTTGTTCATTCAGTTCCATTACATTCATTAAAAAATCTGGTGAGAGTTTGTATTTTTCTTCATCTTCTATTAAATTTTTTAGTTGCAAAACATATTTTATTGTATCACTTTCGTTGTTAAAAACTTTAAAAGCTTTATTAATTAATGCAGATTGCTCTAAAGCAAATTGTTGTTCTTCATTTGTTTCATTTGTAAAAAAATCGGGATGATATTTTCTGCTTAATTCATAAAACTTTCTTTTTACTTCTTGCACATCTGGATTTAATGAAATTGGAATATTATAAAGCTCAAAATAATTCATAACGCTACATTTACAGTGCAATGATACATCAATAAAAAATTATGTTACACAAAGCTGTGTAAGGTTTTATTTTAAATTTCTAATTGGGTAAATTATAGCTATTTTATTGTTGGGTAGTTAAAATTATTTTCTTCTATTTATTTCATCTCTTATTGCAATAGCTCTAATATAATCTTCATGCTCTAAAACATCGTTCAATAAGTTATTAAGTTCATCAAGGCTCATATTTTTTAAATCACCTTTTGATGAAATTTCTTCTTCAATATTACCTTCAGTTATTTTCTTTTTTCCAGAAGTTTCATCCATCAAAATTCCTGCATTACTAATAATATTATCATAAGTATAAATAGGGCAGCTAAAACGTACAGCCAAAGCAACTGCATCGCTAGTACGACTATCAATTTCTATTGTATCAGTATCTGTTTGTATTACAAGTTTTGAGTAAAATATTCCTTCTTGTAAATCGCAAATAATTACTTCTTGTAATGTTGCTCCTAAAACATTCATAAAGTTTTTCATTAAATCGTGTGTAAGAGGGCGACTTGGCTGCATTCTTTCTAATGCTACTGCAATAGCTTGTGCTTCAAAACCACCAATAACAATTGGTAATCTTCTCATACCATTTACTTCGCCAAGTACTACAGCATAAGAGTGAGTTTGTGTAATACTATGACTTAATGCTACAATTTCTAATTCAATTTTCTTCATAAACAGAGCCTCAGAATTTGCATAAAAATAAAATACTGATGGTAACAAAAATAAGATGTTATTTTATTAAAGCAAAAGAGAGTTTTTGTTTTCTTACATTATTATTTGTGTAATAATGTTTTTGATTGATTTCGTTGATCATCAGATTTTAAATTGGAGGTTTGTATTAATTAAATAATAGTTATCATTCATTAACAAAAAAGCTCTTGAAAAAAATCAAGAGCTTTAATATGTATTTAGTTTTTTATTATTTAGTGGCTAGCTTAGTTACTTTATCTTTTTCAAAAACGAGGACATATAATCCATCTTCATAAGTTTCAGTATCTGAATCTTTTCTTGCATCATAAGTTGTATATTTTCCATTGGATAAATCTATAACAACCAAATCATTTTTATCTGTTATGTAAAATGCCATACCATTATTAACAGTGGTTAAATCTCCTTTTTTTGTTTTTACAGTAAAATTCTTTTTGCCATCAGCAATGTTGTAGCTACTAACTCCTTTTGTACATACGATTATAGCATTATCACCTAATTTAAAAATTTGTTCTGTTTCTTTTATTCCATCATCTTTTACACTTACTGAATATTTTTCAGTACCATCTACTGGGTTTAGGTTATATAATTCTTTACCGCTTGCAACAACTAATTCATCATTATGTACAAATGCATTTGTTACTCCTTTTGAAAAACGTTCACTACGCCAGATAAACTCTCCATTAGTGGCATCTAATGCTTCTACACCAAATGGGCTAAACTCTTTATAAAACTTTACTCTTCTATAAGTACTGAAGCCACCATAGCCACCAAAGCCTGAAGATTTTTGCTCAACAATACCTTGTACTTGAGCCCATCCTCCAATTTGAATAATAATTCTGTTTCCTTCTTTATATAAATTTGGTGCGATGGTTAATTTTTTTAATTCTTTACTTTTCCAAATTAGTTTTCCTGTATTCAAATCATATTTACTTACATACTGATTTTTTTTATTTTGCATATCAAAAACATACACATCATTTCCGTCAATTAATGGTTCTGCAACTGCACCATAGACTGCACTTTGTACTAGCTTAGAACCAGAGTAGCCTGATGGAATACCTCTTTTTGCTTCTTTTAAAACATCTTCATTATGTGCAACACCCCAAATTAAACTTCCATTATTAAAGTCATATACTTGTAATCCTTGCATAATGAGCATTAATTTGTTATTATCTATTATTCTAAGTTTAGCCATAATTTTTCTTGTAGCAATTTCTTTTTCTACAGCTCCTTTAATATCTGTTTGCCAAATAATATCGCCATTTTTTACACTAAATTTTGTTAATTGAGATTTAAAAGCACCAAAGCCAGCAAATACTTTTCCTAATCCTCCAAGTACTCCTTCTCCTGCTGCAGCAGGGTTATAGTTTAATGCAGTAATGGTATTATCGCTGGCATTATAAATATATTTTGCCAATGCTCCTCTAAAGCCTTGAGTTTCCCAAACTTCTTCTCCTGTTCTTGCCTTTATCATGTGAAAAGCTTTTTTACTTGCTATTGCAAACATTCCTAACTCTGGAATGTAAGCAATAGATGCACTTGTAATACCTTCATATTTATCGCTACTCCATAACTTATTGCCATTGTCAATATCAACAACAGCCATTTGGTCTGAACCCGACTTTCTATCAAATAAAAAAATACATTTTGCTTCAGCCATTAGTATTCTTTCATCTACTTTTTTCATAATGCCTTTGGATAGTGTTTTAAAGTCGTTTGTCCATTTTACTTTACCTGTTTTATCATCAATAACACTAATTTCTTTTTGGCTACTGCTTAATATATATCCACCATCTTCATCAAATTCATTAAGTTCTGTTTTATGAGAGAGTTTTGTTTCCCAAACACTCTTCATTTCATCTTGAGATATTGCATAATAACTTGTAAATAGTAATGCAATGATTGGTAAGATTATTTTTTTCATTGTTTTAATTTTTGTTTTTTAAATGTTTATAGTTGAAAAGTATATCTGAATTTTATTCTTTTTTCTTTTGGAAGTCCTAAATCAAATTCTTGTTTTTTGATGATATCTTTTAATGAATTTTGCATAGGAATATTTGTTTTATCATCGCTTTCACAAAATACTGTTGTTACAGATCCTTTAGGTCCTGAAATAGTAATATCCATAATATAATCTCCATTAATATTTGCTTTTTGAATGCTTTTAGATAATTTGCTATTAGCATCATTCAATGCATCATCTAACATATTTACTGCTTTTTCAGCTAATTCTTCGTCTGTTGCTGCTGCACCTTTTTTAAAAAATTTCTTTAATATGCTATAATCCCATTCAAACAATTGCTTTTCATAATATATGTATGCAATAGTGCTATTATTAGAGAGTGCAACAGGGGAAAAAAGTGTAGCGTTTTTAAATAATTTATATCTTGTTTCAAAACTGGCAAAATCTTCAGTATTGTTATTATCTTGAATACGAGCTTGTTTTAAAAAACCAATATTACCTCCTGCAACAAGATAGCTTGTTTTGTTATTTACAAAATTTGTTTTACAAAAATTTCCTTTTATTCCAAATGAATTATCTATTATTCCAGTAGCAATTTCTACTCTTTGATATACATAAGGGTTAGGAGTAGTACTATTTTCTTGACCTGCAAGTTGCATTTGCAGATAAACATATTTTTCATCAGGACTAAATTGCATATTGGTTACAACATCAATTTCATCATCACTAAAAGCAATGGCTTTTTCTAAATTTGAGGCGTCATAAACAACTAAAAGTTTTTTTGCTTTATAAGCATTTTTTAACTCAGCTCTTCTATTTTTTATTGATGGTATATTTTTAAAATCTTGTTTATCGGCATCCCAACTTTCTATAATATATTTTCCAGATGGGCTAATTGCAGCATACTCATTATCTGTAAAGGGAATAGATTTTAATAGTTTGCCATCGGGCATTGAAATAAATTTAAACCCATCAACATCACTTATAAATACAGTATTTGCTGAGATGCTTATTGAGTAGGCATTTTCTGATGCAAATAAAACTTTACCATTTGTAGCATCTAATACACAAACATCATCTTTATCTTGCCAACTTTTTGGGTTGTTAGAAAACGATACTGCTCTACGTTTTGCATTTGTAGTACGAATACCTCTTAATAAAATATATTTACCATCTTCACTAAAAGTAGCTATACTGCCATTTTTTAGTCCACTAATGGAATTGGTTTGCCAAATAGTTTTTGTTTTACCTTTTGTTGAAATATCTAACAAATAACCTCTTCCATAAGCTCCAGCAAGATATAGAGATTTATTATCTGGACTAATAACAATATCAGTAATTACGCTTACAATGCCTTCTGGCTCTAAATCAATTAAACCTGCTGCATATTGCTTTTGAGCTTGGGTAATTGTAGTAACAATTAAGAATAAGGAGAGTAGGAGTTTTCTCATACAAAAAATTATTTGTAAAAATATTTTGTGGATGATTGAAAAAAATACCCTGTACAGGGTATTTTGTATTTGCTAGTAAAAACGAACAATTATTTAATGAACTTATCAACCTTTGGCAATAAATTTATAAGTAAGTAATCATGCTATTTATAAAAATAGAAACCTACATTCTTCATTTGCATATTTTTTTTAAAACATCTTTTCCAGTTTTCGTAACTAAAAATTCCCTTTTAATAATTTCTAAGAAATTATGCTTAACATTTTTGCAGCCATTAAAAAATGTATTATGAACAGAGCAACTAAAAATATTTCTTTAGATTTTGAAACTCCAATGAAAAAGAACTTTAATAGAAAAACGATTGGATTGGGTATTTTATCATTTATTGTAGTGTTACTTTTTATGCCTTTAGGACATACTTTGATGATATTAAATGAAGAACTTTTACATGCTCATGGATTAAAACTAATTGGTGCTGCAATTATTGGTGTTATTGGTTTAGCATTATTAATTATGGCAATAAAATTTAATTATAACAATACTGTAAAAACATTATTAGGATTAATTGCAGGTATTTTAGTTTGGACTGGTTGGATAGAATTTAGTTTTGTTTGGATTGCTAACAAGCTTAATGTAATGCCTTATATGCAAGATGGAGAAGTTGCAACAAAGCCTGAATATCTTATCATGCCTTCATCTATTGGAATTTTAGCAGCAATGCTTTTAATATTTTTATTTTCTGATACTAAATGTCAATTCTTTGTTTGGTTTCAAAAATTATTTGGTGTAAGAAAAGATGTTATAGCAACATCCAAACAAAAAAAGCCATTGGCAGTTACAACATTTATTGAAACAATAATGATTATTTGGACTTTTTATATTGTATTATTATTAGCTTATGATGCAAATATTGCAGGTGATAAACATCCTTTAACTTATTTAGTTGGTTTTGGTTCTCTTGCTTGGTCTGGTTATTTAATTATTAACTTACTAAAGATTAGCAGATTTGATTACTCTGTAAGATATGCTATTCCAACAGTAATTATTTTTTGGAATTTTATTGAAGTGCTTGGCAGATGGAATTTATTTAAAGAAATATGGATACATCCATTTGAATATATTATTGAGCTAAGTATTATAACAATTATTCTGCTAACTCTTATAACATTTATGATAGTACAAACATTAAAAGGAAGATTAAAAGTAACTGCATAGTTCATTACAATTTCTCTAACATATTTACAACGCCTTCCTTTTTTAGAATTAAGTAACCTAATCTATCATTACTTATTCCATCTTTTAGTTGATAGCTAAAAATTAGTTGTTCATCTTTAATAGATGTTTCAAAATATTTGAATTGTATGTTGGAATATTTTTTTAAATCATCTGCTATTTCGTATAAGTGAGTTGATAAAATAAATAAAGCATTATTCATTTTCCTTAGTCCTTCAATTACAATAGTGCTACACTTCATAGCATCTTGTACATTAGTACCTTTAAAAAGTTCATCAACTAAAATAAGCCAATTTTTTTGGTCAGAAATTTTTTCTATTGTGTTTTTAATTCTTTGTACTTCATTAAAAAAATAGCTTTCGCCTTTTATAATATTATCAGCCATTTGAATATTGCTTAATAAGCCATCAAACAAACTCAATTTCATTTTTTTTGCAGGAACACCCATACCTAATTGTGCTAAATAAACACTAATACCCACAGCTTTAATAAAAGTGCTTTTGCCTGCCATATTTGCACCAGTTAGAAAAAGAAAATTTTGCTGATTATTTAATTGAAAACTACAACTAACAGGCACTTCCAGCAAAGGATGATACAATTCTTCTGCTTCTATAAATGGCTGTTGAGAACTATGAATTTCAGGAAAAATAAATTGATGTTTTGTACAAACTATTGCTAAACTAAAATAAGCATCTAACTGTAAAAAAACATCAATCAACTCAAAAAGATTGTGTTTAAAATTTCTTTTTAAGAAATAAGCAAATTTTAGAATTATAGCATTGGATAATTCTTTTATATTGTCTGTTTCTAAAATTTCTTGAACCGAAGATTTATCAAGCAACAACTTTATTTTATCGTTCCAAAACTGTATTTTTTTACCCGATTTATTTTTTAATAATTGCTGAATTTGAAACATCCCTTTTATAAAAATAATACCATGTGTAACAGAATATTTGGTTAAAGAAAAATCTGCTTTGCTAAATAGTTTATACAAAAAACTGTTGAAATTATTTGGATGTTCAGGATAAATATTGACAGAAGTTTCATAAAATTTTTCCAACACCATTAAAGTTCCATTAGTAATAGAATGTTTCCATTGTGGCTGTAATTGTTGTAATTGTTGAATAGTGTTTTGTACATCTTTAATTTCATCAACAGAAGAAAGTGGATTGCTAAGAATATGTTGCAAATATTTTTTGCCCTGAATAGTAGTTGTATGGTTTAAAAAATGAAAAACAGACTGACTTTCATCATGATTAAAAATAGATAAATCTGAAAGTGTTGTTTTATCAATTTGCATAAAGAAAAATTATTTTTATCTGTCAAATTTTAACCTGCTGCCTTTATTATTTTCATTAAATATTCCATTGTTGTAAACCAAATGTCCATTTACAAAACTGTGTGTAATTGATGCAGGAAATTGATAGCCTTCCATTGGACTCCAACCACATTTGTATAAAATATTTTCTTTGCTTACTGTGTATGGTTTATGCATATTTACTAAAATAATATCTGCAAAATATCCTTCTCTTATATAGCCTCTTTGCTGAATATTAAAACAATCTGCAACTGCATGACTCATTTTTTCTACCACTTTTTCAATAGTTATTTTTCCTTGTTGAACATATTGTAACATAAGCATTAAACTATGTTGTACTAAGGGCAAACCTGCATGAGCTTTTTCATAAGGTTCATTTTTTTCTTCCCATGTATGAGGTGCATGGTCTGTAGCAATAACATCTAATTTATCATCTAACAAAGCTTGCCATAGTGCATGTTTATTTTCAGGTGATTTTATTGCAGGATTGCATTTTATTTTATTACCTAAAGTTGCATAATCATCAGCAGTAAAATGTAAATGATGCACACAAACTTCAGCAGTGATTCTTTTTTCTTTTAAGGGCATCATATTACCAAAGAGTTGTAGTTCTTTAGCAGTACTAATGTGTAAAATGTGCAATCTGGTGTTATGTTTTTGTGCCAACTGAATTGCTTTTAAAGAACTTTGAAAACAGGCTTCTTCATTTCTAATTATTGCATGATCGGCAGGTTCTAAAATTTGTTTTTGTTGTTTAAGTGTTGCTAAATTTTGTTTTATAATTGCTTCTTCTTCGCAATGAGTAGCAATTAATAATTCTGCATTTGCAAAAATTTTATCTAAGGTTAAAGGGTTATCAACTAATAAATTTCCTGTACTGCTACCCATAAAAATTTTTATACCACAAACCTCATTTTTTTTATGGTTTGTTTTCATCACTTCATCATAATTATCATTGCCTGTGCCCATAAAAAAAGAATAATTAGCTAAAGAAGTTTTTTGGGCAATTTGATATTTTTCTTCTAACAATTCTTGTGTAAATGTTGGTGGCTGTGTGTTAGGCATTTCCATAAAACTGGTTACCCCTCCTGCAACAGCAGCTTTTGATTCTGTATAAATAGTTGCTTTATGTGTAAGCCCTGGTTCTCTAAAATGTACTTGGTCATCAATAATACCAGGTAGTAAAAATTGATTGCTTCCATCAACTTCGATTACAGCTTCACGTGTGTTAATATTTTTATCAACTTTTTCAATAAATCCATTTTTTATCAACACATCACCATGAAAGCATTGCCCTTCATTTACTATACTTGTATCTTTAATTAAATAATGGCTCATTACATTTATTTTTGACGAATATTCAATATTACGAAATGCAAAGTATAAAAACTATTGTTACCATTTTAATTGTATTTTTTTGTGGCAAAATTGTAGCCCAAACATCTTATACACCTTTAGGTCATAAAGAATATAATTTACTAGAAAGATTAGATATAAAAGCTAAACAACCAGCTTTTGGTGCATCTTATCAAAAACCTTATAACGTAAGGCTTTTAGTAAAAGATGTTGAAACAATTGATAGCTTGCAAAGAAACAATAATCGTATTGCTGCAACTATTAGTAAAATTGACAAATACAATATTACTCGTTTTTTAATGACACATAAAGAATATACATCTTCATCCTCTTCTTTTAATAATAAAAAAACTTCTTTTAATGTAATAGAAATTAATAAGCCTAAATTTTTTATGACAGTAAACCCTGCTGTACAATTTAGATATGGTGCTGAAACAGATAATAAACAAACCAATTATTTAATTAGTGGAGGGCTTGAAGCAAAAGGTTTGATAGGGAAAAAGGTAGCTTTTAATATTTATGCTACAGGCAATCAAGAAAGAACTCCAGCTTATGTAAGAGCATTTACTAATAAATTTCATGCTGTTCCAGGATTTTCTAATTACACTATTGTAGATAGTAATGCAGTTCAATATTTTGATATAAGAGGCTCTGTACAATGGACCCTTGCAAAAGCTATTGATATGCAAATTGGTTATGATAGAAATTTTATAGGTAATGGTCAACGTAGTTTATTCTTGAGTGATTTTAGTGGTAACTCGTTATTTTTTAAATCTAATTTAAGATTATGGCGATTCAATTTTGAAAGCTTGTATATGCAATTAACACCACAATTTGGTATTGTAAATAAAGCAAACTTTAAAAAATATTTACGCATTAATACACTTAGTACAGATATTACAAGATGGTTGAATGTTGGCATTTTTGATGCAGTTGTTTTTGGAAGAGAAAATCAATTTGAGTTAGATTATTTATTGCCATTTACTTTTTTAAGAGCAATGGAACAACAAGCTGGTAGCCCTGATAATGCCTTAATGGGCTTGAATGTAAAAGCTAATATTAATCAACAAGTGCAAGTGTATGGTCAAATTATATTAGACGAATTTTTATTAAGTGAAATAAAAGCAAACAGAGGTTGGTGGGCTAATAAATTTGGTTATCAATTAGGTGTTAAATATATAGATGCTTTTAAAATAAATAACTTAGACCTACAAGCAGAAATTAATAGAACAAGACCTTTTACATACTCACACTTTGATTCAGTTTCTAATTACAGCAATAATAATATGCCTATTGCACATCCATTAGGTGCAGGTTTTCAAGAATATATTTTAGCAGCAAAATATCAGCCTTTAAAAAAATTATACTTAGATGCTAAAATGATTTATTATTATCAAGGACAAGATATAGCAGGGCAAAATATGGGTACAAATATTTTAGAAGATTATAGAGACAGACCTACTAATTATGGGTGGGAAGTTGGTTCTGGAGATAAAGCAACTTGCTTTTATTTCAATGCAAATGCAGCTTACGAGTTTAAAGAAAATTTTTTTATTGATGCAGGAATAGCCATGAGGAATTATCATCTTGCATCAGGTACAACTAACAACACAGTTATTTTTAATGTTGGCTTTAGATGGAATATTTCTAGACGAGTATATGAATTTTAATTTAACAACTTAGCAAATAAAATTTTTTATGAAACTATTGAAACATATTTTTTTCTTTACCCTTATTTCAATGCCTGTGAGTTTATTAGCTCAAGGAAGTTATTTAACAATGGGAGGAAAAGAGGAATGGTTATTAAACAGAATGGATATAAAAGCAAGTACTACTAATTTATCTTTCTCATCTATAAAACCATATAACAGAAAATATATTGTTGAAACTACAGATTATTGGGATAGCTTGTATTATGCTGGAGATAAAAGAGCAAAAGTTTTTACAGAAACAGATAAGTATAATATGCAACGTTTCTTAATGGCTAATACAGACTGGAACAAGCCTAAAGAAATTTATAAAAGTGAAAAACCTATTTTAAAATATTTTTTTACCAATCGTGCAAATATGGTAGAAATAAAAAATAATGATTTTATACTTATTGCAAACCCTATTATTAATTATGAGCAAGGTAGTAAAGGAGGAAATGCTAAAAGTACTTTTATTAATAGACGTGGTGTAGATATGCGTGGCTTAATAGAAAATAAAATTGGATTTCATTTTTATTTTACAGAAAATCAAGAACGCTATGGTGATTATGTAACTGATTGGAGAAATAAATTTATTGCTTACCCTGGTGGTGGTTATGTAAAATCTTTTAAGAATGGTGGATATGATTATTTTGATATTAGAGCAGATGTAACTTGGAAAGTTGCAAAGTTTATGGATATGCAACTTGCTTATGATAGAAACTTCATTGGAAATGGATATAGAAGTTTATTCTTGAGTGATTTTAGTACCAATTATATGTTTTTAAAAGTTAAAACACACTTTGGAAAATTTCAATACCAAAATATTTTTTCAGAATTGGTTTCTTATAGAAAATCAGGGAGTGACAGAATATATCCTCGTAAATATTTTAGAGCAAGTTATTTAAACTATCATGCTACAAAATGGTTAAATATTAGCTTGTTTGAAGGATTAATTTTAGGCAAAACAGATGCTATTAGTTTGCCATTATTTAACCCAATAATTTTTACCAATGTATCTGGCAATAAAGATGACAAATCTTATGTAGGTGCTGATATAAAAATGAATTTATTAAAAAGATTTCAAGTGTATGGACAGTTTATGGTAGATAAATTAAAAACGGATGAATTAAAAAATAAATGGTGGGGAAATAAATTTGGCTATCAAGCAGGAGTAAAATATGTAGATGCTTTTGGCATAAAAAACTTAGATGTACAGGCAGAAACAAATGTTGTTCGTCCATTTACTTATGCAGCAAATGATTCTGTTGCAAGTTATAATCACTACAATCAGCCATTAGCACATCCTTTGGGTGCAAATTTTGAAGAATATATTGGTATAGTTCGTTATCAGCCAATAAAAAAATTATATCTTGAAGCAAAACTAATTTATTATAAACAAGGCTTAGATAGTAGTATTTTAGGTGTTAATCAAAATTATGGCAGCAATATTTTTTCATTTACCAATACCAGACCTTTTGATAATGGTTGGAGTGTAGGTACAGGAAATTTAGCTACTTGTACTATTATTAATTTAGTTGCCAGTTATGAAATAAAAGAAAATTTATTTTTTGATGTTTCAATTTTATCAAGAAATTTTACTTTAACTACAACAGGAAAACATAATACAAGTGTTATTAGTGCTGGTGTTAGATGGAATATTGGCAGAAAGGAAATGTTGTTTTAATAGAGAAGATACATTTATCATGCTTTAAGTAAAAGGGGGTAGATTATAAATTCCAGTCAAAATCTGTATTAATATTTCTTCCAGTGGGTTGTTGCCTTCCTTTGGTAAGTTCTAATACAAGTTGTTGCATATATTTTTTTATTTCAGATTGAGTTATTTTCGCATCATAGTTTATATCGGCTTTCTTTTCAAAAAAACCTTTAATAAAACTGTAGCTAAATACACCATTATTCCATTCAGCACTTTCAAAAGCATATTCTTCTCCAGCAGCAGCAGATATTATATTTGCACCATTATCTTTACTTATATCAGAAAAGTATTCTTCCATTAACCTTACAGAATTTTTAAATTTATTTTTCTTCTTTTTGCTGATGATTGATACACCTCTACCACCATCATAATTTTTTACATATTGTGTGTCGCTGTTATTTGCTGTATTTGTAAACTGAGTAATATCTTTATCAACTTCTCCACTATGGCAGGCATCAATAAGCACTAATTTTTTTCTGGCAGGAATATTTTCTAATAAACTATTAATGTCATCGAATGTTATTCCTTTTTCTTTAGGGTTATTAAAATCTATATCCCAAGTAGCAAAGTAAAAATTATAAGATGTATCTAATAATCCATGTCCTGAAAAAGAAATAATAACTTTGTCATTTATTGTAGTATGTAAAAGAATATTTCTTATGGTTTTTATATTATTTTTTGTTACTTGATTATTAGTAAAAAGATGTGTTATAGCAGTACTATCTTTTTGTTGAAATTTATTGACAATATCATGTACATCTTTTACTGCATATCTTAAATTCATAGAAGAATCTTGATAATTTGAAACAGCAATTCCTATATAATAAGTTTTTGAAACTATTGGATGTTCAGGAATATATGTTAGTTCTATTCTTTCTCTAAGGCTTTCAATACCATTATTAGTTATGTATGCAACTTCTATATTATTTTGTCCTTCACTTAATTGTATTCCTGTTGCCCATTTAGCAATATTTCCTTTTAGTTGCTTTATTTTTTCTCCATTAATGTAAATGTTTAATGCTTTAATATCAGAAGCTGTATGGGTAGTTTTTGCTTCTATATAAAGTGTTTCGTTGTTAGTATTAAATTTAATTGTATTTCTGTTTGTAATAATTAATGGTTGAAGTAAGGTAATATTAGGAATAGCCTCATTATTAAAATATCCTGCTTTATTTAATCTTCGTTTAAGAGCTTTTTTATACATATTTAATAGTTCAGGGTCTGTCATGCCTATTTGTTCTAAAACTTTATCTGGTCTGTTTAGTTGTAAATCTAATTGAGAAAAAGAATAGGTTTCAAAATCTTTTGCAAAGTGAAGTTCATTAATAAGTGATGCTGGAATTGTGTAATAATTTTCTTGAGTAAGTAAAGCAAATCCTTTTTCATTTTTATTGCTTAAAGGGGCAATGGTTAATATTGGCTTTTTGCTTTCGTAGTTGATAGCTTTAATAAATCCATCTTCTCCAATAGTATAAACCCAAGAGTGTTGGTTAGTAAATATTATTTCATCTATTGTGCCACTATGTTCAGTATTTTCATATATCAACTCATCTGTAGAACGTTTTCTTACTTGTAGTGTCCCATTAAAAAAACCAATAGCGTATAAGTCTTTTGAAGGGTGTATGGCAAGTGATGAAATAAGTGTATCATAAACATTTCTGATGGTGCATTTTTTTGTTTCAATATCATATACATAAATAGCTTGCATTCTTTCACTTGTAAATAGTTGATTTGAATTTTTAGGAACTTCTTTATAATCATCAAACCAAATTTCTTTGCTATTGGGTGTTATATAAATTTCATTATACCCATACATTGCGGTATCTTTCAAATATGTCCATTTTTTTGTATCAAAATCATATATCCTTATTATATCTGTAGGTAATATTAATTTTTTAGAATCAGGGGTAAAATATATTTTTCTGGCGAAGTAGGTTTCAGGCATCTTATACACCATTTTTTGCTGATAATCTTTTCCAGAAAAAACAAATAAATTATTTAAGTTAATAAAAGCAATTTTTGCTTTGTCGTTAGATATGGTAGCATAATGAATATTTTCTTTTGCTATAGATATTGAGTGATGTATATAACCTGTATAAATATTTTTTATTTGAAGTGTATAAATAAATTCACCAGACTTGTAATCATATTCTTCTGGTAAAGTACAAAGCACTATTGAGTCTGTTATCCAGTTAAAAAGGGCATAATCAAATTTTACGTCATTAAATTGTGTACCTGTTTTTAAATCAAGAATGTTAGTAGTTTTTTGAAATGAAGTTTTGAAAAATGAAACCAAATCTTCTTTTGGGGAAATACGCATATTTTTATTTTCTCGTAGTTTTCCTGTTAGTGATGTGAATATAGCACCAGTATTAACATCTATAATTTCTGGGTACTTGCCTGAAATTACTACTGCAACATCGTTATTTTCAGTAGCAAATTTTAAAATGCTGGAAGTATAAATATATTTCCAGTTATTATTCATCCATTCTTTTTTATGAAGATTATATAAATATTGTGTTTTATAAAGAGGTACAAGTAGCATTTCTTCATTATTGCTTAAAGCCATTTTTGGAGGAGAATAGGTAGTTACAGAATGTACACTATCAGATTTGATAAAGTCTGTTTTGTTCAGCTTACTATTAATTACATGAATAGTAGCATTTTCATCTAATACATAAAAAGTATTTTGCTTTTTATTACATATCAAGTTTACAGCATCTGCCGAAGAAATTGTTTGTGATAATGCTACTACTTTACCTGAAGTATCTAATTGAGTAATGGATAATTTATTATCATAATAATTGGTAGCAATAAAATTTTGAATACTATCGGTAAAAGAAAATTTACTGTTGTAAGAGTTTAATGTAAAATGATGTGCTTTCTTTCTTTGAACTAAATCAATAATGGTTATTGAATTAAATGCACGAACAGCAATTCTATGATAAATTTTATCAACAATTATTTCATCTAATGTTTTGTAAGAAATACTGCCCCAACTGTTTGTTTCTGCAAAAGATAAAGTATATAACTCCTCGCCATTTGCAGCATTATGAACTCTTAGCGTAGCATCTTTATTATATTCATAAGTTATAAAAACAACTTCATTTCCATTGTTACATAATACTGCATCTCTGATGTTGAATGAACTGGATATTTTTCTTAACTGCTTTCTGCTAAATGTATTCCACAATATAATTTCTTTTTCATTTGCAGTCATTAATAAATGATTGCTATAGCTAATATGGCAATACTTTATATTACTACTATGACTACCTTGTAAAACTGGTGCTATATTCTGAGCAGAATTTTTTACTACTATACAATATGCAAAGCTAAAAAATAGTAAGTATTTTTTCATGTCTGAATAAAGATAAACATATCAATCATAAATCGTACTATTTAGCAATTAATATATTTTCTACTAAGTTCAAGTAGCAAGTGCAACACCAGTTCAATCTTTTTTGGGGTACCCCAAAAAAGATTGAACTGAAAACAGATTTTTGTGTTGCAATGTCAAAAAAATATAATCAGCTCAATCAAGAGCAAAGGTATCAAATAGC
>JBPXJV010000062.1:0-9539 GCA_051715485.1 Chitinophagales bacterium
TCAATTATCAATATCATTTTTAAAATCAATCATCTATGCTATTTAATAATTTCAAAAATAACATAATAAGAGTAGATGAAAAATGTTTAGTTAGAAACTATTCAAGCAATAGATGTAAGAAAAATAAATTTACCAAACTTCAACAATAATACTTTTGTCTGGCTGACCAGGATTTGAAACAACTATATCGTATCTTTTTGGGTCTTTTTTTTGAGTTGATGTGTTTTCATTTTCTTCTATATTTTGTTGTTTCTTTTTTATTTTAATCACCATTACTTCATCTTCATAACTAACAGAGGTAGATAAATTTTGCAGTGCAGAATCTTGTAAAACATTTAAAGCATAATGTACAGGAAAAGCAGTAGCATCATTTTCATCAGTATAAAACTCATCATCATTAAAACCTTGTACTATAACCTTTTTCTTTTTAGTTTGTTTAACCACAAAACGCAAAGAATCTGATTTATGTTTTAATATTTCAGCTCTGCTAAAAAAATGTTGAAACATATTTTTTTCTTTTGTATCATCTTCTTTTGAATGAACAAAATATTTATTTTTAAATAACCAATTAAACTGATTTAATTTATCATTCCAATATGCTAAAGAACTATCAAATGTTATTTTCTTTCCTTGAACCCATAAAACTTTCTTTCCAATATTTAAACTTTCTGTATTGTGTTGAGTGCTATCAATATTAGTTGAAATAATAGTTCTGTTATCATCAAACCCAATACCATCAACCATTGTAGCAATATTAGCATTAGTTGCTTGTACTATAGATTGTGTTGTAGAATATGGTTTTGTTTGTTCAGCAATATTTTTAACACCTGTTTTTTGTTCGGCAATTACTATATTTCTATTAATTTCTTCTTGCAATGGTTTTTTGAAAAAGAAAAGAGGATTGAATAATGGATTACTTATTTTAGCTGTCATTGGTTTAACATAAACATATACTTCATCTTTACGTTCTATATTACTTAAAGTACTATAATTTTTAGAGTGATGAATGTTATTGTATTTAGGTAAAAGCCATGAAATGCTAACTACAACAAAAGAAATTAATAGCAGTGCTGTAATTTGTTTTTTAAAATTAAATGATGATTGATTTGTTTCTTTAGTCATTCTTCTTACTCTTTCAAGCAAACTATTTTTATTGTTTACAGCATTCATTGTTAAAGAAGAATTTCCAAAATGTAATAAAGCAACTTTTAATAAAGCTTCTGCATATACAGTTGGGTTGTATTGAAATTGCAAAACCCAATCATCGCAACAATTTTCTCTTTCCTTTTGTATAAAAGCATTAATTGATTTTGTAAATGGATTAAAAAATAAAACAATTTCAATAACTGAAAGAAAAATATTCAGTAAATAATCCATTCTTTTTATATGAGCTAATTCATGTAATAACACAGCCTCCATTTGTGTTTCACTTAAATGGTTAATACTTGCAAGAGGAATTAAAATAATTGGTTTTAAAAATCCAATAGTTAATGGTGTTGTAATTTTTTCACTTAAAAATATTTTTACTTCTTTTTTAATACCAAGTAAGACTGCTGTTTCTTTTACAAAAAGTTTCCAATGAACATCTATCTTACTTAATCCATTTTTTTTAAATGATTGAGTATTGAAATAACACTGATTCCATCTTACAAAAAGTACTACTAACAACAACAAATAAGCAACAGATAAATAAGGTAAAAACTTTTCTGCAACAATCATTAGGTTCAATAAAAACGAACGAAAATTATTAACTTCATAATTTACAAAAACAATATTGCTGTTGTCTGTAAAAGAAAAATTTGTTTGCTTAATTGCTTCTGAGCATTGAATATAGTAAAAAGAAAAAGTAAAAATAAACCATGCAAAACTGGCAATTTGTGCAGTAACTGCTAATGTATATTTTGTTTTAGCAGATAATTGTAAAACGTTTGTAATAATGTTATAAGCAGTCCAAAGCAAAGCAACTTGCCATAAACTATGTATGATAGCATAGCCTAAAGATTGTAATAAAACTGAGTTTGCTAAGGCTTGCATTTTTTTATCGTTTTTTCAACTGATTAAGTAGTTGTTGTATTTCTTCAATTTCGTCTTTATTAGGTTTGCTATTTCCCAAAGCCTGCATAACCAATTGTGTTGATGAGCCACTAAAAAGTGTATCAATCATTTTATTGACAAACTGGGTTTGTGTACTTTCTTTACTCACATTGGCAGTATAAATATGTGTTTTACTACTATCATTTCTTTTAACCAATCCTTTATCAAACATTATTTGCATAAGTTTTAATGTAGTTGTGTAGCCACTATCTTTATGCAAACTCAATACTTCGTGCACTTCTCTTACAGTAGCAAAACCTTTATCCCACAACACTCTTAGAATTTCCAATTCACTTTCGGTGGGTTTACTTTTTTTGAAAGACGTCATTTTTACGATTTTATTCGTAGGCAATATACAGTGTTCTTCGTAAAAGAAAAATTAAAATTTGATAAGCGGAAAATGACAAGTTTAATAAAGATATTCATACTTAATTTTTATTATCAACATTAGTTGTATTTATTTGTGCAAAATCAATCTTACATTAATAATTAGTAGTAATACTTTTGCTACTAATAAAGCTAAAATAAACTAATATGTCAGAAGCAAAAGAAAAAGTAGATGTTCTTATTATAGGTAGTGGACCAGCAGGTTACACAGCAGCAATTTATACAGCACGTGCAGGTTTAAAGCCTGTTTTATATCAAGGTATTCAACCTGGTGGTCAATTAACTATTACAACAGAAGTTGAAAATTACCCTGGTTATCCTATTGGTGTTCAAGGACCAGAAATGATGATAGATTTTGAAAAACAAGCTACCAGAATGGGTGCAGATATTCGTTATGGCATTGCAACAAAAGTTGATTTTTCTAAGCAACCTTATCAAATACAAATTGATGAAGAAAAATGGATAGAAACCAATGCTGTAATTATTTGTACAGGAGCATCTGCAAAATGGTTAGGTATTCCAAGTGAACAAAGATTGAATGGTATGGGAGTTAGTGCTTGTGCAGTATGTGATGGTTTTTTCTTTAAAGGAAAAGAAGTTGCTATAGTTGGTGCAGGAGATACAGCTGCAGAAGAAGCTATTTATTTAAGCAAATTATGCAGTACTGTACACATGATTATTAGAAGAGATGTAATGAGAGCAAGTAAAATAATGCAAGAAAGAGTTTTAGCAACACCTAATATTAAAATTTATTGGAACAGTGAAACAGATGAAATATTAGGAGAAAATAAAACAGAAGCTGTAAGAATATTAAATACTCAAACAAATGAAAAAACAGTAATTCCTATTAGTGGTTTTTTTGTTGCTATTGGACATCAACCCAACAGCGATATTTTTAAAGGATTTTTAGATATGGACGATGCAGGATATATAAAAACAATTCCAGGAACTTCTAAAACAAATTTAGAAGGAATTTTTGCAGCAGGTGATGTACAAGATAAAATGTACAGACAAGCTGTAACAGCAGCAGGAAGTGGCTGTATGGCTGCTTTAGATGCTGAAAGATATTTAGCAGGAATTGCAGAATAATTTATGAAGCTTTAATAACATTCTCATTGCTTACAATTCATTTAAATAACTTACTTTTTATTGCTCATCATGGTTTATTTGATGAAGAAAAAATATTGGGAAATGAATTTGAAGTAAATATTACACTTCAACAATATACAGTAGCAGAAACTATTTCAAACATTGAACAATGTACTAATTATGCTGCTGTATATTCCTTGGTAGAAAAAAGAATGAAAAAAGCTACTCCCCTACTTGAAACTTTGGCTCAAGATATTTGCAAACTTATTTTACAACATTTTTCATTGGTTGATACAGTTTCTATAAGTATAAAAAAAGTACAACCACCCATTATTAAAATTCAAGGCTCTGTAAGTATTTATTTTGAACTTAAAAGAAGCTAACTTTATGCAAGAAAAAAAATTACTTTATTGCATAATTTATTTTACTCAAAACCTACCGTATGAAATACTTTAACTATTATAACAAACAAGATATTTTATTTCTTACCAATATTAGAAGATTTGAAACCAAACTTGGTGAAAGAATTAGATGTATTTCTCCAGGCTCTAATTTAGAAGAAGCATTGCAACAACCTTCTATTAAATATGTATTATTTGGTATTCCTGAAGACATTGGTATAAAAGCAAATTTAGGAATTGGTGGTGCAGATACAGCTTGGCATTCTTTCTTACAATCTTTCTTAAATATTCAAAGCAACGATTTTTTAGACGGTTCAAATATTTTGTTATTAGGGCAGTTTGATTTTACTTCTATTTCATCTGTAATTGAAGCAAATGCTGATAATGCAGATGAAAAAATTACAGCATACAGACATGCTGTAAATACAATAGATACAGCAGTAGAACAACTAATGCACCTTATTACTCAAAACAAAAAAATGCCTATTGTTATTGGTGGTGGACACAACAATGCTTACCCTTGTATTAAAGGTGCAGCTAAGGGTTGGTACAAAGCAGGTGTAATACCATTAGCTCAAATAAATGCCATTAATTTAGATGCTCATACAGATTATAGACCTATTGAAGGAAGACACAGTGGCAATGGATTTAGATATGCAGATGAAGATGGTTATTTAGAAAGATATTGTGTTATTGGATTACACGAAAATTATCTTCAACAAAATGTATGGATGGATATTGTAAACAATCCTTTTATAGATTGCATTACTTACGAAGATATTTTTATTCACGAAAAGAAAAATTTTATTCAATCTGTTTTTTATGCAACAGAATTTACACAAGATACTTTAACAGGAATAGAATTAGATATTGATAGTATTGAAAATGCTTTAAGCAGTGCATCAACACCTATTGGTATTACAGCAAATACTGCAAGACAATTTATACATTATACAACAGTTCAAAGTAAACCAGCCTATTTACATATTTGCGAAGGAGCAACAAAATTGAGTGATGGAAGAAATGATAAATTAACTGGTAAATTAATTTCGTATTTGGTTAGCGACTTTTTAAAAGCAATGGATATTTAAAACTGTACTTACAAAGTCATTATTTATTTATAAGATAATATTATTATTTTCGTTATATTGTTGCTAAATAACTAATCATATAGCAAAAATTTATACCTTTTTTATGTTAAGAATTTCTGTTGCATTTTGCTTTAGCTTTATAGTTTGTATTTGCAATGCACAGGATTTTCATATTCGTAACCCAAAACAAAAGAAAAACGATTTTGCCAAAAACTTCGTAAAGCTTTTAAATAATGCTCCATTTTTTTTTAAGGACATAACAGATAAACCTATTAAAGGTGTAGATTCTATTTTTTCAGATTATACTACTTACTACAATAAAATAAAACTAAAAGGCTCTGAATACGGTAGAATAATTATAGATTCAGTAGCAACAGCAGCATATTATTATGGCAGTTATAATAGTATGGAAATTGCAGAAGGAGTTTATGTAAATCTTAGTAACCAAATTGCAGAAGCATTGGGTGGAAACGTTTTGTTTAAAACATTAGAGAGCAATAAAAATACTCCTTGGATAAGGCAAACTAAAATTGCATACACTCAAAATAGTGGCTTTTTTTTGTTTAATATTTTTGTAGAATTATACAAAAACAAAACTGATACAGATAGTACATTAACAGTTTTATTAAAAGTAAAAGGCGGCAATCCACAGTTTTATTATAAGTTGGCACATAATGAGCCTATTAACAGTTTTATGTTTACCAGTGCATTAAAAACCCAAGTTCGTACTTTTCAAAAAAGTAGATTTCCAGATGAATGTCTTGGCGAAATTCCTCCATTTATTTGTAAAGGAAGCAGAAAAACTAAGGATTCATTAATGATAGTTTATACTAAAGCAGGTTGTAAAGATTTACCTGACTCAAAAAAAGAATTTGAGATTTCTCTAACAAATATTAGAGTAAGCCTTAATGATCATTATGTTTATTACTTACCACCTCCACAAAATAATAAAATTAGAGAAGTTGTTTTTTTAAAGTTTGATGATATAGAAATAGCAAGACCTAAAACACTTAACCTTGTTTTAATTGAACCGAGTAAAAACAATTTTGTTTTAGAATTACAATTTATTTATAGCAAATAGTTGATTATTTTAAAAACAATAACTCTCTATACTTTGGTAAAGTCCAATCATCATCATTTACATAACGTTCTAATTTATCTACGTGATAACGTAATTCATTAAAGAAAGCTGCTTTTACTTGACTACTATAAGCAATGGCTTTTGTACGTGTATTTTCAATTTTGTTTACTTCTTTTCTTGCATCAACCAATGCCTTTGTTTTTTGATGAACTGCTTGTATATGTGTACTTATTTTTTGTAAAATAGCTAATTGCCCTTCATACATTTCTTCTGAAAAACCAGCAGCTTTGTGTCCATTAATATTGGTTAATAATTTGTTTTGATAATTTATTGCAGCAGGAATAATATGGTTTAAAGCTAAGTCTCCCATTACTCTTGCTTCAATTTGAACTTTCTTAATATACTTTTCTAATTCAATTTCGTGTCTTGCTTCTAATTCTGAATGAGTAAAGACGTTGTTATTTTTAAAAAGATTTTTTACTTTATCTGTAATCATTGCATCTAAAGCCAAAGGTGCAGTTTTAAGAGATGATAAACCTCTTCTTTCTGCCTCATGATGCCAAGCTTCGCTATAACCATCTCCTTCAAACAAAATCTTTTTACTTTCTTTAATATACTTCTGTAAGGTTTGTAAAATGGCAATTTCTTTCTTCTCTCCTTTTTCAATTAATTTATCTACATCTATTTTAAAATTTTTCAAAGTTTCTGCCATAATTGTATTTAATACAGTCATTGCATTAGCACAATTTGCACTTGAACCAACTGCTCTAAATTCAAATTTATTTCCTGTAAATGCAAAAGGAGAAGTTCTGTTTCTATCTGTATTATCTAATAATAATTCAGGAATACTTTTATGAATATCTAATTTTAAAATGGCTTCATCTTGTTCATCAAATTTATCACCCACTCTCATTTCTACTTCATCTAATACTTTTGATAAATATTCACCAACAAAAACTGAGATAATAGCTGGTGGTGCTTCATTTGCTCCTAATCTATATTCATTTCCTGCACTTGCTATTGATGCTCCTAATAAATCGGCATAATCATGTACAGCTTTAATAGCATTAATAAAAAAGGTAAGAAACATTAAATTGGTTTTAGGAGTTTTTCCTGGTGCTAATAAATTAACTCCAGTATCTGTACTCATGCTCCAATTATTGTGTTTACCACTTCCATTAATTCCTGCAAAAGGTTTTTCGTGTAGTAGTACTCTTAATTTATGTTTATGAGAAATTCTTTCCATCACATCCATTAAAAGTGTGTTATGATCTACAGCAATACTCACTTCTTCATATATAGGGGCACACTCAAATTGTGATGGAGCAACTTCATTGTGTCTTGTTCTTAAAGGAATACCTAATTTATAAGCTTCTGCTTCAAAGTCTCTCATAAAAGAAAGTACTCTTTCGTGAATAGAACCAAAATAATGATCTTCTAATTGCTGACCTTTTGCTGGCAAAGCACCAAAAACTGTTCTTCCACATTGTACAATATCTGGTCTTGCATTTGATAAGGCTTCATCAATAATAAAATATTCTTGCTCCCAGCCTAATGTTGCTGTTACTTTAGTAATATTTTTATCAAAATAATTACATACATCTACAGCACTTTTATTAAGCACCTCTAATGCTTTTAATAAAGGAGCTTTATAATCTAAAGACTCTCCAGTATAAGAAATAAATATGGTAGGAATACATAAGGTTTTGCTATAACCAACTTCCATAATAAATGCAGGAGATGAAGGATCCCAAGCACTATAACCTCTTGCCTCAAATGTAGTTCTTAAACCACCATTTGGAAATGAAGAAGCATCAGGCTCTTGTTGTACCAAAGTACTACCATCAAATTCTTCAATAGGTGTTCCATCTCCTTTTAAAGTAAAAAAAGAATCATGCTTTTCTGCTGTTGTACCACTTAATGGCTGAAACCAATGAGTATAATGTGTAACTCCTTTACTTTCTGCCCATGACTTTAAACCAATTGCAATTTGATTTGCTGTTAATCTGTCAATTTTTTTACCTCCTTTTATGCTAGAACATAGACTTTTATATACATCATCACTTAAAAATTTTCTTGCCTTTTTTAAAGTAAAAACATTCTCTTCAAAAATGGTGGTAACTTTTGTTACATCTACAGGTAAAACATCTTCATTACTTAATAAAGAATTAACTACTGAGCTTCTAATTGACATATTTTTTGCATTTAGAGTGCAAATATTGTATAATATTTAGAAATAATTCAAATTTTTTAAAAAAAATTTACAAAAAATGATATTATAACAAAAAATAATTGTACATATATTTTTTTATAATGTATTAAAATATATGCAATGAGATTATCAATTAATTAATAAATTAATGAATTTTTGATTAAAAGAATTACTGCTTTTTAAATATATTTTTAACCCTTAATATTCCAAATAAAGGAGTAATAATGAATGGTAAAGCAAAACTTCTATAACGAACAATTGCTCCAGAAAAAGTAACTGTATAACCTGCAATTATTAATAAAGAAATACCAAAAAATATACAAGCAAAAACCGCAGGATGAATCTTTTGTTTTTTAACTCTATAAGAAAACAAAAAAATAATTAAAAGAAATAACACAAAAGCTTCAATAGCAGCAGGCAAATAACTAATACTTTTTAGTTCATTAATATGTGGTCTTAAAAAAGCCATATCTAAAGCAGTAGGTAAATAAGAAATAAAACTTAAAAAATTAGGCTGTAATTGAGGTAAATTAATTTCACTTCCTCCACTTAGTTGTATAAACTCGTGTTGTTTATTTGCTATATACACCGGAAAATTAATTGTAGAATTGATATAACCAGAAAGAAAGAAAATAACAACTGCCACACCATATACCATTAAAAAAGTTTGTGCTGTATTTTTATTTTTTGAAGAAATAAACCAAGTAATTAATGCCATTATTAATGCTAAACAAACATAGTTTCTTAAACTAAAAAGCAACACTAACAATACAATCATTACTATACTTTTTATAAAAGTAAATTTGTTTGTAATACTGTTATAAAAGAAATAAATAATCATTCCTGTAATTGAAAATATTAACCCATCTCTATGAATACCACTACTCCAAAATAAAAATGATGGAATAAAAAAAATAGGCATTAATAACCATAAACCTTTATCTGTAAAAACAGATTTCATTACTCTGTAAAACCCAATTAAACCAAAGAAGAAAAAGAAATTAAAGAAGATAATATTGACATAATAATTTTTAAAAGATAAAACATTGCAAATAGCTAAAAGCTTTATAACAATATTGCTTTTTAAATCGTTCCAATAAGAATTGTTGCTAATAAATACATTACCAATTTTATTATAACCAAATGAAAATAAATCTTTGAAAAAATAAAAAGGTTGTTTTAGA
>JBPXJV010000063.1:0-1758 GCA_051715485.1 Chitinophagales bacterium
TCTTTGCTGACCCATACAGTTCGTGGCAAAGAGGGCTTAATGAATACACTAACAAACTGTTTAGACAATATTTACCTAAAAAATCAAACCTAAAAAAATATGAGATACAATTTTTTGTAGAAATACAAAACAAACTTAATATCAGACCAAGAAAATCTTTAAACTATAAAACTCCATTACAAGTTTTTATCGCTAACTTTAAACCAAATTAATTAACAGTTGCACTTACAACTTGAATCTGCCAGATAAAATTTATTTCATAGTAGGGTTAATGATTGCAAATAACATTTATCCATTTGATTTTGTAATTATTTTTGTGTTCTAAAATTTTTTCATTTGATAGAGAAACAACAAAAATTAAAAGAACAAGAAAGAGTTATTTTAGTAGGTCTTATTCAAAAAGAACAAACAACAGAACAAGTAACAGAATATTTAGATGAACTTGCATTTTTAGCAGAAACCGCTGGAGCAATTACTGTAAAAAGATTTACTCAAAAAATGCAGTACCCAGACAGTAGAACTTTTATTGGTAAAGGAAAGGTTGATGAAATAAAGGATTATATGAATGGTCGTAATATAGATATGGTCATTTTTGATGATGAACTTACCGGCTCTCAAATATCCAATATTCAAGCTATTTTAGGAATACCTATTATTGATAGAAGCGATTTAATTTTAGACATTTTTGCACGTCGTGCAAGAACTTCTCAAGCTAAGGTACAAGTAGAGCTTGCTCAATATCAGTATATTTTACCCAGATTAAAAGGTATGTGGAAACACTTAGAAAGACAAGGTGGTGGAATTGGTACAAGAGGTCCAGGAGAAACAGAAATTGAAACAGACCGCCGAATTGTAAAAGATAAAATATCTCTATTAAGAAAAAGACTTGCTGAAATAGATAAACAATCTTTTACTCAACGAAAGGATAGAGGAGAATTTATAAGAGTTTCTTTAGTTGGCTATACCAATGTTGGTAAAAGCACTATTATGAATTTGATTAGTAAAAGCGATGTGTTTGCAGAAAATAAATTGTTTGCAACATTAGATACTACTACAAGAAAAGTTGTTTTTGAAAATACACCATTTCTGTTAAGTGATACTGTTGGCTTTATAAGAAAATTACCTCATCATTTAGTTGAAAGTTTTAAAAGTACTTTAGATGAAGTTAGAGAAGCTGATATTTTATTACATGTTGTTGATATTGCTCATCCTCAACACGAAGATCAAATTAATACAGTAAACAAAACATTGCAAGAATTAAAAGCTTTTGACAAACCAATTCTTACCATTTTTAATAAAGTAGATTTATACGAAAAACTTCATTTTGATGAATGGCTTAATGATGAAGTAAAGCAACACATTTTTAATGAACTAAAAGAAAAATGGGAAAATAATACACAAGGAAATTGTGTTTTTATTTCGGCATTAGAAAAAAGAAATATTGAAGAATTAAGAACTTTTATTTTATCAAAAGTTAGAGAAATGTATTTAATACGCTATCCTTATAAAACAATTCACTTTTAAATAAATACCATAAAAAAAGGTTAGTACTATTATTACTAACCTTTAGCTCCTCAGACTGGACTTGAACCAGTGACCCTCTGATTAACAGTCAGATGCTCTAACCAACTGAGCTACTGAGGAATTCCTTATTTCCCTTTCGGGGCAGCAAAAATAAGGGTGCAATTCAATGTAATCAAAACTTTTTTGAAGCAAATTTTGAAAAAATTTAAAAATTGTCTGAAATACCAATAAATA
>JBPXJV010000064.1:0-18742 GCA_051715485.1 Chitinophagales bacterium
TTGATAAAATTTATTAATTACTTGTTTTTTCTTGTTATACTTTATTTGCTTTACACCAGCAATTACAAATAAACAAGAACTGAAAATTATTAACAACCCTAACAAACCCATTTTGTCAGGCAAAGACATAGCTAAACCAATACCAACAGGCAAAATCATTAATGCAAGAAAAAAATAAATAGCCACTTGAATAATTGAAAAATTATCTCTATACTTTTCGTCCATAAGAATACTAATTTAATCTTAAGTTCAGCACTAAAATAATTAAATATTAGAGATGTTATGAATTTTAATTTTTCAATTATAGCAGCAATACTCACAAAAACTATCTTTGTTTATTAATAAAAACTTTATGAAGATTTTTAAGTTTGGTGGAGCAAGTTGTAATTCAGTAGAAAGAATAAAAAAATTACCATCCATTATAAATAAGTTTTCTCATGAGCAAATTGTAATGATAATTTCTGCAATGGGAAAAACAACAAATGCTCTTGAGCAAGTTGTATCTTATTATTATAAAGAAAATATAGAAGAAGCATTAAAACATTTTAATTTTATTAAACAACAACACAATGAAATAGCAAAATCTTTACTAATTAATAATTATCATGATTGTAATGCTAAAATAACAGAGTATTTTAAAACTATTGAGCAAATTATTGATTCTAAACCTACTAGAGAATTTGATTATTACTATGATCAAATTGTTAGTATAGGAGAATTATTGAGTACCTGCATTATTAGTTTTTATATGAATGAAGTTGCTATTGAAAATAAATTATTAGATGTAAGAAATATTTTAAAAACTGATAACAATTTTAGAGATGCAAATATTAATTGGGATAAAACAAAAAATAATATTTCTTCAGTAAAACTTCACCCTTCATTAACTATCACACAAGGATTTATTGGTAGTACCAACAATAATGAAAGTGCCACTTTAGGAAGAGAAGGAAGCGATTATACAGCAGCCATTTTTGCAAATCTTTTAAATGCTGAAAGCCTAACTATTTGGAAAGATGTAGATGGTGTAATGAATGCTGACCCTAAATTATTTTCAGATGCTCAGCTAATCAATGAATTAAGTTTTAATGAGGTAATTGAAATGTCATATTATGGTGCACAAGTTATACATCCAAAAACTATTAAGCCTTTACAAAACAAAAGTATTCCACTGATTGTAAAATCTTTTTTAGATACTAATTTGCAAGGAACAATAATTTCTGCAAAGCCTGTAAATAATCTTCCTCCTATTATTGTTATTAAAGAAAAACAAGCTTTAATTCAGTTGCATACAAAGGATTTTAGTTTTGTAGGAGAAGAAGCTGTTGCTGCTTTATACAAAATATTTTCAGAATTAAAAATTAAACCAAACCTCATTCAAACTGGTGCAATAAGCATTCAAATTTGTTTGGATTATTGGGAAGAAAAAATTCATCAACTAACCGAACTTTCTGCTAATTTATTTAATGTAAAAATAGCAACAGGCTTACAGCTTTTAACTATTAGACATTATACAGATGAAATAAAAGATAAATTATTGCAAGGGAAAAATGTTATACTAACTCAACAAACAAAAGAAACAATACAAGCATTGTATTTGATATAAAATTCTATTTATCTTTACTCAATCATGGGAGAATATTCTTTAGGCGATGCAATGAAAGATTTTATTCGTAAAAGTAAATTACGAAATGGTATAAGAGCAGTGCAAATTGAAACAGTTTGGGAAGAAATTATGGGCACAACTATTGCTAAATACACTGATAAAATTGTTATCATTAATCAAACACTTTTTATTACCACATATATTGCTGCTTTAAAAAATGAATTGATGTTTCAAAAGCCACAAATCATTGAAAGAATAAATGAAAAATTTGGAGAGAAAGTAATTTCTGAAGTTGTTATACAATAATGAAAATTGGTGAACTTATAAGTTAATGTACTTAATATTTGAAATACTTTTAAATTTATTGAAAGATGAAAAAAATATTTGAACCACATAATAAACAAACAATGATTGATTTTATAAAACATAGATCTATTTTACTTCTCATAACAGCAGTTCTGTTTATTGCTACAATATCTTTTATTTCTCACAAAAGTAATGAAGAAGAAAAGTATTATGGAATAGTTACTACTATACTTGGCACTTATGAAGGAGAATTTGCTATAAAACTAAATGGAGAAAACAAAGGAATGATTTCCATAAAAACAATAGATATAAGAAGTAAAAAGAAAGGTAAAAAAATATCTTATAAAGAAACAATATCTATTAATGCAATTGCTATTAAAAAAATTGATATTGATGGAATAGTTTATACAATTAGAAATATTGCAAAAGATGATAACGGATATTTTGAAAATTGCTGTTTAAGAGTTACAGATACTAGTTCTGTAGTTACTTTAGCTTATTGGGGTACTAGTACAAATACTGACAAATGTTTTGCTAAAACAAAATATAATAATTATTATCAACCATTAAACTCAATTCCCTATTTTAATTTTTGTATGCTTTTCAATAACTGTCCATCACTTGCTAATAAAATCAAACAAGAGCCTAAAGACTACAATGTTACATTTAATAAATTATCGCAAGAAGAATTATTAACCAAATGGAAAACCTTTATTGAAGAATATAATCAATGTTTTGAAAAGTAGTTTTAATTCTCAAACGATTAAATCTTTGTAGAAATTATTAAATTTACTACATTGCCTCAAATATGAAATAATGAAATTAAGTACAAAAATTATTTTAGCTATTGCAGCAATATTTTTAATTCTTCAGCTTCCATTTTTTCAACCAAAGAAAAATTTTACAGAAGCAGAACCTGTTAATGATATTTCAAAAGCTTATGATGTTCCTATGGATATTCAAATGAGTTTGTATGCTGCTTGTTACGATTGTCATTCAAACTATACAAAAGATTATCCTTGGTATAGCAATATTCAACCAGTTAGTTGGTGGCTTGATAAACACATTGTAGAAGCAAAAAAAGAATTGAACTTCTCTGAGTTTGCAACTTATACACCAAAAAGAGCTGCTAAAAAATTTAAAGAAATAGCCGAAGAAATGGAAGAAAAAACAATGCCTCTATCATCTTATACATTAATGCATAAACATGCACGTTTAAGTGATTCAGATACTAAAGATGTTATTGCTTGGGCAAAAAAAATGCATGATGATGTAGCTGCAAAATTAGATTCAACTAAACATTAATTTTTTAATTAAAATGGCAAGTTTACTTGCTCAGGCTTAATAAATTCGTTTGTGTATTCATCTATTAAATAACTAATAGGAGAATTTGGGAAGCTATAAATTTCTTCCAATGTTATGCCCCAAGGTTTCCAATGATTTGCTAATACTTGTGAAAATGTTTTGTCTTCCCATTTTTTAAATTTAGGCAAATCGCTGTAATTATCTATTGGTTGATGAAAAACAAAAGCATCTCCCTCTTCTGTTATTTCATAATCTGTATTGTCTCTTAATAAATAATTTGCATAAAGAAATCTGCCATACAATTCTTCAAATTGTGCTGGATGCAATTCAGCATCACCAATTTTATCTAACACATCTTGAAGATAATTTTTTACCTCACCATTATCTTGTAAACAAGCTGCTATTGCAAAACCATTCATTCCTAAACAAAAATTAAAATGATGTGTTTCATCTTTATAATTTAAAATATCTTTTGAAATATTTACTCTATAACACTTCATTGTCCATGGAGTAAAATCTTTAAACTTTATTGGTACAATCAATGATTGCAACATGTACAATAAGTTTTTCAATTTTCTTTTCATTAAAATTGAAACAGCAAAAGGCTCTCTTGTAGTTTGTTCATTAATTGAATAAACAAAATCTTGATACAACACACCATACAACACTCTTGTCATCCACTGAAATAAAATTATTTCTGGTAAGTCTTTAGTAGCATTATATCCTTGCTCAAAAGCTTTTTGAGTTGTAATATCTAATTGTTCAATTGCTTTTACAACTTCATCTGATGCTGGTAATAACATGTTTTTATACTTCACTCTATTTCCATTCAGCATCATTATGGTTGATTCTTGTAAGTTATATCTTTCAATCAACCAAGTAGGAAATGCTGAAATATATTGTTCTTTCTCTAATTTTTTCCCTGTTAAAAAACAAACATTTTTTTCAAACTTTAATTCTTCAAATGGATTGTATAATTCTTGCATAATAAAAAACTATTTTGCTGCGAATGTACAATGTAAGTTTTGCAAGCAAATTGAGGTTTTATGAAATTCCTTTTTTTGAAAATCTTTGAAGTAATAAAGTAACCCAAGTTGCTGCAACAAATGGAAAAGTGAGCACTCCTCCTACTCTATCAAGAATATTTGTTTTTATCAAAGCAAAATGAATGATTATTGTAATTACTGTTCCAATAATTACCCAAATAATATTTGTTTTTTTATTACCCGATAGAGCAATTGCAGTTAAAACAACATTAAAGCCAAATAGACCTATATAAACTAATTCAATATTAAAACCAATATAATTAAAAAATATTGAAGCTATAACAGATGTAATAAAACCATACAATGCACTAATTGGTGAGCTGATTAAAACACCAACAAAAAATAAAATTCCAGCAATAATATTTGTTTGAAAAATTACTTGTCCAAAATTTCTAAAGCCAATTAAATATTTATCAAAACTCGTTAAAATATATTTTTCATTTAAAAATTCAGACGAATGAATATTTAAAAAATGATTTAGAAAAAAGAAAATTATCCAAGTAATAACAATAAAAGGAAAAGTATATGCAGGAATTTTTTGAGTTAAAAAAAACTGTTGTAATAAAGTAACAACCAAACTGGCAACAACAACAAGTAACCAAATAAATAAACTATCATCAAATAAAAAAATGATTGCTACTCCAACTAAAGCAGCATTAAATCCATACAGTCCTGCATCAATATTTTTGGTGTTATACTTTAAAATTGTAGCAGTTAATGTAGCAATAATAATTGCTACAACACAAGCAATACCAAGCTTCCAGCTACTTGCAAATATTCCTATAATAAAAAACAATCCAGTCCATTTATTTTCTTGTAACATTATTTGCCCAGCACCATTTAAAACCTGATTACTAAAAGATGATATTGAAAAACGGTGATTCATTTTTTAAATTTGATATTTACATTTTAAACAAGAGTAAAAATAAGTAAAACAAATTTTGTTTAATGAATCAAAAAATAATTTGGACAATTGGGCATTCAACTCATACATTAGATGAGTTTATAGCAATGCTTCAATCTTTCAACATAAAATTGCTTGCAGATATTAGAAGTTTGCCAGGCTCAAATCATTTTCCTCAATTTAATAAAGAAAACTTGATGATTAGTTTATCAAATCATCAAATTCAATATACCCATTTATTAAATCTTGGTGGAAGAAGAAAAGTACATAAAGACTCTCATAATATTGCTTGGCATCATCTTGCATTTAGAAGCTATGCTGATTATATGGAAACAATAGAATTTGAACAAGCCATAAACGAGTTAGAACAATTAGCAAAGCAGCAAAGAACAGCTATTATGTGTGCAGAAGCAGTTTGGTGGCGTTGTCATCGTTCTCTTGTTTCTGATTGGCTAAAATGCAATGACTGGTTGGTTTTACACATAATGGGTGTAAATAAATTTGAAGAACATCCATATACAAAAGCAGCAACTATTAAGGGAAATATACTTTCATATACTACAAAAAAATAGAAGCCCCAAGTAATGGAGCTTCTATTAAATTTTCATGAGGGATTTAGTTCTTTTTTAAATAATCTCTCAATACATATTGAAGTATTCCTCCATTTTTGTAATACTCAATTTCTATAGCAGAATCTAATCTTGCTTCTACTTTAAAATTTATTTCTTTACCAGAAGAAGAAACTGCTTTAACATCTAAAATTTTATGTGGTGTTAAATTATTTTCTAATCCACTAATTGTATAATTTTCTGTTCCATCTAATCCTAAAGATGTAGCATTTTGTCCATCAACAAAAACAAGAGGTGCAACACCCATTCCTACTAAATTACTTCTATGAATACGTTCATAACTTTCTGCAATAACAGCTTTAATGCCTAATAAAAATGTTCCTTTTGCAGCCCAATCTCTTGAAGAGCCTGAACCATATTCTTTACCTGCTAAAACAATTAATGGTGTGTTATCATTTTTATATTGCATAGCAACATCAAAAACAGTTTTTACTTCACCTGTTGGTATATGACGACTAAAGCCTCCTTCTTTATCAGCAATTTTATTTTTAATTCTTACATTGGCAAAAGTTCCTCTCATCATCACTTCATGATTACCTCTTCTTGAACCATAAGAATTAAAATCTTCTTTAGCAATTCCTTTATTAGTTAAATAAATTCCAGCAGCAGAATTTTCTTTAAATGAACCCGCAGGAGAAATATGATCTGTAGTTACCGAATCTCCTAAATACAACAATACTCTTGCATTTTTAATATCTGTAACAGGCTCAGGGTTTGCTTGTAGGTTTTCAAAGAATGGTGCTTCTTTGATATAAGTTGAATTTTTACTCCATTCAAAATTTTGGTCAAGATTAACTTCTAAATTTTGCCAATCTGTAGAGCCATCAAATATTACATTATACACTTCATCAAAATCATCTTGCTTTAAACAATCATTAATTGTTTGTTGAATTTCCTCTCTGCTTGGCCAAATATCTTTTAAATAAACTGGCTCTCCATTAGGGTCAATATCAATTGGGTCATTAATCAAATCAATATCTACTCTACCTGTTAAAGCATAAGCAACTACCAACATTGGCGACATTAAGAAATTCATTTTTACTTGAGGATGAACTCTTGCTTCAAAATTTCTATTACCAGAAAGTACAGAAGCAACCACCAATTCTCCTTTATCTACAGCTTGTGCAATGGCTGGTGGTAAAGGACCTGAATTACCAATACATGAAGTACAACCATAACCAACAGTATGAAAACGTAATGCATCTAAATCTACATTTAAACCAGAGCGTTCTAAATATTTTGTTACCACTTTAGAACCAGGTGCTAATGAAGTTTTTACCCAAGATTTTGTTCTTAAACCTCTTTCAACTGCATTTCTTGCAAGTAAACCTGCACCAACCATTACAGCAGGGTTTGATGTATTGGTACAACTTGTAATGGCAGCAATAACAATACTTCCATCACTTACAACAAATTCTTTATGTGGTTGTTTAATTCTTACAGAATGATGTTGTTTATCTATCTCAACCTCTGATTGAATTTTTCCACTTAATGGAACTTTACCAAAAGTAAATTCTGTGCCAGAGCCTCCTTCTTTTAACCAAGCAGAATCAAATCTATCTTCTTTTGGTTGATATTCTCTATTAAATTCTCCTTTTAAAATTTCGCAAAATTTATTACCTAAATCTTTTACTAAAATTTTATCTTGAGGACGTTTAGGACCTGAAACTGTTGGTTCTAATGTTGATAAATCTAATTCAACAACAGTTGAATAATTTATTTTTTCATCACCAGTTCTCCATAATAAATTTTCTTGGCAATATGTTTTTACAATCTCAATTTGTTCTTCTGAACGATTGGTTAAACGCATATATTCCAATGTTCTATCATCAATAGGGAAATAAGTTACAGTACATCCAAACTCTGGCGACATATTACCAATTGTTGCACGGTCTGTAACAGATAAATTATTTAATCCATCTCCAAAAACTTCAACAAATTTTCCAACAACTCCAGTTTTTCTTAAAAGATTTGCAATAGATAAAACCAAGTCTGTTGCAGTACATTGATTAGGTATTTTTCCTGTAAGTTTTAAACCTACCACTTCTGGGCAAGTAAAGAAAATTGGCTGATCAAGCATGGCAGCTTCTGCTTCAATTCCTCCAACACCCCAAGCAATTACACCAATACCATTTACCATTGGTGTATGTGAATCAGTACCTACCAAAGTATCAGGAAATAACCAACCATCTCTTGCAATAATTCCTTTAGATAAATATTCTAAATTTACCTGATGACAAATTCCCATTCCAGGAGGCACAACAGTAAAATTTTTTAAACCTCTTTGAGCCCATTTTAAAAGTTCGTAACGTTCTTTATTTCTTTCAAATTCAAGTTCTACATTTTTATTGTATGAATAATCTGTTCCATAATAATCTACTTGCACAGAATGGTCTATCACTAAATCAACAGGAATAGCTGGATTAATTTTTTGCCCATCTTTACCATGTCTTATAAATTCAGAACGTAAAGAAGCCATATCTACAACTGCAGGAACACCTGTAAAATCTTGCATTAAAATACGTGCAGGTTTAAAAGGAATATCTTTATCAACTGCTTTAGGAGTCCAATGTAATAAAGTTTCTACATGTTCATCTGTAATACTAAATGCATCGTAATTTCTTAAAACATTTTCTAATAAAATACGAATACTAAAAGGCAAGTGAGAAATATCTACACTTAAATTTTTTAATGAACTATACTGATATTTTTTTCCATTTACCGAAAGTTCTTTTACTGATTTTGCTTTAAAATAACTCATAGCTGATGATATTTTTACATTTTATTGCTAACAGAATATTAGCTTTTAAATAATTGTCTAAGATACAGTAAAAAAATTATCTAATCTTTTATAATGAAAAATTAAAAATTCTTAAATTAGTAAACACAAACAATATGAGTAATAAAATAATTAATACAGAACAAGGACATTGGTTACTTGCAAAAATGGGTAAAAAAGTATTAAGACCAGGAGGAAGAGAACTTACTATAAAATTAGTTGATAACCTAAAAATAAATCGTGATGATACTGTTGTTGAATTTGCACCAGGTATGGGCTTTACAGCTTCTTTACTTTTAGAAAAAAAACCTAAGTATTATACTGGAATTGAATTAAATGAAGAGGCAGCAAGTCTTTTACAAAAAAAGATAAATTATAATGGCTATAAAATAGTAAATGCAAGTGCTAGTTCTACAGGGCTAAAAAATAATTCAGTAAATAAAGTAATTGGCGAAGCAATGCTAACTATGCAGCCTGACCATAGAAAATCTGAAATTATTAAAGAAGCTTATAGAATATTAAAACCAGGTGGATTTTATGGTATTCATGAATTAGGTTTAACACCAGATAATATTAATGCTAATGTAAAAAATGATGTACAAGTAAGCTTAGCAAAAGCTATTAAAGTAAATGCAAGACCTCTTACAAAAACTGAATGGTGTACTTTATTAGAAAATGAAGGATTTGTTATAAAAAAAATTGAAGAAAACTCAATGAGCCTTCTTAAGCTCAAAAGAATTATTGCTGATGAAGGAGTTTTAAGAACACTAAAAATTTATTTTAATATTCTTACTCATCCAAAAGCAAAAATGAAAATTTCCGAAATGAGTAAAACTTTCAATAAATATGAAGATAATCTCACTGCATTTGCCATCATTGCAGAAAAACAATTTTAACTTGCAGTTATTCTTTAAATAAAAAAAGTATATCATGAAAAAACATATTGCAAATGCTATTTGGGAAGGCTCACTTAAAGAAGGAATTGGTCATTTAACCACAAAAAGTAAAGTATTAGATAATCACGAATATTGCTTTAAAAGTCGTTTTGGAGATGGAAAAGCAACTAATCCAGATGAGTTGTTAGCAGCTTCACATGCTGGATGTTTTGCTATGGCTTTAAGTTTAATTCTTGGACAAGCAGGTTATACACCAGACTCTCTTGAAGTAAGTGCAGAAATTACAATGGATTCTGAAAAATTAGAATTGACAGGTTCTCACTTAATATTAAAAGCAAAAATTCCAACCATTACTAAAGAAAAATTTTTAGAATGTGCTAATGCTGCAAAAGAAAATTGTCCTATAAGCAAAGCACTTCGTTTTCCTATAACAATGGATGCTACTTTAGTTTAAGCTAAGTTTTAAAACGCTACATTTACGATTTAATAGAATTTTCTGTAAAGAAGTTTCTATTGAATTTTTATCAATATTTATTCATCACATCATAATTTTAATTTTATGAGCAACGATAATGAGTTATTTACAAAAGCCACAGCAGAAAATGCTAAGAAAAAAGCAGATTTAGCTCCAAAACAAATAGAAGCTTGGAGAACTTTTAGTAGAACTGTTTTTAAAGAAGGTGTATTAGACGAAAAAACAAAACAATTAATAGCTGTTGCAGTTGCACATGTTACACAATGCCCTTATTGTATTAAAGCACATGTGCCTCAAGCATTAAAAAAAGGTGCATCAAAACAAGAAATTATGGAAGCAATTTGGGTTGCTGCCGAAATGAGAGCAGGTGCTGCTTATGCACATGCAACAATTGCAATGGATGCAATGGACACAGAATAATTTTATAAAAATTTTGTATAAACTTGATATGAATAAACCACTGTATAACTATTTTACAAACGATCATCATAGATTAGAAATATTATTAGATAAAGCAACAGAAAATGTAAATGATATTAATGAAGAATTATATCATCAATTTAGAACATGTTTATTGAAACATATTAAGATGGAAGAAAAAATATTTTTTCCAGCAGCACAAAAAGCTAATGGAGATACACCTATTCCACTTGCAGCAAAATTAAGATTAGATCATGGAGCTATAACTGCTTTAATGGTAGTGCCTCCTACACCAAATGTTATTAAAGTAATAAAACACGTTTTAGAAAAACATGATTTATTAGAAGAAGAACCTGGCGGTATGTATGATATTTGTGAAAGCTTAACACAAGCCGAAACTCAATCAATTTTAGAACAACTACAACAAGCAACTGAAGTTCCTGTACAACCTCACAATAAAGCAGATTATGCTTTAAGTGCAGCAAAACGAGCTTTAGAAAGAGCAGGTTTTGACTATGATGCCATTATTGCAGAATAAACTGATACCTTTTAAAAATCTTATCTTGTATTTGTAACAATAGTTACAGTATTTCATTGTATCTGTTAAGATATTTGTTCTTTCAATTATATCATTTATTAAAATAAATTAATTATGTCTTACCATTTTTCAAAAACAATTTTAGATACTTGGGATAATGCAAAAGAAAAAGTTGTTGATGCACTAAAAGCAGAAGGCTTTGGTGTTTTAACAGAAATTGATATTCGTTCTACCTTAAAGAAAAAATTAGATGTAGATTTTAGACCCTATGTTATTTTAGGTGCTTGTAATCCAAATTTTGCTTATGAAGCTTTACAAGCAGAGGAACATATTGGCACAATGCTTCCTTGCAATGTAATTATGCAAGAAGATAAAAATGGAAATATTGAAGTATCTGCTGTTGACCCAGTTGCATCAATGCAAGCCATTGAAAATAAACATTTAGAAAAAGTAGCTGTAGAAGTAAGAGAAAAATTACAAAGAGTTATCAAAAGTCTTTAATTCATTATAAATAAAAATAGATTTATTTTTTGTGGATAATAGTTGAATAACTATTAGCATATTAAATTTATTTTTACCTTGAAATACAAGCTATATCAATGTTTGCTGCTATTAAAGTTTAAATATTGAATAATTAGCTTGTAAACTTTAACATTTGTTCATTATTTTGCAGAAGTTTAATACATTTTGATAAACAAAACTTATGTTCAATTACACATCACAATGTAGATGAAATATAGTTTTCAAATGTTAAAACATTCATTATTTCAGTTGGTTATATAAAAATTAATTTAGTATGGCAATAGTTGATTTGGTAATGCCCAAACTTGGTGAAAGTATTATAGAGGCTACCATTTTAAATTGGAATAAAAAGGTTGGAGATGCTGTAAAGCAAGATGAAACTGTTTTAGAAATTGCAACAGATAAAGTAGATAGTGAAGTGCCAAGTACACATGCTGGTACAATAACAGAAATTTTATTTAATGTTAATGATGTTGTTCCAATTGGTACTGTAATAGCTCGTATTGATACAGGTGGAAGCAATGGAGCAAGTTCTTCTACACCAACTCAACAATCTCAACCACAAGCAGCAGTTGCACCTATACAAGAAGTTGTTCAACCAACACCAGAAGTACCATATCTTCCCGATGTTTCTACAACAGCTTCACCAAAAGCAATTGGTAGCAATAATAAATTTTATTCTCCTTTAGTATTAAATATTGCTAATAGTGAAGGAATTAGCCTTACAGAATTAGAAAATATTGAAGGAACAGGTAATGATGGACGTGTAAGCAAAAGAGATATTTTACAATACATAGCAGATAAAAGAGTTGGAAAAGTAACACAACCACAACAAGTATCACCTCCAACAACAACTATTCCTACTCCTGCACCTCAAGTTATTGCAACTTCTACTGAAACTGTAGTTGCACCACAACCTTCAGTTAATGCTGCACCTCAACAACCTGCAACAACTGTTTCAGGTTCAGGTAATGTTGAAATTATTGAAATGGATAGAATGCGTAAACTAATAGCCAAACACATGGTTGATAGTAAGCAAACAAGTCCTCATGTTACCAGCTTTACAGAAGCAGATGTAACCAATATGGTTTTATGGAGAGATAGAGTTAAAAAACAATTTGAAAAACAAGTTGGTTCTAAAATCACCTTCACACCAATGTTTATAGAATGTATTACAAGGGTTATGAAACGTTTCCCTATGATTAATGCTTCTTTAGATGGAGATAAAATAATTATCAAGAAAGACTTTAATATAGGTATGGCAACTGCTCTTCCTTCTGGCAACTTAATTGTTCCTGTAATTAAAGGAGCAGATATGTTGAATTTAGTTGGATTAAGTAAAACTGTAAACAACTTAGCAGATGCTGCCAGAAACAATAAATTAAAACCAGATGATACACAAGGTGGAACATTTACTGTTACTAATGTTGGTACATTTGGTAGTTTAATGGGCACTCCTATTATTAATCAACCTCAAGTTGCTATTCTTGCAGTTGGTGCAATTAAAAAACGCCCAGTTGTTATTGATACTCCAGAAGGTGATACTATTGGCATAAGACACATGATGTATTTAAGCATGAGTTATGACCATAGAATTGTTGATGGAAGCCTTGGAGCAAGTTTCTTAACAGCAGTAGCTAAAGAATTTGAAAAATGGGATATTCACAGAGAATGGTAATTTTCAAAAAATCTTTAATCAAATACTAACATTGTATTTCATATAATTTTATGTATGAAATATAAGCATCAACAATTTTTCACTTCACATTTAATGCAATGGCATATTAAGCATAATGATAGAGTTATGCCTTGGAAAGGAGAAAAAAATCCTTATAAAATTTGGTTGAGTGAAATTATTCTTCAACAAACAAGAGTTGAACAAGGTACTACATATTATAATAAATTTATTTGCTCCTATCCTACTATTCAACAATTAGCTAATGCAAAAGATGAAGATATTTTTAAACTTTGGGAAGGTTTAGGTTATTATAATCGTTGTAAAAATTTATTATATACTGCAAGAAAAATTGTATCAGATTTTAATGGAAAATTTCCCAAAAATTACAACAATTTATTACAACTTAAAGGTATTGGAACTTATACTGCTGCTGCAATTGCAGCATTTGCTTATAATCAACCTTATGCAGTGTTAGATGGTAATGTTTTTAGAGTTTTAGCAAGATTTTTTGGAATTAAAAATGCTATTGACACAACAGAAGGAAAAGAAATATTTTCTAAACTTGCCAATAACATTTTAGAAAAAAATGAACCAGCAAAATATAACCAAGCCATTATGGATTTTGGAGCAACTGTTTGCAAACCATTTTTACCAAACTGCACTAACTGTATTTTAAAAACGCATTGCATAGCATTTAAAACTGCGATGGTAAATCAACTACCAGTAAAAGAAAAAAAACTTACAAGAAAAAAACGATGGCTATATTATTTCATCTTTAAACACAACAATAAAATATTAATTCATAAAAGAACCAATAAAGATATTTGGCAAAACCTTTTTGAGTTTTATTGTTTTGAAACTGAAATTCAAATACAATGGACAAACCAATTAATTGAAAAAGTAATGGAAGAACTAAGTATAAATCATTATTCAAATATTATTATATCAAAAGAATATCAACAACAACTAACACATCAAAATATTAAGGGAAAATTTATAGAAGTAACTATTTCATCAATTCCTACTTCATTAAAAGAGTATCAATGGAAGCCAATAAATTCAATAAATGAATTAGCTTTTCCAAAATTTATCAATAATTATCTAAAAAATGAATAGATAATAGTTAATTAAGTTGCATTTTTTGGCTAAAATTTCAGATAAAAAAATAATATTTTTGAAAAATGATGTTTATATCATAAAAAGAAATTATTTTAGAACAACCAAAATAAAAACTACGTTTTATGAGAGGAGTAAATAAAGTAATGTTGATAGGTAATTTAGGTAAAGACCCACATATTGATTACTTAGAAGGCAATATTGGAGTAGCAAAATTTCCTTTAGCAACTACAGAAACTTACAAAGACCGAAATGGTAAATTAGTTAGCCAAACAGAATGGCACACAGTTGTTTTATGGCGTGGGTTAGCCGATCTTGCTGCAAAATATTTACACAAAGGAAGTTTAATATATTTAGAAGGTCGTTTAAGAACCAGAAGCTGGGAAGATAAAGAAGGCAACAAAAAATTTGCTACAGAAATTGTTGGCGATAATCTTATAATGTTAGATAAAAGAAATGATGGAAGTCATTCTGGTAACGATATGGAAGATGGTTTTAGTGGTGCTTCAGATAATGCTTCATTACCTGAACCTGATGAAAATTTACCATTTTAAAATAGCTTAATAAAGTTATATAGCAGCAATTATTTATTGCTGCTTATTGTTTCATTAAAAAAAATATTTTGGATTATTATTCGGTCTTATTAACAACAAATTTTGCAGCTATTCTTAATCTGCAAGGAACAACAGTGCTTTTTGCCCTTTTGCTTTTTCTTATGGCATTTTCATTTGTTATGAGTGGTGCAGAAATTGCTTTTTTTTCTCTTACCTATAAAGATATTAATATGCTTAAAACCAAGCAGCAATCTGCTTATAAGCGTATTGTAATACTTTTAGAACAACCAAAAACTTTGTTAGGTTCTTTGTTAATTGCTAACACTTTTTCAAATATTGCTATTATTATTGTCAGCAATATTTTAATTGATAATCTCATCAATTTTGATAGTGCTTTGTTAGGATGGGTTGAGTTTTTAATTAAGGTTGCTATAGTAACTTTTATTTTAGTTTTATTTAGTGAAGTGATGCCTAAAATAATGGCTGCACAAAACAATATTCGTTTTGCAAAAGATGTAGGTTGGCTTGTAGAAATTGTTGCTTATTTTTTTCAGGGAATAAGTAAATGGTTGGTAAAATATAGTGATATTATTGAAAAAAAATTAGCCAATAAAGCACAAGGAAGTAATACAAACGAAGAACTTTATTATGCAATAGATTTAACCCATACCGATAGTAACGAAAATGAAAAAAATATTTTAAAAGGTATTTTAAAATTTGGTAACACATCTGTAAAACAGATAATGAAAACTCGTTTAGATGTGCATGGAATTGAGTATGATATTTCTTTTAAAGAAGTGTTACAACAAATAAATACTCTTCATTACAGCCGATTACCTGTTTATAAAGAAAGCTTAGATGAAATAGCAGGTATGATACATACAAAAGATTTAATACCACACTTACATCAAAAAGAAGATTTTAATTGGCATCAATTAATGCGTCAGCCATATTTTGTTCACGAACAAAAAATGATTGAAGATTTATTAAAAGAGTTTCAAAGCAAAAGAATACATTTTGCTATTGTAGTAGATGAGTTTGGCGGTACAAGTGGTATTGTTTCAATGGAAGATATTTTAGAAGAAGTAATTGGAGAAATTTCTGATGAGTTTGACGATGACTCTTCTTCTTTCAAAAAAATAGATGAACATAATTTTATTTTTGAAGGAAAAACAATGATAAAAGATGTTTGTAAATACATGCAAATTCCATTAGATACTTTTGATTCAGTGAAAGGCGAAAGTGATTCTTTAGCAGGCTTAATACTTGAAATTGCTGGAGAAATTCCTTATCTCTCTCAAATTGTTATATACAGTAATTTTGAATTTACCATCTTGGAGTTAGAAAGAAATCGTATTAATAAAATAAAAGTTAGTATCAAGTAAATTTTATAGCAATTCCTTAATTGCATCTTCTAAGGTTTTACCTTCTAAATCTCTGCCAACCACTACCCCATTTTTGTTCAACAAAAATGTAGAAGGCAAATAACTAATAAGCCATTTATTAGCAATAATTCCTTCTTCATCATATACTTGAAGCCAAGTAATTTTATCAGCTTTAATTGCTCTAAGCCATGGATTTTTAGTATAATCACATGAAATGCTATATATTTCAAACCCTTGATTATTATACTTTTCAAACAATTTTCTTAAATTTTTATTTGCATTTCTACAAGGTCCACACCAACTTGCCCAAAAATCTATTAACACCACTTTACCTTTCAAAGAGGAAAGTGAAACTAAATTTCCTTGTGGATCTTTTAAACTAATTTCAGTTGCTTTTTCTCCAATTCTTGGTGCTTGTGCATTAATTGAAAACTGAAATATTGAAATGAATACAACGATTAAAATAAGTTTCCTTTTCAAGAATAAAATTTTAATTGGTTAAATAAAAAACCACAAACATATTATAATGGAAAATATGCTTGTGGTATTAGTTAAGAAAAATAATTTAGCTGATAATTATTCTGCTTTAGCATCTTTATCTTTTTTACAACAATCTTTTTTCTCTCCATCATGGTTGCATTTTGCATCTTTAGATGAGCAACAATCTTTCTTCTGTCCATCTTTGCCACATTTTGCATGATCCATCTTACAAGATGCTCCATCTTTTTTGCAAGATGCACTGTCCATATTACATTTATGTTCTGTAGTTGTTGCTGAAGCTGTTGTTTTTTCTTTTCTATCATATTTACAGCAATCGTGTAAATTATTGTATGCTTCATCTGAACCATACTCATCTTGAGTATCATAACCAGCAGTTGCAATAGATTTTTGAATTTTAGCATTATCTGTTTTAGATGTGTTGTATTTTACAGATAAAACTTTTGTGTCCTCATTCCATGAAGCATAAGAAGCACCAGCTTTTTTTGCAGCTTTTTCAATAGTTGTTTTACACATACCACAATTGCCCCAAACCTTTATAGTTTCTGATTTGGCTGCATTTTTATCTTGTGCAATTGAGTTAAAAGAAATAAATAGGAATGATACAAATAAAATTAATTGAGTTTTCATTTTTGAAATATTTTTAGTTTTATAATTAATGATGATTAAATTGAATTATCTGCAATCAAATAAATAAAATGCAGAGCTTTAATTTTTGTTTATGAATGTATTTCACAAACAGCATTAAGTATTAAATTCTAAAAACACAATTTTCTATATGAATATTTTGCTCAGAAATTAAGGGTGGTTTAATAACTGTAACATTATTATTTTTAAAACTTTTTAACGGAGAATCAAAAATATAATTTGTAAATAATACTGGTGTTACAGGTGTTTTAAGAGAATAATATGTTGTAGAAATTTTATGGTCATTCTGTAATTTAATTATCTTGTGTTCAGTTTTACAGCAATTTTTCTTTTTAGTTTTTTTGCCTTTTTTACTACAACCACATAAGTCTTTAGCTAATAAATCTATTTGTACAGAGCTAACTTTATCCTTGCAGTAATGAATATTAAAAACCATTCCACTACTTACAGAAAAATAAAGTATGGCTAATATGGCTGTTACAATTTTCTTCATTATTCACAAAAATAACAAGTTATACTTAAAAATACATTTCAAATTCGTTAAAGAATTTTTAACCCATAATAGTTTTTGTACATTTACATAGTTAAAATATATATAACAATAATTATTATGCCAAAACCAATATTTTACTATATCTTTTTTTTAGGAATTTGTTGGTCTTGTGATGAAAACAAAAATTTTGCTAAAGAAACTATGCTTAATAACTCAATAGATAAAAATCTAATTTCAGATACAGCTTATTTTGGTTCTGGATGTTTTTGGTGTACAGAATCTTTTTTTCAAAGATTAGAAGGTGTTGAAAGTGTAACAAGTGGTTATGGTGGAGGTTTTGTTGAAAACCCATCTTATGAAGATGTTTGTTATAAAAAAACAGGTCATACAGAGCTAATAAAAGTTATTTATAATCCACAAAAAATTAGTTATGATGAATTGTTAGAAGTTTTTTGGAAAACTCATGACCCTACAACATTAAATCAACAAGGAGCAGATGTGGGCTTTCAATATAGAAGTGTAATATTTTATATCAACGATACTCAAAAACATAAAGCAGAATTTTATAAAAAAGAATTAGCAGTAAATAAAGTTTGGGATAAGCCTATTGTAACTGCAATTGAGCCTTTTAAAAATTTTTATTCTGCCGAAAATTATCATCAAAATTATTACAATAATAATCCTGAAAAAAGTTATTGTAAATATGTTATTCAACCTAAGCTTTCAAAGTTTGAAAAAATATTTAACCACAAATTGAAGAAAGAAAAATCTAAATAATTTTCATTTTGAAACTAAAACAAGCAAATTGCAATTTTAAAAATATAACAATTATTACTCAAATATTTACTAATGAAAGTAGGAATTTTAGGAGGTGGTCAATTAGGTAGAATGCTTTTGCAAGCTGCAGCAAATTATACAGTAGAAACTTATATTTTAGAAAATGA
>JBPXJV010000065.1:0-6461 GCA_051715485.1 Chitinophagales bacterium
ATATAAAAACAATTACTGACAGCCTGAGCTTATAAAAGATATTTTTAGCTAATGATGTTGAAAAAGTAAATTATGGTAATAAGAAAATTTATTACCCTGAAACTTTAAACTTAGATATAGAGCAAAAATAACGTGAACTTATGAATGTTTCATTAAGTCAATAATATCTGCCATAGTTATTCCATTATGGCTTTCAGTATAAATACATTCTCCATTTTTAATTATCAATATCTGTGGCGATTCATGATGCACATTAAAATCATCTGCAACAATATTTGATAATGGTTTATCTGTAAGTACATTTAGCATATAATAATCTGCATCAGCAATTTCAGTTGCTTTATTCAATCTACTTAATGCCATATTACTAATAACACAACGAGGACTATGCTTAAAAATAATTTGAGCTTTATTGAAAGATTTATCTTTCAACTCCTCCAAAGCTGAAGATGAAATAAGAGGGATAAAATTCATAAAATAAAAAGGAATAAAATCCTTAAAAAAATTAACCTCTAAAATATCTTGGGTTAGTAGTAGGACATCCTTTGCCAGCACCATAACGTGCTGTACCACATGCTGTTATAAAGATTGCAGCAAACGAAACAAAAACAATAGCAATTAAAACTTTTTTCATAGATAATTTTTAATGAATAGTTATATAATACTTCCTAATACGAAGATAATGTTTTAAATGAAAATGTTGCATTTACTTCATAAATTATTCCATTTTTTTTAAACATTTGTTCAATACTTTTGAAAAAATCTATAATAAATTTATGAAAGTTCATTTTATATCCATTGGCGGTAGTGTAATGCATCAATTAGCAATATCGTTAAAGAAAAAAGGTTATGTAGTTACAGGAACAGATGATGAAATTTTTGAACCAGCAAAATCAAATTTAGCAGCCGAAGGATTATTACCTTCAAAAATTGGATGGCAGCCAGAACTTATTACTACTAATTTAGATGCTGTTATTTTAGGTATGCATGCAAAAGCTGATAATCCAGAAATAGCAAAAGCAAAAGAACTTGAATTAAAAATATATTCTTTCCCAGAATATATTTATCAAGAAAGTATTCATAAAAATAGAGTTGTAATAGGTGGAAGTCATGGAAAAACAACTACTACAAGTATGATAATGCATGTACTTAAATTTTTACAAAAAGATTTTGATTATTTAGCTGGTGCAAAACTTCAAGGATTTAACCAGTCTGTAAGTATTTCAAATGCACCTGTAATTATTTGTGAAGGAGATGAATATCCAGCAAGTACACTTGAAAAGAAACCCAAATTTCATTTCTTATTTCCGCACATTGCTGTTTTAACAGGCATTGCATGGGATCATATTAATGTTTTTCCAACCTTTGAAATATACAAAGAACAATTCAGCATTTTTATTCAAAAAATTGAAAAAAATGGATTATTAATTTATAATGAAAATGATATTGTATTAAAAGAGTTGGTTGAAAAAAATAGTAGAACAGATTTAAGATATCAACCCTACTCTATCCCTCAACACAATATTAAAGATGGTGAAACATTTATCACAATTGAAAATGAAACTACTTCATTAAAAGTATTTGGAAATCATAATTTGCAAAATTTATTTGCTGCATTTTATGTGTGTAAAGAATTAGGAATAACAACAACTGAATTTTTAAATTCTATTCAAAATTTTACAGGTGCTGCAAAAAGATTAGAATTACTAACAACCAACAAAACAACCAATATTTATAGAGATTTTGCACATGCTCCAAGCAAAGTAACTGCAACAATAGAGGCAGTTAAAAGGCAATTTCCTAATAGAAAATTAATTGCTGTTTTAGAATTGCACACTTATAGTAGTTTAAATAAAAATTTCTTAGATGAATATAAAAGCTCAATGAACAATGCTGATGTTGCCATTGTATTTTATTCAAAACATGCACTAGAGTTAAAACAAATGCCATCGCTACCAAAAGAAGATATTTATCATAGTTTTCAAAAAGAAAATTTAATAGTTTTTGATATAAAAGAAGAGTTAGAGAATTGGCTTAAAAAACAAAATTATACTAACAGTAATTTATTATTAATGAGTAGTGGTAATTTTGATGGTATTGATATCATTGCTTTTGCAACAGAAATTACAAAATAAAAAAGTGCTATCAATAATTAGACTTTGATAGCACTTTTAAAAATTATAAATATTTTTTATAAAATTCTACGAGGATTTCTCATATTATTTCTAACTCTACCTGGGCTACCACCACCATAATAACCTAATGGGCTACCCCACTCAAGATCTAATAATTTATATGTAAGTTTTATTTGAAAAGAGTAATAAATGTCTTTATTCTTAGGGTTTCCACGAGGCATTGTTGTTGAAAAAGATTTACCTACTTCATCTCCTCTAAAAGAAAGATATTGTGAGTAAGGGTTCCCTTGAGCAACAAATAAAGATGGGTCAACATAACTGTTCATACTCACATCATCTAAATAATCTGTAAATGTTTTACGAATAAATATTTCTGTTCCTAATTGTAAAGATTCACTTAAATCAACTCTTATACCTCCACCAAAACCTAAATTAATTTGTGTAAGTTTATATGGTTTTCTATCAGGATAAGCTGCTAAACCTTGTCCTTCTGTACCAAAATCTCTTAACTTCACTTTATTGCCAAATCTATCTATAGTAGTAGGATTAAACCCAAATACACCAGGCCCGAAAAATATATATGGTGTAAAAGAATATTGATCAAAATTGTTTAAAAAATCATACTCAGCAGCTACATTAAACTCCCAAATAAAACTTTTAAAATTTAAGTTTCTATTTTTGAATTTTATATCACTATTATCTTTATCATCTGCTTTAATAGAAAGTCCAGATAGACTGGCTCTTACTCTTATTTTTTCTGATAAATCATAGCTTCCACCAAGTGTTATTGCTGGCGATAACTGTTTAAACAATGGAGTACCTTGAATTAAATCTCCATAATATCCACTTGCACCAACAGCAGCAGAAACTTTAACTCTTTGAGCTTGAGTTGAAATAGTACTAAATACTATCAAACCCATTAATAATTGTAGTTTAATCTTCATATAAACTTATTTATAAATATTATTTATCGCTTTGCCAAAAGTAAAGAAAAATTTAATGTAATTTTATTTATACAACAATTTTATGAACAAAAATTTACATTATTAAACTTTTTGTCCCATTTTTCACTTAATAAAGTCAATTTATTCTGAACAATTCTTTTTATACTAACCTAAAATATTATTATTTGTAGAACACAAAATAAATCTTTCTTTCCCTTGCATATCCTTAATAATTTCTACAAGATAACCATATTGTTCAAAAAGCTGCTTCGTTTCCCTACCTAATAATTCATTTATTTCAACAAATATTTTTCCATTTTCTGTTAAATGCTTCACTCCAAATAAGGCTATTTTTTTATAAAAAATTAAAGCATCATTATCTGGTACAAAAAGAGCAGTATGTGGTTCAAATAAAAGCACATTTTTTTGCATAGTTGTACTCTCACTTAATTTTACATAAGGCGGATTACTTATTATATAATCGTAATAGTTTAATAGTTCCCATTTCTTTTCATCTAAAAAATTTAATTGCAAAAAATTAATTTCAGCATTAAATGTTTGAGCATTTTTTTTTGCAACTTCTAAAGCATCATTACTTACATCAATAGCTGTAATAGCAGAATTTAAAAATTTATTTTTTAATGTAATAGAAATACAGCCCGAACCTGTGCCAATATCAATAATACTTTTATTATTTAAATTATTGGTTGAAATTAATTCAATTAACTCTTCAGTTTCTTGTCTAGGAATTAATACATGCTCATTTACATAAAATTTTTTATTACAAAACCATGCTTCATTTAAAACATATTGTACTGGTTTATGAGTACTCAGTTCTAAGCATATTTCTTTAAATTGTATTTCCTGAACTTCATTAATTATTTCTTGCTTATGCAAAATCCTATTAGATTTAGAATAACCTGTAATAAATTCAATAGTCATGTCTGCAATGCAAGCAGCTTCATTATTTTCATAAATATTCATTAAAATATTAAGTAGTTCAATATAACTCTTTTCTATTGTCATTATTTGCAAAGTAATGAAGATAGAATATTAGTATAACATTTATTAGTCTAAACAATTCTGTTATTTTTGTTTTATACTATTCAAAAAAATTAATATTGAGTACAGATAATTTATTTATTCGTCGATGCATAGAATTAGCAAAACTTGGTAATGGATTTGTTTCACCAAATCCAATGGTAGGCTCTGTTTTAGTATATAAAAATGAAATAATTGGCGAAGGTTATCATCATAACTTTGGAGATGCACATGCAGAAGTAAATTGCATCAACAGTGTTTCAAAAGAAAACCAATATAAAATAAAAGATGCCACATTATATGTTTCATTAGAACCCTGCAATCATTTTGGTAAAACCCCCCCTTGTAGTCATTTTATTATTGAAAAAAAAATTAAAAAAGTAGTTATTGGTTGTCAAGACCCTTCTAATAAAGTAAATGGAAAAGGTATTGAATTTTTAAAAAATAAAAATGTTGAAATTGTAACAAACGTTTTAGAAAAAGAATGTATTAATCTTAATAAACGATTTTTCACATTTTATCAAAAAAAACGACCATTTATAATTTTAAAGTTAGCACAAACAGTAAATAAAAAAATAGCTCCTAAAACTAACGAGAGGCTTTTTATAAGCAATGATATCACCAACAAATTAGTGCATAAATGGCGTAGTGAAGAATCTGCTATTTTAATTGGTACAAATACTGCTTTAAAAGATAATCCATATTTAACTAATAGAAATTATTCTGGAAAAAATCCAATTCGTTTAGTTATTGATAAAAAACTGCAATTATCCAATTTATCAAAGATTTTAAATTCCGATGCATCCACAATTATTTTTAATAATAAAAAAAATGAAGACCATAAAAATATAAAGTTTATAAAATTGGATGATAGTATTAATGCATTACAGCAAATATTAAACTATTGTTACCAGCATCAAATTATGAGTATAATAGTTGAAGGTGGAGCAAAGCTATTACAAAGCTTTATTGATGAAGAAATTTGGGATGAAACAAGAATAATTACTAATACTAATTTAATAATAAAAGATGGTTTAGATACACCAAATTTTTATGGAAGAAAAATAAAAACCGAAAATATTTTATCAGATAATATTTCATATTACTTACCACTATAAATGAATAAACAAAAAGAACAAGAATATTTTTTTACAATTTCACAATACTCTATTGCAGAGTTTAAAGATAGAGGAAGTCGTTTTATAGCTTATGCATTTCCTATAGAAACAATTGAAGAATTTAAACAACATATAAGTTCGTTAAAAAAGGAACATCCTAAAGCAGTTCATTATTGTTTTGCTTATAGGTTAGGTATTGATGGAAATAATTTTAGAGCAAATGATGATGGTGAACCTTCTGGTACAGCTGGTAAGCCTATTTTAGGACAAATTGATAGTAAGCAATTAACAAATATTTTATTGGTGGTTATAAGATATTTTGGTGGTACTTTATTGGGAGTGTCTGGTCTAATAAATGCTTACAAAACTGCTGCATCATTGGCACTACAAACTACACCAATTGTAAAAAAGCCAATAGTTATTATTAAAGAAATTGAATTTGATTATACTAAAATGAATGACATCATGCTCATAGTTAAGCAAAATGAATGCAGCATAATTAAACAAGAACAAACATTATTTTGCTTATTAACTATAGCAATTCCAAAAGCAAAATTTGATTATGTTTTGAATAATATTTATAAGCAGATAGATATTAAATAAAAAAGCCTTACAAATTACTTTGTAAGGCTTAAAAAATACGGCAGCTACCTACTCTCCCAGAAATATTCAAGTACCATCGGCCATGAGGGGCTTAACTGCTCTGTTCGGAATGGGAAGAGGTGAACACCCTCGGTATAACCACCATAAGAAATTCAAAATCAAAATACATAAATTGTATAAAGATTTAATAAATTACATATTGGAAAAGAAAAAAAATAAAAAAAATAAAGCTTACGGGCAATTAGTACTACTTGGCTTTGTTATTGCTAACTTTACACCTATAGCCTATCAACGTCATCGTCTCTGACAGCCCTTAAAAGTAAACTCATCTTGTGGAAGGTTTCACGCTTAGATGCTTTCAGCGTTTATCCTGTCTGTACATAGCTACTCAGCATTGCACCTGGCGGCACAACTGATACACCAGCGGTACATACGACCCGGTCCTCTCGTACTAAGGTCATGTCCACTCAATTTACTAACGCCCACCACAGATAGGGACCGAACTGTCTTGCGACGTTCTGAACCCAGTTCACGTGCCACTTTAATCGGCGAACAGCCGAACCCTTGGGACCTTCTCCAGCCCCAGGATGTGACGAACCGACATCGAGGTGCCAAACCTT
>JBPXJV010000066.1:0-36541 GCA_051715485.1 Chitinophagales bacterium
TCAATCAAATGAGTACTTTTAAAATAATTAAAGAATAAAATTAATTTGGGTAATGTAACAATGTGAGGTAAAGATTTTTCTTTGCCTCTTTTGTTTTAAATATTCTAAGTAAGATATATAAGAATACTTTCTCCCTTCAAAATTTTGCATATTTAATTTTTATGAAATACCCAATAATGGGTATTGTCAAAGGCAAACACAAAATATACTTTAGCACTCAAGTATGAAAAAAGTATTTATAATATTTTGTGTCTTATTTTATTTTACTGCTTCTGCACAAAATAATTTTGATAGTTCTCTGCATAAAGCAAATGAATTTTTATTATTAAATAAAACTGATGCATCTATAAATATACTTGACAGCACTTTAAAAAATTTAGAAAATAACCAACAAAAACAACAAGCTTTACAACTAATGAGCAATGCTTGGAAGGAAAAAGGAAATCAACTAAAATCTTTGCAATATCAAAATGAAATGCTGCTATTAAAAGATAGTTTAAGCACTGTTCAAAACACTACAACCATTCAGGCATTAAAAAATAATTATGAAGAAGAAAAACAAGCAAAAGAATTAGCTATACAAAAAGCAAAAGTTACTAAACAACAATCCATTATTTTAAGTGTAACTATTCTATCTACTCTTATAATAACATTTCTGATAGTACTATATAAACGGAAACAAAATTTATTAAAAACACAAATGCAAGCTACTATTTTAGAACACAAAAATATGGCAGCCTCTGCAATTTTAGATGCAGAAGAAAGAGAAAGAAAACGTATTGCAAGTGATTTACATGATGGAATAGGACAAATGATGAGTGCTGTAAAAATGAATTTATCTGGTATTGCATCTAAAACAAATTTATTTAACGAACAAGAAAAAAACTTACTTGATAAAACGATAGCATTGGTAGATGAAAGTTGCAAAGAAGTAAGAATTGTAAGCCATAACTTAATGCCCAATGCACTTTTAAAATCAGGGCTTTCGTCTGCAATTAAAACTTTTCTTGATAAAATTGATCATAAAAAATTAAAAGTTAATCTTCATACAGATGGTTTAGAAGAAAGATTAAACGATAATACAGAAATTATTCTTTATCGGGCAATACAAGAAATTGTAAACAATGTAATTAAACACTCAAAAGCAAATCAGTTAGATATTTCTTTGATAAAAGATAATGATGGTATTAGTTGCACTATTGAAGATAATGGCATTGGTTTTGAAATTTCACAAACACAAAATGGCATTGGATTAAAAAATATTAAAAACAGAATTGCTTATTTAAATGGAACTGTAGAATGGGATTCTGCTAAAGGCAAAGGAACATTAGTTGCTATTCATATTCCCTACATGATATTGTATTAACCCCTGCATAGGACTTTTAAAAATATTACCTACTTCTAATTCATAAGAATAGCATAATTCTTGCAACACATCTTTAAAAGCAAAAGCAATACTTCCCGAAAAATGAATAGGATAAATCCAACTTTCTCTATACTTATAAATATGATTTAAGAAAAACTCATTCAATCCATCTTCTATAATATTTTCAATCATATAATGACCTCTATTTTCCGATAAAAATTTTGCAAACCCAGCTAAGTAACTATTGGGTGTAGGCTCTTTATATACTGCATTTAATATTGCATTTTTATCGGTATTATATGTTTTATTAAAACGTGCTAACAAATCTTCATCAAATGTTTTATATAAGTAATATTGTACTACTCGTTTGCCCAAGTATGCACCACTTCCCTCATCTCCTAAAATAAAACCTAAAGCAGGATTATTTTTTTCAATTTTTTTTCCATTATAATAACAAGAATTTGAGCCTGTACCAAGTATAGATATAATACCTTTATTTTTTCCACACAAAGCTCTTGAAGCTCCAAGCATATCTGTATTAACTTCTATTGAAATTTTACCAAATATACTTTGCAATACTTGCCTAATTATTTTTACATTCTCTGGATTACTTAAACCAGTACCATAAAAAAATATTTCATTAATTATTGTATTTTTTACTTTGGGTAGCAACTCTTTTTTAAGTAATAAAATAATTTCTTCTTTGCTTAAAAAGTAAGGGCTAATTCCTTTTGTAAAAAAAGTTTTCTTTTTGTTGTTAATCATCAAACTCCACTCACACTTTGTAGCACCACAATCTGCAATTAATGTTGCCATTTTTTTAATGTTTTTAGTTTATGATAAATAATAGAATATTAAAATTAACTTTTATTATACTCACCAACCAAATAAAAAAATATTTATAAAATAAAAAATTATAAAACTATTCCCTTTAGGTTTGCTTTAAATATGTAAAAATATTCGTCTATTCTTATTAAAAAATAGATATTCGTTCATAGAAAAAATTTGTTTAAAAAGGATAACTGATGATGGTAAATGAGAAAAAGAAAGTTTGGCTACCAATATTATTTGCATTAGTGATGATTTTTGGAATGTATATTGGTTATAATCTTAAAATGACATCTTCTTCTGGAAGTTTTTTAGGAAGAGGAAATTCAAGCTCTATACAAGAGGTAATTAATTTGGTTCAAAATAAATATGTAGATCCTGTAAAAATGGATAGTATTTCAGAACTTACAATTAATGAATTATTATCTCACTTAGACCCACACTCTTTATACATTCCACCAATAAACGTTCAAGAAATTAATGATGATTTGATTGGAAATTTTCAAGGAATTGGTATAGAATTTCAAGTATTTGATGATACAGTTAATGTAGTTAATGTAGTAAAAAATGGACCATCAGAAAAAGCAGGCTTACAAATTGGCGATAAAATAATTACAGTAAACGATTCAATAAAAATTGCTGGCGTACATATTACTTCTGATAAAATAAGAAGCTATTTTAGAGGTCAAGCAGAAAGCAAAGTATTGGTAACTATATTAAGAAATCATGAACAGAAAAAAATAACTATTGTAAGAGGCAATATTCCTGTAAGTACTGTAGATGCAGCTTATATGATACAAAAGCATACTGGTTATATTAAGCTTAACAAGTTTGGCGATAAAACTTATGAAGAATTTATGGAGAATTTAGAAAGACTACAGAAAAATGGAATGAATAATTTAATATTAGATTTAAGAGATAATACAGGAGGTTTAATGAATGAAGCTGTTGATATTGCAGATGAATTTTTAAGCAGCAATAAACTCATTGTTTATACAGAAGGCAACAAATCGCCACGCTATGAATACAAAACTAAAAGAGATGGCTTGTTTGAAGAAGGCAACTTAGTTATTTTAGTTAATGAAAGTAGTGCTAGTGCAAGTGAAGTATTAGCTGGTGCTTTACAAGATTGGGATAGAGCCACTATTGTAGGAAGAAGAACTTTTGGTAAAGGATTGGTACAACAACAATTTCCATTAAGCAATGGTGCTGCTTTGCGTTTAACAATTGCAAGATATTTTACTCCATTAGGAAGAAATATTCAAAAAAATTATTCCAACAAATCAATAGAAGAATATAGAAGAGATGCATTAAACAGCCATGAAGTTGATGAAGAAAACCATAACGATTCATCTCATCTTAATCATATTTATAAAACCCCAAAAGGAAAAATTGTTTATGGTGGTGGTGGAATTTTGCCAGATGTTATCATTAATGCCGATTCTATACAATTAAGTAAAAATACTCTCAGCATTTATCGTACAAATATTCTTAATAAAGTGGCTTTGCAAGTTTATTTAAGAAATAAATCCACCTTAGAAAAAATAAATAATACTGATGAGTTTTATGCAAAATTTTCAATACCAGAAACTGAATGGTACAATATAGAATCATTAGCAAAACAACACTCAATTTTATTAAATAGCACTACCATTGAAGAAAAAAAATATATTCTTTCAGATATTCAAAAAATGATAGCAAAATACCTTTTTGGAAATGAAGGTTACTACGAATTTTCTAATAAAAAGGATAAAATGCTTTTAAAAAGTTTAGAAATTTTAGACCAAAATCCAATAAATAAATAACTTCAAATTATATTTGTATTTTATAAAATATACAAACAGCGATTTACATTTTATTTGTATCTACAATTTGATTTATGAAAGGGGATGAAAAAATTTATGTACTAAAAAAAGGTAAATATATGTATGGACCTTATACTATTAACGACCTTAAATTTAACCCTTTAAAACATGGAGAAAAAATATGGTATGAAGGCATGGAAGATTGGAAAGCAGTAGAAGAAATGGAGTTTGTAGCTGCTTATATACAAAAAGATGCGTCCAATAAAAATGCTAAAAAATCGTTACTTAAACGACTATTTAATTTATAAACGCATTTTTATACCTTATTTTTTAACAGGATATATTATAAAAAAAATAGGTTAGTTTTTCAGAATTCCCCTATTTTTGTAACAACTTAAAATTAAATAAGGTACATTATAAGTTATAGAATATAGCACAACAGTAAAAAAATGAAAAAAAATATAAAATCTATTACAATTTTTAGTTTAGCAGGATTTATTATTGTAGCATCTACATTGATTATTACTAATAAATTACAAGCACAAACTTCCACAATAGATCATGGAACAACTATAGATGCACCTGTTTTTCAAGATAATGATGCAACAAAAGATGGCTCTATTTCAGGTGGTGTTCATTCTGATAATAATTGGGGCGATGATGACCCAGGTGGACCTGGTGGTGGAAACCCTCCTATAGATGATGTGCCTTTTGATGGTGGTGTAGGAGTATTATTAGCTTTAGGTATTATTGGTGGTTATAGTGCCAGTAAAAAGAAAGTACTTTAAAAAACTTTACAAAATATTCAAAGCGTTTCCATTGCGAAACGCTTTTTTGTTGAATAAACTTCATCTAACTCAAACATAAGAAGAACAAATATTTAAAAGAAATTTTTTTCCTTAACTCGTTATTGAAAACTCTTTAGATAGCTTGATTAATGACTATTAATAAGGTACTTTTGCTCAGTTAAAAATTAAAAAATATTAATAGAAGTCATGTATAAAATTCATATAAATTTTGAACAAAAAGATTTAGAACCAGTTGTTATAGAAACCAATGCAATAGGAGATAGTTTATTAGAAGTTATTTTAGATAATGGCTACGAACTGCATCATAACTGTGGAGCAGTTTGTGCTTGTAGCACTTGTCATATATATGTAGATAAAGGCGATGAACATGTTGAAGAATTGAGTGATAGAGAAGAAGATTTTATTGATAGAGCAGTTAACCCAAAAATAAACTCAAGATTGGGATGTCAGTGTGTTTTACAAAAAGGCGAAGGCGATATTTACATTACAATTCCAGACCAAACCCAATTTTTAGGAGAATAAATTTTTTATTTTACTTTATTTAGCATTCTACTCCTTAATTTGCATTATTATTTTTTATTAAAATTATAACCTGTCATTTTATGTTTAAAAAAATATTGATACTTTTTTTACTGCCATTTACTTTATCTGCTCAAAAAAATAAAGGCTTTACTATTAATGGAAATATTTCAGGACTAAAAGATAGTACTTTAGTTTTCTTAAATAATTCTGCCGGAAATGCTATAGCACAAGATTATGCTTTTAAAGGAAAATTTACATTAAAAGGACAATTAAATGAACCAGGGTTTTCAAAGCTTGGCTTTATAGGCTTAACAAATGAGGTAGATATGTTTATGTTTAATGAAAATATTTCAATCAAAGCAAATGCTGATAACATAGAAAAATCTGTGGTAATTACTGGCTCTGCATTAAACAATGATTACAATGCTTATTTAAAAGTGTTTAACCCAATAAAAGATAGATTTAATGATTTAGGAGCAAGAATTAATACTACACCTGATGGAAAAAAAAGAGATTCATTAATTGGATTATTTGAACAAACAAAAAAGAATGTAGTAACAGAATTAAATAAATTTACTTCAACAAGATTAGGTTCGCCTGTTAGCACATTTGTTTTATATGTTGTAAACCCTGTACTACCTGGCGGAGTTGAAGAATTAGAAACACGATATAATACTTTACACACTTCTGCTAAAGTAGGAGAGTTTGCAAGATTAGTAGAAGGCATCATAGAAAAACATAAATCAGAAATTGCTAAGTCATCTGCTACAAGTGAAGGAGCTATTGCACCTGATTTTACTCAAAATGATGTTGATGGAAAACCTGTTAGTTTATCTTCTTTTAGAGGCAAATATGTATTAGTAGATTTTTGGGCAAGTTGGTGCAGACCTTGTAGATTAGAAAACCCAAATGTTGTAGAAGCTTATAATAAATTCAAATCAAAAAATTTTACAGTGTTAGGAGTTTCTTTAGATAGACCTGATGGAAAAGATGCTTGGTTAAATGCTATTAAACAAGACAACTTAACTTGGACACATGTAAGTGATTTAAAGTTTTGGGATAATGCTGCTGCAAGATTATACAGTGTAAATAGTATTCCATTTAATTTATTAATTGACCCTTCAGGAAAAATAGTAGCAAAAAATTTAAGAGGCTCAGAACTGCATGAAGCTTTGGAAAGAATATTGAAATAGGTTATAAATATTTTCCTGTATAACTGTTTTTTACTTTTTTCAAATCATGAGGCAATCCTGCAAAAACAAGATTACCACCATCGTTTCCGGCATCTGGTCCTAAGTCAATAACCCAATCAGCATTTTTAATAATATCTGTATTATGTTCAATAACAATTAATGAATGACCTTGCTCTATCAGTGCATTGAAAGAAGCTAATAATTTTTTTATATCATGAAAATGTAAACCTGTTGTTGGTTCATCAAAAATAAAAAGCACATTTCCATGACCTTTTCCTTTACCTAAAAAAGAAGCAAGTTTTACACGTTGTGCTTCACCACCTGATAATGTATTAGAGCTTTGTCCTAATTTAATATAGCCCAAACCTACAGCCTGCAAGGGTTCTATTGCTTTTGCTATATGTTCACTTGTATCATAGGCAAAGAAAAAATCTATTGCTTCATCTACACTCATTTGCAAAACATCATCAATATTTTTTCCATTAAACTGTACTTCTAAAACTTCTTCTTTAAACTTTTTGCCATAACAAACTTCACAAGTTAAATGCACATCAGATAAAAATTGCATTTCAATAATTTGTTCTCCTTCTCCTTTGCAAGTATCACATCTTCCACCATCAACATTAAACGAAAAATGTTTTGGCTGAAAACCTCTGAGCTTTGATAAGTGTTGGTGTGCAAATAAATTTCTTATTTCGTCATAAGCCTTTATATACGTTACAGGATTACTTCTTGATGATTTACCAATAGGGTTTTGATCTATCATTTCTATTTGAGAAATAAAATCAACATCACCTTTAATAGATTTATGAAAACCAGGAGTATCAGCACTTTCGCCTTTTAACTTTTGTAAAGCAGGATATAAAATTTGTTTTACTAAAGTTGTTTTTCCACTACCACTTACACCTGTTACAACACATAAAACATTCAAAGGAAATTCTACTGTTATATTTTTTAAATTATTTTGTCTTGCACCTTCAATAGTAATACTTGATAAAAACTTTCTTGTTTTTTTAGGCGTTTCAACAATGAGTTTTTTGCTTAAATATTTTCCTGTTAATGAGTTTTCATTTTCAATAATTTCTTTGTAATTACCTGATGCTACTACTTCTCCTCCTAAATGTGAGGCAAATGGTCCCATATCAATAATGTAGTCTGCTTCTTGCATCATCATCTCATCATGTTCTACTACAATTACAGTATTACCTAAATCTCTTAATGTTTTTAAAACATGAATTAATTTTTCTGTATCTCTATTATGTAAGCCAATACTTGGTTCATCTAAAATATATAAAGAGTTAGTAAGGTTAGAGCCTAAACTTCTGGTTAGTTGTATTCTTTGACTTTCTCCACCACTAAGTGTATTAGCTAATCTATTTAAAGTTAAATAGCCCAAACCTACATCTATCAAGGTTTGTAGCCTTTGATGAAGTTCAACTAAAATTCGTTTTGCAATTTGGTTTTCATATTCAGATAGTTTCAAATTCTCTAACCAAACTTTTAAATCTTTTGTTTGCATTTCACTAAGCTCACCAATATGCTTGTTATTTATTTTTACATAAAGTGCTTCATTCCTTAAACGATAACCTTTACAAACATTGCAATTTGTTCTTCCTCTATACCTACTTAATAAAACTCTGTATTGAACTTTGTATAAATTAGCTTCTACTTCTTTAAAAAAATCATTGATGCCTAATGCTGTTGCAACACCATTCCATAGTTGATTATAATATTCTTCACTTAAATCTGCAATGGGTTGATGAATTGGAAAACCTTTTGCTTGTTTAATAAATTGTTCTTTCCACCAAATTAATTTCTCTCCTTTCCAAGGTGCAATAGCTCCTTCATACAAACTCAACATTTTATTGGGTATAACTAAGTTTTCATCAATACCCAAAATTTGTCCAAAGCCTTCACAGGTAGGGCAAGCCCCATAAGGATTATTAAAAGAAAATAAATTAGGAGTAGGTTCTTCAAAACGAATATTATCTAACTCAAATTTGTTGCTAAAGTGTAATATTTTTTTATCATCAATACTTATATAAACATCTCCATCTCCTTCATAAAATGCAATACCAATGCTGTCAGATAAACGATGTAAATCATCTTCTTCAAAATCTTTAGTAATAATTCTATCAATTAAAACAAAAGCATTGTTAGTCTTAGTATTTATTTCATCACTACTAAATTCTTTGAATTGTTTTTTTAATGAAGTATCGTTTTGCTCCAGTAAATCTTCAATTTTTACTACTTCAATATTTTTATTTGATGAATGATAAAAGGCTATTCTACTGAATCCTTTTTGAGATAAAATGTTGAGTTCTTCTTTTGTATTTCGTTTTGAATGTTGTTTAAATAAAGCAAGAATATATACTTTAGATTCTTTTGGTAAATTTGAAATTGCTTGAACAACATCTGCAACATCGTCTTTCTTTACAATTCTGCCACTTAATGGGCTAATAGTATTACCAATTCTTGCATATAACAAACGTAAGTAGTCATACATTTCTGTCATACTACCAACAGTGCTTCTTGGTGTTCGGGTAATTACTTTTTGCTCTATGGCAATAGCAGGACACAAGCCTTTAATATAATCCACATCAGGCTTTGGCATTCTTTCCATAAATTGTCTTGCATAAGAACTTAGGCTTTCTGCATATCTTCTTTGTCCTTCAGCAAATAATGTATCAATAGTTAAAGAAGATTTTCCACTACCACTTACTCCTGTAACAACAATCAATTTATTTCTTGGAAATGTAACAGAAATATTTTTTAAGTTGTGCATTCTTGCACCATGTATATAAATTCCTCTCTCTAAATTTTGTTGATTATTTTTCTCTTTTTCTTTACTGGATACCTTACTCATACAAACAAAATAACTATAAAATTTGTTATGATGCTTTAGTTTGTTTGGTTGTTTTATTTTATAAATAATTTTTTATCGGCTTTCGCTATAAAAAACAGAGATGTTTTTAACACCTCTGTTTATGAAATCTACTTACCCAATTATTTTAGCTACAACCTAAGCTGTTGCCACAGTTTAAGCATTTGTAACAAGTACCACTTCTAATGGTTATATGTCCACAAACATTACAAGCTGGTGCATCGCTTTGCATACTTTTTGCAGCACTGTTTACAGCATCTAAACCAACCTCAGATTTTACAGCAGCTACTCTTTGTAATTTTTGAGGTACAACAGATGAAGTTGTGTTAGAAGAAGGAGCATTTTGCATTGGTGCAGTTATATGAACACTGCTTAATTGATTTTGCTCATTATAATCATCTTCATTGCCTGTGTTATTAATTTCAGGTATATCTAAAACGTGTACTAAATCTGTTCTACCTAAGTATTCATAAGCTAATGCTCTGAAAACAAAATCTACTAAAGATGTGGTTGTTTTAATGTTTGGATGATCAACCATTCCTGCTGGTTCAAAACGAGTGAACACAAACTTTTCAACAAACTCTTCTAAAGGAACGCCATATTGTAAACCTACTGACACTGCAATAGCAAAGCAATTCATTAAGCTACGAACAGTAGAACCTTCTTTTGCTAAGTCAATAAAAATTTCTCCTAAAGTTCCATCACTATATTCTCCTGTTCTTAGGAAAATTGCCTGACCATTGATTTTTGCTTTTTGTACAAAGCCTCTACGTTTTGCTGGTAAAGATTTTCTTTCTACAATTCTTGATAATTGACGTTTTAATGTTGTGTCTGTAGAAGCTGTCATTCTTCTGTTTACTTCTTCTAATAAATCTTCTACAGATAGTTTTGTTAAATCAACAATATTGCTTTCAGTAGTTTTTGTGCTTTCTAATATTGTTTCATTTTCTTCTGTAGTTTCATTACTGTCTGTTGTCTTTTTCTTCTTATCGCTTTTAGTACTTAAAGGTTGAGATAACTTACTTCCATCTCTATATAAAGCGTTTGCTTTTAATCCTAATTCCCAACTTAATTTGTAACATTCTGCAATTTCTTCTACAGATGCTTCATTTGGGAGATTAATTGTTTTTGAAATAGCACCACTTAAAAAAGGTTGACAAGCTGCCATCATTCTAATATGTCCATGTGCATGAATATATCTTTGACCTTTTTTGCCACACTTATTAGCACAATCAAAAACAGGTAAATGTTCTTCTTTTAAATCAGGTGCTCCTTCTACAGTCATTGTACCACATACATAATCATTTGCAGCATCAATTTCTTCTTCTGTAAATCCTAATGCTTCTAATAAATTAAAGCTCCAATCGTTGTAATCTTCTTCTTTAAATCCTAAACGTTGCAAACATTCTTCTCCTAAAATAAATTTGTTGAAGAGGAATCCAATTTCAAAAGCAGTTTTAGCAGCAGCATTTAGTTTATTAATTTCCTCTGCTGTAAATCCTTTTGCACTAAGTGTTTGAGCATTTATGTGAGGTGCTCCTTCAAAACTTGCAGCACCTACTGCATATTTTTCAATTACTTCAATTTCTTTTTGAGTATAGCCTAAAGTTTTTAAAGCATTTGGAACAGCACCATTAATTATTTTGAAATAGCCACCGCCACTTAATTTTTTAAATTTAACTAAAGCAAAATCTGGTTCAACGCCTGTTGTATCACAATCCATTACTAAACCAATAGTTCCTGTAGGTGCAATTACAGTTGTTTGTGCATTTCTATAACCATATTTCTCTCCTAATTGCACAGCATCATCCCAAGCTTTAGTTGCAGCTTTTAATAAATTAGTAGGGCAATATTTTGCTTTAAGTCCTACTGGTTTTATACTTAAATTTTCATAAGCTTCTTCTGCATCATAAGCTGCTGCTCTGTGGTTTCTCATTACTCTAAGCATATCTTTTTCGTTTTCTTTGTAACGAGCAAATGCACCTAAGAATGAAGCCATTTCTGCAGATGTTTTATAAGCTGTACCAGTCATAATTGCACTGATAGAACCTGCAATGGCTCTTGCTTCTTCACTATCATAAGCAATACCACTAATCATTAAAATAGTTCCTAAGTTGGCAAAACCTAAACCAAGTGTTCTGTAATCATAAGAAAGTTCTGCTACTTCTTTACTTGGAAATTGTGCCATTAAAACACTAATTTCTAAAACAACAGTCCATAAACGACTAATGTATTCAATGCCTTCAATATCTATTTTATTAGTTGATTCATCAAAGAATTTTCTTAAATTGATAGAGGCTAAATTACAAGCAGTATTATCTAAGAACATGTATTCACTACAAGGGTTAGATGCATTGATTCTTCCACCTTGAGGGCAAGTATGCCATTCATTAATGGTAGTATCATATTGTGTTCCTGGGTCTGCACAACGCCAAGCTGCATAAGCAATTTGATTCCATACTTCACGTGCTGGAATTTTTTTCATTACTCTTCCATCGGTTCTTGCTTTTAGTTCCCAATCACCATCTTCTTCTAATACTTTAAAAAATTCGTTAGGAATACGAAGTGAGTTATTTGAGTTTTGACCTGCAACAGTTGCATAAGCTTCTCCTTCATAACTATTATCATAACCTGCAGCTACTAATGCAGCAACTTTCTTTTCTTCTTCTACTTTCCAATTAATAAATTCCATTACTTCAGGGTGGTCTAAATCTAAACAAACCATTTTAGCTGCACGTCTTGTTGTGCCACCACTTTTTATTGCACCAGCACTTCTATCACCAATTTTTAAGAAACTCATTAAACCACTTGATGTGCCACCACCACTTAATTTTTCACCACTACCACGTATTTGAGAAAAGTTTGTACCAACACCAGAGCCATATTTAAAAATTCTTGCTTCTCTTATCCATAAATCCATAATACCACCATCATTTACCAAATCATCACTTACACTTAATATAAAGCAAGCATGTGGTTGAGGGCGTTCATAAGCATTAGACGATTTTTTTAATTGTCCATCATTTGGGTCTATATAATAATGTCCTTGTGGTTTTCCTGCAATACCATAGCTTTCAAATAAACCTGTATTAAACCATTGTGGACTATTGGGTACACAACTTTGGTTTAAAATACTATATGCTAATTCATCATAAAAAATTTGAGCATCTTTTTCTGTTGCAAAGTATCCATAACGTTCACCCCAAACTCTCCAACAATTAGCCATACGATGTGCTACTTGTTTAACACTTGTTTCTCTGCCTAAAGAGCCATCAGCTTGTGGTACACCAGCTTTACGAAAATATTTTTGAGCTAAAATATCTGTAGCTATTTGACTCCATTGTTTTGGAACCTCCACATTATTCATTTCAAATACTGTTTCTCCAGTAGGATTTTTTATAATACTGGTACGATAGTCATACTCAAACTGATCGTAAGGGCTTACATCGTCTTTTGTAAATTTGCGACTGAACTGTAAGCGTTGCTCTTTTTTGTTGTTAGCCATGAGTAATAGAATTTATGGGTGGTTAATTAGTTTATGTTTTGATTAAACCCTCTTTTATTTTTTTGAAAGCGGCAAACGAAAATATCTTTCTGTAATGAAAATTCCATACTTATTAAATCCACAGTTTGTGGATAATGGATGTATAAAAATTGATAGCTCAAAGCCCTATTGAATTTGCAAAGTTTCTCACATTGTGTGAGCAATAATTTTATTTTTTTATTAGATTATATGCTATAGTTTTCCCTCTTTATAGAAGTTAAATATTAAGGAATAAAACTATATAGCTGATTTTAAAAGTGTTTACTATAAAATTGCTTATTTTAGATGTAATTAACGAAAAAGTAAATATTTTTAATTAAACAACTTGGAAAGAGCAATTCTTTTTTGCATTTTTGCAATACCACTTTATAAACATTGGAATGAAACACGATTTGTACAATAAATTTATGGACGATAAAAAGCAAGGAAAAAAATGTTTCACTGTTTTAATTGATCCTGACAAAGTAAATGCTCAATCTCTTGAGCAACTTGTTGCATTAGCAGTAGAAGCTAAAGTGGATTATTTTTTTGTAGGAGGCTCTTTGGTTATCTCTAATTATTTAGATGAATGTATTATTCAAATAAAAAAGTCTTGCCATATTCCTGTTGTATTATTTCCTGGTTCACCTTCTCAAGTAAGTAAATATGCAGATGCACTTTTATATCTTTCTCTTATTTCAGGTCGTAATCCAGAGTTGTTAATTGGACAGCATGTAGTAAGTGCACCTTTTGTAAAGAAAAGTGGTTTAGAAGTTATTCCTACTGGTTATATGGTAATTGATGGTGGAGCACCAACAACTGTTTCTTATATTTCAAATGCAACTCCTATACCTGCTGATAAAAATGATATTGCCATGTGTACTGCAATGGCTGGAGAAATGCTTGGGAAAAAACTAATTTATATGGATGCAGGTAGTGGTGCTAAACGTCCTATTACTGAAAGTATGATTGAAAAAGTTGCTTCACATATAGAAGCACCATTAATTATTGGTGGAGGAATTATTGACCCAGAAAAAGCTTATAGAAACTGCAAAGCAGGTGCAGATGTTATTGTTGTTGGTAATGCTATTGAAAAAGATAACTCATTAATAAAAGAGTTGTCAGATGCTGTTCATAGCACACCAGCAAATGTTTAATTACAAACTTATTTTCATTTATTTCTTGTAACAAAAAATTAACGCCACTGTGTGTGTAGTTGCATGATTTATGTTGTCTAAACATTAATAACTTAAATTTTTTGTTATGGCACAAATAATCTTAAACATTCCAACAGAAAAAGTTCAAAAATTTTTAATTGCTTTAGAGTTTTCTGAAATTAGTAATACCATTAAAAATGTAATTGCAGACAATAAGCAAATAAAATTACAACCCATTTTTATCAATAATGGATTACAAACACAGCACCCATATTTTGATAGAGAGTTTTATGATAATGATATTTTTGAACAAGTAGTATTAAAATAAAACTCAATAATTTTAAAACAAAGCTACTTACACTTCAGCATGTTATCTTTGCTGAGTATGGATATAGAATGTTCTCAGCAAGAATTATTTATTTTTAAAAAAATTGTAAAAGCTACCGAATTATTAGATACAAAAAGTTATTTAATTGGTGGCTTTGTACGTGATAAAATTATTGGAAGAAATACAAAAGATGCAGATATTGTTTGTTTAGGTGATGGAATAGAATTAGCACATACTACAGCAAATTTATTTAACCCAGTGCCTTCGGTTGCTTTTTTTAAAAACTTTGGTACTGCACAAATAAAAATTAACTTATCATCAGAAAAAGAAGATAATAAAAGCAATTTTTTTGAAATTGAATTTGTAGGTGCAAGAACTGAAAGCTACAACTTTAATAGCAGAAAACCAGTAGTACAACCTGGTACTTTGCAAGATGATCAAAATAGGAGAGACTTTACCATAAATGCTTTAGCTATTAGTTTAAATAAAGAAGATTTTGGAAAATTAATAGATCCATTTAATGGCTTACAACATATAGAGCAAGGTATTTTAAAAACGCCATTAGAGCCTTCACAAACTTTTAGTGATGACCCTTTAAGAATGATGAGAGCTATACGTTTTGCTACTCAATTAAATTTTGAAATTGAAAAAAATACTTTTGAAGCCATTACAAAAAATGCTGAAAGAATTAACATAATTTCTCAAGAAAGAATTACAGATGAACTAAATAAAATTATGCTTAGCAATAAGCCATCTATTGGTTTTGATTTGCTAAGTAAAAGTGGATTATTAGAAATTATTTTTCCTCAAATGATGGCATTACATGGAGCAGAATATGTAGATAACAAAGGACATAAAGATAATTTTTATCATACTCTTCAAGTATTGGATAATATTAGCAACACAACAAATGATTTGTGGCTAAGATGGGCAGCACTATTACATGATATAGGAAAACCACCAACAAAAAGATTTGAAGAAAATATTGGTTGGACTTTTCATGGACATGAAGTTGTTGGTGCAAGAATGGTTCCTAAAATTTTTTCAAAACTAAAATTGCCACTCAACGAAAAAATGCGTTTTGTGCAAAAATTGGTTGCATTACATTTACGTCCTATTTCTTTAACAAAAGAAAATATTACTGATAGTGCAATAAGGCGTTTATTATTTGATGCAGGAGAAGATATTGATTCGTTAATGCTTTTGTGTAAGGCAGATATAACAAGTAAAAACAAACAAAAAGTTCAACGTTTTATTAATAATTTTTCTTTGGTACAAGAACGAATGAAAGAAGTAGAAGAAAATGATAATCTAAGAAATTGGCAACCTCCCATTACTGGAGAATTGATTATGCAAACCTTCAATTTAACACCAAGCAAAAAAGTAGGAATTATTAAAGATGCTATAAGAGAAGCAATATTAGATGGTATGATTGAAAATAATTTTGATGCAGCCTATAATTTTATGTTGATAAAAGCTAAAGAACTCAATTTGCAACCTGTACAATAAATCTTATTTTCGTACTATATAATTTTACTAAAAATCAAAATATAAAAATGGCAATTTTAAAATTTAGAATTTATTTAGAAGAAGATGATGCAGTATATAGAGATATTGCCATTAAACATACTCAAACATTTGTGCATTTGCATTATGCTATTTTAAAATCGTTTGAATTTGATTCAAAACATGCTGCCACTTTTTATAGAAGCAATGACAACTGGCAAAGAGGAAGAGAAATAACTTTTGAAAAGTACGATAAGCCTTACGTTACTCAACCATTATTTATGGAAGAAACTCCTATTGGAAGCGAAATAAAAAATACTAATCAAAAATTTGTTTATGAATACGATTTTGAAAAGCATTGGTCTTTTTTAGTTGAACTAATAAATGTAAGTAAAGAAGAAAATGCAAAAACAGAATATCCTGTTATTACACGTAAAGAAGGAATTGGTCCACAACAATATGGTATAAAAAATTTATTAGGAGATAAGTTTATTGATATTGAAGAGAAATATGATTTAACAGAAGCGATTGCTGGTTTTGGGGAAGAAGGAGAAGAAGAAAGTAATGATGCTGAAGATAATATTGATAATGATAATATGGATGAAGAATTGTAACCAATACCCTTTGTGAAAAGAAATCTTTAATAATTAATTTTTTAAAATTAAGTGTTACCTAAAAATTCAGCTATCATAATATGTGGTGCTACAGCAGTTGGTAAAACTGTTTTAGCAATACAGATAGCAAAACACTTTAAAACTAAAATTATTTCTGCCGATAGTAGGCAATGTTTTAAAGAGTTAAATATTGGTGTAGCAAAACCTTCTATAAATGAGTTACAACAAGTAGAACATTTTTTTATCAACTCTCATTCTATTCATCAAAATATTAATACTGCAATTTTTGAAAATTATGCTTTAGAAAAAGCTGATGAAATTTTTAAAAATAATAATATAGTTGTAGTTGCTGGAGGTACAGGTTTGTACATTAAATCATTTTGTGAAGGGTTAGATAATATTCCTGAAATTCCTAATGAAATTAGAAAGAAAATTACTGAACAATATTACACTAATGGGTTAGAGTGGCTACAACAACAAGTAAAAGAAAACGATTTTGCATTTTGGCAAAATACAACCGAACAACAAAATCCTCAACGATTAATGAGGGCTTTAGAAGTAATTATATATACAGGAAAATCAATTTCAGCGTTTAGAAAAACAACTCCCATACAACGACCATTTAATATTGTAAAAATAGGAGTGGAGTTGCCAAGAGAACTGCTTTATGAAAGAATTAATAAAAGAGTTGATGCAATGATGAATGAAGGCTTGTTAGATGAAGTAAAACAATTACAAACTTTTGAACAGTTGAATGCTTTACAAACAGTGGGGTATAAAGAATTATTTGCTTATTTACACAATACTTGCACTTTAGAAGATGCAATTAATAATATAAAGAAAAATACAAGACATTATGCTAAAAGACAACTAACTTGGTTTAAAAAAGATGAGGCAATTCAATGGTTTCAGCCTTATCAAATAACAGATATAATACAAGTTATAAACTCATCATTTCTTTAAACTTAACAGTTTGTCTTCTGCTGATTTCTACTTTTTCTCCACCTTTTAATTCAACCAATAAACCACCATTAAAGTAAGGTTCAATTTTTTCTATCCAACGTAAATTAATAATGTGTTTTCTATTTGCTCTAAAGAAAGTTTTGTTATCTAATCTTTCTTCTAAATTATTTAATGATTTTAAAATTAATGGTTTGTTTGTGCCAAAAAATACTTTTGCATAATTGCCTACACTTTCAAACAATCTTATTTCATTTAGTTTCACAAACCAACAACGTTCACCATCTTTTACAAATACTTGGTCTTCGTCTGTTAAAGTGCCTCTTAAATGTTGGCTATCTTGTTTTTCTTTTTGTATTTCGTGTAGTAATTTTTGTATTGCATCACTCAATCGTTTTGGCTCAATAGGCTTCATTAAATAGTCCAAAGCATTTACTTCAAAAGCCTTTATTGCATATTCGTCATAAGCAGTTGTAAAAATTACTTTTGGTGCTTTTTCTACTTCTGCAAGTAAATCAAAACCAGTTTTGCCTGGCATTTGAATATCTAAGAAAATTAAATCAGGATTTAATGTTTCAATTTTCATAATTCCATCATCAACATTTGCTGCTTCTTCAATAATTTCAATATCCTTAAAATCGTTTAATAATTTTTTTAGTTCATTTCTTGCTAACCTTTCGTCATCAATAATAATTGTTTTAATTGCCATAGCTAATTGTTTTAAAAATTAAAAAAGATGAATAATATAATTTATAGCTTTTTATTTTATATTGAAATGGGCATAATAATTTTTGCTTCAACAATATTATTGTCTATATATTTTAGGCTAAACGAAGCTTCTTTGCCAAATAATAGAGCTAATCTGTTTTTAGTACTTTCAATTCCAAAGCCAGTATTGTTAATATAATCATCACTTAATGTTCCTGTATTTTGAATAATTAGTTCATATTTATCATCAATAAAATTAGATTTTATGGTAACTATGCCTCCATCTTTTTGTTTACTAATACCATGTTTAATAGCATTTTCTACTAAGGTTTGTAACATCATTGGAGGAATGGGTTGGTCTAAAGTATCTTCATCTATTTGATAATTAATTTTTAGTCTGTCTTCAAAGCGTATATGCTCTAATGCTAAATAATCTTTCACAATATTTAGCTCAGTTTCTAAAGAAGTTATTTCTGCTTTATCTGTTTGCATACTACTTCTTAGCAAATTACTAAGTTCTGTTATAGCAGTTCTGGCACGTGTAGGGTTTTCATCAACTAAAGCTCTAATGCTATTTAGTGCATTAAAAATAAAATGAGGGTTGATATGATTTTTAATAGTTTTTAATTCTAATTCTTTTACTAAGCTTTCTAATTTTAATTTATCAACTTCTGTTTTAGTGGCATCTTCTACATAATGCCATATATAATAAATGCTAACCCAAACAAGAATAATAGGAGAGGAATCGAAAAGTGTAAAAATAAAACGCTTACCTATTGTACCATTATATTCTTTTCTATACCATCCAAGCCATTGAATTAATACGCTACTAATATAACTGTTTGCAATACAAATTAAAATAACCAACACAAAAAATTTAAACCAAATTTTTCCTTTTAATGGTGGTTTTAAATGATAATAATGAATTAGAGAACGTAATAAATGCGTAAAAGTTATTCCCATAAAAACAAATAGAAGTATTCTTTTCCAAAAAATATTATCCATATTGTTTCTAAAAACAAAAGCAAAAAACACCATAGATAAAGTGTAAAGCAGCCAACCTAACAACTGAAATAGCCAATAATTTACTTGCTTCTTATTCATATATAAAATAAAGGTAACTGCAAATTAAAGTTTTTTGATTTGGTATTTTACAAATGGTTAAAGTAAATGTGTTGCGGTATAAAATGCTTAAAAATGGTAAATGAATAAATTTAGTGAGATGTATTTTATTTACATCAGATAATTTATATAATAACTATTTTATAGAATAAATTATTTCCATTATATTGCAAGTGAGATATAGTATCCCCCATATCTAATATTTAAGATTAAATAGATTTTATTATGATTGTTAGGATTAAGGAAAAATCCTTGTGGGCAAGGTTTGCTGCATATAGGTTAAAGAGTAAAAGAGCTGCAATAGTAATAGGGAATACTATTTATTTACACAATACTACAAGAGAAGAATTTTTAAGCAACATTAAATGGGTAAGGCATGAAGTTGCACATGTATTACAATATAAAAACAAAGGAACTATTCGTTTTATTCTATCTTATTTAATGGAGTCGTTTAATATGGGTTATGAGTTAAATAGGTATGAAGTAGAAGCGAAGAGCAAAGAAACTAATTTGCACATTTTAAAAGATGTAGAATTTGTTTAACTAAATAAATGATAAACAATCCAACTTGCACCATAAGCCAGTAAAGTCATATACACTAACTGAAAAATTGGCCACTTCCAAGTTTTAGTTTCTCTTTTTACAATTGCTAATGTACTCATACATTGCATGGCAAAAACATAAAAAACCATAAGTGATAAAGCAGTAGCTAATGTGTAAACTTTAGTGCCATCTGCTTTTACAGCAGCATTCATTTTTTCTCTTAAAGAATTTTTATCACTTTCTTCTACACTATACAATGTAGCCATAGTACCTACAAAAACTTCTCTTGCAGCAAAAGATGTAATTAAAGCTATACCAATTTTCCAATCAAAACCTAAAGGAGTAATAACTGGTTCAATACTTCTTCCTAAAATACCAGCATAAGAATGTTGTAGCTTTTCTGTAGAGGCAATTCTTTCTAAAGAGTCGGTTTTATTTGGATTTTGTTGTAAAAGTGTTGCATATTTTGTTTCAATATTTTTCATAGATTTTTCAGGTCCATAGCTGCTTAAAAACCATAAAAGCAAACTAATAATCATAATAATTTTTCCTGCTTCTACAACAAAAATTTTAGATTTTTCAATCATTGTTATACCAACATTTTTCCAACGTGGACTTCTATAAATGGGTAGTTCAAGAATAAAAAAACTTTTTTCTTTTATGTTAATAAACCATTTCATTATATAGCTAACAACTAAAGCAGTTACAGTGCCAAGCATATACAATGCCATCATTACCAATCCTTGTAAACTTAAAAAACCTAAATAATATTTTTCAGGAACTGCTAATGCAATTAAAATAGTATAAACAGGTAGTCTTGCACTACAACTCATTAAAGGAGTTACTAAAATAGTCAGTAATCTTTCTTTTTTATTTTCAATATTTCTTGCACACATTATGGCAGGTACAGCACAAGCTAAACCACTAATCATTGGCATTACACTTTTTCCATTTAGTCCAACTTTACGCATAAGCCTATCAGTTAAAAAACTAATTCTTGCCATGTATCCAGTATCTTCTAAAATAGTAATAAGCCCAAACAATATCATTATTTGAGGCACAAAAATGACAATACCACCTAAACCTGCAACAATACCATTAATTAATAAATTGCTCCACCAAGTTTGAGGTAGTGAATTACTAAGAAAACTACTAAGTTGTGTAAAGGTTGCTTCAATCCAATCCATTGGAAATTGAGCTAACCAAAAAATACTTTGAAAAATAATAAACAATACAAATAGCAAAATAAAGTATCCCCACTTTCTGTGTAAAAGAATATTGTCTAACTTATCGGTAATTAATTTTTTTTCAGCAGGGTCAGGAGCAAAAACATTTTTTTGCATAATAATTTTAATGCGTTGATAGCGTTGCATTATTTCTTCTGCTTGCACTTTAGTTGCATTAAAGTCATTGTTAGATACTATTTGCTCAATTTTCTGTTTTGAAGTTTCATTAATAGATAAGTGTTGATAGTTGGTTAAATAATGTATGGCTAAATAATCATTTAGTTCAGGCATTTCTTGCTGAATAGCATCAATGCTTTTTGAAGCTAAATCTTTATTATTGATAAAATTTCTATTAGAAGAAACAATTTGTTGAGCCGATATCAACAATGTTTTTTTTAATTGATGAATACCTTTATTTTTTCTTGGATTAACTTCTACAATAGGTACACCTAATTCAGTTTCTAAACCACCAATATCAATTTTAATACCCTTTTTAGCTGCTATATCATTCATAGTAAGTGCAACTACTACAGGAGTTTTGGTATCTAATATTTGACTACAAAAGAGTAAATTTCTTTTTAAATTACTAGCATCAGTTATAAGTAAAACAACATCAGGTTTAATGTCTTCATCAGCATGCATTAATACTTTATATGCAACCCATTCATCTGCTCTTCTTGGATATAAAGAATAAGTTCCTGGCAAATCCACTAAGTTGGCAGAATATTCATTATTCAAAATTATTTTACCAGTTTTTTTATCAACTGTAACGCCAGGGAAGTTGCCAGTTTTTTGGTTTAAACCTGTTAATGTATTAAAAAGAGTGCTTTTACCACTATTGGGGTTGCCTACTAATGCTATGTTAATTACTTGTTGCAATATTTTTTTTTAAAACTCGGCGAAAGTAAGTGTACAAATTTTTTGACGATTGCGAAATTAGGAATCAAACTATCATTTTAAGGAGATATTTTTTAAGAAGAAACGATAAGTATAGGAACGATAATGATGAAAAAAAATTCTTCTAAAAATAAAAGCAATTAAATGTATAATGTAAATAGATATTAAAAAGTGGGCTATTAATTTTACTATTTTAAAAAATTATCAACATAAAATTTTGAAAAAGAAAAGAAAAATTTGGTTACAAAAATCATAACACTATTTTTGCACTCCCAAATCAAAAAGGGAGATTCCGTAGCTCAGTTGGTAGAGCAATACACTTTTAATGTATGGGCCCTGGGTTCGAGTCCCAGCGGGATCACAAAAAAGCTGTTGATTATTTCAACAGCTTTTTCTTTTTTCATATATCTTCTACAACAAATTATTTCATTTTCTTTAATACTTCATTTATCACAACTGCATTGTTGTGTTCTGTATCTTTTGCAGAATAAAGCAATGTTACATTTTGCTTTTCTGCAATTAGTTTTATTTTTTTCAACTCATCAGTTTGAAGTTTTAATTCTGCTTTATAACGAGTTTTAAACTCTTCAAACAATTCTGGTTTATGTCCAAACCATTTTCTAAGTTCATTAGATGGTGCAATGGTTTTAATCCATTCGTTTATATGAATTTCATCTTTTCTTATTCCTCTTGGCCATAATCTATCTATTAAAATTCTATAACCATCTTTTTTATCATAGGGTTCATAAACTCTTTTTATAGTAATTGCTTTCATTTTATATTTGATGTTTAATTTTAGTTTCTAAGATATCAATAAATATGGTAGGTTCAATTATTTAGTATATTGTCAATAATATGTGAATTAATATTTCTATCTATGACTTAGGTCATAGCAGTAAAAATTATTAGACTATTATCTTTGCATTAAATCTAAATTTATAATCTAATATGAGAAAGAAAATTATTTTTGGCTTACTTCTCGCACTACCAATGTTTTTTGTAGCATGTGGCGGAGAAAATGAAAAAACTCCAACAGGAGAAACCCCTACTGCAAAAACTACTGAACCTAACACTGCTTCTTACGACCCTACACGTGGTGAAGGAAAATTTGATTCAAGTAATGTTCATATTAATGGATTAGACGCAGCTATGGCTACAAAAGGTAAAGCAATTTCTGCTACTAAATGTATGTCATGTCATAAAGAAACTGATGAAAGATTAGTAGGTCCAGGATGGAAAGGTGTAACAACAAGACATACTCCTTATTGGATTATGAACTTTATTACAAACCCAGACCCAATGATTGATCAAGATCCAAAAGTTCAGGCTCAATTAGAATTATGTTTAGTTCGTATGCCTAATCAAAACTTAGCAGACGAAGAAGCAAGAGAAATACTTGAGTATATGCGTCAGATTGATGGAGCTAAATAATCATTAATAATTAGTTTCAGTTTTCATTAATTTTTTATAAAAAATTTTATTACTGCAACACTTTATTTGAAGTAAATTCTTCAAAGAGATAGAGTATTGCAGATGAAATTTTATTGCAAAATTTATTTTATCAACAAAGTCATTATTTAACCAATTCTATATTTATGTATTACAAAAAAATAACCCTTGCTCTGTTTGCAGTTACTGCGTTATATATCAGTTCATGCAGACCAAAAGGAGCAGGAAATGCTGTAAGTGGCGATGCTGCTTCAAAAGTTTATGTAGCACCTGGCAAATACGATGAGTTTTACAACTTTGTATCAGGTGGTTTTAGTGGGCAATTAAGCGTTTATGGTTTACCAAGTGGTAGATTATTACGTGTAATTCCTGTATTCTCTGTAGATCCTGAAAAAGGATGGGGCTATAGCGAAGAAACCAAACCAATGTTAAACACTTCACATGGTTTTGTTCCTTGGGACGATTTGCACCACGTAGAAATGTCTATGACTGATGGAATTGCTGATGGTAAATGGGCATTTGTAAATGGTAATAATACACCACGTTTAGCTCGTGTAGATTTAAAAACTTTCCGTACAGCAGAAATAATTGAATTACCTAATAGTGGCGGTAATCATAGTTCTCCATTTGGTACAGAAAACTCTGAATATATTGTTGCTGGTACACGTTTTAGTGTTCCTGCTGATTATTCAAATGGTGATGTGCCAATTGATACATACAAAGAAAACTTTAAAGGTCATATTAGCTTTGTAAGTATTAATAAAGATAATGGCGAAATGAATATTGCATTTCAGTTAAGAACACCAGGTGTAAATTTTGACCTTGCTCGTACAGGTAAAGGAAAATCTCATGGATGGTTTTTCTTCAGCACTTATAATACTGAACAAGCAAATACATTGTTAGAAGTAAATGCTTCTAAAAATGATAAAGATTTTATTATGGCTGTAAACTGGAAAAAAGCTGAAGAATATATTAAAGCAGGAAAAGGTAAAAAACAACCTGCAAAATATGCACATAATAAATATAATGATGAAACACATACTGCAACTTCTGAAATGAAAAATGAAGTAACTGTATTAGATGTAGCTGAATTTCCAGATATCGTGTATTTTATTCCTTGTCCAAAATCTCCACATGGTTGCGATGTTGATCCAACAGGTGAATACATTGTAGGTAGTGGAAAATTAGCAGCATTATTACCAGTATTTAGTTTTGATAAAATTCAAAAAGCTATTGCTGAAAAGAATTTTGAAAAAGAATTATATGGTGGTATTCCAGTAATTAAATATGAAGCAGCTTTATATGGCGAAGTTCAAAAACCAGGTTTAGGTCCTTTGCATACAGAGTTTGATGATAAAGGAAATGCTTATACTTCATTCTTCGTATCTTCTGAAGTTGTAAAATGGAATATTAAAGATTTAAAAGTAGTTGATAGACAACCAACTTATTATTCTGTAGGTCACTTAATGGTTGTAGGTGGTAATACTAAAAAACCAATTGGTAAATATTTAGTAGCTTACAATAAAATTACTAAAGACCGTTATTTACCAACTGGTCCAGAATTATCTCAAAGTGCACAATTATTTGATATTAGTGGCGAAAAAATGCAACTCCTTTTAGATTTTCCAACTATTGGAGAACCACACTATGCTCAAGCAATTCCTGCATCTTTAATTAAAGATAAGCAAGTAAAAACTTTTGATATTAAAGCTAATAAACATCCTTATGTAGCAAAAGGAGAACAAGAAACTAAAGTTGTAAGAGAAGGCAATAAAGTACATGTTTATATTACTGCTATACGTTCTCACTTTGCACCAGATAATATTGAAGGTGTAAAACTTGGCGATGAAGTTTATTTCCACGTAACTAACCTTGAGCAAGATTGGGATGTGCCACATGGATTTGGCGTAAAAGGTGCAGATAATGGAGAATTATTAATTATGCCTGGAGAAACTTTAACATTAAAATGGGTTCCTGACCGTGTAGGTATTTTCCCAATTTATTGTACAGATTTCTGCTCTGCACTTCACCAAGAAATGCAAGGCTACGTAAGAGTATCTCCTAAAGGAAGTAATGTTCCTCTTACCTATAAATTAGGTAATAAACCTGCTGCCAGTAAGTAGTGTTTAAGTTTCAAATAAATTAAAAGGGCAGCTTGTTGATAAAAACATTCTGCCCTTTTTTACAACTTACAGTTAATGTTACAAGTTATCTTGTTCATTACTGCATGTAATCTGAAAATTATTTAAAATGAAAATATCAGCTCGTTCAAAAGTAATGCTTGCCATTGCAGCATTAGCTTTAATTATTTCAATATTTGTTCCACTTTGGAATATATATTTAGATGCACCTCAATATCCAGAAGGTTTAAAACTTCAAATTTATGCAAATAAAATTGGTGGAAATGTAGATATTATCAATGGTTTAAACCATTATATTGGTATGAAAACTTTACATACTGATGATTTTATTGAATTTAAAATTCTTCCCTATATCATTGGTTTCTTTGCTTTATTATTTATTATAGTTGCTTTGGTTGGTAAAAGAAGTTTACTAAATATTTCTTTAATATTATTTGCAATATTTGGTGTAGTATCAATGGTGGATTTTTGGAGATGGTTATACGATTATGGACATAACTTAGACCCCAATGCTGCAATTAAAGTTCCAGGAATGGTGTATCAACCACCATTAATTGGGTTTAAACAATTATTAAATTTTGGAGCATTTTCAATACCAACAACTGGTGGATGGATGTTTATTTCTGCAGGTGCTTTAGTGCTTCTTGCAGTAGTTTTAGAAAATAATTTACTCTCAAAATTTAAAAAATCTTCTTCAACTGCAAGTGTTATAATTATTGCTTGTTCCTTGTTTTTAACTTCTTGCAATAATAATCATCCAGAGCCAATAGCTTTACATAAAGATGCTTGTAGTTTTTGCAAAATGTCTATTTCTGATGGAAGATTTGCTGCTGAAATAATTACCAAAAAAGGAAGAGTTTATAAGTTTGATGATATTAGTTGTATGAACGGATATGTAGCTACACAAGATAAAAATACCTTTGCAAAATATTATGTTGGTAATGCTTTAAAAGAAAATGAACTAATAGATGCTACACAAGCTTGGTATATACACAACGAAAATATTAAAAGCCCAATGGGTGGCAATACTTATGCTTTTTTAACAAAAGAAGATGCAGAAAAGAAAACTACTGAATTTGCATCGCAAATAAAAAATTGGTCGGAAATTAGCACTTTTTATACCAATGAAATGAAGCATGAAGAGCAACATCCTAACTAAAATAAATAAATTTTTTTTATTACTCTTTTTGTGCAACTCTATTATTTTAAATTCAGTTGTTGCTAATATAATTCACGTAGGTAAAGGAAAAACTTTTTCAGCAATTAAACCTGCATTAGAATATGCAAAAAATGGAGACACGGTTTTTGTTTATTCTGGTGTTTATAAAGAAGGTAATATTGTCATCAATAAATCTATAGCATTTATAGGTATTGGAAAACCTGTTTTAGATGGAGAGTTACAATATGAAATTATTTCTATTAAAGGAAGTAATGTTACAATTAAAGGCTTTCAATTACAAAATTGTAGTAGATCTGTAATGAGTGATCCTGGTGCCATTAAAGTTTATGAAGCAAAGAATATAAGAATTGAAGAAAATATTTTAATTAATAATTATTTTGGTATTTATCTTCAATACTCACAAAACTGTCTTATAAAAAATAATTTTATCAAAGCTACTCAAAAAGAAGAACACCAATCTGGCAATGGAATTCATTGTTGGAAAAGTGATACTTTACAAATAGTAGGTAATAAAATTTATGGTCATAGAGATGGAATTTATTTTGAGTTTGTAACAGCATCTGTTATTTGGAGAAATATTGCTGAAAATAATTTGAGATATGGATTACACTTTATGTTTTCTAATGACAACTCTTATGTAACAAATTATTTTAGAAATAATGGAGCTGGTGTAGCAGTAATGTTTACTAAAAGAGTTGTAATGATGAATAATACCTTTGAAGAAAATTGGGGAGATGCTGCTTATGGTGTTTTGTTCAAAGAATTATCCGACTGTTATTTATCTGGCAATAAATTTATAAGAAATACTACAGGAATATTTTTTGATGGATCAAATAGAATTGTTGTAGAAAAAAATCTTTTTAAAGCAAATGGCTGGGGTATGAGAATGCAGGCAAATTGTATGGATAATAAAATTGAAAAAAATAATTTTATTGGAAATACATTTGATGTTGCAACAAATGGAACATTAACATTAAACTCTTTTTCAGAAAATTATTGGGATAAATATGAAGGCTATGATTTGAATAAAGATAAGATTGGAGATGTACCTTACCATCCACTAAGTTTATATTCTGTTATTGTAGAAAAAAATCCTCCTGCAATGCTACTTTTCAGAAGTTTTATGATTAATTTATTAGATAAATCTGAAAAAATTTTACCATCATTAACACCCGAAAATTTTGTAGATAATAAACCAAGAATGATACCTAATAAATTATGATTGAGATAAAAAATATTACCAAACAATTTAAAAAGTTTAAAGCTTTAGATAATGTAAACCTTGAACTAAAACTTGGTGAATGTATTGCATTAATTGGACCAAATGGTTGTGGCAAAACAACTTTAATCAAATCTATTCTTGGAATGGTATTACCAGAAAATGGTGAAATTATTTTTAATGGAAAAAATATTAAGAACGATAATAACTATAAAAAGCAAATAGGTTATATGCCTCAAATAGGTCGTTATCCTGAGAATATGACGATAGGGCAAATAATTGAAATGATTAAAAGCATTAGAGGAGAAGAAACTGAACTAGACCAAGAACTTTACAAGCAATTTGAAATGGATAAATTGCTTGATAAAAAAATGAGAACATTAAGTGGTGGAACAACACAAAAAGTTAGTGCAGTTTTAGCTTTTATGTTTCGTTCTAAAGTATTGATATTAGATGAACCAACTGCAGGATTAGATCCTATTGCTACAGATATTTTAAAAGAAAAAATTATTGATGCAAAAAATAATGGAGCTTTAATTTTAATTACATCTCACTTACTTAGTGAGTTAGAAGATTTGGTAAGTCAGATAATTTTTATGCAAGATGGAAAATTAATTTTACACAAAAATGTTGATGAATTAAAGAAAGATACAGGACAGGAAAGCATTGCCAAGTCTATTGTTCATCTTTTAAAAACAAATAATTAATGATGCAAGTATTAAAATATGTTTTTATTGATATTCTAAAAAATAAAATAGTAATTGCTTATACTATTATGCTTGCATTGTTTTCTTGGAGTGCTTTTGGCTTAGAAGATAATGCAACAAAAGGCTTATTAACAATTTTAAATATTGTATTACTTACTGTACCATTGGTATCAGTTTTATTTGCTACTATTTATGTATATAACAGTAATGAATTTATAGAATTGTTAGTTAGTCATCCTGTAAAAAGAAGCAAAATTTGGAAGGCATTATTTGTAGGGTTATCACTCAATATGTCTGCAGCTTATGTTATTGGAGTTGGTATTCCATTATTATTATTTGCAGATTTTGGCACAGCTTTAATTATGCTTATTGCAGGTATAATGTTATCTACCATTTTTGTTTCTATTGCATTTTTGTGTAGTATGCTAACAAGAGATAAAGCAAAAGGTATTGGTATTTCTATAATGACGTGGCTTTACTTTGCTTTATTATTTGATGGCTTGGTTTTATTTATGTTCTTTCAATTTGCAGATTATCCTATTGAAAAAATTGTAGTAGGGTTAAGTGCATTAAGCCCAATTGATTTATGCAGAATATTAATTTTATTACGTTTAGATGTTTCTGCAATGATGGGCATTACTGGTGCTGTATTTCAAGATTATTTTGGAAATAATTGGGGATTATTATTCTCATTTCTACTCTTAGCATTATGGGTTGCTATACCATTTTATATTTCATTAAAGAAATTTAAACATAAAGATTTGTAAAAATCTAAAGTGGTTATTAGATGAGTATAATCATACAGTCTAATCTTTTAAATGTTGAATTTTACCGCTTAGTTTTTAGTAAAAATTATCATTTAAGCATAAATAAAAAATTATTATGTCCGATAGGGTAAAAGTGATGACATTTATTGTACTTGCTGTTTCTTTTTTATGTTATACCCTTTTTTTATATAAAGAAAATTATAGTAGTAATGCAGAGTATGGAACTATGGCAGATAAAGGAAAAAGATTATGGCAAGAGAAAAACTGTAATGCTTGTCATCAAATTTATGGATTAGGTGGTTATTTAGGACCTGATCTTACCAATGTTTATTCTAATAGAAGTGAAGCATATATAAAAGTTTTTCTTCAAACTGGAACTAATATAATGCCTGCCTTTCATTTATCAGAAGAACAAATGAATGAATTGATGGCATATTTTAAAAGTATTGATTCCTCAGGTAATGCATCACCTGCTAAATTAAAACCAAAATACGATGGAACAATTGAAAGATAAAAAGCCTATTAGTCATCTTTTTATATTAACAGGGTTATTTTTGCTTTTTGCTACACTAACTTTTGGAGTAATTGGTGCTTTGCAATATGTATTTCCTGGTCTTTACAGAAACGCTTTTTCTTTTGAAAAAATAAGACCACTACACGTTTCTTCTGCTGTATTTTGGATATTAATGACAGCAATAGGTTCTGTATTATTTTATTTAAGCAAAGTAAGAAATGGTTTATGGTCTATTAAGTTACCTAAATGGCAATGGGTTTTATTTACCTCAGCAATTATGGTTATTTTAATTACTTATACAATGGGCATTTTTGGTGGAAGAGAATATTGGGAGTTTCATCCATACTTAGCATTACCCATTATTTTAGCTTGGATATTATTTCTTATTAATGTACTAAAAACCATCAAAAATTTTCGTAAGCAACCTGTTTATATTTGGATGTGGCTTACTGGTACAGTATTTTTTTTATTCACTTATTTAGAATCTTATCTATGGCTTATTCCATATTTCAGATCAAACATTGTGCATGATATGACCATTCAATGGAAATCTTATGGCTCAATGGTAGGTTGTTGGAATATGCTAATTTATGGTTGTAGTATTTATTTGATGGATAAAATTTCAGGCTCTGAGAAATATAGTTATTCATCTATTTCTTTTGCTTTATACTTTTTAGGGTTATTTAATTTAATGTTTAATTGGGGACATCATATTTATACTCTACCAGCACCAAAATATATTCAATATGTTAGTTATAGTGTTAGTATGACAGAGTTATTATTATTAGGAAGAATAATTTACTTCTGGAAGTCTTCTGTAAATACTGCAAGAAAACATTATCACATTCTTTCTTATCGTTTTTTATTAGCTGCCGATTTATGGATATTTCTTACACTAATTTTAGCAATAGCCATGTCTATTCCTGCAATTAATATTTACACTCATGGCACACATATAACAGTTGCACATACAATGGGTGCAACTATTGGTATCAATACCTTTTTGTTGTTAGCACTTGTTTGTAATATTTTTAATATTCATAAACCCATTACAGAAAAACGAGTAACAACAGGTTTATATATAACACTAATTGCACTACCCATTTTTTGGATAAGTTTAATTATTGCCGGCATTGTAAAATCTAATTGGCAAATGCATCATACAACTGAAATACCTTTTAGTGCAATGATGCAAAGTTTGCATCCATTCTTTGTTGTATTTCTTATTTCTGGTATTCTACTAACTGTTGGTTTTTATATAATTATTGGAAATTTATTAGCAGCCTATTTTAAGAAAACACAAGAAGTATAATTTCTAAAAATGTAGTTTATAACTTATTAAATAAACGAAAATGAAAAAGGATATTTTAAATAAAGAAGACATTAAAAAAATTATGATTGCCTTTTATGATAAAATCAGAAAAGACGAAGTGCTTGGTCATTTCTTTAATAAAGTAGCTCCTGTAAATTGGGAAGAACATACTGCAGTACTTTGCGATTTTTGGGAAAACGTATTATTCTATACAGGTAACTATGAAGGAAATCCATTAGTAACACATAGAACTGTAAATGCAAAATACAACACAACAAAAGAGCATTTTGATAGATGGCATTTAATTTTTGATGAAATAGTAGATAGCCTTTACACAGGCTCTAATGCTACCAAAATGAAAGAACATGCAAGAAGCATTTCTACTATTATGCAACAAAAAATGTAAATAATTACTTAATCTGAAAAATTTTATTCAACAATTTATTTAAGAATAGTAAAGCATTACTTTTGCACTCATTATGAAAGGTAAAATGAAAGGCAAAAAAGCAAGTGAAAGCTTTACAATCATGAATGAGTTAGTACTACCAAATGATACCAATGTTTTTGGTAATTTAATGGGTGGTCGTTTAATGTATTGGATGGATATTGCAGCAGGCATTGCAGCAGGAAAACATTGCAATACACCAAGTATGACAGCAAGTGTAGATAATTTAAGTTTTAAAAACCCTATTAAATTAGGCAATGTTGTGCACATTGAAGCAAAAGTTTGTAGAGCATTTAATACTTCAATGGAAATTCATATTAAAGTTTGGGGCAAAGATTTATTACATGAATATGAGTATGAAAGTAACGAAGCCTATTTTACTTTTGTTGCATTAGACCCAAATGGAAAACCTCGTACAGTACCTGCATTAATCCCAGAAACGGAAGATGAAAAAAAATTATTTGATGGTGCATTAAGACGCAGACAACTTAGATTAATTCTTGCAGGAAAAATGAAACCAGATGATGCTACAGAATTAAAAGCATTATTTGTATAAATAAAATTTCTTTTAAAAACATTCCTCTAATTTTTTTTTCCAAATTGTAGATACTCATTTTATCTACAATACCAAAACAGCCACTTTTATGAAGTGGCTGTTTTAGTAAAAATATATAGACAATGTTACTTTACAGTTACACTTTCATTTAATTCGCTATCAACTAAAATACGACCACAGTTTTCACAAACTGTAACTTTTTTATGTAAGCGAATTTCACTTTGCTTTTGAGGTGGAACAGCATTAAAGCAACCACCACAAGCATCACGATCTACAGGCACTACAGCTAAACCATTACGATAGTTAGCTCTAATTCTGTCATAACTAAATAATAATCGTTCTTCTACTTCTGTTCTTGCAGTATCACTTTTTTTACGAAACTGTGTTTCTTCTTTTTCTGTATCTGCAATAATTTTTTCTAACTCTTCTTTCTTGTGGTTTAATACACCTTCTTTTGTAGCAATATTTTTCTTTGCAATTTCTAAGCCCTTTGCTTTTTCGCCAATTTCTTCTGTTGCATCTTTAATATGTTTTTCGGCTAATTTCATTTCTAATTGCTGCATTTCAATCTCTTTGTTAATAGCTTCAAACTCTCTATTATTTTTTACATTGCTACTTTGCTTATCATATTTTTTCATTAAAGTTTCAGCCTCTTTAATTGCTTCTTTTTTACTCTCAATAAATTCAGTTATACCATTTATTTCTTCTTCTATTCTATTTTTACGAGCATGCAAACCAGCAATTTCATCTTCAAGATCTTTAACTTCTAAAGGAAGCTCTCCTTTTAAAATTTGAAACTCATCTAATTTGCTATCAATTTTTTGAAGCTTCACTAAGCTTACTAATTTTTCTTCAACAGAAAATTCTTTAACTGCAGCCATTTTTTTAATTTATAATTTTAAACTTTATTACAGAAAATAATTAACAGGATTTGTGTTTACCTTACTTTTAAGGACGGCAAAGTTAGGGAAATTTTTTTGTAAATATTCTAATAATAATTCGGGTGTAAATTGCTCACTTTCAAAGTGCCCAATATCAGCTATAACTATCTTATCATTAGCATCAAAAAATTCATGATATTTTATATCTGAAGTTATCAATAAATCTGCTCTTTGGGCTATTGCCTTGTTAATTAAAAAACTACCTGCACCACCACAAACAGCTACTTTACTAATTGGTTTGTTTAAAAAAGAAGTGTGTTTAATTACTTGTAAATTAAAAGCAGTTTTTATTTTTTCAAAGAATGAAATTTCATCTGTTGGCACTTCAACTTCACCAATTAGTCCACTACCTATAGCACTATATGTATTATTTAATGATATAATATCAAATGCAGGTTCTTCGTAAGGATGTATTTCTATTAATTTTTTTATAATATTGACTTTTAGGTAATTAGGAAATATTACTTCTATTTTAACTTCATCTTCTAAATGTATTTTTCCTTTTTCTCCAACAAAAGGCTTTGTTTCATCATCTCCATTAAAAGTTCCAACACCAATTGAGTTAAAGCTACACTCATTGTAGTGCCCTATATTTCCAGCACCAGCAGCAAATAATGCAGTTCTCACTTTTTCAGCATGGGCTATTGGCACAAAAGTATAAAGCTTGTTTAATAAATTATTTTTTTGTAAAAGTATCTGATTATTAATTAATTGTAATTTGTTAGCTATTATTTTATTTACACCATTTAGTATATTATCTAAATTGGTATGAATGGCATAAATGGCAATATCATTTTTTATAGCAGCAATAATGGTTTTTTCTACATAGTTATTTCCATTAACTTTTTTTAAGCCATTAAAAATAATTGGATGATGGGCAACAATTAAATTGGCTTTCTTTTCAATAGCTTCCAACACTACCTTTTCTGTTACATCTAAAGTGCATAAAATTCCAGAACATTCCCAACTTTTGTTTCCTGTAAGTAAACCTACATTATCATAACTTTCTTGTAGAGAAGGATGAGCCAATTCTTCTAACTTATTAATGATTTCTTGTATTTTCATAAATGTAAAAATATGCTTATTAAAAAAAATAGGATAGAGCCACTTGTATATTGCTTAGCAATATTACTTTAAAGTAAAAAATTTTGTAGAAAAAATTAAATTAAAATCTTTTAATTAGTTCAAAAGCTCTACTTTTGCAGCCCCAATTCTGTTTTGGCAGAATCTTTTACGAAAAAATCGTATTAGTCCAATGGGATAAAACCAATTTTTTAACTAAAAACAAGAGTAATGAACAATTACGAATTAATGGTAATTTTTACTCCTATACTTTCTGACGAAGAATTTAAAAATGCTCAGAAAAGTTATAGTGATTTAATTACAGAAAATGGAGGTGCTATTGTGCATAGTAATCCATGGGGCTTAAAATCTTTAGCTTACCCTGTTCAGAAAAAAACAACAGGTATTTACTGGGTTCTTGAGTACAAAGCAGATGCAGCTTTTAACGAAAAGCTAAAAATTGCTATGTTACGTGATGAACAAGTAATGAGACACATGATGACAAAACTTGACAAATATGCTGTTGAGTATAATGAAGTAAAAAGAACTGGTGGTTTTAAAAATCAAAAAACGGAGGTACAAAATGGCTAAGAATGAAATTAAATACCTTACTGCAATTAAGCAGGAGAAACCTAAAAAGAAATTTTGCCGTTTTAAAAAATATGGTATTAAGTATGTTGATTATAAAGACATAGAGTTTTTGAAAAAATTTGTAAATGAGCAAGGTAAAATGTTGCCTCGTCGTTTAAGTGGAAACTCTTTAAAATATCAACGTAAAGTAAGCGATGCTGTTAAAAAAGCACGTCAAATGGCTTTGTTACCTTATGTAACAGATTTATTAAAATAAATTTTAGTTAAACCATTCCCTAATTTCTGTAAATCAGAATGACAGTCAAATCAAAATTAAAAAAGATTGGGCTCTTGGGAACTAAAACAAAAAAACATGGAAGTAATCTTAATTCAAGATGTAGATAATTTAGGTGGTAAAAATGAGTTAGTAAAAGTAAAAAATGGTTATGCTCGTAACTATTTAATACCTCAAAAATTTGCTATAGAAGCTAATCCATCTAACTTAAAACAATTACAAGAACGCTTAAAAGTTTCTGCTAAAAAAGAGGCTGCATTATTAGCAGAAATTAATAAAGTAATTGAAGTACTTAAAGCAGCTCCTGTAAAAATTAAAGCAAAAACAGGAACAAGTGGTAAAATATTTGGTAGCGTAACTTCTTTACAAATTGCTAGAGCAATACGTGAACAAAAAGGCTATGAAATTGACCGTAAGAGAATTACAATAGTTGAAGATATTAAGGAGCTTGGTTCTTATAATGCTAATTTTGATTTTGGTAATGGCAACACTGCTGAAATTGAATTTGTAGTTGTAAGTGAAACAGAATAGTTTTATCAATAATATTTAAATTAAATACCCTGCTAATTAGTAGGGTATTTTTGTTATAAGCAATAATTATTATCAAAATAGATTTCTATACTTTTTGAGGTATGACTAATTAGTCTTAAATAGATCAATAAAAATTTTGAATGATGAAATAAATTCTACACTGTCAATAGTGAAATATTTTAAAGAGCTCATTTGAAAGTTCTTTAAGTAATTTGAACGATTTATTGTTGATAGATGATTTATTATATTTCTAATAAAGATTTTACTGGGTCTTTACCAATTAACAGTAATGAAGGATTTTCCAATAATTCTTTTACTCTTACAAGGAAGCTAACACTTTCTCTTCCATCAATAATTCTATGATCGTAGCTTAGTGCTAAATACATCATTGGTCTTATTTCAATTTTACCATTAACAACCATTGGTCTTTCTTGAATTTTGTGCATTCCCAAAATTGCACTTTGAGGGATATTAATAATTGGTGTGCTCATTAAGCTACCAAATACACCACCATTGGTAATTGTAAATGTTCCACCTGTAAGGTCTTCAGTTGTTAATTTACTGTCTCTTGCTTTTGCTGCTACTTCTAAAACTTTCTTTTCAATATCAGCCATACTAAGGCTTTCCACATTTCTTATAACTGGTACTGTTAAACCTCTTGGAGTGCTTACAGCAATTGAAATATCTGCATAATCGTGGTACTGCAATTCATCTCTATCAATAAAAGCATTTACAGCAGGCCATTCACTTAATGCAATAGCACAGGCTTTAGCAAAGAAACTCATAAAGCCAAGATTTACGCCATGTAACTCTTTAAATTTATCTTTATGTTGTTTACGAATATCCATTATTGCACCCATA
>JBPXJV010000067.1:0-35417 GCA_051715485.1 Chitinophagales bacterium
AATTAGCTGTCCGAAAACAGAATTACTAAAATAATGTGTACTTTTATTCATATATAGTTGCTTGGCAAAAACAAACTATATATTTTGAGCCATAATTGCAAATATTATGGCTCTCTTTTTTATTTTTATCGGACAGTAGTGTTAATTTTTATAATTACTAAACCATTTTTTCATGTGTGCCATTGCAGGCATTGTTTCTTTAAATACACAATTAGTTGAAAAAAATAATTTACAACTAATGGTTAATGCTATGCAACATAGAGGTATTGATGACGAAGGCTTTTGGATAAACAATTCTAAAACTGTTGGCTTTGCACATAGAAGATTATCTGTTATAGATTTGAGTGAGATTGCAGCACAGCCAATGCACTATTCATTTAACAGCAATAAATATATTATTATTTTTAATGGAGAAATTTATAACTACATTGAGTTAAAAGAAGATTTACAAAAAAAAGGTTATACTTTTAAAACCAATAGTGATACAGAAGTTTTGCTTGCATTATACGATTGTTATAAAGAAAAATTTTTACAGTATTTAGATGGAATGTTTGCCTTTGCTATTTGGAATGAACAAGAACAAAAATTATTTATTGCAAGAGATAGATTTGGCGAAAAACCTCTTTACTATTTTCAAGATAAGGAGCAATTAATTTTTGCAAGTGAAATGAAAGCCTTATGGAATATTGGTATAGAAAAACAAATGAATCATCATTTATTGTTGGCGTATTTGTCAGTAGGTTTTGTAAGCAATCCTACCAATGCTTCTGAAACATTTTACACGAATATTAAAAAATTACCAGCTGCTCATGCAATAATTTTTGATGTACAGAAAAATGATTTTTTTATTTATAAATATTGGAAGCCTGAAATAAATTATTCAAAATATGCTTCTTGGAGTGAAGAAGAAATTACAGAACATTTTCATTCATTATTTAAACAATCTGTACAAAGAAGATTAAGAAGTGATGTTGCTGTTGGTACTTGTTTAAGTGGAGGATTAGACAGCTCCTCTATAGTTGCAATTATTAATGAATTTTCTACAAAAAATAATCATCAACAGCCCAAAACTTTTTCTGCTGTATTCCCTGGTTTTGAAAAAGACGAATCAAAATTTATTCAATTAGTTAAAAATGAATTTAATGTAGAAAATTATGCTGAAACTCCCTCTGCACAAGACTTTATAGATGATTTTGAAAAATTAATTTATTATCAAGAAGAGCCATTTCAGAGCAGCAGTATTTATGTGCAATACAAAATTTATGAGTTAGCTAAAAAACATAATGTTACAGTTTTATTAGATGGGCAAGGAGCAGATGAAATTCTTGCTGGTTATACAAAATACTATCATTGGTATTGGCAGGAATTATTAAGAAAATTTCAGCTTACTACTTTAAGAAATGAAATAGATGCTACTAAGAAAAATTATCATCAAGTTGAGTGGAATTATAAAAATATTTTAGCTGCTTTTTTACCAAATTTAGCCTCTAAAAAAATATCATCTTCACTTAAAAGTCAAATCAATAATCATCCTTTCTTAACTGATGATTTTATTCATTCATCATTTGATAAAAACATAATAGAAAAACCAGTTGTCAAACAATTAAATGATATTTTGTATTACAATACTTTTCAATTTGGGTTAGAAGATTTATTAAGATATGCAGATAGAAATTCAATGGCTCATGGAAGAGAAGTAAGATTACCATATTTACAACACGAATTGGTTGAATTTATTTTCAATCTACCATCAAATTATAAAATTAAAGAAGGTTTCACAAAAAATATTTTACGCCAATCTATGATAGATAATCTTTCTCCTAAAATTGTTTGGAGAAAAGATAAAATTGGTTATGAACCACCACAACATCAATGGATGCAACACAATGCTGTTAAGGATTTGATGCAAGAAGCTAAACAAAAATTAATTACAAATGGTATAGCTAAAAAAGAATTAATGAATATGCAGTTTAATCCATCAGCAGCACATGAATCAAATAATTATAGTTGGTGGTTACTATGTGGCGGAAGTTTTTTATAAACTGAAAAATTATTTTTCTGTCAGTTTTTCCATCACATAAAAAACAGCAGGACAAAAACTGACATTTTTTAAAGTTATTTGTGGTCGCTTTAATAAAACATCTTCATTAGTATAAGGAAATCTTTCACAATCACTTGGACGATGTTGGTAAATACTGCAATAATTATCTTTTCCTAAAAATGGGCAAGGGGTTGATTTTACTACATAATCTCCATCTTTATCTAACTCTAAAAATGTATCAATAAAAACACTTTCCTTCATTTTTAAATACTTACTTATTCGTTTAATATCTGGTGTTTTAAAACGAGGGGAATAATTTTTACAGCAAGCAGCACAAGTTAAACAATCTATTTTTTCAAAAGCTTCTTCGTGCAGATGAGGTAATTGCTTCAGCACTTTATTTTTATCTGCACGTTGCAAAAAAACTTTGTATTGTTTTTGTTTTTCAGCACTTTTCTTTTGCCAATTATCTGAAAGATTTACCTCCATAAGTCAAAGATAATTGAATGATGATTTCTAAAGGGTTTAATTTTATTTAATGCTTTCCTCACACATTATCAACTTTATAAAACAAGCCCTTATTAGTATTTCATTACATATCGCTAATATTAGCGTGTGAATTTTAAACTTTATGGGTTTAAACAAACTGCGTTTTTTTGCTTATCTTTGATGAGAGAAATTTTTGAAAATGATACAACGGTTTTACTTTGACACTTCAGTTTTAAGCGGTGTTTTTGATACTGAGTTTGAGGAACATTCAACCATTTTAATGGAGCGTGTAAAACTTGGACAAATCAAAGCAGTTATTTCTGAACTTGCCGAAGAAGAAATTATGAAAGCTAGAAAAGAAATTCGTAATTTTTATAAATCATTACCGAAGGAGCATATTGAGTTTGTTGAAATTACAAAAGATGCTGTTTTGCATGCTAATACTTACATTGCAGAGAAAGTTGTTGGCAAGACAAGCATAGATGATTGTTTACATATAGGTATGGCAACAGTTAGTAAAGTTGACCTACTTGTAAGTTGGAACTTCAAACACATTGTAAATATTTATCGTATCAGGGGATATAATGCTGTTAATATTAAATTAGGGTTTCCTCAATTAGAAATTCGTTCACCAAAAGACATAGTAGAATGAAATCAAAAACAAAAAAAATAGAAAAAAAATTTGATGCAGTTAAAAGCATGAGGGCAATTAAAGACCAAATTTCATTGGAAATTGCCGACATGAATTTTAAACAGTTGAAAGCATACTTTAAACAAAAACGATTAGAGAGAGCAAAAGGTTAACCTCTTCAAAAGGAGTATCTATATTTATTGAGTACTGATAGTACAAACATTCTACTGTAGCAATACCTAAGCAAGGTACAATAGCTTAATTCTACCACCTTTTCCTGCACATTTTATCAACCCACTTAAACAATCATAAATTAGTATTTCATAACAACTTACCTTTGCGGCAATTTTTTAAATATTCTTTCATTATGAATTTATTCCAACAACAAAACACAGAGTTTCAAAGAAGACATATAGGCACTACAAAAGCTAATGAAGTAAAAGAAATGTTACAAACTATTGGTGTAAATAGTTTAGATGAATTAATTGATAAAACTGTGCCTCAGGGCATTAGAATGCAAGATGATTTGGCTACTCCACCTGCAATAAGTGAATATGAATATTTGAATGAATTAAAACATACAGCATCAAAAAATAAAATTTATAAAACCTATATTGGGCAAGGATATTACAACACTATTACGCCTAACGTAATTCTTAGAAATATTTTTGAAAATCCAGGATGGTACACCCAATACACACCATATCAAGCAGAAATTAGTCAAGGTCGTTTAGAAAGTTTACTCAACTTTCAAACAATGGTATGCGATTTAACAGGTCTTCCTTTAGCCAATGCTTCTTTATTAGATGAAGCTACTGCTGCTGCTGAAGCAATGAGCATGTTTTACCATAATGGTGATACAGAAAAAAAGAAAAAATTTTTTGTTGATGAGTATATTTTTTCTCAAACAAAAGATGTTTTAAAAACAAGAGCAACTCCTTTAAATATTGAACTTGTTTATGGTAATTATAAAAATACTTCTTTAGATGAAAGTTATTTTGGTGCAATTATTCAATACCCAAACAGCAATGGTTCAATAGAAGATTATAGAAATTTTATAAATAGTGTACATGCTATAAATGGTTATGTTGTAATGGCTACAGATTTATTGGCATTAACATTATTAACTTCTCCTGCTGAGTTAGGTGCAGATGCTGCTGTTGGTAACTCTCAACGCTTTGGTGTACCTCTTGGTTTTGGTGGACCTCATGCTGCATTCTTTGCTACAAAAGATGAATTTAAAAGAGGCATACCAGGGAGAATTATTGGCATAAGTATAGATGCTCAAGGAAATAGAGCTTTACGAATGGCTTTACAAACAAGAGAGCAACATATTAAACGTGAAAAAGCAACCAGTAATATTTGTACAGCTCAGGCTTTGTTGGCAAATATGGCTGCCATGTATGCTGTATATCATGGAGCTGATGGATTAAAAAACATTGCGTCAAGAGTTGCCTTATTAACTCAAGTATTAAGCAATAGTTTACAAGAATTAGGATTTAAAAATAGTAACACTGCTTATTTTGATACAATTGCAGTAGAAGCAAATGCTTCAACATTAAAGAGCATTGCAGAAAAACATCAAATCAACTTCCACTATATTAATGAAAATTTAATAGGCATAAGTTTAGATGAAACTACCACACAAAAAGATGTTTTAGATATTGTATATGTGTTTGCAGAAAGTTTAGGAAAAGATGAAGCTGAAATTGAATTTGATAGTGATAGTATGCTAACATCAATTCCTTCTTATGCTACTAGAACATCTGAATATTTAACACACCCTGTATTTAATACATACAGAAGTGAAAGCCAAATGATGCGTTATTTAAAGCAATTAGAAAATAAAGATCTTTCTTTAAATACAAGTATGATTTCTTTGGGTAGCTGTACCATGAAATTAAATGCAGCAACAGAAATGATTCCTGTTAGTTGGGCAGAATTTGGTCAATTACATCCATTTATTCCTACCAATCAAGCAGAAGGAATAAAACAAGTTATACAAGAACTATCAGATTTCTTATGCAAGATCACAGGCTTTGATGCTTGTAGCTTACAACCTAATAGTGGAGCTCAAGGAGAGTATGCAGGATTATTAACTATTATGGAATATCATAAAGCAAATAATAATGCTCATAGAAATGTTGTGTTAATTCCAATTTCTGCACATGGCACAAACCCAGCAAGTGCTGTAATGGTTGGTATGAAAGTAGTTGTAGTAAAAAGCAATGAAGATGGTACTATTGATATTGCAGATTTAAAAACTAAAGCAGAACAGTATAAAGAAAACTTAGGAGCATTAATGGTTACTTATCCAAGTACTTATGGTGTATTTGAAGAAGGTATCAAAGAAATTTGCAAAATTGTACACGATAATGGTGGGCAAGTTTATATGGATGGTGCAAATATGAATGCACAAGTTGGTTTAACATGTCCAGGAATTATTGGTGCAGATGTTTGTCATTTAAACTTACATAAAACATTTGCAATTCCTCATGGAGGAGGAGGACCAGGTGTTGGACCAATTTGTGTTAAACAACATTTAGCACAATTTTTACCAGGGCATATTACATTTGAAAATTCAAATATTGGTGCAGTTTCAGCATCTCCTTATGGTAGTGCTTCTATCTTATTAATTAGTTATGCTTATATAAAAATGTTAGGCTACGATGGTCTTAAAATGGCAACAGAATATGCTATTTTAAATGCCAATTATATGAAAGCAAGATTAATAGAACATTACTCTATTTTATATACTGGTGCAAATGGTACTTGTGCTCATGAGTTTATTGTAGATTTAAGACCATTTAAACAAACAGCAGGTATAGAAGCAGAAGATGTAGCAAAACGTTTAATGGATTATGGTTTTCATGCACCAACAATGAGTTTTCCTGTTGCAGGTACAATTATGATTGAGCCTACAGAAAGTGAAGATAAAGCAGAGCTTGACAGATTTTGTGATGCTCTTATTTCTATAAGAAATGAAATTGCTACAATAGAAAATGGAACTGCTGATAAAGCAGATAATCCTTTAAAAAATGCACCACATACACAAGCTGTCATTTGTGCAAATGAATGGAATCATAAATATTCAAGAGAGCAAGCTGCATTTCCTTTACACTATGTAATGCAAAATAAATTTTGGGCAAGTGTATCAAGAGTTAATAATACACATGGCGATAGAAATTTAATTTGTACTTGCGAACCTGTAGAAAGTTATGTAGAAGGGTAGAAGTATTATTTGATATTATTAAGACTTTAAATCAAAGCTTTCCAAATAATTCTTTTAGATTCTTTACCCCAATCTTTAGTTGCCTTATGTATTTGCTTTTCTAATTCTGAGTAAGTAATTTTTTTCCCTTTTTTGGGTTCAATAATGAAAGTTTCGGCTGATTGTATTACCTCAATTTTGGTAGCAAGCCAATATGTATTAATACGAGGTATTGCAATGCCTAAAATCATTCCTGGTAAACCTGTAAAACTTTCAGGTCCTCCAGAGCATGTAATAATATCTGTATAAAAAGCAAATACATAAATACTATCAAAAATAATTCCTATTGCTTTTCTACATTCAATACCAGCAATCATTCTACTATCATTGGTAATTTTCCAATTTATTTTTCTAATACTATCTTGTAATAAAAATGTATTGGAATAAACAGTTTTTTGAGAGATAGTTTTCTTACTTTCTAAATCATTGTAAATGATATTTTCTAAAGAATTATCTGATAACCATTCCGGAATTTTTTGAGTTCCTTGCGTTGCTTCTTTTCCTGCTTTATATAATGTTTTATTATCGTTAAAATATAAATTGTAATAGGTTGTTTGTAATTTAGGAATAGTCTTTTTCATGTTTTGTACCCAAACATTATCTTCTTCTCCATCTTCATTTTCTTCTTCTAATTCTTTATGAATATTAACTTGTTTTTCAAACTCAATTTTACCTTTATGTATAAAAATTTGCTGAGAAAATACAAAATGATGTATGCTACTTAAAATGAAAAGTAAGATAACTTTTATCATAACTTAATTAATTATTTGAAGTGCCATTTTTAGTAAAATTCCATATAAAACCTAACAAAAAGTATTGAGATAATTTTTGATAAGTATTTTCTGTAAGTACTGTACTGCCTATGTTTCTTGTATATCCTTTATTCTGATTTAGAATATCATAAGCCGAAAAACGAATTTCTGATTTTTTATTTTTGGTTATCTTTTTACTGATATAAGCATTCCAAACTGTTACATTGTTATTACCAATAAATAAGGGTGTTTTTTCTCTAAACTCAGTTTCAATTTCACTATTAAGTTCAAAATTATATGGAAGTTGAATGTTAAAATCAAGCCCCATATTTCCACTCCAATATTTTGTGTTAATATCTGGTCTGATAGATGAAGTAGAAAGATTATAATTAGCACCACTATAAAACCAAATAGTATAAACATCCTCTTTTTCTTTTGAAAAATTAATACTAAAACTATGTATCTTGTTATTGGTAATATTAGTTAATTTATTTACTATGCTAACACTATTATTAGTATTAAAATCATAAGTTGTTGTGATAGATAAATCTAATGCAGTTATTTTAGTAAAATAACTTAGATAAATACCATAATTATAATTTCCTTGTAAGTTTACAAACTGAGAAATAGTTTTACCTAAAGTATCTGTAAAATTATTAGAACGAATTGCATTTGATGTAGTACTAAAATTCATTCTTAAATAATATCCTCTGTTTTTTAGTACTTGATAATTATTAAAATAAACTAAAAAGCTATGATTAAACTCTTGCCTTAAATAAGGGTTTCCTATTAAAACCATCATTGGATTGTAGTTATCTGCAATGGGTTGAATTTGTTGAATAGTTGGTTGATTTGTTCTACCACTATAATTAAAACTTAATCTTTTATTTGAATTAAATTTATAAGAAAAATTTATTCTTGGATATAAGTTTAGATAGTTATATGAAAAGGAACTATCTTTTATCAAATTTTTTTGCTGATAATTTGTAAATGCTACATCAGTTCCTGCTGATACATTTAATGATTTTTTATTGTAACGAAACATTGTACCAATTAGGTTTGTATTAATGTTATAGTCAAAACCGTTGCTATATAATTTGTTTAAATTTTCATACTTTCCATTAATACCTTTATCGTAACTTAAAGTTTTATTTTGAAACTTATTTAAGTTTAATCCATAATTAACTTCTACAGTAAAATCTTTCATTAATTGTTCTGTATAAGAAAGTTTTGACCTAAAATAATTGCTTTTATTATTTGATTCTTTTTTTTGATTAGTAGTATCAGAAAAGTTAATAGTACCAGCTTTGGTATAAAAAACATTTTCGGCATATAAAAATCCTTCACTGTTATTTTCAGAAAATTGTGGGTTAATATTTAGTGATAATGTTCTTCCTACTTTTTTAAATTTTTTTCTTAATAAAATATTGGCAATTAAATTTTGATTGTTTCCAGCAGAATTATTTTTTCTGTTACTGGTATTTACAAAATTGCCTACATCATTTAACGCTTCACTATTTATAATACTATTACCTCTAAAGTTTCCTTGAGAGGCATTTATAGTTGCTTTTATTGAAAAAAAGCTATCAATCATTATTTCTAAACCTCCATCAATACTATGTTTATCTTTTAAGCCAAAAACAGTTCTACTTTCATTATTAAAAAATAAAGTATCTGGTAAAATAGATTGAGAACGAGTAGTGCCAAATCCTTCATTAATCAGTTTTGCATACTTATAATTACCATTCACTTGTTGTTTTTCATTATTAAATTTATTTACATAATTAATACCACCATTCCAACTTTTTGGTATTCCTTCTCCCCAATAATTAGCATTATCTAATTCATCTCTATTATTGAAAAAAAACACATTTCCATCATCACTATTAGAAAATGAAAATGTACTTGCATTACCATATTTGCTTGCTTCACCCCAGTTTAAACCTGTTTTGCCAGTACTACTTGCAATACCAAAAACAGATAGTTTCCTTTTATCTTTAAAACTATTTGCCATTAAATTATTATTCCATCTATCTTCAAATCCATTAGCAACTTCCATTTTTCCAAACCACCCTTTTTTAATACTATTTTTTAATTTTAAATTAATTGTTCTTGAAGTTTGTCCATCATCAATTCCAGTAAATGTTGCTTGGTCACTTTTTTTATCAAATACCTGAACTTCATTAACCATATCTGCATTAAGGTTTTTAGTAGCAATAGTTGGGTCATTGCCAAAAAATTCTTCTCCATCTACCAATACTTTATCTACTCTTGTTCCTTGTGCAGTAATATTTCCATTTTTATCAACTTGTATTCCTGGAAATTGTTTTAAAAGGTCTTCTACCGATGCTCCAGATTTTACTTTAAAACTATCTGCTTTGTAAACTACTGTATCGCCTTTCATTCTTACAGAAGCAATTTTTTGTACTACTGTAACATCTTCTAATAAATGTGCTTTTGTAGTAAGTTGTATTATGCCTAATTGTATGGTTTCATTAATTGTAACATTAATTGTATCATAATAATCTGCATAACCAGGGTAAGTAACTAATACAATATATTTTCCACCAACTATGTTATTAATAATAAAATTTCCCTCAGCTACACTTCTTGTAAAGGAATATAAAACAGAATCTTTTTTAGTTAAAATACTAATAACCGCATTTTGAAGTTTTTGATTGTTAAGAGTATCAATCACTGTGCCTTTAATAGCAGTTGTTTGAGCTTGTGTAGCAGAAAAATTAACAATAATAAATAGTATAACTATAAGGTGTTTCATAATTTAATTGTTACACAATGCAATAAGCTATAACTTGTGTATTAAGTTTGCAATATATTTTAAATAGTATAGAAAATAAATTTGCTATTTTTATTTTAAGTTAAATAAGAGTTATAAAAATAGTATGGCAAAAAAGATTACATCTTTAAAAAATGATAAGAGGCATTTGTTAAGTACGAATGGTGATGAACATTCTATTGCTGAAAATTTATTAAAAATTAATCATACACTCAAATACGAAGAACAATTTTTTGTTAATACAAATCGTCCTGTTTGGAATTACTCTTTATTTACAGAAGAAGACATCAAAAATTTTAAAAATGGCACTCATTACAGTTTGTACAAATTATTTGGTAATAAACAAATAGAAGTATTAAATAAGCAAGGAACTTATTTTGCTGTATGGGCTCCAAATGCAAGCTATGTTTCAGTTATAGGAGAATTTAATGATTGGGATACTGCTGCTCATCTTTTATTAGCACGTACTGATGCAAGTGGAATTTGGGAAGGTTTTATTCCAAATATTTTAAGTGGAGAATCTTATAAATATCACATCATAGGCTATAAAGGTTTGAAATTAGATAAAGGAGATCCTTTTGCAAATTATTGGGAGAAAAGACCAGATACTGCAAGTATTACATACAAAATAAATTATGATTGGAACGATACTAAATGGATGAATGAAAGAGAAAAATACAATTCATTAAATGCTCCTTGGAGCGTGTATGAAGTGCATTTAGCCAGTTGGATGAAGCCTGAAAAAAACAATGAAGAATCCTACAATTCATATCAACAAATTAAAGAACGTTTAGTGCCTTATGTGCAACAAATGGGTTTTACACATGTTGAGCTTATGCCAGTTATGGAATATCCTTTTGATGGGAGTTGGGGCTATCAAGGTATTGGATATTTTGCTCCTACAAGTAGGTTTGGTACACCAGAAGAATTTGCTTCTTTAATTGATGCTTTTCATCAAGCAAATATTGGTGTTATATTAGATTGGGTTCCTTCTCATTTTCCTTATGATGCTCATGGATTGTTTATGTTTGATGGTTCTCATGTTTATGAATATACAGATATGAGAAAAGGCTATCACCCCGATTGGAATAGTTATGTTTTTGATTATAAAAAAGGAGAAGTAAAAAGTTTTCTTATCAGTAGTGCAAGATTTTGGTGTGATACATTTCATGTGGATGGATTACGTGTTGATGCAGTTTCTTCAATGTTAAGATTAGATTATAGCAGAAAAACAGGACAATGGGAGCCTAATAAATTTGGTGGAAATGGCAATTTAGAAGCTATTGCTTTTATTAAAGATTTGAATGAAACTTTATACAGAGATTTCCCAGATATACAAACGATTGCAGAAGAAGCAACAGATTGGCCAAAAATAAGCAAACCAATTTATGATGATGGCTTAGGCTTTGGTATGAAATGGATGATGGGTTGGATGCATGACACTTTAAGATATTTTAAGATTGATCCTATTTACAGGCAATTTCATCAAGATGAATTTACATTTAGTATGATGTATTTTTATGATGAAAATTTTATGTTACCATTAAGTCATGATGAAGTAGTGCATGGCAAAAGTCCTATGATTTATAAAATGCCTGGTGACACTTGGCAAAAATTTGCTAACCTGAGATTGTTATATACTTATATGTTTACTCATCCAGGTGCTAAACTTTTATTTATGGGTAATGAGTTTGCACAAACAACTGAATGGAATTATAAAACAGAACTTGATTGGGAATTAACAGATTTAGTTAGTCATGGTGGTATGCGTTATTGCGTTCAAAAACTAAATGAGTTATATAAAAATTATCCTGCATTATATGAAAAACAATTTAATCAAGATGGTTTTGAATGGTTAGATTTAGAACATACATCAGAAGCAGTTTTGACCTATAAAAGAAAAGGTAATAATGATATTGATGATGTAATTGTTATTTTAAACATGACACCAACAGTAAGATATAATTGGCAAATAATGGTAAAAGGAAAAAATAAATGGAAAGAAATTTTTAATAGTAATGATAAAGAATATTGGGGAACTGGTGATGTATTTAATCCTGAAATTAAAGTTATTACTAAAAATAAAAAAGAGAAAAAACATCTCTTAACCCTTAATCTGCCAGCATTAGGAGCAGTTGTATTAGGTTAATAATATAGTTTACCAATTCAATAACAAACGTCTAAAAAAAATTATTTACTTTTGCAGTTAATGAAAAAGTGTTTACTCATATTAATTCTTTTCAGCTATAGTATTGCTTCTTTTGGAGTAAGCCTAAATTATTTTTATTGCTGTGGAAAATTAAAAACAGTAACCATTCACGAAACAGCAGAAGCTTCAAAATGCACTGGCGATAAAAAGAAAGATTGTTGTAAAAACAAAAAAGTACACATTCAATTAAAAACAGATCAGCAACAAACTCCTTCAAATGATTTTAATTGCATTGCACCATTAGCATTACCTACAGTTTTTGATAATGTTCTTATTTCATACAATAACTTTCAACAAGCTGAAAAGGTTATTGTAAATAATAAGCCTCCTTCAATTAATTCGGTAGCAACTAATATTCTTTTCTGCACATTTAGAATTTGATTTTTACTTTAAATGAATTCCAACCAATTCATTTACCTCACTATTTTATTATTCAAGTAAAAAATCAAATTAAATACAATGAAAAATTATTTATTCTTATTAATAGCTCTCATTATTTCTGTTGCCTCATTTGCCCAAAAGAAAAATGCAAAAACAGAAACATTTAAAGTTTGGGGAAATTGTGAAATGTGTAAAGAACGTATAGAAAAAACTGCACTAAAAAATGGAGTTTCAAATGCAACTTGGGATGTAAATACAAAAATGCTTACTATACGTTTTGATTCTTTAAAAACTTCTGTAGCTAAAATAAAACAAAGCCTTGCAGTAGTAGGGCATGATACAAAAGAATTTAAAGCAAATGATGATGTTTATAACAAGCTACCTTCTTGTTGCCACTATAAAAGAGAAACTTTAAATCAAACAGCAGAAATATCAACAGAAACAACTAACACACAAGAAAATAATGATGATAATATAATTGTTGGTGTAGTTCTTGAAGAATCGAAAAAAGGAAAAATTAATCCAATTGTTGGAGCAACAGTTCGTTGTTTAACAAATAATAATTATTCTGTTGCTACTGATAATTCAGGAGTTTTTAAATTATCTTGTGAAGTACCTGCAACTATTGTTGTTAGTTATGTTGGTTTTAAGTCTGATACAATTCATGTAAATAATTATGATGAATTGAAAATTATTTTAAAAAATGCTTCTGGTACAAATCTTACAGAAGTTGTTGTAACATCTAAAAGAGCATCAACCTATATTTCTTCTATCAGCACTTTAAATACTTTAAACATTAGTTCAAAAGAATTAACTAAAGCAGCTTGTTGTAATTTAAGTGAAAGTTTTGAAACAAGCCCTTCTGTTGATGTAAGCTATGCAGATGCAGTAACTGGTATGAAACAAATTCAACTTTTAGGATTATCTGGCAACTATACACAAATGTTAGTTGAAAATATTCCATCATTAAGAGGATTAGCAGGAAGTTTTGGTTTAACATTTATACCAGGTTCTTGGATTGAAAGTATTCAAGTTACAAAAGGTACAGGCTCTGTAGCTAATGGTTATGAAAGTATTGCAGGACAAATAAATGTTGAAGAAAAAAAACCTGATGCTTCTGAAAAATTATTGCTTAATGCTTACTTAAACGATATGGGTAGGATAGAAGCTAATGTAAATCTTGCTCATAAACTTAATAACAAATGGAGTACAGCATTGTTATTACATGGCAATCTTTCGTCTATGAAAGTGGATAATAATAAAGATGGTTTTCTTGATTTGCCATTAGGGCAACAAATAAATATTATCAATCGTTGGAAATATGCTGATAATAAAGGAATTATTTTTCAAGCTGCTATTAAAGCATTGCAAGATGATAGACAAGCAGGGCAAGAACATTTTAATGCATCAAAAGATAAATTTACTACCAATGCTTATGGTGTAGGTTTAAAAGCAGAGCAATACGAAATACAAACAAAACTCGGTTATGTATTTCCACAACAGAAGTATAAGAGCATAGGCTTAATGCTTAGTGCTACACAATATAAAAATAGTTCTTATTATGGCTTAACTCCTTATAATGGAAATCAAAAAAGTATTTATGCTAATTTAATTTATCAATCAATTATTGGCAATACAAATCATAAATACAGAACAGGAATTAGTTGGCAATTTGATGAGTTTAAAGAAGAATATAAATTAAACAATTATAACAGAACAGAAAATGTTCCAGGTTTATTTTATGAATATACTTTTAGTGGTGTTGAAAAATTAAATGTTGTTGCAGGATTACGTTCAGATTTTCATAATAATTATGGCACACAAATTACACCAAGATTGCATGTTAAATATGCTGCAACTAATAATACAGATGTAAGATTATCAGTTGGCTCAGGTTTTAGAACAGCAAATATTTTTGCTGAAAACACAGGCTTAATGGCAAGTGCAAGAAGTTTTGTTATTCAAGGAAATAATAATTATGCTTATGGATTAAATCCTGAAAAAGCATGGAATTATGGTTTAGGAATTGTGCAAAATTTTAAACAAGGAAATAGAAAAGGCTCTGTAAGTGTAGATGCTTATTATACTAATTTCAGTAACCAAATTGTTACAGATGTTGATGCAAATGCACAAAAAGTATTTTTCTATAATCTTGATGGAAAGTCATATTCTACAAGTGTTCAGGTAGAAGTGAATTATCCTTTATTTGCTGGTTTTGATATTCGTGCAGCATACAGATTTTTAGATGTTAAAACTACTTATCAAGGAACATTAATGCAAAAACCTTTAACAGCAGCACACAGAGCATTCATTAATCTTGCTTATGAAACCAACAATCATTGGAAGTTTGATTATACTATGCAATGGCTTTCTTCAAAAAGATTACCTAATACTTCTACCAATCCAATAGATAAACAAATGGGAAATAATTCTCCATCTTTTGTTTTAGCAAATGCACAAATAGCAAAGCAGTGGAATAATGGTTTAGAAGTTTATGTAGGAGCAGAAAATTTAGGAAACTTTATGCAATCAAATGCCATTATTGATGCAGCAAATCCTTTCAGTAATTATTTTGATGCTTCAATTATTTGGGGACCAATTTATGGTAGAATGATATATACTGGTGTGAGATTTAAAATATCAAAAAAATAATTAACTGTAAATAAATTTAATATCTAACAATAATTATTTGCTTTAAATCAACTTTTTGTTGTTAGATATTTTTTAGTTTAAAACAATTTCATACAGTTTTATTTGGAATAACAATAAAAATGTCAATATTTTTTTTTGATTTTATACTAAATCGTAATTATTAGAAAATTAATCAAAGATAATTTTGTCCTTGATTAATATGGTATTTAATTTTGCACTCCAAATAAATCACCCTTTATATGGACAGTCACAGTAAAATCAAATTATTACCTCTCTTAGCTTTCACTACACTATCATTTCAAAACCTTTCAGCACAAAACACAACAGATAAAGACAACCAACTTTCTGTTTCATTTCAAATGAGACCAAAAGCTGAATTTAGAAGTGGAGCTTTTCAACCATTATCTCAAGGACAAAAACCTTCAGCATTAATTAGTCAGAGAAATAGGTTTAATATCAACTATCAGTACAAAAATCTACTTACAGTTCAAGTTTCTCCTCAAAATGTATCAGTTTGGGGACAAGATGGTTTAACACAAGGAGCAGGAATAAAAAATGGGGTAGCATTTTTTGAAGCCTGGGCTAAATTGCATGTAAGCAAAACAAATTCTTTGCAAATTGGTCGTCAAGTTATCAGTTTAGATGATGAGCGTTTTTTTGGCGAATTAGATTGGGCACAAGGTGCAAGAGCTCATGATGCAATTTCATTTCATATCAATCAAGAGAAATTTTTGTTTAAGGCTTATGCTGCTTACAATCAAAACTACAAAGAATTATATGGCAATAATTTAAGCAACATTTCTGGAAGTTTATATTCTCCTTTAGATGCAACTCCTTATAAATGGATGCAAACTTTATGGGCTAAATTTAATTTTAACTCAAAAAGCAATTTAAGTTTATTATTCAATAATCTTGGATTTCAATCTGCAGCAAATTTTTTAGATGTTGATGCAAAGAATTATTTTTTACAAACAATAGGAGCAAATTATTTTTATACAGGTTCAGATTGGAAATTTAATGCATCTGCTTATACACAATTAGGAAAAAATCCTGCAGGTGCTAAAACTAATGCTTATTTAATTGCATTTTATTTAGATAAAAAATTAGATAAAAAATGGAACTTAGGCTTAGGTACAGATTATTTAAGTGGTAATGATGTAGGTACTGCTGGAGTACAAGATAACAAAGCATTTACACCATATTTTGGCACTAATCATAAGTTTTATGGTTCAATGGATTATTATTATGCTGGCAATGGTCATAAAGGTTCTGGCTTAGTTGATATTTATGCAAAAGCAAGTTTAAAACCTACTGCAAGTACAAATTTTGGTTTTGCACTTCATCAATTTTTATCTCCAAATAAAATAGTAGATAACAATCAAAATTTATCAACCAATCTTGGTCAAGAATTTGATGTTGATTTTGGTTATTCAATACATAAATATGCAAAAGTTGTAGGAGGTTATTCTATTTATACAACTACATCATCATTAAACTTCTTAAAAAATGCAAATAATCCAAACTCTTTACAACATTGGGTTTGGTTAAGTATAAATATCAATCCTAACATTTTTAATGTAAAATTTTAAATATTTCTCATCATTCAAACAAAACAAAATAACACGTTATGACAAACAAGTTAATCATGGTAAGCTTCGTTATGGCAGTCATATTTGGAGCTTGTAAAAGTGGAACAAATTCTGGCAACTCATCACAATCTGCTATTGATATGGTTGCAGAAGGAGAACCTCAGGTTTTAGAAGTAACTGGTGCTCCTAAAGTTCCAGCACCTGTAGGTAACAGAGGTCCAAAAAAATGGATTGTAAATCTTGAAACTACAGAAATGGAAGGCGTAATAGCAGATAGTATTTCTTATACATTTTGGACATTTAACAACACAGTTCCAGGTAGTTTTATTCGTGTAAGAGTAGGAGATGAAGTTACGTTAAATCTTAAAAATGCAGCAAATAGTGTTTTGCCTCACAACATAGATTTACATGCTGTAACAGGACCAGGTGGTGGTGCTGCTGCAACAACTGCTGCTCCAGGTAAAGAAGCTTCTTTTACTTTTAAAGCTATTAACCCAGGATTATATGTTTACCATTGTGCTGCTCCTCCAGTACCTATGCATATTGGAAATGGTATGTATGGTTTAATTTTAGTTGAACCTGCTGGTGGATTACCTAAAGTAGATAAAGAATACTACATTATGCAAGGTGATTTCTATACAAAAGCTTCTGCTGCTAAAAAAGGACTTTTAGAATTTGATAACGATAAAGCTGTAGCTGAAAATCCTGATTACGTTTTATTCAATGGTAAAAAAGGATCTTTATTAGGTGCAAATATGATTGAAGCTAAAGTAGGAGAAACTGTACGTTTATTTGTAGGTAATGGTGGTCCAAACCTTACTTCTTCTTTCCACGTTATTGGAGAAATTTTTGATAACGTATATTTAGAAGGTGGAAGCCAAATTTCTCATAATATTCAAACTACAATGATTCCTGCTGGTGGTTCTGCAATTGTAGAATTTAAGTGTGATGTTCCTGGTGAATATGTTATAGTTGACCACTCATTATCAAGAGCATTTAACAAAGGTGCAATTGGTAAATTAAAAGTTACTGGAGATGCTAATCCAAAAGTATTTAAAGCTAATGGTGCAACAACTAAAGAATAATAAAAAATTAAAATGATGAAAGTTTTGAATTGGTTAAAGATTTTATTACTTGTTTTACTTGTTTCGTGCAATAAACAAAATAATGAATTAGCTATAAATGCTAATAACCATTCTAAAACAAATTCAAATACTATTCATCCTATTTCTTCAGACGTTAAAATGGTTTATATTCCTGGTGGGGAGTATAAACCATTTTATGGTTCTGACTCAGTATTAACAAAAGTTGCTCCTTTTTTATTAGATGAAACAGCAGTAACTAATGAAGAATTTTTAGCTTTTGTAAAAGCAAATCCACAATGGAGTAAATCTAATATTAAAAAAATATTTGCAGACTTAACTTATTTAAGAGATTGGCAATCTGATACAGAATTACCCAAAAATGCAAAGCCAGATGCACCTGTTTGTTTTGTATCTTGGTTTGCTGCTAAAGCTTATGCTCAAAGTGTTGGAAAAAGATTACCTACATTAGATGAATGGGAGTTTGTAGCAATGGCAGATGAAGTTTCTCCAAATGCAAGAACAAAACCTGAATATTCTAATAACATTACAAGTTTATATCTTCAAAAAGATAGACAATTTAATTCTGTAAAACAAAGTAAACCCAACTATTGGGGTGTATATAATGTTTTTGATTTAATTTGGGAATGGACAGATGATTTTAATTCTGTTCTTACAACCAATGATTCTCGTACAGGACAATATGAAGATAAAAATTTATTTTGTGCAGGCAGTGCAACAAGTTCTACTGATGTTTTAAATTATGCAGCATTTATGCGTTTTGCACTTCGTACTTCTGTTAAAGCAAATTATACTATTGCTAACTTAGGTTTTAGATGTGCAAAAGATACTACAATAATTAAAAAATAATTAAGATGAAATATTTTTATTACTTAGTTTTTTCAATTGTATTATTGGTTGCTTGTAAAGAAAATAAACCAAAAGTTACAGAACTCCCTTCTGATTCAATTTTTAATCTTACATCAAATTGGAGAAATCAAAACAATGATTCTTTGCAATTAAAAAACTTACAAGGAAAAACTTTAGTAGTAGTAATGATTTATACAACTTGTAAATCTGCTTGTCCAATTTTAGTTTCTAAAATGAAAAGTATTGAAGCTAAGATTGATAGAAAAGAAATTAATAAAGTGTCTTTGGTTTTAGTATCAATAGACCCAGAAACAGATACACCAGAAAAATTAAAAGAGTTTGCAAAAACCAATAAAATGGATGAGCCACAATGGGTTTTTCTAACATCTAATGAATATGCAACACAAGAGTTTGCAAATGTTCTATCCATGAAATATAAAAAAATATCTCCAATAGATTTTTCTCATTCAAATATAATTAGTGTATTTAAACCAAATGGAGAACTTGTAAGCCAAGAAGAAGGAGCAATTGATGTAGATAAAGTTGTAAAAACTGTTCAAGAAACTGTAAAAAAGGGTTGATGTTTTTTTATTCATAATGTAGCAAAAACAAAATGCCATGTTTTCAAAATCTACAGAATATGCTTTAAGAGCAACCATTTTTATTGCACGCCAATCATCTATTCATAAAAAAGTAAGCATACAAGAAATTGCAGAAGGAATAGGAGCTCCAAAACACTTTACTGCTAAAATTTTACAACTACTTTCTAATAAAAATGTTCAAATAGTTTCATCAATCTCTGGACCTACAGGAGGTTTTTTTATTAAAGAAGAAGCAAGTAAAAAGCCCATTTATATTGTAATTGAAGCTATGCAAGAAACACACATAATTGAAGATTGTGTACTTGGCTTACCAAATTGTAATGAAAAAACACCCTGCTCTATGTACAAACCTTATGAAGAAGTAAAAAAAGGTTTATTGAGTATGTTTAAAGATAAATCTATACAAGAGATTGCTAATTCTAAAGACAGATTAATTCCTATTAATATTCCTCTTAGCAAAAGGATGTAAAAATTATTCTTCTACTTTTTCTCTATTTATTACAAACTTTCTAATTAAAAATATTTATCAAATATTTGAACTTCTTGTTAATGGTAATTTATTTTTTCCTTTATCTTTAACCATTAACTAAAATGCTATGTCAATAAAACTAAGATTAACTGTATTAAGTTTTTTACAATTTTTTGTTTGGGGAGCTTGGCTAATAACCATTGCTAACTATTGGTTTGGTTTAAAAGGTTGGACTGGAACAGATTTTGGAAAAATATTTTCTACATTAGGTATTGCTTCTATAATAATGCCTGCACTAACAGGAATAATTGCAGATAGATGGTTGAATGCTGAAAAGCTGTATGGTATTTTACATTTAGGTTATGCAATAGCACTTTTTTATTTGCCACAAGTAAATGACCCATCTACTTTTTTTGTTGTAATGTTAATTGGTATGATGTGTTATATGCCTACTATTTCATTGTCTAACTCAATAGCATATACTATTTTAAAAGATAAAAATTATGATGTTGTAAAAGATTTTCCTCCAATAAGAGTTTGGGGAACTATTGGTTTTATAGTAGCAATGTGGGTAACGAATTTATCTGGTAGTAAAGCCAATGCAAATCAATTTTATATAGCTGCAGTTATTGCTATATTTTTAGGAATATATGCTTTTACATTACCCAAATGTAAACCTCAGAATCTTATTCCAAAAAATGCAAGTTTATCAGAAAAGCTTGGGCTAAATGCCTTTTCACTTTTTGCAAATTATAAAATGGCATTGTTTTTTATTTTCTCCATGTTTTTAGGTGGTGCATTGCAATTAACCAATATGTATGGCGATGTATTTTTATCTGAATTTGGTAATGTGCCTGAACATGCAAATAGTTTTGTTGTAAAATACTCAACTATTATTATGAGTATTTCACAAGTATCTGAAACATTATTTATTTTAGCAATCCCATTTTTCTTAAATCGTTTTGGTATAAAAAAAGTAATGCTAATAAGTATGCTTGCTTGGGTTTTTAGATTTGGTTTATTTGCTTATGGCTCACCATCAGGTATTGGTTTAGCATTTATTATTACTTCTTGCATTGTATATGGAATGGCATTTGACTTTTTTAATATATCAGGTTCATTGTTTGTAGAAACAACTACAAGTGCAGCCATTCGTTCATCTGCACAAGGTTTGTTTATGATGATGACTAATGGTTTTGGAGCAATTTTAGGAAGCTCAATAAGTGGTTATTTAATTGATAATTATTTTACACACGAAGGTGTAAAAGATTGGTATCATATATGGCTTGTATTTGCTATTTATGCTTTAATAATTGCTATTTTATTTCAATTTTTCTTTAAGCATAAACACAACAAAAATGAGAGTTTCTCTGTATCACATTAATTTAGCTTTTTAAATCTATTCTTCTTAATAGCAACAATATAAGGCTAACTATTGTATTTTAGCCCTTTAATCAATAACCCCATTCATGACGTTTGAAAAATTGTTACAACAAAGTTTGCTTTGGCGTGGGTTATACTTTGTTACTCTTTTATTAGTAAATATTGTTTTAAGCAGAAGCCTTCAAGCTGATGGCACTGGATGGATATATTATCTTACTAATTTTTTCTCTTTTATATTATTGGTAGCAAGCCTTAGTATGGAAAGTGGTTATACTTATTATGCTTCTGGTAATATTATTAGTCATCATAAATTAGCGTGGTTTTCTTTATGTTGGACTTTAATTATTAGCATTATTTCTGCTATTGCTGTTGGCATTTATTTTAAAGATGCAAAAAGTTCAGAATTAGCTTATACCGATAATTATGTTTTTTATGCAGCAACTTATATTGCCGGTATTTTGTTGATTAATTTTTTTATGGTGTTGTTTTATGCTCAAAAAAATTATGTTGTTCCAAACATTTTATTAAGCCTGATAAATATTATTTTGATTATAGTAATTTTATTTGCAAATAAAAAAAGCAATGCTTACAATATTGTAGTTAATAATTATTTTCTGAGTATTTTATTACAAGGAATATTATTGGCAGTTGCATTTATCATTATCAATAAATCGTATAAAGAGTTTTCATTACCAGATAAAGTGTCTTTAAAATTATTATTGAAATATTCTTTAGTTGCATTAGCAAGTAATGTAATTTTCTTTTTTGTTTATAGAATTGATTACTGGTTTGTAAGATATAATACTGCAACATGCACACCTGCTGATTTAGGAAATTATATTCAAGCATCAAAGCTTGGACAAATGATGCTCATTGTGCCACAAATTTTTGCCAGTGTTATTTTTCCTCAAACTGCTAGTGGTTATTTAAGAGAAAATATTACCAACTCAATATTGATATTTTTTCGTGTGTTTTTACAAGTGTTGTTTATAGGAATTATTTTAATAGCATCAATTGGTTTTTGGCTTTTTCCAACAGTATTTGGAGCATCATTCGATAATATGACTTTGCCAACTTTATTATTGTTACCAGGTATTTTTTCTTTAGCAATTCTTTGTTTATTATCTGCATATTTTGCTGGAAAAGGGAAAGTGAAAATTAATGTAATAGGAGGGGTGTTTGCTTTAATTGTTGTTGTAATAGGCAATATTATTTTTATTCCTTTATGGGGAATAAATGCAGCAGCAGCAGTAAGTACAGTAGGTTATACAGTAAACTTACTTTACTCTTTATATCATTTTTTTAAAGATCATCAGTTTTCTTTAAGTGTATTATATTCATTCAATAAAGCTGATTGGTATTGGGTAAAAAATATGTTGTTCAATAAAACAACTCAACTATGAAAATACTTTGGCTAACAAGTTGGTATCCTAATAAATATGAACCAGTAATTGGAGATTTTATTCAACGCCATGCAAAGGCTGTAGCTGCTTTTATGCCTTTAGATGTTCTTCATATTGTTCAATTAGGTAAAGATGCTAATCTGCAAGAAGAATTAACTATTCAACAAAATGATCAACTAAGAGAATTTGTTTATTACTTCTCATTTAAGAAATGGGGTTTTAATATTATTGATAAAATAAGATACAACTTTTGCTATAAAAGAAAATCTATTACAGCAATAGAAAAATATTTTTTAGAAAATGGCAAGCCAGATTTAATTCATGTGCATGTACCAATGAAAGCAGGATGGATTGCTTTACAACTGAAAAAGAAATATAACATACCTTATATCGTTTCTGAGCAAGCATCATATTACGATGATGCAGCACCTGATAATTTTAATAACAGAAGTTTATTTTTTAAATTAAATACAAAAATTGTTTGTAGAAATGCTGTTGCAGTAACTAATGTTTCATCTGTTATTGCAAGAAAGATGGAAAATTTATTAGGTATAAAAAATATTCATACTGTTCACAATATTGCAGATGCTAAAATATTTTTTTATAAGCCATTACAACAACAAGAAATTTTTACTTGGGTTCATGTTTCTACTTTAAGTGAACAAAAAAATGTAACAGGAATTATTAAAGCATTTCATTTATTAATTCGTGAAAAAAAACATCATTGTAAATTAATTTTAGTTGGTCATCATGTTCATTTGCACAAACCATTAGTAGAAGAATTGCAGTTACAAAATTTTATAACTTTTATTGGAGAAGTACCTCACAACAAAGTAGTAGATTATTTACAACAAGCCAATGCTTTTGTACTTTTTAGCAGACACGAAAATTTTCCTTGTGTATTAGTAGAAGCATTGTGTTGTGGCTTACCTATTGTAGCTTCTGAAGTTGGAGGAGTAGCAGATGCTATTGAAAAAAATAATGGCATTTTGGTTGCTTCTGAAAATATACAAGCATTAAACGATGCAATGAATACGATTATGCAACAGTATTCTTTATATAAAAGAGAAGAAATTGCAGCTCAAGCAAAACTTAAATACGATAATGATGTAATTGCAAAACAGTTTATTGATTTATATAAACAATTTGTGTAAAATTTTTGATAGACAAGATTTCTTTAATTAATAAGTGCATTAATTTTATCCCATAAAGCTGTATCAAAGCCAGATGCAGCAAAGGTTGGATTAAGAGGGTCAGATGCATCACCCATTCTAATTACAACCATTTTTTTACTTGGAATAATATAAATTCTTTGATCTTTTGCTCCCATTGCTGCAAATAAATCTGGTGGAGCATTGGGTATTAAAGCACCAGAGTAAACAGTTTGTTCATTAGGTAACATATAATTTGATTTCCCATTTAACCACCATAAAAATCCATAAGAAGGATTGATGTTTTGTGAAGTAGAAGTGCTTTCATTAAAATAATTTTCATTGATGATTTGAGTGTTCTCCCATTTGCCTTTGTTTAAAGCTAAAATACCAAACCTTGCCATACTTCTTGCAGTGCTATGATAAATAGAAAAAATAGTTCCAAAATTCCAGTAACCATCCATACCTATTTTATTTTTAATTTTATCGTTAAAATATGTTTCAAAATTGATAGTTGTTGCATTTGAAACAACATCAATTAGTTTTTGAAAAATATTGCTGTAAGCCCATCTTGTTCCTGCATCTGCTACATAAGTTAAGTTTGCTTTAATCATTAATTGTTTTGTATCATCATTACCAGAAGTCATCGTTAATAAATTTCTCAATGTTATTAAATTTTCTTTTGCTAATGGCATACTTGTCCATCCAACACCTAAATAATCTGAGGCTTTATTATTGATGTTTAATAACCCTTCTTGTTGTGCAATACCTGTAGTTGTAGCAACCAAAGTTTTGCCTGCACTATTCCATTCCCAATCGCTTGAAATAGTTTGTCCATTAAAATATTCTTCCATAACAATTCTTCCATTAACAAGAATCATAAATGCTTTTGTATTTTTCAATGCAAGAAAATCTTTGAGTGGTTGAACTGCATTTTGATTCCATCCTAAACTTGATAATGATTTTCCTTCCCAAGCATTGCTTGTTGTTGATGGAAAATACATTTGTTCTGTTGTTGGTTGAGTTGAACCACTATCTTTAACACAACTTGTAGAAAATAAAATAATAGAGAATAGATATATATAACGATGCATGCAAATAAAATTTATTGATAAATAGACTTTATATAGATTAGATGGTTTAAAAATAATTATTTAAAAAAATATTGAAATGGAATTAATTTCTATACAAATATTTCTTGTGCTATTATCATACTTTCTTGTAAAGCATTTTTATTTAAACCTGTAAGTAGTTTTTTGTCTTCTAAAAAAGGAATCATCAATTCTGTATTCATATTACCAACTAAATCATCTTGAGCCATAGGACAGCCACCAATACCTTTTAATGCACCATCGAAACGTTTGCAACCTGCATTAATAGCAGCAGAAAGTTTTGAAGAAAAATTAGTCGGAGATGAGTGTAAGTGAACACCAAAACTTACTTGTGGATATTGAGGAATTAAAGTTTGTAATGCAAATGAAACTTGTTCTGGAGTTGCAACACCAACAGTATCTGCTAAAGAAATTATTTTAATGTTTCTTTTTACCATTTCATCTGCCCAATGCAATAAAATATTTTCGCTATACACTTCTCCGTAAGGATTGCCAAAGCCCATACTTAAATACACAACTAATTGCTTATTGGATTTTGTACATAATTCTTGTATATCATCAATTCTTTTTAAGCTTTCTTTTAAAGTACTATTTGTATTGCGTTGTTGAAAAATTGCAGAAATAGAAAATGGAAATCCTAAATAAGTAATTTCATCAAATACAACTGCCTCTTCAGCACCACGATAATTTGCAACAATTGCTAATAACTTTGAAATGCTATTATTTAAATCTAATTCTTTGATAACCTCTTTTGTATCTTGCATTTGAGGAATTGCTTTTGCAGAAACAAAACTTCCAAAATCTATGGTATGAAAACCAACTTTTAATAAAGAATTGATATAACGAATTTTATCTTCTGTTTTGATAAAATGTTTCCAACCTTGCATAGCATCTCTAGGACATTCAACTAAAGCAATATTATCTGTATTCAATAAAGAGTTTGATTGAACAGTATTCATGGCAATTTCAATATGGCAATAAATGATAAAAAATCTTTTACAAAAATAGGATTATTGAGGTGTTAATATTTTAGAAAATATAATTATAGTGTTAGTTATTTTCTTAAAATATTTGTTTGATAGTTTATATCACTGTTAACTTATTATGCTAAATAGAAATATTATTGATAGAATTAAATATAAAACTGCAAAGAATTAAGTTGAAAAAACTTAACTGTATCTTTTAATTTAAATTAAAATTAGCTTCTATTCAATCAAATACTTTTAACTATAAGTCTTTAGCTTTATTTAAATAAAAGCGATTTAAGTGCTACTAATACAAAAATTGAGTAAATAGTAATTAATCCACCAATCACAATTCCAATAATTGACATTATCCAACCAGCATTTAATAATCCATATCCTTCGTATAATTCAGGATTTTCCTTATACATCTGCCTACCATTCTTAGACAAATACAATCCAATTATTCCAAGTACAAGGCCTATTAATGCAAAAAAGTAACCAAAGATAATTGAGCAAATGCCTAATACAAATACTGCTGTTGAATTAGGTAAAGTTTTTTTTGTTGTCATTATATTTTCAATTTTCTTTTTTTTAAATATGTGTTTCTAAAAATTGATCATGAATATAATCTGTAACACTTACTAAGCTATTTGTTTTTTCAAAAACTTCTAATTGTCTATCTGCACCTGTGCCCATTTCAAGCATTTTAGTTATATAACTAATAAAAGGACGACTACCTAAACCATCAACAACATCATCAACAAAATCTAATAATTCATAAATTAGTAACCGAGTTTTTACTTCAGATTCTTTTCCAAAATCAATTAATGATCCATCAATTCCATAACGACTTGCCCTCCATTTATTTTCATTTAATAATGCTCTTTGATACATAATGAAATTTAAGTTTTGAGAACGAAGTTTATACAACTTAGCACAAATTGCTTGAAACAATGCAGCAATAGCAGCAGTTTCAATAGCTGTTAAGGGTACATCGCAAATTCTAAATTCTACAGTATTAAAGAATGGATGCACTCTTAAATCCCACCAAATTTTTTTAGCATTATCAATACAATTTGTTTTGATAAGAAGATTTACATAATTATCATAATCTTCTATACTTTCAAATCTATCAGGAATACCAGTACGTGGAAATTTATCGAAAACTTTTGTACGAAAAGATTTATAACCTGTTTTACGACCTTCCCAAAAAGGAGAGTTGGTACTTAATGCATAAACGTGAGGCAAAAAATAACGTGCACTATTAGCAAGATGTATAGCCATTTTTCTATCTTCCATACCAACATGTACATGCAAACCAAAAATTAAATTACTTCTGGCAGCTTCTTGTAATTCGTTTACAATTTCGTTGTAACGAACATGGTCGGTAATTAATTGATTTTCCCAAAGGCTAAAAGGGTGAGTGCCACTTGCACCTACCCATAAACCTAAATCTCCTGCTATTTTACTAATAGTATTTCTTAGTACACTAACATCTTTATATGCTTCCTCAACATTTGCACAAATATCTGTTCCTACTTCTACTACAGCTTGGTGCATTTCTGCTTTTACTTTATCCATTATTAGCTTTTGCCCTTCTTGTACAATTTTTTGTTCATGACTTTTAAGCTCTCTTGTAGTAGGGTCAATAACCATATATTCTTCTTCTACACCTAAAGTAAAATGACGATAATCAATACTTGCCATTGTTAAAATTATTTTTTAAAATGAATACAATTAATATAAAGTTTTTTTAGCAGCACTGTGTTGAATATATTTTCCCCAAGTAAGGTTATCTTTATTTGGTTCAAATGCTTGTGCCTTTTCTATTGCATAATTTGCAGATGTTTCTACAACCCATGCAAAATTTTCTTCACCTACACTATTTTTATCTGCATCTGGTGCAGGGTTACAAAAGTCAATAGCATAAGGCACTCCATCTCTAACTGCTAATTCAACAGTATTAAAATCGTAGCCTAAATAATGATTAATACGTAGTACAATTTCTTCCATTAATTTTAATCTTTCTGGAGAAGGAGAGAAGTTGGCAACATAACGTAAATGATGTGGGTTACGTGGTTCGTAAGGCATTATTCTAACATATTTTCCTCCAATACAATAACAACGATAATATTCTTCAAAAATAATTTCTTCTTGTAGTAACATTACTAACTGACCTGTTTCTGAATGTTTTTCAAAAAAGTCTTCCATGCTTTCTAATTTATAAACACTCTTCCAACCTCCACCAGCAAAGGGTTTCATATATGCAGGAAAACCTGTGTATTTAAAAATGCCTTCCCAATCTAATGGATATGCAAGATTGCTAAAAGACTCTGCAGATGTATCATCAGGCAATTCTCTTGAAGGAAGAATAACTGTTTTTGGTACGGGCACATTAATTTTTGTTGCTAAGCAATTATTGAAAAACTTTTCATCAGCACTCCACCAAAATGGATTATTTATTACTGCTGTACCACACAATGCTGCATTTTTTAAATATGCTCTGTAAAAAGGAACATCCTGACTAATTCTATCTATTATTACTGCATATTCAGTAGGTTCTCCTTGCATAACTTTATCAATTCTTACTGGTTCTGCAACAATGCCAGGAATATTTTTGCTATTAATTCTTTGAACTAATGCTTCTGGAAAACTTCTTTCTTTTCCATGTAGAATACCAATTTTTCTCATAAAAATAAAATTGAAGGGTGTGAAATTTTTAGTGGTTAAATCGTTTTTTAATTTTTTAAAAACGTGTTCAATATATAGCAAGTTATTTGAATAGCAATTTTTTTTGTGAAAAAAGTTTAAAGAAATTTTTATTTCTTTCTCTTATTTTTGACATATATGCCTCAAGATAAAACTATTGCTTTAGAAACTGTACTTGTTGAATCAATAACAATTAAATCCATTTACTTAGAAAGAGAAGTTATTGTAGATGCTTATTTACCAACCAATGTAGCACATCCTGAAGATGTAAGTATTTTATTAATTAATGATGGACAAGATTTATTAAAAATGCCTTTTGATGAAATTTTAGAAGATTTGAATAATAAAAATGCTATTGAACCATTGATTTGTTTAGGTATTCATTGTGGTGAAGAAAGAAAAAGAGAATATGGCGTTGCTTATAGTGCTGATTATAAAGGGAGAGGAGATAAGGCTGGTTTATACAATAAATTTATTTTTGATGAATTATTGCCTCTTGTAAGAAAAAAATATCATATCCCTTCTTTTAAAGAAAAAGCATTTGCTGGTTTTTCATTGGGTGCTTTAACAGCATTAGATATTGTGTGGAATCATGCAAGTGAGTTTACAAAAGCTGGTGTATTTAGTGGCAGTTTGTGGTGGAGAAAAAAAAGTTATGAAGATGGTTATAATGATGAAACAGATAGATTAATGCACTTGCAAATTAGAACTGGTATTTTTTATCCTTGGCTAAAATTTTATATTCAATGTGGTGCATTAGATGAAAGTGAAGACAGAAATAAAAATGGAATTATTGATAGTATTGATGATGCTTTAGATTTAATCGTTGAATTAAAGGCTAAAGGATATACTAATGAACATATTAAGTACTCATTACTTACAGATGGCAAACATGATATTGCAACTTGGAGTAAAGCATTCCCAGAATTTTTAAAATGGGCTTGGGGAAAAACTAATAAAACTTAAATTAACAAGCAACTACATTATTTTCTATATTATTATTATTGCCAAGAATTAAATTTCTTAAAATAGCTTTTGCTCGGCTAAATTGAGATTTGCTTGTGCTTTCTGTAATTCCTAAATGATTAGCAATTTCTTTATGAGAGTATCCTTCTACTGCATACATATTAAAAACAGTTTTATAACCATCACTTAAATTAGAAGCTATTTGATAAATATCTTTTTCAAATAAATTATCTAAAGCATTTGCATAGTTATCTTTTATAGTATTTTCAATGCCATCAGATATGTCGTGCATGGTAGTTTTATTTTTACGAATATGCTCAATAGCTGTATTTACAAATATTCTACGAATCCATCCTTCAAAAGAACCATCGCCTCTATATTTATCTAAATTTTTAAATAGTTTTACAAAACCTTCTTGCAAAACATCTTCTGCATCTGTTTGATTTTTGGTATAGCGTAAACAGATTACAAACATTTTAGAAGAAAATGTATCGTATAATTCTTTTTGACTTTTTCTGCATCCTGCAATACATTGTTGAATTTGAATATTGCTATTTATGTTAAGTGAATGTTGTATCATGGCTCGTAGTTTTATGCCATAATACAATCTACTTCAGTGCCAAAGAGATAATTAATTGAAAATCAATTATTTTGAAAGTATAAAATGGTAAAAAAAATCTAATAGTAGGAATAATTTTCCAAATATGGGATATTGAATTTGCTTAAAAGAGTTCTGGTATAATACCTAATCCATAATTACCTTTTATGCTAACATTAGACGAAGAAATTTCTAATCCGGTTGCAAGGTCTTTTGTTAATAATAGAGGCCCATCCATATCTACATAATCTAATTGAGGTAAAAAATTAGCAATAGCAGCAGAACCAATGCTGCTTTCATTCATACTACCCATCATTACTTTCATTCCTAAATTTTTTGCTTGCTTTATCATTTGTAGTGCTGGACTAATACCACTACATTTTGTAAGTTTAATATTTATTCCATGAAAATATTTATAACACTTTGCTACATCTTCTTCTTCAACACAGCTTTCATCTGCAATAATAGGTAAGGGGCTTTTTTCATATAAAATTTTCATTCCATCCCAATTATCTTTTGCTAAAGGTTGTTCAATAAATTCTATATCTAAATCTTTTAAGATCTTAATTTTTTTGAGAGCTTCATCAACTTCCCAGCCTCCATTAACATCAACTCTTAACGTAGCTTTAGTATGGTTTCTTATTGCTTTTATAATATCTATATCGTTAGGAGAGCCTAATTTTATTTTATAAATATTCCAAGGATGTTCATCAATTTTTTGAAGCATTTTATCAATGCTATCAATTCCTATAGTGTAATTTGTAGAAGGAATATTTTTCCATTCAGTATCCCATATTTCAAATAATTTCTTTTTAGCCATCATTTTTCCATACAAATCCCAAGCAGCAATATCTAAAGCAGCAACTAAAAAATTATTTTCTAATAAATGATGCAGGTAGTGCCAATATCTATCAGGTTCAGTAAATGCAAATTTTTCTATTAGTTGTTTTTTAGATTCAATTGTTTCTATCATTGAATCTAAAGTAACATTATAATAATTTATTGCTGGAGCTTCGCCAACACCATAAAAATTTCCTAATTCTAAAACAACTACTAAAGTTGGTTGATGGGTTTTAATTCTGTTTCCTGAGATGCTAAATGGATATTGAAAGGGTAGATTGTATGTAAAATAATGTAAAGTCATTTGATAAGTTTTTTAACAGCAAAAATATTAATCTCTAATTAAGATTAAAGATGGGATTATTTATACATTATTCAACTTAACATAATATTAATTATAGGATATAAGAGTCAAAATTTCTATTTAAAACTTAGTTCTTAATAAAATCGTAAAACTTTAGACTGAATTATACAATTATTAATTTTCTGTAGTTTAATGAATTATGTTTGCAACCTATAAAAATGAATATGAGAAAAATTAATAGATTTTTAGTTTATTGTACACTTTCAGTTTTAATAATTTCTTGTTCAAAAGAAAATGGAAGTTCAATTTCCATTCCTTCAAGTATTCGTATTTCATTTAATAAAACAGCAGTTGTTGCTGATGGAATTGATGAAATTATTGTTACAGTTAAGGATCAAGATAGTACAGATATTTCTTCAACATCTTTGATTTATGTAGATGATATGCCTATAATGGGTAATGCAGTTTATTTTGAAAATAATCAGCAAGGAACTCATAAAATATATGCTAATAAGTTTGGAGTAGCTAGCGATACATTATTTGTTACAACTATTAATCCTCCAGCAGCTAAATATTCAACCAAAGTTTTAGCTGAATATTTTACAGGAAATTGGTGTGGTTGGTGTCCTAGAGTGGATTATAAATTGAATAACTTTATGACTTCAAATAATAACTTATTTGCAATGCAAATACATAATAACGATGTTTTGACTGATAGAGTTGTTGATTCTTCTATGAGAGCAAAATTTGGTATTTCTTCTGTACCTACAATTTTAGCTAATCGTACTGAATTTATTCAAGAAAATGGAGATGTTATGAATATGTCTGACAGTACAGAGTTTAGGCATTTATATCAAAGACGTGCAGTAATAGGTTTAGCATTAAATACATCAATTACAGGAAGTAATTTATCAGTTACAGCAAAAACTGGCTTTGATGCTACAATAAAAGATAGCTTAAAATTGGTAGTTTTATTAGTTGAAAATAATGTTATTTCACCTCAAAAGAATTATTATAATAACAATAACGATTATCCAGGAAATCCATTTTTCTCTTCTGGCGATATGATAACTAATTTTATACATAATGGTGTGTATAAATCTTCTCCTACTACTATTTCGGGTGTTACAATTCCTGCTGATAAGCAAATAAAAAATGGAGAATATACTGCAAATTTTTCTTTAGATATTACAGGATTAAACACTGCAAATCTGAAAGTTGTGGCATTTGTTATGTTTGCTGATGGACAAAATAGGAAAGGAATTATGAATGTACAATGGGTATCTGCTGGGCTAAATAAAAATTATGATTAAAGATTGATGATTTTATTCATTTAGTCTTGGTCTTAGCCTTCTTTTACTCTTATTAAATATCATTATTCCTTTATCAATACCTTTTCTAATTTCATTTTGTTGTTCAATGGGTAAATGCATGGTTTCTTTACATACATCAGAGCAACAACCCTCATATTTTGTAGAACATTCTTTACATTGTATAAAAAGTAAATGGCAACCATCGTTTTTACAATTAGTATGTGTATCACAAGGTTTTCCACATTGATGACATTTAGCAATAATATCATCCGTTATTCTTTCTCCTAACCTATTATCAAATACAAAATTTTTACCAATGAATTTACTTTTCAAACCTAACTCATTGGCTTGTTTAGCATAATTAATAATTCCTCCTTCTAAATGAAAAACATTTTTAAATCCTTTGTGTAACATATAAGCACTTGCTTTTTCACATCTTATACCTCCAGTGCAATACATAATAATATTTTTTTCTTCATTACCTTTCATCATATCAACAGCCATAGGTAATTGCTCTTTAAAAGTATCACTTGGAATTTCAACAGCATTTTCAAAATGTCCAACTTCATATTCATAATGATTACGCATATCTATAACTATTGTATCATTATTTTGTATTAAATCATTGGCTTGCTGAGCATTCAAATATTTGCCTTTATTTTCCATATTAAAATTTGGGTCATTTATTCCGTCTGCTACAATTTTTTCTCTCACTTTTACTTTTAAAACCCAAAAACTTTTACCATCATCATCAATAGCAATGTTTAAACGTACATTATTCAATGGTTCTATGCTATATAAAAAGGTTTTAAATATTTTAAAATTGCTTTCTGGTACACTTATCTGTGCATTGATGCCTTCTTTAGCAACATAAATTCTTCCAAATACTTTTAAGTTAAATAAATTTTTATACAAAAAATCTCTAAACTCTTGTGGGTTTTGAATAGGGAAATAATTGTAGAAACTAATGGTTATACGAGGTTCAGTTTCTTTCATTAATTGTTCTTTCAGCTCTTTGCTGTTGATTCTGTTGTGTAGCACTGCCATATAATAAAATTTTAGACATCATTTTATCTTTAAAAAATAAAATAATGTTTCAGTTAAGTATTGAACCTGTTTGCATAACAGGCAAAATTTTCCGTGCAAAAATAAGTTTTAAGAAAGATAAGTGCTCATCTCAATTTGATGTTCCAATGAAATTTGTTTGGCTTCATCAGCAAAGTTTTCATGTGCACCTGCATAAATTATAGCTCTGCTAACATTTACTAATAATCCACATTCTTTATTCATACCATTTTCACTTACTTCTTTTAAACTTCCACCTTGAAAACCAACACCAGGCACTAATAAAAAATTATCTGGTATAATTGTTCTAATCTTTACAATTTCAGATGCTTGTGTAGCTCCAACTACAAACATTAAATTATTTGGAGTCCCCCAATTAGCAATAGTTTCAATTACTTTTTCATACAACAACTTATCTCCTATTTTTAAAAATTCAAAATCTTTTGCTCCTGCATTTGAAGTAAGCCCTAAAACTATTGTAAATTTATTTTCATATTCTAAGAAGGGTTTTATACTGTCTTCTCCCATATAAGGTGCAACAGTTAGAGCATCAAAAGGATAAGTTTCAAAAAATGTTTTTGCATAGTATGATGATGTATTGCCAATATCGCCTCTTTTTGCATCAGCAATTTTAAAATGAGTAGCTGGAATATAATGCAAAGTTTCTTCCATTATATCCCAGCCTTTAGTACCCATTGCTTCATAAAAAGCTGTATTAATTTTATAGCTTACACAATAGTCTTTAGTAGCATCAATAATTGCTTTATTAAATTGAACTATTGCATTGGGTAATTGTTGAAGATGTTTAGGAATCTTAGTAATATCAGTATCTAAGCCAACACATAAATATGTTTTTTTTTGTTGGATTTGTTGTACAAGAAAATCTTTTGTCATATTGCGAAGCTAAAAAAATATAGTATTAGATAAATAGATTTATATAAAAAGAAAATATGGTTTAAGTTATATTTTGAGTTAAATCTGAAGCTTTCTATTTTTCCAATAAATCCTGTTGAAACTCCAATAGCAAATGCCAAATCGGCTTGAGATAATTTTTTTTCTTGCCTTATCTGTTTAACTTTATTTATAACATAAGTTTCAATATTTGTCATTGCTGTAAATTTTATTTAAAAGAAATTATTATTCTAATACTTCCTTCTCTCCCATCAAAGTATTGATGATTGTTTGTGCAGTAATTTCATCAAGTATAGGAATTCTTAAATCATCATTTGAAACTCCACCTCTTGTTTGCCAACCAAAATTAATTTCTAATACCATTGGTTGTTTTTCTTTAATCAATTTTATAGAATTCAGCCATCTACTATCATCTTTAAATACATTCATTTTACCATTAACTATAACACTATTTTGAGTAACAATTATTTCGTGTTGTTGTTTATTATTTGCTGAAATACTTTTCATAGTTAAAAAATATTTCAATAACCCATAAAAAATGGCAAAACCAATTGAAAATAAAATTGAAAAAGGCAAACTTGTATTACGAGTAGTTCTTAATAAAATTGTACCTAATAATGCTAATACTAAGCCTTCAATTATAATACTATTTATTCTACTCTTTCCTTCACTTTTATAAAATAAATTCCATTCAGAATTACTAATTTGATATTTAGCAATAACAAAATTTTTAAATAATTTATTTGCTTCCGCTTCTATTAATTGTTCTTTAGTAACTATTTCTTCTTTATTTTCATTAACTACTTCAATTTCTTTACTTATTGCAGTAGGTTGTTGTTTACTTTCTGCTAAAGCAGCTTA
>JBPXJV010000068.1:0-136141 GCA_051715485.1 Chitinophagales bacterium
TTTATTAAAACCCACAAACACTTACCAAATATTCCATCAGCAAAAGAAGTAAAAAATAATGGAGTAAATCTTGTAGAAATGAATAACAAACTTTTAGAAAAAACTGAAGAACTTACATTATACATTATTGAACAAAACAAAAGGATAGAACAACAACAAAAACAAATAGAAGAATTACAAAGAATAATAACAGAGAAACTAAAATAATCTATTAAAGTTAGTTTTTAAAATCTTTGTTTACTATACTTAATATTTTTAAAACTTAAAAACAAATATTATGAAATACTTAAAAATAAAATTATTGCTTGTTGCATTTTGTTTTTATGTTTTACAAGCAAATAGTCAATTGTATTTGGGTAGTAATACAAATATTACTATTCAAGATGGAGCAAAGCTATTTGTACATGGCGTGAACCTCATCAACAATACTTATGTTAAAGGAGATGGTAACTTAGTATTAACTGGTTCTACTGCAAGTAATATAAGTGGTGTTGGTAAAATTGATAACCTTGAAATAGATAATTCAGCTGGAGTAAGTATAGCAACTAATGCTGATAGTGTAAAAATTGTAAGAGTTTTGTACCCTACTTCTGGTCAATTAAATGTAAACGGAAATTTAGTTCTATTAAGCGATATTAATGGCACTGCACGAATAGCTGAAGGAAACATTATTGGAAATTATATCAATGGTAATATTAGTGTGCAACGTTACATTCCAGCTAAGGCTGCACGTAAATGGAGTTTTCTTTCAAGTCCTGTTACTGGAACAATTCAAAATACCTGGCAGCAACAAATTCATATAACAGGTACTGGAACAGGTGGAACAGTTTGCCCTTCCTTATCAACTCATACAAATGGTTATGATGCAACTATTTCTAATGCTCCAAGTATTTACGTTTATGATGCTTCTCAAAATAGTGGTTCTCGTTGGGTAGTTCCTTCATCTACAAATGCTTATAATGTAGGTGTTGGTAAAGGATTTAGAGTAAATATTCGTGGAGATAGAAGTATTGGATGTGATTTAATTAATGGTAATGGTGCTTATTTGAGCCCAAGTGAAGTAACATTAAAAGCTAAAGGCTCTTTAAACAATACATTAAAAAATGCTGGAAATTTTACCATTACTTATGCTAATAATCTTGTAAACAATTATGTATTTGTTGGTAATCCTTATCCAAGCCCTATCAGTTTTAATACATTTAAAACATATAATAATAGTAGTATAAATAATGTTTATGCAATTTATGTTCCAGCAAGCCCAGTTGGTGTTTATAGTTATTGGAATGGAATTTCTTTTACAGGAGGTGTTGGTTATGATAATACTAAAGGTGATATGATAGGAAGTGGACAAGCTTTTTTCGTTCAATCAAAACTTGCAGGAAATGTAACTTTAAATTTTAGAGAATCTTATAAAACTGATGATAAAAATGTAGGTTATTTCAGAGGTAGAAACTTTAATGAAAAAATAAGAATACATTATTTACAAGATGATGGTACACAAATGGATGAAGTAATTATTCGTTTTGCTAATGATGCTAATATTAGTAATACAGAAGAAGGTAGTTTAGATATTACTTCTATGAATAGTGGTACAAATTATATTACAAGCCTTAAAGGAAATAAAGGAATGGTTATACAAACAAGAAAATTACAAACACTTGCAGTTGATACAGTTTGGTTAAATGTTGCAAGTACAATTAGTGGTACCTATAAATTAGCCTTTAATGAATTTGATAATTTCTTAGGTACTGAAATTTTCTTAATTGATAATTATACAAATACATTACAAGATATTAAAGCCAATTCTGAATACGAATTTACTGTAGATAAAGATAATGCTACAACAAAAGGTATTGGAAGATTTGGCATTGTTTTCAACAAACAGTTTAATCCTGAATTAACACTAAACTCTGCTATTAAAATGTTTCCTAATCCATCTAATAAATTAGTAACTATTCAGTTCCCTCAATTAGCTGATAATTCTATTAGTTACAATATAAAAGTTTCAGATATTGTTGGTAAAGAAGTAATGCAATTAAGAACAACTAACACAACTGAGCAATTAGATGTGCAAAAATTAAGTAAGGGAATTTATGTTGTAGAAATTATAGATAGTAAAGGAAAAAGAACAACAGAAAAATTAATAAAAGAATAAAATTCAGATTACAGACTAACCCTTCTTAAAGATTAAAAAATAGAAGGGTTAGTTTAACTAATAAGTAAAATCAAAATATTATGAAATCAAAGTTGTATAAGATAATAAGTATTATGTCAGTAATAATGATATTGTCTTTACCAGTAAAAGCTCAAGATGATTTTGATCCACCAGAAGATGATATACCAGTAGATGGAGGCTTAACTTTATTATTAGCAGCAGGAGTAGGTTATGGGGCTAAGAAATTAAGAGATAATAAGAAGATGAAGCAAGAAAAAATCTAAAGGCTTGCTTAGCTTTAATTACACTAAAAGTTATGGATACATTTATTCTCTTAGTATAAGCACTCTATTATCATTCATATATTCATCAAAAGTCATTAGTCTATCAATTATGCCTTTGTGTGTAAGTTCAATAATTCAACTATAATGGTTCATGAAGACACGAATCATTATAGTTGTAAAAAAATTAATCACCACTTACCTATCCAATGGATAGAGTTTTTTCTTAGTGGTTCAAAGGTTTAAGGTTAATTCTTAATCAACTAAATCAACTCTATATACTTTTCAAAGTCATTAAGAAAACTTTTAGTTCACTGAGTCTATTGATTCAAAATATAAATCTTTGCCTTTGAAATAAAATTCTTCCATATCATCTTTTGGAACTAAATCTCCACCAGTTGCCCAAGCTATATGTGTTATTTGAGAAGGATTAATATTATTTTCTGAAATGTAATTGGTTTTATTAATTCTGTAAGCACCAATTAAACCAGCAGTAGCAGAGGGTTCTACTAAAATGCTTTCTGTTTTTCCTAGTAAATATAAAAGCTTGTATAACTCATCATCTTCAATTGTATAAATACCACTTATCAATAAATTACTAATAACTGTTGCAAATGCTGATGGGCGACCAACAGCTAAACCATCTGCTTCTGTTTTATTATCAATACCTAAATCTTGTACACATATTTTTTCATTTTCGCCTGTTATTAATCCTATTAAAACAGAAGGAGAATGTGTTGGTTCAACAAAAAAACTATGAGCATTATCGCCAAAAACTTGTCTTAATCCAAAAGCAATACCTCCTGCTGAACCACCTACTCCACAAGGAGAATAAACAAATAATGGATGCTCTTTATCTACAAGAATTTTTTGTTCCTCTAATTGTTTTTTTAATCTTAAAGCTGCTAAACTATAACCTAAAAATAAATATTTTGAGTCTTCATCATCTACAAAATAACCATTAGGATTTGTAGTTGTAGCCTCTCTCCCTTTGGTAATTGCTTCACTAAAATCTCCATCAAATTCGTGTACAATTACACCTTTTGAACGTAATAAATCTTTTTTCCATTCTTTAGCATCAGCAGACATAAATACAGATACTTTAAAACCTAATTGAGCACTAATAATACCTATACTTAATCCTAAATTTCCTGTTGAGCCAACACCTATTGAATATTGCTGAAAGAATTGTTTGAATTTTTCGGTAGCAAAAATTTCATAATTATCATCATCTTTTAAAATACCATTTTTCAATGCTAATTGTTCAGCATAATAAAGTACTTCATAAAAACCTCCTCTTGCTTTTATTGAGCCTGCAATGGGTAATTCATTATCGCATTTTAAAAATAATTTTCCTTGCACTTCATTGTTGTAAAAACTATTCAAATTTATTTTTAAATTTTCTATACTTCTTAAAGGAGATTCTATGAAACCATTGCTACTCTTAAGTTCAGGGAAAACTTTTGCTAAATATGGTGCAAAACGTTTCCAAAGATTTTCTACTTGTAATATATCGCTATAACTAAGAGGTAGAGAATTTACCTCATTCATTTTTTTTCTTGAAGGATTAAACCAAGTAACAGGATTTAATTGAATTATATTTTTTAAGAGTGGATGTTTTTGAGTCCATTTCTCTATATTGTTGAAAGTCATAATTAATTATTTATAAACTATCACTTTCAAAATTAGAACCAATATTGCAGGAGTATTTGCTAATTGTGAAAAAATAAAAAATAGAATGTGAAATTTACGTTTCAACAAAATTAAAATCTCACACTTGGGCATTTTATATTTTTTTCTTTGCCTTTATATAATCCATTTTTTACAATAGAAACTTCATAAGCTCCTAATGTTTGATTATAAGTTTTTAAGGAAGAAAAAGTAGCATCGTAATTAAAAGTAATTTTTACATTTTTTATATCAAAACCAATCATTGGTATTATAGCATCACTTACTCTATAATATGCACCAGCTAATAGTTGTATGTCTCCATTTCTTTCTACACTTAAATCTCTTTGAAGTATGCCACCAAAAACAATTTCTTTGGCACTACTCATAGAACTATAATAAAAGTTGGGGTTTAAAATCCAAACATCTGCTACTTTATAACTTGCATTTGCAAAAAATGTATAACGTGGATTTACTCTTGTATTAGCATTATTTTTATTGAAGAAAGTTTCATTTGGTCTATTAATATTGCTGACACTTAATCCTGCATTTAAAAATAAATTATCGCTTGCAAACCATGTGTAATTGATGCCTGCTTGCAAAGAAAAATACGAAGCAGAACTATAAGAAAAAGGTTCACCAGAAGGAATAGTAATATCAAAGAATTTTCCATTCCATTGAGAGTTGAATGTAAGTTTAGATAAGTCAATTCTTTTTTGAGAAAAACCTACATTAAAACCGGCACTTAATAAACCTGAATATCCTAATAATTGATGATAAGCTAAAGAGGCATAAGCTCTTGTAGAAGTAAGACTCCCAGAGCCTGCAACATCTTGTAATAAAGCAGCACCAACACCAACCCAAGCATTATCAAATCTATCTGAAAATAATTGAGCATCTCCCCAAATATTCATTGTTTTATAAGGATAAGAAGTTACTGAAGACCACTGATTACGATAGTTTCCTCCAATTCTATAATCAAAATCTGGATTAAAACCTGTGTTAGCAGGATTTATTAATAATGGTGTATTAAAGTATTGAGAAAAGTGTAAATCTTGTGCACTAATTTGTTGTACAAAAAGTGTAATAAAACTTATAAAAAATATTTTAATTAACTTGTTCATTATAACTAAATAATCTTTTTGCAATTAATCATTACTATTATCTTAATAGAGTAATATCTCCTTTTAGTGATGTTTTTGTTCCATCGCTAAACTCAACATCTAAAGTATAATTATAAACATCTTGTGGCAATAATTCTCCTTGATATTTTCCATCCCATCCTCTTGCTAAACTAATACCTACAAAAATTAATTTACCCCATCTATCATAAATTCTCCAAACCATTTTATTAATGCCAAAACCATTCACATAAATCACATCATTTATACCATCTCCATTAGGTGTAAATGCTTTTGGTACATCTACCAATGGTGTTACTCTTGCTCTAATAGGAGTACAAGTTGTGTCTTTACAATTAAATCCATTTATTGCAACTAAACAAGCATTATAAGTTTGTGTGTTGGTATATTGATGTTGAACCATTGTAGTTGTACTATTTGTAAGCAAACTATCTCCATCTCCAAACTTCCATATATATTGGTTTACTCCTGTTGTTGTATTGATAAAAGTTACAGGTGTATTTACTTGTGGTGGATTTGGAGTGTAATTAAATGAAGCTATTGGTTTTGAGCTTACAGTAATTGTTAATGTGGTACTATCTTTTTTGTTACAAGTTCCATCATCAATAGCAATTAGTTTTACAATAAAAGTACCTCCAGTTGTGTAAGTATGTGTTGGATTAATGGCAGATGATAGAGGTGAGCCATCACCAAAATTCCAAATAAAATCAGTGCCAGCAGTAGATGTGTTATTGAATACAGCAGTATATGGATAGCAACCAGCATTATTAGTTGTAAACTTAGCTTTAACAGTAGATGAAACTTTTAACACTTGAATTGCAGTATCTGGCGAATTGCAATAATTAGTATCATTTAAAATTAGTTTTACAGTGTAATTACCAGCAGTTGTATAAGCATGTGTAACTTGTTGTGCACCTGCTGATAAAGTAGTGCCATCACCAAAATCCCAAGTAAAACTATTGTTTTTAAAAGGTTTGCCAACAGGAGGAACTGTTGTGTTTGTGAATGTATATTTTAAATCTTCGCAAGGTAAAAGTCTTGTAACAGTAAATGAAGGAAAAGCATCATCATTTCTTACTTTTAAAGTAGTATAAGATGTATCTGCAATATTGCAAGTACTTGAATCAATAGATACTAATCTTACACTATAACTACCAACTGCATTATAAAGATGTTGTATAGAAGGTGTAGTAGTGGTTGCTTCTGGAGAACCATCACCAAAATTCCAAACATATTTTACACCATTAGCAATAGTGTCTTTAAATGTTACATTAAGAGGTACACAACCCGAAGCTTCTACAATTCCATTAATAGAAGATTGTACTGCACTGCCAACGCCTGCAAAGTTGAATGCTATTTTAATTGCAGCAAGATTACAGTTTACACCACCTGTACCATTATTAGGAGACCAACTCCCTGGTGTTGTAGGAAAAGTAGTTTGCCCACCACAATTTGCACAAACTGATTGATAGATTGCACCATTTTTATCAAATCTGCTTGTGCCACCATCAACATGCTCTCCTATTGTTCCTGTATGATCATTTTGTCCAAAGAAAGTACCATACATTAAACTCTTAGCATTTTTTTCTACTACAATAAAATATAAATCAGTACCATCTGTAATTTTTTTAATGGCATCTGGGGTTACAGATAAACCTGCTGTTGTTTGATTAGGTACATAACCCATTAAACTATTAATATCTCCACCCCAACCAGAAACATAAACATTTTCACAGCGGTCAACTAAAAAAGCAACTGGTGAAATATTTGGACTACTACTACCACTGCCAAACACAGTTGAATAAACCCAATTAGATAAATCTGGTTTTAATTTTGAAATAAATTGTTTGCCATTGGGTTGATTGAATAAAGCATTTACAACTGTCCAACTACCTGTTGTTGTACCCATGATATAAGGAAATCCAAATTTATCAAACTGCACACCAAATACAATATCTACACCATTTGTACCCATATAGGTTGTTTTAATAAATTGAGAACCATCATTACTTAATATTGTTACAAAGCCATCAACATTTTCAGCACCTCCTTGGTTGGTAGGAAATAAAACACCAGATTTATCACCTGGCAAATCTGTGCTTGCTGTACCACCAGCTACATAAATATTATTGTTTAATGGATTAATGGCTAAAACAAAACAAGCATCATCACTATTACCTCCAAATAAAGTACTGAAAATAATATTATCTAAATTAGGACTTGCTTTTATTACAACTCCATCTTGATATCTATTACTTGAATTTGTTGCACCACGAACTGTTTGAGCTGCTCCTGTTGATGTAGGAAAATCAGTAGATTGAGTGCAGCTTGCCAGATAAATATTATCATTAGCATCAACAATAACTTCACTTCTTGCATCATCTCCATAATTTCTTCTAATGGTAATTAAGCCACTTTCTGATTTTGGTTTTATGTTTACTCCATCATCGCCAGAGCCTCCAATTTTCATACTATTGATTAATGCCGAACCTGAGAAATTTAATTTTGTAAGAATAATATCCCAACCACCACCAACACCATAATTGGGTTTTGTAGTAGGATAATTATTTGAGTTTGTTCTGCCTGCAACAATTAAATTATTGTTTTTATCAACTATTAAGCTATGGGGTTGCTCATTACCTGCACCACCTAAATAAGTTGCATAAATACGATTTGTACCTGTAGCATTAAACTTCATAATTCCTATATCAAATGCACCTTGTGAACCAGGTAAACCACCTTGAAAAGCTGTTTGAAATGCACCATTATTAGTAGGAAAACCTGAACCAAAAACAATTCCTCCAGCATAAAAATTTCCATCATTATCGTAGGTTGCTGTATAGCCCCAATTATCTGAAGTGCTTCCTGTAAAGGTTGAAAATATTAATGTGGGGTCAATTACCAAAGTTGCATTATCATCTAATGTTTCATTTAATTTAAATCTTAAAATATTTCCTCTTAATTCATAACTGCAACTAATTTCTTTTTTGCCACTATTGTTTATACTGTAAGAGTAAGGAGCAGATTCTGTTACATCTCCAACAGAAGTTTTAATAGTTAAATTTCCTTTTGAAATTTTTAATTTATCTGCACCATCAAAATACAAAGCAATGTCATTAATATTTCCACCAGGGTTAATAATAAAATCGTACTTTAAATGATTGTCATTGGTGTAATATCTAACATCAATTTTAGGATAAATATTTTGATAAGTTATTGCTTGATAAATACGACAACCAGAAGCCCATTGTTTTGAATCGTTTCCTAAATAATAATTATTATAACTTTCTAAAGGTTTTTCAGCTTTAATAATAGGTTCTGAATTTGCGTTTAAAAATTTTACTTCATACACATGAGAGTGAAAAATAAAATCGTTTGTTTGAGTAGATTTTTTTTCATTATCGTGTGAATGTCCATGAAAATATTCATTGCGTTTTTTTAAATCTTCTGTATTAAAGAGTAAAAGACGATAGCCGGTTTTTTGTAATGCAAATGCACCATTAATCATTTCTCCTTTATAGTTAATATTGTTATCCCATTGTCCTTTGTTTTCTACAAATTCAAGATAACTTTGAGCCTTAACATTATAAAAGCAACATAATAAAATAAGTAGAGCTATATATTTTAATTTTTGTATTATCAACTTAATCTGCATTACTATTCTCATTTAATTTATCAGATAAATTCTACTATTGTTTATAAACAAGTAAATATACAAATAAACACCTTTCTGTTCAACATCTATCAAGCGTTCACTTACTGCTTTAGGAAATTTTACTCCAATTAGTTTTACCTTTTTGTTGGAGTAGATATTTTTTTATTGGCAAATTTTTTGCCAAATTCATTTCCATATCTTCTTCTAATAATTTTTCAGCTTCTTCTTTTGCTTTTTCTAATAATGCTCTATCATTCACTATTGACGCTAATTTAAAGTTTAATGCACCACTTTGTCTTGTACCTTCAACATCTCCAGGTCCACGTATTTCAAGGTCTTTTTCTGCTATTATAAAACCATTATTTGTTTGACACATTATTTTGATTCTTTCTTTGGCTTCATTGCTTACTTTGCTACCTGTTAATAAAATACAAAAACTTTTTTCAGAGCCTCTTCCAACTCTTCCTCTTAGCTGATGTAACTGCGACAAACCAAATTTTTCTGCACTTTCAATAACCATCACTGTTGCATTAGGAACATTAACACCAACTTCAATAACTGTTGTACTAACCATTATTTGTGTTTTGCCTGAAACAAATCTTTGCATATTAACTTCTTTTTGTTCAGATGGCATTTTTCCATGTAACATACTTATTCTATATTTTGGCTCAGGAAAATAGCCTTTAACTTCTTCGTAGCCTTGCATTAAATCTTCATAACTTAATTTTTCACTTTCTTCAATTAATGGATAAATGATATATGCTTGTCTGCCTTTCTCTATTTCAGTTCTAATAAATTCCATCACATGAATACGCTGCATTTCATTTCTTTGAACAGTTGTTACAACTTGTCTTCCTTTAGGCAACTCATCCATTACACTATAATCTAAATCTCCATAAGCAGTCATTGCTAAAGTTCTAGGAATTGGTGTTGCAGTCATTACTAAAATATGTGGTGGAATTTTTGCTTTTTTCCAAAGTGCTGCCCTTTGAGCTACACCAAATTTATGCTGTTCATCAACCACAACAAATCCTAAATTTTTAAATTGTACCGCTTCTTCTATTAGTGCATGAGTGCCTACAATAAAATGAATATTTCCATTACTTAAGTTTTCAAGAATTGCTTTTCTTTCTTTTCCTTTTGTACTTCCTGTTAATAAACTAATTGAAATATTTGTTTTTTCAAGTAAACTGCTAATGCTGTTAAAATGCTGTTGTGCTAAGGTTTCTGTAGGAGCCATTATACAACTTTGATACCCATTATCTGCTGCCAATAACATACACAACAATGCTACAATAGTTTTGCCACTACCAACATCACCTTGCAATAACCTATTCATTTGATGACCTTTTGCAGTGTCTTTTCTTATTTGTTTTAAAACTTTTTTTTGTGCATTAGTTAATTCAAATGGCAAATGATTATTATAAAAATTGTTGAAATAATTTCCCACTATTTCAAACACTACACCTTTACTTACTTTATGCCTTTGTAGTCTTATTAAATTTAATCTAACCTGTGCTATAAAAAATTCTTCAAATTTTAAACGATATACTGCTTGTTCATATTCTTGAATGTTTGATGGAAAATGAACATTTTTATAAGCATCATACCTATTCATTAATTGTAAACTCTTACAAATATTTTCAGGAATATTTTCTACTAAATCTTGTGTTGATAATTGAGTTAATAAAGTATGAGTTAATTTACCAATTTGTTTTCCATTTAATCCTTTCGATTTTAATTTTTCTGTTGATGGATAAATAGGTTCAAGATATTCTTTCCCTTGTGTGTTTTGTGAAGAAAATATTTCAATTTCTGGATGAACAATTTGAGGTTTATTATTAAAAAAACCAGTTCTACCAAAAACCAAATAATAATTTCCTTCTTGTAAATATTTTTGAATCCAATTAATACCTTGAAACCAAACCAATTCTACTTCTCCTGTATTATCTCTTAAATTAGCAATTAATCTTTTAGTTCTCTTCTCTCCTAATATTTGTACTTCTTCTAACCTTCCAGCAATTTGTATATACTCTGTTTCTGGCGTTATTTCTTTTATGTTAGATACTTTTGTTTTATCAATATGTCTATAAGGAAACAAATGCAACAAATCGTTGAACGAAAAAATGTTTAAATCTTTTTTCAACCAATCAGCTCTTAAAGGTCCAACACCTTTTAAGTATTCAATTGGGTAAGATAATATGTTGTTTTGTTCACTCATCAAAGTGGCTAAAATAGTAAAGATTTGTTTATAATATACATCAATTAATGTAATGAATTTATCGTTTAAATATTGGGCTTTGATGAATTGTTTAAATTATATACCATATTTGTCTTTTATTAAATTTATAATTTAGATTTTATAGAATGATTATTTGCAAAACAACTACTCTATTACATAAAGCTATTGCATCTCTCAAAAAAAATAATAGCACTTCTGTTGGATTTGTGCCAACAATGGGTGCTTTACATCAAGGGCATATTTCTTTGATTGAGGCATGTAAGCAAAAAGCAGATATTACTGTTTGCAGCATTTTTGTAAATCCTACACAATTCAATGATATAAAGGATTTTGAAAAATATCCTATCACTATTGAACAAGATATTTTATTATTAGTTAAGGCAAATTGTGATATTTTATTTTTACCGTCTGTGAAAGAAATTTACCCTGAAGGATTAGAAAAATTAAAACACTATGACTTAGAATTTTTAGAAGAAATTTTAGAAGGCAAATACAGAAAAGGACATTTTCAAGGAGTATGTAATGTAGTAGAAAGATTATTAATTGCTGTGCAGCCAACTATTTTATTTTTAGGACAAAAAGATTATCAGCAATGTATGGTAATAAAAAAGTTGATAGATTTAATGCATTGGCAAAATAAATTATCTGTAGAAATAGTTTCTACCAAACGAGAAGCAAGTGGTTTAGCAATGAGCAGTAGAAATAAAAGACTTAATGAAATTGAAATAGAAAATGCAACAGCTATATTCAAAGCATTAATGTACATACAAAAAAATATTTCATCAGCTCCTATTAATACGCTAAAACAAAATGCTGAAAATATTTTAAAAGAAAATGGGTTTGAAAAAATTGATTATGTAACAATATGCAATGCAAAAACCTTAATGCCAATTACAACATTCAATAACACAATAACACATATTGCTTTAATTGCTGCATTTTTAGGAGATGTAAGATTGATAGATAATTTATTGCTTGATTAAAATAATTATAAATCAACAAATAAATATTGCACATCTTTGTAATAGTTTATAATTAAAGAAAATACAAATCCAAATGAAAAAAAAGTTAATCAATATCATCAAATACCTTGTTTTTATGGGGCTGGGTATTTTTTTGGTTTGGTTAAGTATTCATAAAATAAGAAGTAACCCAAAAGAATGGGATGAGTTTAAACAATCCATATCATCAGCAAATTATTGGTTATTTATTCCTGTTTTTTTTATTGTTGTTTTAAGTCATATAATTAGAGCATTACGCTGGAAAATTTTAATTGAACCAATGGGTTATAAAATTTCTTCTCCCAATACATTTTTTGCAGTAATGATTGGTTATATGGCTAATATGGCAGTGCCTCGTTTAGGAGAAGTTTTGAAATGTACCATACTTGCACGCTATGAAAAAGTACCAGCTGAAAAAATTGTAGGTACAATGGTTGCAGAAAGAGCCATTGATGCAATAAGTTTAGGAATTGTTTTTTTATTAGCTCTAATTTTTCAGTTTGATGTTGTTATGGCTGCATATAAAGAACTTCAAATTTTAATTGCTGGTAAACCAGAAGAACCTTTTAGCCAAACAAAAAAAATAATTTTTATTTCTATTGCAATCATTATTTTAATAATAGCCATTTGGCTATTTGTTACAAAACGAATTTTGAAAATTTTAAAAGCAGTTCAAAAAATAATTACAGGTGTTTGGGAAGGCTTAATAACAACACGTAAACTTCAAAAAAAGAAAACATTTTTCTTTTACTCTTTTCTTATTTGGTTATTATATCTTTTAGGTACTTGGATAGGTTTTTTTGCAATGCAGGGCACATCAAGTCTTGGAATTGATGCAGCACTTTCTGCCCTTGCTTTTGCAAGTATTGGAATGATTATTACACCAGGTGGTATAGGTACATATCCTGCATTAATTGCAATCGTTCTTACTTTACAACAACCTTCTATTCCTAATCCAATTGGTTATGCAAATGGTACAATTCAATGGTTTGCACAATGTCTTATTGTTTTATCAATTGGCTTTGTATCATTAAGTTTATTGCCATGGTACAATAGAAAAAAACGTAATTAAGTAGTTTAAAAAAGTGTAAAAAAATATTCTGATGAAATATAAAATACTCTTCTCCTACACTTAATAAACTTGCATTTTGTAATATTGCTTTATGATTATTCCACCATATTTAAAAAAAGGCGATACTATTGGAATTGTTTGTCCTGCTGGTTATATGCCAATTAAAAAAACTAATACTTGTATTAGTACTCTTCAATCTTGGGGATTTAAAGTTGAAATTGGAAAAACCTTAGGAGGCAAACAAAAAAATTATTTTTCTGGTACAGATGATGAACGATTGCAAGATTTTCAAACAATGCTTGATGATAAAAATATTAAAGCCATTTTGTGTGCTCGTGGAGGTTATGGTGTTAGCAGAATTATTGACAGAATTAATTTTACAAAATTTAAACAAAATCCAAAGTGGATTATTGGCTTTAGCGATATAACTGTATTACATGCTCACTTAAATAAACAAATTAAAGTTGCTTCTCTACATTCTCCAATGGCAGCAGCTTTTAATAATAATGGTTTTAAAAACGAATACATTTTATCTCTAAAAAAATCTTTAACTGGTACAGCAAATAAATATCAATGCAATACTCATACATATAATAAATTAGGAAAAGTACAAGCAGAACTTATTGGTGGTAATCTTGCATTAATTGCTCATTTAATTGGTAGTAAATCATCTTATAAAACCAATAATAAAATTTTGTTTTTAGAAGATGTTGGTGAATATTTATACAACATAGATAGAATGTTTATTCAGCTAAAACGTGTAGGAATGTTGGATAATTTAAAAGGTTTAATCATAGGAAAATTTTCAGAATTAAAAGACACAACATCTCCTTTTGGTACTGATGTTTATTCAATAATTTATGAGCATGTAAAAGATTACTCCTATCCTATTTGTTTTGATTTTCCTGTTGGGCATATAACAGAAAATGTTGCTTTAAAAATTGGCGTTCAATATGAATTAGATGTAAGTAAGAGTAAAGTTTTTTTGAAAGAAATATTAAATTAAATATCATCAATAACCCTTCAGTACATAGTCAATATATAAAACAAAAAGCCACACAATTAGGCTTTAGTTATTGTGGAATAGCTAAAGCAGAATTTTTATCAGACGATGCAAAACGTTTAGAGCAATGGCTTTCACAAGGTATGCATGGCAAAATGCAGTATATGGAAAATTATTTTGACCTTAGAACTGATCCTCAAAAATTAGTACCAGATGCTAAAAGTGTTATAACATTGATGATGAATTATTATCCTAAAGAAAAGCAACAAGATGGTATTCCTAAAATTTCTAAATATGCTTATGGTATAGATTATCATTTTGTAATAAAAGATAAACTAAATGAATTATTAGAAGATTTAAACCAACATATTGGAACAATTAATGGACGTGGGTTTGTAGATAGTGCCCCTGTTTTAGAAAAAGCTTGGGCTGTAAAAAGTGGCTTAGGTTGGGTTGGTAAAAATGGTATTTTAATTACACGTCAATCAGGCTCTTTTAATTTTATTGCAACGCTTATTGTAGATATTGAATTAGCTTATGATAATCCTTTTATAAAAGATTATTGTGGCTCTTGTACAAAGTGTATTGATAGTTGCCCAACTGAAGCAATTCAGCCCAACAAAGTAATAAATGCAAGTAAATGTATTAGCTATTACACTATTGAATTAAAAGATGAATTAATAGAAAATTCAGCAAAAGGTAAATTTGAAAACTGGATGTTTGGTTGCGATATTTGTCAAGATGTATGCCCTTGGAATAGATTTAGTAAACCAACTACTGAACAAACTTTTGCACCAATACCAGAAATTTTAAACTTAACTACACAGCAATGGGAAGAAATGAGTGAGGAATCTTTTAGAAAAATTTTTAAAAACTCTCCTTTAAAAAGAAGTAAATTCAAAGGTATTATGCGTAATATAAAATTTTTGAAAGAACAATAAATTGCTATTCTATAAAAATTATTCAATTCTTTGTTATAAAAAAAATCATATCTCCATACCTTTAGCAAATCAAAATTGTTGATTGGATCAATGAAAAAAACAATAAAGTATTATAGAATAATTTGGCTTAAATACGATTTACCGGCTGGGCTTTCTGTTTTTCTTGTTGCATTACCTCTTTGTTTAGGAATTGCTTTAGCATCAGGTGCACCACTATATTCAGGACTTTTGTCTGGCATAATTGGTGGGCTTGTTGTATCATTAATTAGTGGTTCTCAATTAGCAGTTTCAGGTCCTGCTGCTGGCTTAACTACAGTAGTTTCAGCTTCTATAATTTCGCTTGGCAATTATCAAATATTTCTTTTAACTGTAATTATTGCTGGTTTGTTTCAAATAATTTTAGGTGTATTAAAATTAGGTACAATAGCCAATTATTTTCCATCGGCAGTAATTAAAGGCATGTTGGCAGCCATTGGTATTATTTTAATTTCTAAACAAATTCCTATTGCTTTAGGTTATGATCAACCAGATTTTTGGACAAGCGGATTTTTAGAAATTTTTACTATTCGAGATTTTCAAAATAATATTGTTAATTTCAATAATCATATTTCAAAAGGAGTAATTGTTATTACTTTTATTTCTATTCTACCTTTAATTATATTACAACATCCTTCTGCTAAAAAATTAAAAATTATTCCAGCACCACTATTGATTGTTATTTTTGGATTACTATGTAACATTCTTTTTATAAATATTCATTCTGATTTTGCTCTCAAGCAATCTCAATTAGTAAATATTCCTTCAGATATTTTTTCAACAATTTCATTTCCCGATTTTTCTAAATTATTTACTAATCAACTTATTTTAAAAGATGGATTAATGATAGGTTTACTTGCATCTCTAGAAACACTTCTTTGTATTGAAGCAGTTGATAAATTAGATAAACGTAACAGAATTACTCCTGTTAATAGAGAGCTTATTGCACAAGGTATTGGTAATACAGTTTGTGGTTTATTAGGTGCAATACCAATTACAGCAGTAGTTGTAAGAGGTTCTGCTAATGTAGATGCTGGGGCAAGAACAAAATTATCTGCTTTTACTCATGGACTTTTTCTTTTACTTGCTGTTTTACTTGTTCCTTTTTTATTAAATAAAATTCCTTATGCTTCATTATCAGCAATACTTATAATTACTGGCTATAATCTTGCAAAACCAAAGCTTTTTAAAAATATGTGGCACTTAGGCTTGAAACAGTTTTTACCATTTATTGTAACAATATTTGTTATTCTATTTACAGATTTATTGATAGGGGTAAGTATTGGATTATTATTTTCTTTTTATTTTATTGTTAGAAATAATTTTAAAGAAGAATATAAAATAACCGAAACTTTTGAAAATGAAGTTGACACTTACTTAATAAAACTCAACAGCAATGTTACTTTTTTAAATAAAGTTAAGCTTAGAAAAGTGTTAGATGAAATTCCTGAAAATAGTAAATTAACTATTGATGGAAGTGAATGCAATTTTATTGATTATGATATTTTAGAAATCATCAGTGAGTTTGATAATAAAGCAAAAGATAGAAATATAAAACTAAATTTAAAAGGAGTTGAAAAAGTAAATGTTTCAGCAATACATTAATGCTAAAGGAAATATAATTGATAACTAAACAAAATTTAAGAAAGCCTTATTTAACTTACAACTACACTGCATTATAAATTAAATTCTTCTTTTAATTGCATTGCAACTTGCTTGATAATTCTATCCACTTTTTGTGCAAGAATAGGAATTACAACAACATTATTTCCAGACATTCCACTTGATTCAATTATTCTAATATCATTTTTCAATTCTACAATTTGCATTGTATCAATTGTGCTTTTTAATTTATGAGCTAATTTTCCTGCTTGAAGCCAATTTTCATTTGCAACTTCATTTAATAACTCCTTACTTGTAGCAGGTATTGTGTCTAGAAAAATTTGAAATAAGTTTTTTATAAATTCAATATTACCTTGAGCAAGTTCATTTACCAAAGTTAAATTATACAACTTTTGAGAAGTTAATTCTTCAGATTTGGATTGTAAATTAAAAAGATTTTTTTTTTCAATAACAACAGAAGTCAAAATTTCTTCTAACTCTTTTTCTTTAAATGGTTTGGTTAAATATCCATTCATTCCAACAGCTTCATATTTTTTTTCTTCTCCTTTTAAGCCATTTGCAGTAAGAGCAATTATGGGAATATTTTTCTTTGATTCAATATCTAAATTTCTAATTTCAATAGTTGCATCAATACCATTTTTATCAGGCATTTGAATATCCATCAATATTGCATCATAATCATTTGAATTGATTAAATGCAATACTTCATTACCTGTTAAAGCAATATCATAAGCTACTCCTAAATGTTGTAACATTCGTTTGATAAGAAGTTTATTTACTTCATTATCTTCTGCAACCAAAACCTTTATGTTGTGTAATTTTTCTTTCAAAACCAAACATTATTTTCGTTGTAAAGATACATATAATAAACAATGAATATCGCTTTGTATTTTTAATCTGCCTTCATAAAAAATTATAAAATATTCAAAATGGATTTTAGTTCAATCCATCTTCATTGTAAAGTTTATAACTTCAGTTTTTTGCTTTATCTAATAAAATTTTATTTAGCTCTAATACTTGAGGAATAAGCTCTTTTTGTCCATCATTAATAATTACAAAATCACATAGTTTCATTTTTATTTCATCATTAATTTGTTTATTCATTCTGTTTAAAACCTCTTGCCTATTTACATTATCTCTTTCGATCACTCTTTTAATTCTAATATGTAAAGGAGCATATACACCAATAATAAAATCTAAATCAGTTGTGCTACCAGCTTCAAATAATAAAGCTGCCTCTTTTAATACATAAGGGCTTTTTTGTTTTTCAGCCCAATCATTTCCTGCTTTAATTGTTGCAGGATGAACGATAGCATTTAATTTTTCTAATTTATAAGCATCGTTAAAAACAATATTGGCTAAATATTTTCTATTCAATTCATCATTAATAAAAGTTTCTTTACCAAATTCATCTATTAACTGCATTTTTACTTCTTCATTTTCTTGCATAATTTTTTTAGCTGCTTGGTCTGCATCAAAAACAGGAATACCAATAGTTTTAAAAATATTGCTTACAATACTTTTACCGCTACCTATTCCTCCTGTAATTCCTACTTTTAGCATAACAGATAAAAATTAAAAATAAGAAATCTACAAATTAAAAAACTAAAAGTTTAGAAGTTACCTTTGCCGTCTTATGAAATTTGAAAAAGAAATTAAACGCCGTAAAACTTTTGCCATTATTTCTCACCCAGATGCTGGTAAAACAACCTTAACAGAAAAATTCTTATTATTTGGTGGTGCAATACAAACAGCAGGAGCTGTAAAAAGCAATAAAATTAAAAAACATGCCACCAGCGATTTTATGGAAATTGAACGACAACGTGGTATTTCTGTAGCAACTTCTGTTATGACTTTTGAATATAAAAATTATTTAATTAATTTATTAGATACACCAGGTCACAAAGATTTTGCTGAAGATACTTTTAGAACTTTAACTGCTGTTGATAGTGTTATTTTGGTAGTAGATAGTGTAAATGGTGTGGAAGAACAAACTAGAAGATTGATGGAAGTTTGTAGAATGAGAGATACACCAGTTATAGTATTTATTAATAAAATGGATAGAGATGGAAAAAACAGATTTGATTTATTAGAAGAAATTGAAAAAGAACTGAAAATTACTTTACATCCAATGACTTGGCCCATTAATAGTGGAAAGGATTTTAAAGGAGTTTATAATATTCATCAAAAAAACTTACGACTATTTTCTGCTAATACAAAAGCTGATGAAGATGATGTTGTAGCTTTAGATAATTTGCAAAGCACTGATTTAGATAAATTAATTGGTGAAAGAGATGCAAATCAACTGAGAGAAGATGTAGAATTAATTGAAGGTGTATATGGACAACTAAATGATAATGAATATTTAAAAGGTAAAATTGCACCTGTATTTTTTGGTAGTGCTATTAATAATTTTGGTGTACTTGAAATGTTAGATAATTTTATATCAATAGCACCTGCACCATTATGTAGAATTACAAATAAAAGAGAAATATGTCCAGAAGAAGAGAAATTTAGTGGCTTTATTTTTAAAATTCATGCTAATTTAGACCCTAAGCATAGAGATAGAATTGCATTTATGAGGGTTTGTAGTGGTAAATTTGAAAGAAATAAGTATTATCATCATGTTAGAATTGATAAAGATGTACGTTTTAGCAATCCTTATTCTTTTTTAGCAAGAAGTAAAGATATTATTGAAGATGCTTTTCCTGGAGATGTAATTGGTTTATTTGATACAGGAAATTTTAAAATTGGAGATACTTTAACCGAAGGAGAAAATTTTTATTATGTAGGAATTCCAACTTTTTCACCTGAAATTTTTAAAGAATTAATTAATAAAGATCCAATGAAAACCAAACAGATGGAAAAAGGTATTCAACAATTAACTGATGAAGGTGTTGCACAACTTTTTACACAATTTGGTGGTAATAGAAAAATAATTGGTTGTGTTGGAGAACTACAATTTGAGGTAATTCAGTATAGATTATTACACGAGTATGGTGCAAGTTGTGAGTTTAGACCACTACCCTTTTACAAAGCTTGTTGGCTTACCAGCAAAGAACCCAAAAAATTAGAAGAATTTTTGCGTTTTAAACAGCAAAATAGTGGAGAAGATAAAGATGGTAATCCTATTTATTTAGCACAAAGTGAATGGTTTTTAAATACAGAGATAACAAATAATCCTGAAATTGAATTTCATTTTAGTAGCGAAATAAACAAATAATTATCTTATTATTAATATGTTATAAAGATTGTTTACAAATTTATATTCATAATTATTTTATTAAATTAACTTAATTTAATTTACTAAGTGTGAGAAAGATAGAACGTATAATCATCAATTTAAAACCAATAGCTTTTGTTATTCATAAAGCTAAGCAAATAAAATTGCCTGGCTTTAATGGTTTGCCATTGTATGATGTTTTTTTATTTTTTATAACACAAATTAATAAAGTTGGTTTAAATGAAAGAGCTGCAGCAATATCATTTAATTTTATTATGGCATTACCTGCTGCTTGTATCTTTATTTTTACATTAGTGCCTTACATACCAGCAGCAAAAGATTTTAATCATGAACTTTTAAGGCTTACAGCAGATATTACCCCCAACAGAAATACTTATATTTTTGTAAGAGATTTTTTAAACGACTTTTTTAATAAACCTCGTACTGGTTTATTATCATTTGGCTTTTTATTGGTTATTTTTTATGCTTCAAATGCTATGATGGGAATTATTAGGGCTTTTGATAAATCTGTTCAATTACAAAAAAAATATTTTTTACAACAAAGAATAAGAGCTATAAAACTTACTACATTATTATTATTAGTCATTATTGCATCTGTATTAATTTTAGTTGGGCATCATCAACTATCAAAAATTATTAAATCATTATTTCATATTAAAACAAAACTAACTTGGTGGAATAATGTGAGATGGTTTGTAATTGTAGCTTTAGTGTTTTATAGTATTGCACTTATTTATAAGTATGCTCCTTCCTTGCATAAAAGATGGAAGTTAATTTCTCCAGGCTCTTTATTAGCAACATTTTTAACTTTAGCTACAACTATAATATTTTCTTTTTGGGTAAATAATTTTGCAGCTTACAATAAAATATATGGCTCTATTGGAACTGTATTAATAATTATGCTATTAATTTATATCAACTCTCTTATTTTATTAATTGGCTTTGAATTAAATGTTAGCATTATGCAGTTAAAAACTGAAGTTGAAAAAAGAGAACAATTAGAAAATAATGTGTAATTTATTTATTAAATTTCAAATATTATAGTACCGATTTTTGAGTTCTTAATTTTGCAAGTTCTGGGTCAATAGCAATTGCTTTATCACAAAGTTCTGCTCCTTTCTTTTTATCACCTTTTTTAATTAATGCTACACCAGCCATATACAGTGCTTTAGTATTCTTTCTATCATTTTCAAAAATCATTAAAAACATATTATATGCTTTTTCAAATTGCTCTGCTTTATAATAGGCTTGGGCTATTTGAGTAAGTATTTCTACATCTCCTGGTTTCTTTTCTAATACTTTATTTAATACTTCAATTCCTTTTTCAATATTAAATGATAAGTATGCAGTACCTAAATTTTGTAAGAATGCAATATCTTGTTTCATTCCTTTTTGAGCAGCAAGTTCAAAATATTTAACAGCTTCTTTATCATTATCTTGAACACTGTATAACAAACCTATTTCGTAAATAGTTTCATAATCATCTGGGTTTGCTGCAATAACTTTTTTGTACATATCAATAGCATCGTTATACATGCTCATCTCAATATATACTCTTCCTAAGGCAGCTATAGTTTCTTTATGAGTAGGTGTTAATGCAAATTGAGTAGTTAAGTATTTTCTTGCTTTTCCATAATCTTCCTCTTCATAATAACTTTTACCAATCATATAATTCACATTTTCTACAGCTACATTATTTGCAATAGCCATTTCTCCATATTTAATAACTTCTGTCCATTTTCTTTGTATAAAACTTAAGCTAATATATTTTGGTAATGCTATTGAATGTTTGGGAGAATTTTGAATAATTATTTTGTATTGTTGAGTAGCTAATGCATATTTTCTTTGTTCTTCATAATAGGTTGCATAATCTAATCTAATTTCAATATTATCTGCCTCAAAATCTAATGCTTTTTGATAGAATTTTTCTGCATCCCAAATTCTACGAGCCGTTTTAGATTCTTTTGCTTTGTTATGATAGTATCTTGCACTATCACTATTATTAGAAGAATTACTATTAATTGCACTACATGTAATAGTACAAAACAGGCATAAGATTATAAAAATGCTAAACTTTTTCATAAAATGGATTGGATATTGAATATTTATTATTTACATAAACATAATTATTCAGCTTTGTTTTTGCAGTAATAATAAAATGCACTAAAAACTGAACTTTTATATTATATGATGAAATAACGCTTAGCATGGTGTTTTTATTTTGTATAACAAATAGAAACCAATTTATTTATACCTAAGATAGAGATAAATTTTACAATTTTTACATAAAAGATTAAATAATTCTTTATGAAGATAGGTCAATTTTAATATATTTCAATAGTTAATGAACCAATACGAGCTATAAATTTACCAATACGAGCTATAAATTTACAAAACTAATTTGTAACCAAATTTAGAAATTGTTCCTATTACTAAAAATGAAGCCAATTAAATTCAACTCCATTTTTGCTGAAACCAATACTTGGTGCAGGAAATTTAAACGAGTTTAATACAAATAATGTTACTTTAAGTAACTTATTTTTTGTTTTAATTTTAGTTAAGTTAATATCTGGAGCAATATACCATTGTCTATAACGTGCAATATCGGTTCTATCAATTATATTTCCATTTGCATCTTTCCAAATATTATCTTCTGCACCAAACATACCATCTGCACCATAACCTACTGCAACATTTAACCAAGATGGAATATTGCTCTTAGGAAAAAATGATTTCAAGTTTGCACTAAGCCAATATGTTTGTCCATTATAATCTTTCAACATTCTGTTTAAAAAACTTTTACCATAAAGTTTATCTGCTCTTTCGTGTAATAAAGGCTCATTATAATTAACCCTATGAAAAGAAAATTTTAAATCAATTCGTTGTTCATCCCATAATAATTCTTGTGCAACTAATAATCCACTACCAAAACAGTTTGCTGCAAAATCGCCCCAACTCCAACCCCATTCAGTACTAAAACCATCTAATACTTCAATTACTGTTTGGTAAGCAGCACCACTTAAACCACCAAGCCAAATTCTTTGTTTTCGTGGTAATCCAGCCCAACGCCACAATTCCATACTTGCTTTACTTTCAACATAAGCACTATAAGCATGTCCTGCCTTATCTACTTGTAACCATTCTGCATTATCATTAAAAAAATGAAATTTTCCTTGAGGATAATCTTTATACCAAGCATGATATAAACCAATCATTGCTCCTCCATAACCTACAACATTTGCAGCAGCTACAAGTCTTGTTCTATTTTTTCTTTGTGTAGAAGTAAGCAATGAAACGTTATCATTTTTTTGTGTAGTATCGTTAAAATAATTATTAAAACTTAACTTATCAATCTTAAATAAATTTTGTCCAAAAATATTAGGCGTAATAAGAAATTCAGCTAAAACAATTAAACAATAAATCAACCAATTATTTTTCATCATACAATAAACTTTCAAAATGCAAGATTAGAATATTTCAAATAAATGATTAAATATACTTAAACTTGCGTTTTACATTTCAAATAAAAAATAATATCATGGATTCAACAATTTTAAGTAAAGTAAATGAATGGTTGCAAGGCAACTACGATGAAGCAACAAAAAATACAATTAAAAAAATACAATCAGAAAATGAGCAAGAACTAACAGAAAGCTTTTATAAAAATTTAGAATTTGGTACAGGAGGTTTAAGAGGTATTATGGGTGTTGGTACAAACAGAATGAATAAATATACTGTTGGTATGGCTACGCAAGGCTTTAGTAATTATTTGAAAAAAGTATATGGTAACCAAGAAATTAAAGTTGCCATAGGACATGATAGTAGAAATAACAGTAGATTTTTTGCAGAAACAACTGCCAATGTTTTTGCAGCTAATGGAATAAAAGTTTTTTTGTTTGAAGCATTAAGACCAACTCCAGAATTAAGTTTTGCTATACGTCATTTAGGTTGTAAAGCAGGTGTAGTATGTACTGCAAGCCATAACCCTAAAGAATATAATGGTTACAAAGCTTATTGGAATGATGGTAGCCAACTTGTGCCTCCACACGATAAAAATGTAATTAAGGAAGTAGAAGCAATAAAAAGTGTAGATGATGTAAAATGGAGTGGTAGTGAAAATAATATAACCATTATGGGTAAAGAAATGGATGATGCTTATATGAAAATGGTTAAAGAATTAAGTATCTATCCTGATGTAATTGCCAAACAACATCAATTAAAAATTGTTTATACTCCAATTCATGGAACAGGTATAACCATTGTGCCAGAAACATTAAAGCGTTTTGGTTTTACTAATGTTACTATTGTAGAAGAACAAGCTACTCCTGATGGAAATTTTCCTACAGTAATTTATCCAAACCCAGAAGAGCAAGAAGCTATGAGTATTGGCTTAAAGAAAGCTATAGCTTTAGATGCTGATATTCTTTGTGGCACAGACCCAGATAGTGATAGAGTTGGTATTGGTATTAAAAATCATAAAGGAGAATGGGTTTTAATGAATGGCAATCAAACATTGGTTTTAGCATTTGCTTATATTATTGAAGCTCGTAAAAGTAAAGGCATTGCAAAGCCAAATGATATTGTTATATCAACTATTGTTTCAACTGATATGGCTCTTGATGTTGCAAGAAAAAATAATGTAAATGCTTATAGTGTTCTTACTGGTTTTAAATGGATTGCCAGCATGATAAGAGATAAAGAACAACAAGAAAATTATATTGTTGGCGGAGAAGAAAGTTTTGGTTTAATGATTGGTCAAGGTACAAGAGATAAAGATGCAGTAAGTGCTGTAGCACTTTTATGTGAAATGGCTGCTTATGAAAAAGAACAAGGAAGAAGCTTATTTGAAAAACTTATTGACTTATATATTCAATATGGTTTTTATTATGAATCGTTGGTAAGTATTACCAAGAAAGGAATGAATGGACAAAAAGAAATTGCAGATATGATGGAAGGTTATAGAAGTAATCCACCAAAAGAAATTAATGGTAGTAAAGTTGTTCAATTATTGGATTATGAAAAACAAATTGGTAAAGATTTTGAAAAAGGCAATGAATGGAAAATTGATTTACCCAAAAGCAATGTATTACAATTTATAACAGCAGATGGAAGTAAAATTTCTGCAAGACCAAGCGGTACAGAACCAAAAATTAAATTCTATTTCAGCGTTAAAACAGAACTAAAAAGCAAAGAAGAATACGATATAAAATTTGTTGAATTAGAAAACAAAATAAAAGGCATTATTAAGAGTATGAATTTGTAAAAATAAATTTCTTATTATCTAAATTCTTTTATGAATTTTTCAAATAGAATTACAGAATTATTCAACATACAATATCCCATTATTCAAGCAGGAATGATTTGGGCAAGTGGTTGGCGTTTAGCAAGTGCAGTAAGCAATGCAGGTGGTTTAGGTATTATTGGAGCAGGAAGTATGTATCCAAATATTTTAAAAGAACATATTGCTAAATGTAAAGCAGCAACTAATAAACCATTTGCTGTAAATATTCCATTATTATATCCAGATATTGAGCAACATATTAATACTATTATTTCAGAAAAAATTCCTATAGTTTTTACAAGTGCAGGAAATCCAAAAATATGGACACCAATACTTAAAGAAAATGGTATAAAAGTAGTACACGTTGTAAGCAGTAGTTTATTTGCAAAAAAAGTAGAAGCAGCAGGTTGTGATGCTGTTGTAGCTGAAGGATTTGAAGCAGGTGGTCATAATGGAAGAGAAGAAACAACAACAATGGTTTTAATTCCTGCTGTAAAAAAATCAATTTCTATTCCATTAATTGCAGCAGGTGGTATTGCAACTGGAAAACAAATGTTTGCTGCAATGGTTTTAGGTGCAGATGCTGTACAAATTGGTAGCAGATTTGTTTGCACCAATGAAGCCTCAAGTCATCAAAGTTTTAAAGAAGCCATTATTAATTCCAATGAAGGAGATACGATGCTTCATCTTAAAAAAACTGTACCTGTTAGATTGCTAAAAAACAAATTTGCAGAAAAAATAAAAGAAGCAGAAGCAAGAGGTGCAACAGCAGAAGAACTAAATGAAATTTTAGGAAGAGCCCGTGCAAAAAAAGGAATGTTTGAAGGAGATATGGAAGAAGGAGAATTAGAAATTGGGCAAGTAAGTAGTATTATTAATGAAATAAAGCCAGCAGCAGAAGTAGTAAAAGAAATTTGGAATGAGTTTTATCAAACATTACAAAATCCTTTGGGCTAAAAATGCCACTATTTCAAAAAAATAAAGGCAAAAGAACTTTAGAATTCTTTTGCCTTACTTAAACAGGAAATATCACCTGCCGTTACTGAAGCAATGTTTATTGCTTTTATTTGAACACTAAAGTAAATACTCTTAATGTATCTACCAAAATAATTTAGTCAAATAAATATGCACAGGCAAATGTGCTTTAAATGTGCATTTTAGCTTTTTTAGCCAAAAGTTCTTCTACTGTTTCTCTATAAAGTTCATCAGGTATGCAACAATCTACAGGGCATACTGCTGCACATTGTGGCTCTTCGTGAAAGCCTTGACATTCTGTGCATTTATCTGGTACTATAAAATAAGTATCAACACTTATTGGTGCATTGCGTTGTTCAACATCAATAGAAGATCCATCCATTAATGTAAAATTTCCTTTTACAGTTGTGCCGTCAGTTATTGCCCATTCTACCCCTCCTTCATAAATAGCATTATTAGGACATTCAGGCTCACAAGCACCACAGTTAATACATTCTTCTGTTATTTTTATTGCCATAGAAAAAAAATTTAGGTTAGTGAATTTATATGTACAAAAGAAAGCATTTTATACTGCCTTACATTTGCAATTTCAAAGTTAAAGATAAGACAATGACTTTACAAGAAAGAATTAATCTATTAGAACAATTAGGCTTTTATATGAAAAGCAATAATGATGAATGGCAAGCAGTGCAACAAAGAGCCTATATTGAAAATGCTTGGTTTATTCCAGAATTTATAACTATTAGTATTGACAATATTGTTGATGAGTTTTTATCAAAAGAAAAATTAGAAAAATGGATTGAAAAATATCAATTACCAGAAAATAATTTAGCTGCAAAAGCTATTGGTATTGTAATGGCTGGAAATATACCCCTTGTTGGCTTTCACGATTTTTTGTGTGCTTTTATTACAGGACATAAACAAGTTATTAAAGCTTCTTCAAAAGATTCTATTTTAATAAAACATATTGTTGATAAACTGATGAGTTGGAATAATGATGTAAGCAACTATATTCAATTTGAAGAAATACTAAAAAACTGTGATGCTTATATTGCAACAGGAAGTAATAACAGCAGTCGTTATTTTGATTTTTATTTTAATAAATATCCAAATATTATTAGAAGAAATAGAACTTCTATTGCAATACTTACAGGCAAAGAGACAAAGGAAGAATTAGCTTTATTAGCTAAAGATATTCAATTGTATTTTGGTTTAGGATGTAGAAATATTACTAAACTTTTTGTTCCTCAACAATATGATTTTATACCTCTAATAAATGAATTAAAACACTACGATTATTATTTAGATTATCATAAATACAAACACAACTATGATTATCATTTAGCATTATTGATAATGGGCAATAAACTTTATATGAATACAGGTTCGTTGGTAATTACAGAAAACAAAAGCAACTACTCTCCTATTAGTCAATTACATTATGAATACTATGATAATGTAGATAGTGTAATACAAGATTTAAAAAATAATGAGGAAGTTCAGTGCATTGTTGGTTATAACAATTTATCTTTTGGTTTAGCACAACAACCATGCTTAACTGATTATGCTGATGGTGTAGATACTATGCAATTTTTATTGAGCTTATCTTAATTAAAACTTAGGACACAACGGAACATTTTTAGAACTATTTTCCTTATTAAAAAATCCTGTATAAGAAATAGAAAGTTCCATACCACCTCTTCCTTGACTTGCTGTTCTTAATTGAGAAACATTGGCATCATAACTGAATGAAAATGCAAATGGATGATACTCTAATTTAACCACAGGAATAAAAGCATCTTTGGCTCTCATAAATGCTCCTAAATGAAATGTATATTTAGGGTCATCAATATCATCTCCAATTTTATAAGAATAAATTGCACCACCTATTAATTCTGTAAAACTTCCTTGCTTAGAATAATCTGCATGAATAGTAAAATAAGAAGTTTCATTAAGTGTGAATTTAATTCCTGTAGAGAAAACTAATTTTGCTTGTAACTCAACATCAGGGTTTTTATAAAAAGAATTTTTTGGTCTGTTAAAATGATGATAAGCAACACCTACAAAATAATTATCTTCTGTTTTACCGCCAATAGTAGAGTTAAAACTTAAACCAATACTACCATCTAAATAATTAAAATTAGAATTTAAAAAAGCTTCTCCATCTGCTAAAGAAGGGTTGTAGCCATTGCCATCATATTGATTATTGGTAGTTATTTTACTTCTATCAAATCTGCGTTGTACCAAACCTCCCATAACACCTAAAGACAAATATTTATTTTTTTCGCCACTCAAAGATTTATGATAGTTGATAGCTGGTAAAATGCTTGTTGTAGTTAATGTAGCTGCTCCAGCTTTATCATATACCAACTGCATACCTAAAGTTAAATAATCATCTGCCTGACCAATTGGTTTTTTATATTCAGCATTAAATGAGCCTGTAATAAAAGGTGTTGTTACAGATGCCCATTGACTTCTATAAATTCCTTGAAATCTATAATCTCCTTGAAAAAGTCCTGAAAAAGATGGATTTCTTAAAAATGGAGCTTCAAAAAATTGAGAAAAATGAACATCTTGTGCAAAGCCTTTATTGACTTGTATTAATAGTATGCAAACTATTACAAACAGATATTTATGGATACGGTTTCTCATTGTAAGAGACATTGGGTACTTACTAAACGTAGCATAATATATTTTTATTGTATTGCTTATATTCAAAATTGAAACATTTTATCTTAAAAGCATAATATTACCTTTTAATGACATTATTTGACTGTTATTGCAAACTACTTCAATAACATAAACGTACACATCTGATGAGAGCTTTTTGCCATTAAATATTCCATCCCAACCATCAGAAGGGTTATTTGCTGAAATATTTATTTTATTAAAAACAACTTCGCCCCAACGATTAAAAATTTTCATACTTCTTACAGAAAATAACCCTTTCCCTCTTGGATAAAACACATCATTTACTCCATCATTATTTGGTGAAAAAGTATTTGGTATATAAACATTATAGCCATTACATAATGGTTCAATAGTAACTTCATCTCTTGCTATACAACCACCAGGGTTTGATACTTCTGCTGTGTATTTTATTTTATCTGTTATAGTTGCTAAAGGTGTAGGACAATCATAACAACTTAGCCATTGGGTTGGAATCCATCGCCAAGTTGTTATATCAGATGAATTGGTTGTTGTAAGAGGAATTATACTTCCAACATTTGCAGTAATTAATGATTCAATAATATTAAACTGAGGCATTGGATATACTTTAATTTCTACATTAGCTGTTTTAGTAAAACAGTTTTTATTGTCCTTTGCTGTTACTGTATAGGTAGTTGTTTGTTGAGGTGTTGCAATAGGGTTTTTGATATTTGGATTATTAAGCCCTGTAGTTGGTTGCCAAGTAAAAACATCAGCATTGCTTGTTGCATTAAGTTGAACACTATTACCTATACATAAGGTATCTTTAGGAGAAATGCTTAGTGTAAATGGTTTTATAACATCAATAAAAATTGAGTCAGAAGCCATACATCCATAAGTTGAATAACCAGTTACTTTATATGTGGTAGAATTTGTTGGAGTAGCAATAGGGCTTGTGCAAGAAGTACAATTTAATGTAGCATTTGTTTGCCAAATATATGTATTAGCACCTGTTGGATGAAGTGTAATATTATTGCCTAAACACACAAAAGAATTTGCTCCTGCATCTATATTTGGTAAAGGACGAATAATAATATTCTTTTTAGCTGTATCGGCACAACCTGCTGCATTTGTTGATATAGCAGTTATTGTATAATTCCCTGCTGTATTATAAAATTGTAATGGAGGATTTTGTTGCGTATATGTATTTCCATTGTTAAAATTCCAATGCCAAGATAAAGCAGCACTATCACTTTTTATGATAATTCCTTTATATAAAACTGAATCAAAAATACAAACACTTGTATCGCCAAGAATAGCAATTTCAGGGGTTTTCATTACAGATATTGGAGCATTTAGTGTGTCTGTATTTGTACAACCTAAAGAAGTAGTTGTTTTTAAGGAAACAACATAATTACCTGATTGATTATAAAAATGATTAGGATTTTTTTGCGTTGATGTTGTACCATCGCCAAAATTCCAAAAATAATTTGTAGCAACATCATTTATCACAACTGTAGAATCTAAGAAATCTATTCTTACAGAATCGCAAAACATTGTTTGAGGAATTTTTATAAAAGTTTTTACCCCAGCTACTTTAACTGTATCATTTCCTTTAATGGTTACTTGACATCCTGCTGAGTCAATTAAAATCATATTGGGCTTAAAACTACCTGGTAAATTATAAGTATAAGATAAGGTAGAATCAGCTGAAGTAGTAATAACTCCATCTGCAAAATCCCACATAAATATTGCATTGTTTTTAGTATGTGCTACAAAATTTACAACAGTAGGAGAACAAAAATGGAGTGGTGAATATGTAAACGTTCCAGTAGGTCCTTTAACTACAATATTTTTAGATACTGAATCTACACAACCACCATAACCATAAGCTTTTAATGTTAAAGTATAAGTACCTGCATAATTATAAAAGTGTGCTGGTGTATCAATATTTGAAAAGCCACCATCTCCAAAACTCCAAGTAACATTTGTTGTATTTGCAGAGGTGCTTTTTGTTTCAATTAAAAATGGATAACATAAGCCTAAAGTATCGCCTTGTAAAAAACTAAATGAAGCAGCAGAATTTGCTATGTTTATGTAAAGTGGTTTCAATAAAGTATCTACACAACCAAATAAATCTGTAACTTTTAAATTTACTGAATACAAGCCTTGAGTTGTATATGCATGAGAAGGATTCTGTTGAGTAGAAGTATTTCCATCACCAAAGTTCCATACATAATTCAAACTTTCTCCCTGAGATTGATTATTAAACTGAATACTACTATTAGCACATTTAATTGTATCGGAAGCATAAAAATTAGCAACTGGTTTTGTAATTTGAACTGCATTGTTTTTTGTGAGTGTATCATAACAACCAAAGTCATCTATTACTTTTAGTTTAATATTAAAAAAACCTGTATTAGTGTATTGATGAAGATATGGAGGTGCTGTTAAAGTATCAGATGCTCCATCTCCATAAAACCAAATAACTTGTGTTATGTTATGAATGCCATCATTTGTTGAATTATCAGTAAAGTTTATTGTACCATTAATACAAGTTCCTGCTGGGTTGGAAAAATTTGCATTAGGTCCAAAAATTTTAATAGGAATAGAGTTTGTAATTGTATCCTTACAACCTACTGCATCTGTAACAATTAATGAAGGAGATACATTACCAGATTGGTTATATACGTGTGTTACTGTTGATAAATTATTGCCAGATTTAATAGAACCATCACCAAAATTCCAGAAATAATTTGCAATAGTAGATGTAGTAGAATTGGTTACATTAAAAGTAGCATTTGCATATTTACAATAAGCTGTATCTGCTGATGCAAAGTTTACATTCAAATCGGCTATTGTTTCAACTAAAGATGCAGTATCACTACAAGCACCATTAGTAACAACTAAAATAACATTATAAGTTCCTAAGCTTGAATAAGTATGTATTGGATTGGTAGCTGTTGAAGTATTACCATCACCAAAATCCCAGAAATAAGTAAGTGCTGCTTTTGAATAGTCTATAAATTTTCTTTGAAAAGGTGTATCACAATTAAACTCAGTGTAAAACCTTGCTACTGGCGGATTGATATAAATAAATTTATTAATTTTTAGCGTGTCTTTACAATTACCATTTGAAACAATTAATCTAACACTAAACCAACCTGTATCGATGTAATTATAAATTGGGTTTTCTGAAGCTGAAGAACCACCATCACCAAAACTCCAATTCCATGCTGTTACATTGTTTGAAGAAAGATTTGTAAAATGAATTGCATCCTTAACACAAGCATTTAAAGGAGTTGCTGTAAAATTTGCTGTAGGTTTATCATTTAATTTTATAGCTGCAACACTTTTAAGAGTATCCTTACAACCATTAGCAGTTGTAATAATTACAGTTATATCATATATTCCTGTATTTTGATAAGTGTGTTGAGGATTAGCTCCATTTACAACAGGGGTTCCATCTCCAAAATTCCATTCATAAGTTGAAACTACATCTATTGAATTTACAGATACTCCAAAATTAGATGTATAAGGGGCACAACCACTATATGGTGCACCCTGTGTAAAAGATTGTATATGAGGTGGTGCAATAACAACTGCATTATTATTAGTAACAGAATCTTTACAACCATTAGCATTTTCTGCAATTAATTTTACATGAAAACTACCTTGTTGTTGGTAAGTATGTGTTGGGTTTTGTTGTGTAGAAGTAGTACCATCACCAAAATCCCATAAGTAAGAAGTTATGTTAGAACCAGATGAATTAAAATTAACAGTTAAAGGAGTTACACAACCTCCAGTTGGTGTGTTGGTAAAAATAGCACTTGGTTTTTCAAATATTTGTATGCTTTTAGTAATAGAATCTTTACATGAGCCAAAGTCTGCCACTAACTTAATTATATGAGTTGTAGCAGTAGAATAGGTTATTTGAGGATTTGTTTGAGTTGATGTTGAGCCATCATCAAAATACCAAGTAAATAATGCTGAAGAAGGTGTTGATGTGTTTGTAAATGATATAGGAGAATTAATACAATGTCCTGTATTTGTAAAGTTTGCACTAACTGCACCAACATTTACAATATTTGGTTTTACAATTGTATCGCTACAGCCACTATTATTTTTTACAATTAAAGAAACTGTGTAAGAACCATTGCTTGTGTAAGTATGTGTTGGTGTTTGTTGTGTAGAAGTAGCTCCATCGCCAAAACTCCATTGATAACTTAATGTTCCAGCTCCTGAAGATGTATTATTAAAACTAATGTTTGCCGGCAATGAACAATTAGATGCAGCAACAACATTAAAATTTGCTATTACCCCATCAGGTACATTAATATAATTGGGTTTATTTAATTGTTTGGTACAGCCTTTACTATTTTTTACTTGTAGGGTTACAGTAAAACTTCCCGAAATATTATAGGTATGTAATGGGTTTTGTTGTGTAGAAAAATTGCCATCGCCAAAATCCCATATCCACTGAATATTATTGCCAGAGTTTGCAATACTTGCATCTGTAAACTGAACTTTTAATGGATAACAACCATTGGTTACTGAAGCACTAAAGTTTACAGTTGGTTCGCTATAAACAGTAATATAATTTGTTTTAATAACAGAATCTGTACCACTTGCATTTGATGCAACTAACTTAACTGTATAAACACCTGGTATAAGATATGAAGTTGCAGGGTTTTGTTGAGTAGATATAACTCCATTTCCTAAATTCCAAGTCCAGTTTGTTGGAGAGTTTGTTGAAGCATCTGAAAATTGTACAATAAATGGAATACAACCTTCTTGTGCAGATGACGAAAAATTTACAACAGGTTTTTGAGCATAAGTTATCAAACTCAAAAAGCAGATAATAAAAGTAAAAAAATATTTTTTTAATATTAGTTTATGATAAATAGGCACAGACTTATTGTATTATTTAGTATATACTCTTAACCAAACTAAAGACAAAGAATAAATATAATATGTTGCCTAAAGTTAATAAAAAATATATCTGCGAAAATACAATATAAGTTATACATTATCTTAATAAAGTAATACTTCCTTTAGAAGGTATTGTAACACTATTATCACACATAATTTCAAGGCTATAAACATAAGCATCAGAAGGCTGTATTACACCTTTATAAGTGCCATCCCAACCTGCATTAATATCATTTGCTTGAAAATTTGTTTTTTCATAAACCATTTCTCCCCAACGATTAAAAATTCTAAAACTTTTAATAGTATAAACGCCTTTTCCACGAGGATAAAATCTATCATTTACGCCATCTCCATTAGGAGAAAAAGTATTTGGTACAAAAATATTTCCTCCATTACATACTACTACTACTCTTACTTCATTTCTTGCAACACAATTACCATCATTACTTGCAACACAAGTATAAGTAATAGATTCTTTTGCTACCATTGTAGGAGAAGCAATATTTGGATTATCAATATATCTATTTGGACTCCATTTCCATTTTGTAATATCACTTGAGTTGATTGTTTTTAATTCAACAGAATTTCCTGCATTTACTGTAATATCGCTTTGCTCCATTTTCATTTCAGGAATTGGATATGTTTTTACTTTTATATAAGCTGTGTCTGTAAAACAATGATTATTATCCCAACCTAAAAGCATATAATTCATTAAAGTATCTTTTACTGGCTTTATATTTACTATGGCACTATTATCATTATCAATATATAAAGAAGGATACCATTTATAATTATCTGTGCCTGTAGCAGTAATTTTTGCTGTTTGTCCTAAACATAAAGTATCACCTTTTATTACATCTAATTTCAGAGGTTGTTGTACTTGTATTGTAATTGTGTCTGTTGCTTTACAATTATAAATACTTGTTCCTGTAACAGCATAACTTACAGTTGTTAAAGGAGAAGCAATAGGATTAGCAGTATTAAAATTATTTAGTGTTGAAATATTTCCATGCCAAACATAAGTATTAGCTCCTGTTGCATTTAATGTATAAGATTGCCCTCTACAAACAATAACATCTGCACCTGCTGATACATTTGGTAAAGCATGTACTTTTATAATTTTGTTTTCAGTAGTATAGCATCCATCACTATTGGTTGCTTTTGCTTCTATTAAATTATTTCCTGCTAAAGTAAAAGTTTGTGATGGAGGATTTTGAATTGAATAAATATTACCATTTCCAAAATTCCAATTCCAAGAAATTGCTGATGTATCTGGGTTTAAGTGAATTGCATTGAACTGTAATGATCCATCTTTACAAACTGAACTATCTCCTACAATTTTAATTTTTGGAGAACTTACCACTTTAATAATATTGTTATAAGTAATACTATCAGTGCATCCTGTTTGTGTTGTAACTGTTAGTTTTATAGAATACAAACCATTAGAATTATAAAATACAGTTGGGTTTTGTTGAGTTGATGTATTACCATTTCCTAAATTCCAAGAATAATTTTTAATAACATCATTTGTAACAGAAGCATTAGCAAATTGCAGTGTAGCTGAATCGCAAACTGTAGTAGCTGTTGCAATCATAGCTGCATTAATAAATTTTACTTTTATACTATCTGTACCAATAATTGGAACACGACAACCAGCAGCATCTTCTAAAATTAATTTTGGCAAATAATGACCACCTGTTGTATAAGTATAAGAAACATTATTTGTTGTTGTTGTACTTGTAACACCATTATTAAAATCCCAAGTATTTGAAACAGCATTTTGAGATGTTGATGAAAAGTTTATTTGAACAGGATTACAAGCTGTAGTTGGTGTATAACTAAATGTACCTGTTGGTCCATTAATAATTATTTGTTTTGTTGTGCTATCAGAACAACCACCAGTATTTTTTACAACTAATTTTAAAGTATAGTTACCTGGGTAAACATACAAATGAGCTGGATTTATTTGTGTAGATGAACTACCATTACCAAAACTCCAATAATTATTTCCTGCATATAATGAAGTATTGTTTGTGTTTACCAATAATGGTGGACAAACAGCAGTAGAATCATTAATAGTAAAATTTGCTTTTGGGTTATAAACTTTAATTCTATTTATTTTAATCAAAGTATCTGCACATCCTAAAGTATCTGTTGCATATAAACTTACAGTGTATGTTCCTTCTGATGGATAATGATGATTTGGGCTTACATCACTTGAATTATTTCCATCTCCAAAATTCCAATGATATGCTAAATTATTTCCAGTAGATTGATTAATAAAATTAACTGTAGTTCCAGGACAAACTAAAGTATCGCTTTCAATAAATGTAGCTGTTGTTTTTGCAATTTTTACTGCATTATTTTTATATAAACTATCTACACAACCATAGCTATCAACTGTTTTTAATTGTACTGAAAAATTTCCACCAGAAGTATATGTATGAGAAAAAGGGGCTGATGTGTAAGAAGCAATAGTTCCATCTCCATAATTCCAAATCCATTGTGTTATAGGATGTGTTCCATCTGTGTTACTTGCATCAGTAAAATTAACTGTAGAACCTGAACAAAATTGGTCTTCAGTAGTTGAAAAATCTGCTTTTGCACCAAACACTTTTACACCAGTTGTACTAAATAAGGTATCAATACAACCATTTGCATAAGTAATTTTTACCCAAACATTGTAATGTCCAGCATTATGATATACATAATTTTCTGATGGTACACTACCAGTATTTGTTGGTGTATTTTCTCCTACAAACCAATTATAAGTTGAAGTAGAAGCTGTATTAATATTTACTAAAGAATAATTTACATTAACTCCTTTGCAAACTATTGTATCAGATAAAACAAGAATGCCTTTTTTATCATCAACTGTTACAGTTTTTATTTTTGAATGAGAACAATCTCCATTAAATACTGTAAGCATTACTTGATATGAACCAGCATTTGCATAAATATGTGTAGGGTTTGCTACTGTTGATGTGTTACCATCGCCAAAATTCCATAAATAAGTTACAGCACCTTTTGAACTATCAGAGAAAACTACTTTTAATTTATTAGCACAGTCATCTTGAATAATATTAAATGCTGCTATAGGTGGTAAAATATGAATATAATTAGGCTTTGAAATGGAGTCTTTACAACCATTACTCCAAACAACTAACTTAACATTTCTCCAACCAGTATCTTGATAATTAGTTAATGGGTTTTGTTGTGTAGAATGTTTGCCATCTCCAAAACTCCAAAACCATTGATCAATAGGTGCATTAGTTGTAAGGTCTGTAAATTGCACACCAGACGAAGTACATGCTTCTTTAATGTTAGCTTCAAAGTTTACAATTGGTTTGTTACCAACCTTTACAGCTTGGTTAATAGTTAAAGAATCTGTACAACCACTAAGAGAAGTGATTTTTAATTGTACATTATAAGTTCCGGCTTTTGAATAAGTATGAATAGGATTTTTTTGGTTTGATGTAGTGCTGTCGCCAAAAATCCATTCATAAGTTGCAATACTATCTTGTGTAAATATTGATGGAGCAAAAGATACATCTAATGGAACACAACCTTCTCTTGGTGTAATTTCAATAGAATTAATTTTTATTGGTGCAATATTGATGTAATTATTTTTTGTATAAATATCGCTACAACCATTATCGCCAGTTACTTTTAAAGAAACAGAATAGCTACCATAAGATGTAAAAAAATGGGCGGGATTTTGCAAGGTTGAAGTATTACCATTTCCAAAATTCCATTGGTAAAACTTCCCACCCATTGAACTATTTGTAAACTGTACTTGTAAAGGCACTGAACAACTAACAGTATCTATTGCACTAAAGTTTGCTGTTGGTTTTTCTAATACTTTAATATTTTTTTCTAAAGAATCTAAACAAGAACCAAAATCATTTATTAATTTAATTGTATAAATTCCTGCTGAAGTATAAGTAACAGAAGTATTTGATTGTGTAGATGAAGTACCATTGCCAAATTGCCAAATTGAAGCAATTGCAGTTGGTGTAGAAATATTGTTTAAACTTAATGTTGCACCTTCGCAAATTGAATCTGGTAAATTAAAATTACTTTGAACTGTTCCTACATTAATTATATTTTGTTTTACTAAAGTATCAGTACATCCTGTAGTATTTGTTACAACCAATTTTACAGAATAAGTTCCTGTTGTTGTATAATTATGTACAGGATTTTTATCTGCAGATATTGCTCCATCACCAAAAAACCATTGATAATGCAAAGTGCCTGTGCCAACAGAATTATTGGTAAAATTTACTGTCATTGGAAGTGTACAATGAACAGCATTTGTTGCAAATGAAAAATCAGCTTGTAATGTTCCTTCTGTTTTAATAAAATCATTTTTTTCAATTGCATTAAAACAACCTTTGTTAGTTGTTGCTTTTAGCTTAACATTAAATTGTGATGTTGTTGTGTAAGTATATAATGGATTTTGTGTAGATGAAATATTTCCATCGCCAAAATCCCATTGCCATTGTACAATAGAGTCTATAGAAGAACTTAAATCTGTAAACTGTACATCTAAAGGTGTACAACCAGTAGTTTTATTAGCAGAAAAATTGATAGTAGGCTTACTAAATATAGTTACATAAGAAGTTTTAATAATTGTATCTGATTGGTTATGGTTGCTGATAATTAATTTAATTGTATAAACACCTGGAGTAATATAAGTAGTTGAAGGATTTTGTTGAAATGAAATTGTACCATTACCTAAATCCCATTTCCAAGAAGTAGGATTACCTTTTGAAGTATCTTGAAAACTAATAACCATTGGGGCACAACCTGAAGTATTATTTGTATGAAACCCTGCAACTAATTGTGCATTGGCTGTTACAAGAAAAATAAACATTATTATTATCGTACTTAAAAAATATTTTAAGTACGAAACCTTTAAGGCTTTCATAGTTTGGAATTTGGATATTGGATAATAAAAAACCTTGCCCTATAATAACTACTATTAATTATTATTTATTGTATGAGATAAAACTGAGTTTGGAAAAATATGTAGAATAAGAAAATAAAATATTGTAAAATGTACTAAAATACAATAGGTTAGATACTAAAAGTTTGATAAAAATATTTTAGACAAAAAATTAGCTAAAAGAGCCAATGAGAACTTTATATAAAAAATAGCATCGTAAAAATACCAGTTAGCATTACGAATTTTACGATATTACTTAATTGATGAAATGCCTTAGGGCTGTTGATTACAGGCAATTTTAGCATAATAAAAAATAAAGGAATAATTACAAACAATAGTAAATATATAAAGCTAATCCAACCTAAACCAGTTAATGAAATAAAATAAAAAGGAACTATAATTAAAAGTATTAGTAAGAGAATTAATAAAATAAAAACAACAATTTTAGCTGAATAAATGCCTAATATAATGGGTACAGTTTTGCAGCCAAATTTTTCATCGCCTACAATATCCTCCATGTCTTTGATTATTTCTCTTATTAAAGAAATGATAAAAGCAAAACCAGCATATAAAAAAGATAAATTAAAAAACTCAGCAATAACCAAATTGGTGTGTAGGATTTTTGTAGAAAAAAATTCTAACTCACAAAAGCTAAAAATTAAAATTGTCCAAGCAGTGAGTATAGAAATAAGGATATTGCCTACTAAAAAATTTTTTTTAAAATAAGCTGAATAAAAAAATAAAATAATAATAGCAAGAATATTTGAAAAAACTAAAAATTGTATTTGTGTTGTTGCTTCAATAATAAAGCTTAGTGCAATTCCAATAATGTTTAATAAAGCATACCAAAATAAAATCCATTTTTTAGAAATTATTTTTTGTACTACTACTTTGTTGGGCTTGTTAATTACATCTATATCATAATCAAAATAATCATTAATAATATTACCAGCAGCAGCAATACATACAGATAAAATAATGATTAAAAAAAGTTGAGAAATTTGTATGTTGGAAGTTAATTGAGCATTTTTAAACAAAGGCAACTGAATACAATAAAAAAACAAAGCCTGAGTAATGATAACAAATATCAAATTAGGCAATCTTATTAATTGTAAAAAAGCTTTGAGTAATTTCAAGTAAATAAATTTAATGTTGATTTATAGAAATAAAACTACATAGACTTCAGCAAAAATTCATCGTTCCAGTTATTGTTTAGTTTTAAAACTTTTTCTATCACATCTCTTGCACAGCCTTCTCCTCCTTTTAAAGGAGAAATGTATTGAACTATTTCTTTAATATCAGAAACTGCATCTTTTGGGCAACAAGGCAATCCAGTAAGTTTCATAGCTTCTAAGTCTGGCATATCATCACCCATAAATAATATTTGCTCTTTTGTTAATTGCATTTGATTGATGTAAGTAGTTAATAATGCTGCTTTATTTTGCACTTGCATATATACTTCTGTTACACCTAATTTATTCAAACGTTCTTTTACTTCATCAGATTTTCCACCACTAATAATAACAACATTGTATTGTTTTTTTATAGCTAATTGCAATGCATAACCATCTTTAATATTCATAGTTCTTGCCATTAGGTTATTGGGCAAAACCAACAGTGTACCATCTGTTAGCACACCATCAACATCAAAAACAAAAGTTGTTATAGGCTTAAAAAGTTCTAATACATTCATACTTTAGTTTGAATATTTTTTATTTTTTTTGATGGTCTCTCCATTCATAAACCCAAGTACTCTGTATCATTTCTAAATGTCCTTCATTACTTTGTTCTTTTGTGCCAACAAACCCAGGTACTTCTAAAACCCAGTTTAATAAATCTGTAAATCTGATACGATAAATTTTACTTTCATTAAAATCATCACCAAAACGTTCGTATAGTTTTAATGCAATATCTTCATAATCGTTCCAATGAATAGGAGGTTCAAAACTCATTTCTTAAAATTTAATGTTGATTAAACTGTAGTAAAAATTTAATTCAATTTTATAATAGTGCAAATATGCTTTTAATTCTGCAAATTATTTTAGGTATGTTACTCAATTGTTACTTTAATAACCAATTTCGTAAAATAGTTTCTCCCATTGGCGTTAAAATACTTTCAGGATGAAATTGTACTCCTTGAATATCATACAAGCTATGTTGCATAGCCATTACATAACCATTTTCATCTACTGCTGTTATTGCAAATTGTTGGGGCAAACTTTTTTCATCAACAACCCAACTATGATAACGACCAACTTCAATTTCATCAGAAATATTTTGAAACAAACAACTATTTACTTGACTATTAATTGTAGTTTTTGTACTAACACCATGATAAACATTTGTCAAATTAATTAAGCTACCACCAAAAGCCACTGCTATTGCTTGATGCCCTAAACAAACTCCTAAAATAGATTTAGTAGTGGCATATTTTTTAATGATAGGAATTAATAATCCAGCTTCTTCTGGAATTCCTGGACCTGGCGATAAAATAATTTTATCATACTCATTTACTTTTTCAATATCAATTTCATCATTCAAAAATACATCAGGCTTGTTGTTGGTAATTTTTTCAATTAAGTGAACAAGATTATATGTAAATGAATCATAATTATCTATTACCAATATTTTTGGATTAGTTTTATCTTCGGAGCAGTTAGTTTCAATTTGGTTATTTGGTTGCATTTTATTTTTAGAAAAATATCTTATTACAATATTAATATTATTCCTTTATGTAAAAAATTGAGAAGTCAATTTACTTAACTTTACTTTAATTATTTTAGTTGCAATATGGGCAGAATAAAAACAATTGATAACACCAGTAGAAAAGATTTTATCTTAAAAAAAGCCAGTTTATTATTTAGAGAAAAAGGCTTTAAGGCTGCAAGTATGAGAGATTTAGCAGAAGTTGTTGGTGTAGAAGCTGCCAGTTTATACAACCATATAAAAAATAAAAATGAACTGCTTCATGATATTTGTTTTAAAGTAGCCAATAGATATAATGAAAAGATTGAACAAATTGAAGCAGAAGATATAAGCCCATTAGAAAAAGTTGAAAAACTACTTCGTTTTCATGTTCAAGGTATGGTACAACAATTTGAAGAGGTGTATGTAAGTGATAGAGAATGGAAATATTTATCTGAACCTTATTTATCTAACTTTCATACACAAAGAAAAAATTATAGAAAACGTTTTGCTGCCATTATTGATGCAGGTATTCAAAAAAAAGAAATTAAAAAAATGGATACATCCACAGCAGTTTTAATTATGCTTCATGCAATTAGTGGTATTGAAAGTTGGCACAGAAGTAAACAAAAAATTAATGGAAAAGAATTAGAAGAAAATATTATTGTTATTTTGGTAGGTGGATTAAAAAAATAATCTTCATCTTTACCGCCACACAAAAAAAAGAAAATTTCATAAAATATGATATTACGTTTTTATCCTTTAAGTATCAAAGAAATTAAACAAGAAACAGCAGATTGTATTTCTATTTCATTTAACATACCAGATGAACTTAAAGACACTTTTACTTACAAGCAAGGTCAAAGTGTAACAATGAAAACTTCTATTAATGGAGAGGAAGTAAGAAGAACTTATTCTCTTTGCTCATCTCCTTTAAGCAACGAATTTAGAGTAGCAATTAAGTTGTTAAAAGATGGTTTATTTTCAAATTATGTACATAAAAATTTTAAAGTTGGTGATGTTTTAGATGTAATGCCACCAATAGGAAAATTTTATTCAGAAGTACATATAGAAAATGCAAAAAATTATGTAGCATTTGCAGCTGGCAGTGGTATTACACCAATCATTTCTATTATTAAAACAATATTACTTACCGAACCAAAAAGTAAAGTTACTTTAGTGTATGGAAATAAAAATTCTAACAGTATTATTTTTAAAACTGAGTTAGAAGATTTAAAAAGTAGTTTCTTTCAACAACTTCAAATCATACATACTTTTAGTAGAGAAGAAACAGACTCTCCAATTAATGAAGGAAGAATTGATGAATTTAAGTTAAAGCAATTATCAACCATTATTCGTTATAATAATGTACATGAATTTTTTATTTGTGGACCCGAAGAAATGATTGTTTGTGTTAAAAACTTTTTAGAATTAAAAAATATTGAAAAGCAAAAAATTCATTTTGAATTATTCATTGCTTCTGGCAGAAAAACTACAACTAATAAAACAGAAACTAATACAACTAACGCTTCAACTTCATTTGTTTCTGTAAAAGCAGATGGCAGAACTTTTAGTTTTAATTTACCCAATAGTAGCAACGTAAGTATTTTAGATGCTGCAATACAAAATGGTGCAGATTTGCCTTACTCATGTAAAGGTGGTGTTTGCACAACTTGTAAAGCAAAACTCGTTGAAGGTAAAGTTGATATGGATGTAAATTGGGGGCTTGAACAAGAAGAAGTAGATAAAGGTTTTATACTTACTTGCCAAAGTCATCCAACAACAGAAAAAGTTGTAATAGATTTTGATCAGAGATAAAATTATTTTTCTATAACACTATTGTATAAGTTGATGTAATTATCCACTGCTTTTTCCCAACTATTATCAATGTTCATCATTGTTCTGCACATTTCTAACATTTTTTTAGAATCGTTAAAAACAGTAATAGCTCTATAAACGCTATGATGTACATCACCAACTGCTGCATGATTAAATCTTATGCCAAAACCTCCTTCATCTCCCATATCAATTACAGTATCTTGCAAACCACCAGTACTTCTAACAATAGGTACAGTACCATAACACATTGCATACATTTGGTTTAAGCCACAAGGTTCTACCCTACTTGGCATTAATAAAAAATCTGCACCTGCATACATTTTATGACTTAGTACTTCATTATAACCAATCTCTGCATGATAATGATTGGGGAATTGATTGTTTAAATTTTGTAATTGCCATTCTACATGAGTATCACCACTTCCTAAAATTAAAAAGTTCATACTATCTGGCATTGCATACATACAACTTACAATAATGTTGGGTAAAATATCAGCAGCTTTTTCTTCTACCAATCTTCCAATAAAAACTATTAATGGTTTGCTTGCATCTAAATTAAATTGCTTGCATAAATCTTCTTTATTTCTTTGTTTACCTACAACCACACTTTTAGTATTATAATGATGTTCTAAAAAAGTATCAGTCTTAGGATTCCAAACTTCTACATCAATGCCATTTAAAATACCAAAGCATTTACCAATTTCATAAGAAAATAAATTCTCCAGTCCATTACTATTCCAAGAAAGTTCTTGCATATAACTTTGACTTACTGTTGTTACTTTCCAAGCACATTTTACACCACAAGCCAAAGAGTTAATGGCATTATTCCATTCTAATAAGCCAGCTTTCCAAGTATCGTAATGTGGTAAATAATGGCTTTTATGTAATCCCATCCAACCCTGATATTGAGCATTATGAATAGTTAGTATAGAAGGAATTTTTTCTAACTTATTTTTAAAAGAATAACAATTCTGCATCATAAAAGGTATTAATGCAGTATGATGGTCATGACAATGAATAATATCAGGGTGATGCTCCCAATGATTCATCCAATCCATTACAGCAATTTGAAAAGCCATAAATCTTTCTGTATCATCATCATAATTATAAATACCTGTTCTATCCAATAATCCTTTTATATCTACCAAATACAAATCAAAACCAAGAATATTATTTTTTTCTTTGATAATGGTATATGGCAATTCCCAATTTCCTAAATAAATAGTTCCCTTAAAATCTTCAATAAATTCGTTGTTATGCAAAAATTTTGTTTCATACATTGGTATAACAACTTTAGCATAATGACCAGCTTTGGTTTGATATTTTGGCAAAGCACCCACAACATCTCCTAATCCACCAGCCTTTGCAACAGGATAACATTCTGCACTAATATGTATAATTTCCATTTAAAAAAATTTATCTATTTAAAGTAAAGTTAATGGCAAATAAGAAATTATCTAAGCAAAATTTTAACCTTGAGTATGGAAATAATATTCAAAATATCAGCTTATTAATGTACTTTTGCAGCCGTTTTTGCACATTGTTTGTTATTTTTTAACTTACATTGCAACGAAATAGGTTTAAAAAAGGTCTAATTATACATTAAATAAGGAATATACACTATGAGGCAGCTCAAAATTGCTACACAAATTACCAATCGTGATTCTCAAGCAGTAGAAAAGTATCTACAGGAAATTTCTAAAATTCCAATGATCACTCCCGAAGAGGAAACAACACTTGCTCAGAAAATTAAGATGGGTAATCAACGTGCACTTGATAAGTTGGTACAAGCAAACCTACGTTTTGTAGTATCTGTTGCTAAACAATATCAACATCAAGGACTTTCTTTAAGTGACCTCATCAACGAGGGAAATCTCGGTCTGATAAAGGCGGCTCAACGCTTTGATGAAACAAAAGGATTTAAATTTATTTCTTATGCTGTTTGGTGGATTCGTCAATCTATTCTACAAGCATTGGCAGAACAAGGACGTTTAGTTCGTCTTCCACAAAACAAAATTGGTACTTACAATAAAGCTAATAAAGCTTACATGGCTTTTGAACAAGAGCATGAAAGAGAACCATCAACAGAAGAGTTATCTGAAATTTTGGAAATGAGTGAAACAGAAATTAACAACATTTTCCAAAGCAATACAAGACACTCAAGTTTAGATGCTCCTGTACATGAAGCAGAAGATGTGGCTATGGGAGATTTATTAGAAGGAAGTGATGATACTGATGAAGATGTAATGAAAGACTCTTTAAGAGAAGAAATTCGTAGAGTGTTAAAATCGCTTTCTCCAAGAGAAGCTGAAATTGTAAATGCTTATTTTGGTTTAGATGGCGAAAATGGTGTAACTATTGAACAAATCGGTATTAAATACGATTTAACAAAAGAACGTATTCGCCAAATTAAAGAAAGAGCTATTAAACGTTTGCAAAAAGCTCGTTACAGCAGTGCATTAAAAGCATATTTAGGATAAAATTAAATAGCTTAAAAATTTTAAGAGGATTACCAAATGGCAATCCTCTTTTTTTATTGAACATTATTTTGATACAACCCAAACCAAACAAATATTATCCAACATCTCATATTCCAAAGTCAATAATTGTTGTTTAAAAGTTACTTTAATTTCTCCCATATTTGAAAAATGAAAAGGATGAATGTTAATCATTTCACTAAAATCAACTTTCCCTTTTCCCCACCATTTAAAAACTGCTTCTTTACAACTCCACAACAAGGTTATATAATTGGTTAATTCATTGGTTGGAGAAAAAATTTTAAGTTGATGAATTTTAATTTCATTTTGATGTAAAAATTTATTAGCAATCTTATAAATTCTTTCTGTAGGTATTTCAATATCAATGCCAACAATGCTTGATGTACTTACTATTGCAGCAGCATAATTGCCACAATGAGAAATAGAAAAATGATATTTATTGTTTGCTAAAAAAGGCTTTTTAGATTCAGCTATTTCTATTTCATTAGTTGGAAAAGAAGGAAATAAAAAATGTAGTAAATAACGACCAGCCAAATGTTGTAATCTTTTATGTGGATGAGTTATGCTTTTTTGAATAGTAACAAATTTTGTGAAAAAAATTTCTTCTTCTTCTATTTTCCAAATAGCCAACTTTGTATGTAGATTTATGTTTCTTTGATAAAATAAAGGCATATACAAATTTCAAATTTTAAAGCTACGATAGTAGATTTTTGTTTTATTTGCAAATAAAGTTTATTTAACCATAATGATACTAACAGACAAACGTATTTTAGAAGAAATAGAAAAAGGTACTATAAAAATAGTTCCTTACAATCGTGCAGACTTAGGAAGCAATAGTTATGATGTGCATTTAGGCAGCACACTTGCACGCTATATAGAAAAAGAATTAGATGCTAAAAAGCATAATAAAATTGAATATTTTGAAATACCTGATGAAGGTTTTGTACTTCAACCACATGAGTTTTATTTAGGTGTAACACTTGAATATACTGAAACACATGCTCATGTTCCTTTTTTAGAAGGCAAAAGTAGTACAGGTCGTTTAGGAATAGATATTCATGCAACAGCAGGTAAAGGTGATGTTGGTTTTTGTGGTAATTGGACTTTAGAAATTTCTGTAAAACAGCCTGTAAGAATTTATAAAGGAATGCCTATTGGTCAATTAATTTATTTTCCTGTAGAAGGAGAAATTGAAGTAAAGTATAATGAAAAAGGGAATGCAAAATATAGTGGACAGCCTAACAAACCTATTGAAAGTATGATGTGGAAGAATAAATTTTAATCTTTACTACCCAAAATAGTATGTCCCATTTTATCTCTTTTTGTTGTTAAATATTTATGATTATGACAATTAGGATTTATTTCTATTGGTAATATTTCTACAATTTCTAAACCATAACCTGCTAACCCTGCTCTTTTTTTAGGATTGTTACTTAATAGTTTTAGTTTAGTAACATTCAAATACCTTAAAATTTGAGCACCAACACCATAATCTCTTTCATCCATTTTAAAGCCTAAATGTATATTAGCTTCTACTGTGTCCATTCCTTGTTCTTGTAAAGAGTAAGCTTTTAATTTGTTAATTAATCCAATACCTCTACCCTCTTGATTCATGTATAAAATAACACCCTTACCAACAGCATCTACCATTTGCATTGCAGTATGAAGTTGATCGCCACAATCGCAACGAAAACTTCCCAAAATATCTCCTGTAAAACAACTACTATGCACTCTTGTTAAAATAGGTTCATCTTTTTCCCAAGTGCCTTTGGTAAGAGCTAAATGTTCTGCTCCAGAAAGTTTTTCTTTGAAAGCAATTAAATTAAAATGACCATATTTGGTTGGCATATCTACAGAAACCAATTCTTCAATTAAACTATCTTTTTGTAATCTGTATTCAATTAAATCTTTAATAGAAATTATTTTAAGGTTAAGCTTCTGTGCTATTTGTAATAATTGAGGAAGTCTTGCCATTGTACCATCTTCATTCATAATTTCTACTAAAACACCAGCAGGTTCTAAGCCTGCCAACCTAGCTATATCTACAGTAGCTTCAGTATGTCCTGCTCTTCTTAAAACTCCTCCAGACTTTGCTTTTAAAGGAAAAATATGTCCAGGTCTTCCTAAATCAGATGGTTTTGTATTTGGATTTATTAATGATAAAATTGTTTTTGAACGATCATTTGCAGAAATTCCAGTACTTGTTTCTGAGCTAATTAAATCAACAGAAATAGTAAAGGCAGTTTCATGTAAAGATGTGTTGGCATTAACCATAGGTTGCAAATCCAATTCTTTACAACGTTCATCAGTAATTGCTGCACAAATTAATCCTCTGCCTTCCTTACTCATAAAGTTGATGATTTCTGGTGTTGCAAAACGAGCAGCAATGATAAAATCACCTTCATTTTCTCTATCTTCATCATCTACAACTATAAGCATTTTACCATTTCTTATATCTTTTAAGGCTTCAGTAATTGTGTTAAGCATATCTATTCGTTATAAAATTAAAAAACAAAGTTAAGTTGCTTTTAATTTAAAAATTCAATAGCAGTTGAAAGTTTCCTAAGTACGAAAAACGCTGCATTAGTTAGCTAGTTTTTATTTCACAGTTTATAAACAATCTATTTAATTTACAATTTGTTAATGGATTGTTGTATTTTTATTGCTATTATTCACTTTCTTTGCATAATCTTAAAAATTAACAATATGCTCAAACAGAAATTACTACAATTAGCATTAGCAATTATTTTGCTTCCTGCTTTTGTTGTAGCTCAAAACACAACTAGTACTATTAGTGGAACAGTAAAAACTAATACTGGTGAAGCTTTAATTGGAGCTACTATTATTGCTACCCATGAACCAACAGGTGCTCAGTACAAAGTTCAATCTCGTTCTGGTGGTCATTTTAACATTAGTAACATGAACCCTGGAGGTCCTTACAGTATTCAGGTTTCATTTGTAAATTTTCAATCTGAAAAAAGAGGAGATATTTATCTTGGTTTAGGAGAAACATACAAGATGGATTTCTCATTAGCTTCTAAAACCACAGATTTAGGTGAAGTAACTGTAAAAACAACTACAAAAAAAGCTACTGATTTTACTAGTAAAGGTGGTTCAGAAACTTTTATTACAAAAGATAAAATGGATAACTTACCTACTGTTGGTAGAAACTTACAAGACTATTTACGCTTTGTACCTCAAGCAAAAATTGCAGGTGCAGATGGTAACTTAGCTGGTGTTTCTTTTGGTGGGCAAAATAACCGTTATAACTCATTTTATGTAGATGGTGCTGCTAACAATGACCAATTTGGTTTAGCCGGGTCTGGTACAAATGGTGGACAAACTGGTTCATCTCCAATTTCTATTGATGCTATTGACCAAATTCAAGTAATCCTTTCTCCTTATGATGCATCTATTGGTAACTTTACTGGTGCTGGTATCAATGCAACTACAAGAAGCGGTACTAATAAATTTCAAGCTTCTCTTTATACATTTTATCGTAACCAAAATTTAACAGGTAAAACGCCAACAGGTGATAAAAGTGCTGCTACTAAATTAGCTGACTTTTCTAGTAAAACCTATGGTTTTAGAGTTGGTGGACCTATTGTTAAAAATAAAGCTTTCTTCTTCTTAAACATTGATATGGTAAGAGATGAAAGACCTCAACCTTGGACTGGTACTTATTCAGGTAATACTGCATTAAATAGTCCTGAGTTTACAGGATTAATGAACAGAATTGCATCTTTTGGTTATGACCCAGGTGGATATATTAACAACGTAGAAGAAGTAAAATCTGATAGACTTGCTGCTAAAATAGATTGGAATATTAATACACAACATAAATTAACTTTATCATACAGATATTCTAAAGCAGACAGATTTAATGTACCTACAACTTCTAACACTGCTATCAACTTTTTTAATGGTGGTTATTTAATGCCAAATAAAACACACTCTGGTTCTGCTGAACTTCGTAGTGTATTGAAAAAAGGACAAACCAATAAATTATTATTAACTTTTACAAGAGTTGTTGATGATAGAAATCCATTAGGAAAAGCATTCCCAAGAGTTACAGTTCTTGATGGTTCTGGTAGATTTGTTTTTGGTACAGAAAACTTCTCTGCTGCCAACTTATTAGAGCAAAGTAACTTTGCATTATTAGACTACTTTAAATTTACAAAAGGTAAACACAACTTTACAATTGGTACAGACAATGAATACACTAAAGCAAGAAACGTATTTATCAGAGACAACTTTGGTAATTACACTTTTGCAAATGTTGCTGATTTTGTAAATAATAATTATCCTTCTGCTTACTCTCGTTCATTCTCATTATTAGATAATGTAACTGGAGATGGTACTATTGCTGCTGCTAAATTTAGTTTTGTTCGTTTAGCAGGATTTTTAAATGATGAAATTAGTGTTAATGATAATTTAACTGTTAACTTAGGTCTTCGTGTAGATTATACAAGATTTTTACAGAACCCAAAACATGATGACTATTTCACTTATGTAGCAATGCCAAAAATTGAAGCATATTATGATTTACAAGGTGCTCGTTCTGGTAAAATATCTACACCAAAAGCAAGTATTTCTCCACGTATTGGTTTTACATACAAATTACCTGATGAAGGAGTAGTTATTAGAGGTGGTGCAGGTTTATTTGCTGGAAGAATACCTTTAGTATGGCCTGGTGGTGCATTTAACAATACTGGGCTTTCTGTAGGTGGATTTTCTTTAAACTCAATTGCAGCAACTACTGCAGCTAATTTAAAATTCAATGCAGATCCTTATAACCAACCAACAGCACAAAGCTTAGGTATTAATATTAGTAATGCAAAAGGACAAGTTGATTTAGTTGCAAAAGATTTCAGATTACCAAAAGTATTTAGAACATCTATTGCATTTGATAAGAAATTTGAAAATGGTTGGACATTAACTGCTGAAGCTATCTTCACTAAAAATATCAATGAAATCTATTATCAAAACATAAACATTCTTCCTCCAACATTAAAAGTTACAGGTCCTGATAATCGTAATACATATTCAGCTACAAGTTCTGCTCCATTAATTCCTATTAACAGTAATAATACAAACCCTTACACAGGTATTTACTTATTAAGTAATAAATCTGGTAAAAAAGGTTTTGCTCATAACTTTACTTTAATGGTAAACAAAAACTTCAAAAATGGTGTAACATTTAATGCAAGTTATGCTTATGGACATTCACAAGTTACTTATGAAGGAACAAGCAGTCAAAACAACAGCCAATACAATACTTTGGCAACTATTAATGGTAGAAATTATGCAGATAGAGAACGTAGCAGCTTTGATTTAGGTCATAGAATTACAGCATATTTATCTAAGAAATTTACTTATGCTAATAAATCTATGGCTACTACTGTTAGCTTGTTCTATACTGGTCAAAGTGGTAACCCATTAACTTATGTATATAGTGGTTCTATTGTAAGAGATGTTAGTACAAGTAATGCTCAAGATTTAATATACGTACCAACTTCTTCTGATATCAAAAACAGTGTTTTTGTTGCTCAAAGTGGTTTAACACCAGATCAACAAAAAGCTGCTTTAGAAACTTATATTGCAGGAGATAGTTATTTAAATTCAAGAAGAGGGCAATATGCAGAAAGAAATGGTGGCAGACTTCCATTTACTAACGTATTAGACTTAAATATTAAACAAGACTTCAACTTGAAAATTGGAAAAAATACTTATCAATTACAAGTTAGTTACGATATCTTCAATTTCAGCAATATGCTAAACAGAAATTGGGGTCGTACATATTTTGCAAGTTTTGATACTTATTCATTAATTCAATTCAGAGGATTCCAATCTGGTGGCACAATTCCTACATATAGCTTTGTACCTCCTGCTTCTGGTACTCCTTATACAGTAAGTACAAGCACAGCACCTACATTTAGTGCTCGTTGGGTAAGCCAATTAGGTGTTCGTTTAAGCTTCTAATTTCTTAAACAAAACATATAACAAGGAGAGGTTGTTTAATTACAGCCTCTCTTTTTTTATGAATTGGTTTTGGTAGAAAAAACAAATCTCGTATAAACAATATACATTACTATATCTGCTAAAAATTTAAGAACAAGAAATAAAACTGTTGGCGAAATTGAAAAAAAACTGGGAGCCAAAATAGCTAAGTGCATTGGAATTATTCTTGCATAAGGCAATGCAAACATTGTAGATACATTTACTGGTTGATACTTGCTCCTACTTTTATCATGTAAATATTGAATGATTCCTGTTGCAATAATTATCCAAAAAGTAAGTTTGATAAATGTATAATCTAATTGTTTTAAGTCAACCAATTTTATTGTTAGAAAAACTAAATACACAAGATGAAACATACCATAATGAAAAGTAAAAAATAATGCTGTACAACCACGGCTATCTTTTGGTGTTTCATTAATTACAAACGCAGACATTGGTTTTTTATTAAAAGTTAAAATACCCAAAACATTGAAGAAACCAATGCTTACACTTTGCATCCAAAAAATTACATATACAGTATGAATTTCGTTTGGATGAATATAACAATAATAAATTGTATAAACATTAAATGCAAGTAACATCCAAAGTCCATAATCTTTCCAAAAGTTTGATTTTTGAGGCATTTTATTAAGATTTTGTTTGCTAATAATTTAACATTATCAAAATTTATTTTAGAATTGTTTCAATAAAAATACACCAAAGCATTCTTAATCAAAATAAAAAATCATCAACAATACATTATAGCTTTAAGTATTTTTGAGTTTTAAATAAAATATAGAAAATATACAATGACAAAACTTAGTGTTAATATAAATAAGTTTGCTACACTTCGTAATAGTAGAGGTGGCAATAACCCAGATGTAGTTAAAGCTGCTATCAATACTCAACAATTTGGTGCAGATGGTGTTACAATTCATCCAAGACCAGATGAAAGACATATTACTTATAACGATGCAAGAGAAATAAAAAAAATAATTACGACAGAATTTAATATTGAAGGAAATCCAAGAGAAGAAAAATTTATTCAATTAGTTTTAGAAACAAAACCACATCAAGTAACATTAGTGCCAGATGCTGAAGGTCAATTAACTTCTGACCATGGATGGAATACTTTAGAACATAAAAACTATTTAACAGAAACAATTCAAATTTTTAAAAATGCCGGTATTCGAGTTTCTATTTTTATTGACCCTGTTATAGAGTTAATTGAAGCTGCACAATTAACTGGTACAGATAGAATTGAACTTTATACAGAAGCCTATGCAAAACAATATACAAGTAATAAAGAACAAGCAATATTATCATATATTAAAGCAGCAGAAAAAGCTAATAGTATTGGTATAGGCATCAATGCAGGACACGATTTAGACCTCCAAAACTTGCAATACTTTTCAAAAAATATTCCTTGCTTAGATGAAGTAAGTATTGGTCATGCTTTAATTTGTGATGCTCTCTATTTAGGTTTTGAAAATACTATTCAGCTATATAAAAGACAATTACAATAGCTGCTAATATTCTTTTAGTATTCTTCCTATAATGATAACTTATAAAATTTTGTTGTAAAATTTATGCTTATTATGTTGCATAATTGAACTTGTATATTTGTGTTATGAATATTTTATTGATAGAAGACGATGAAACATTAAACAAAAACATAAGCAAAGCTTTAAAAGCAGAAGCACTAAATGTAACTTCTATCTACGATGGATATTTGGCTGAAAGAATATTAAAAAGAGAATCTTTTGACTGTATTATCATGGACATAAATTTACCAGGTAAAAATGGTTTTGATTTATGCAAAGATTTTAGACGATACAACTCAAATACTCCTGTATTAATGCTTACAGCTTTTTCAGAATTAGAAGATAAAGTACAGGGTTTTGAATGTGGTGCTGATGATTATTTAACTAAGCCATTTTTTATGCGTGAACTTCTTTTACGTATCAATGTTTTATTAAAAAGAAATACTACATCAAAAGAAGATAATTCAGTTATTACAGCTGATGATATTGTGATTGAAACTAAAACAAAAAAAGTAAGTCGTCAAGGACAAATAATTTCTTTAACACCAAGAGAATATCAAATTTTAGTAAAACTTATCAAAAATAAATCTGAAATAATTTCTAAAAACGAATTTATTGAAGAAATATGGGGAAAGGCTTTTGACGTAAATACCAATACTATAGAAGTGTATATAAATTTTCTTAGAAATAAAATAGATAAACCTTTTAAAAAAAACAGCATAAAAAATAAAATTGGATTTGGATATTATTTAGATATTGAGTGAAAATAAAAAATAAAATATTACTCTATTTTTCTGTAACCTACATTATACTTATAGGTATTATGTTTGTTGTAGTGTATTGGCTTTTTTCTGAATACAGAGAAGAAGATTTTCAACAAAGACAAAAAGATAAAATCATATCTACTCTTTACTTGATTAGTGAAATAGAAAAACATCAAAATAATATAGTTGAATCAATAGACCAGCTTACTATTAATTCTTTACTTAATGAAAAACTCCTCATTTTTGATAGTACTAAAAAATTAATTTACTCTAGTTTAGATGATGTTTCTATAACTTATTCAGAAAAATTATTAAACTCTTTAAATGAGCATAACCAATGGATAGAAACCAAAGACAGCTTATATGATGTAGTTGCAATATCTTTTAAATCAAACAATAAATTGTATTATGGTATAAGCAAAGCTTATGATAAATTTGGCTACACAAAACTTATATTTTTAAGAAATATTCTCATTCTTTCTTTTTTTGTTTTTGCAGTTTTAATAATTGTTATCTCTATTTATTTTTCAAATCTTATTACTAAACCTTTGGTAAAGCTGGCAAATATTTTAGAAAAATTTAAAATTGAAGATTCTCCAAAAGATTATCATATACAAACAAATACGCTTGAATTAAATTATCTTAATGAAAAATTTTATGAATTATTAAATAGAGTAAACCATGCTTATGCTTTTCAAAAAAATTCTATTCATCATATTTCACATCAATTAAAAACGCCTATTGCAATTTTAGTTTCAGAATTAGAACGTATAAAACAAAATGCAACAGAAGCCGCCATTCAAACAGAATTAGAAAAACAAATTGCAAAAGCAAAATCATTTGCAGAAATCATCAATACATTATTACAAATTTCTAAAATTGTATCGGGGCAAGAAATTAAAAAAACTAAAATTAGAGTAGATGAAATAATTTTTGATTTTATAGATGAATCAAATAGAATGAGTTCAAACTTTATTTTTGAAATAAACTACAAACCATCATCACCCGAACCAAACAAATTAATTATTTATGCAAATGAAATGCTTATCAGGCAAGTGTTTCAAAATATTTTAAATAATTGCATTGCTTATAGTAATACTAACAAAGCTGAAATAAAATTTGACTGTACTAAAAACAAATTGTTAGAAATAAAAATTATCAACAGAGGTAAACCCATTTCAAAAGAAGAAGAAAAATTTTTATTCACTCACTTTTTTCGTGGAGAAAATAGTCGTAATAAAATAGGTTTTGGATTAGGGTTAACTTTAAGTAAAAGTATTTTAGACTTACACAATGCAACAATTCAATACGCCAATCCAGAAGACGATGTAAACATTTTTAACATTTGTTTTCATCAGGCTTAAGCAAAATTTTAGCCTTATTAAGGTGTTTTTAATCTGCTATGCACAACCTTGCACATATAAATAACAGCAACAATGTGCTACAGAAAAACTGCCATAAATATATTAATTCTTTTATCCCCCTTTTTTGTATTTTCTCAAGACACACTAAAAATTACTATCGCCAAAGGCGATAGTATTTTCTTAAAAAACAATTTCAATGTTCTTGCTTCTTATATGAATATAGAAGCACAAACTGCCAAAATTATTCAAGCAAAGCTTTATCCAAACCCTACTTTTTCTCTTGAAGTAGATGCTTTTGATGCAGAGAATAAAAAACCTTTTTTTGTTGGACAGGCTGGGCAAAAGTCTTTTCAAATAGAGCAACTAATTATTCTTGGAAAAAAAAGAAAAAGTGAAATTGATATAGCAAAAACAAATTCCAAAATTTCTCAAGTAGAGTTTCAACAGCTGTTGTTAGAGTTAAAGTATAGCTTACATACTAATTTATTTAATGTTGGTTTACAACAACAACTAATAGAACGATATACTAAACAATTAGATTTATTAAGCTCTTTACTTAATATTTATGAAGCTCAAGCTAATAAAGGAAATATTCCATTAAACTATGTTGTTAGATTAAAAGGTGCATATTTAAAATTAAACAACGACCGTTCAGATTTATTGAAAGATTATCTTGAAGCACAAAAAGAGCTACAAACTATTTTACAAACAAATTCTATAGTTGCATTTTCATTTTCTGATAACGATATTGAAAAATATATTCAACTAAAACAGTTAAGTCAATTAAAAGCAGATGCTATAGACAATAAGCCAGAATTATTACTCGCTAAAATAAATAAAGAACTTGCAGAACAATATTGGTTATATCAAAAAAGATTAGCAGTGCCAGATGTTACTGTTCATGTAGCTTATGATCAAAGAAGTGGAGCATTTCGCAATCAAATTAGCACAGGCATTTCAATACCATTGCCATTATGGAATAAAAATCAAGGAAATATAAAAGCCTCTGCTTTTAAAATTAAAGAAGCTAATTACTCTCTTGAATCTGTAAAAGCAAGCACCTTAATTAATCTTCAAAACGAGTTTGATAACTATACAAAAAGTGTTTCAGAATATCAAAAAGCAAAAAGCCTTTACAACGAAGATTTTGATTTAGTTTCAAAAGGCATGAGTGATAATTTTCAAAAAAGAAATATTTCAATATTAGAATTTATGGACTTCTTTGAAAACTATAATGATGTTCAAACAGAGCTTACACGAATAAAAACAAAGCTTGTTCAATCTGCCGAACGAATAAATTTCTTAACAGGAAAAGATAATTACTAAAATGAAACTAATAAAATTTTTACTAATACCAGCAAGCATTATTGCAGTATTTTGCAGTTGCAAACACAAAGTAATTGAAGAAACTGCCAAAGCATTTTCTTTAAGTGATACAATGATGGCAAGATGTAAATTCTATGATGCTAAAATTGAAGAAGTAAAAAATGAAATTAGGTTTTTTGGAAAGTTAGAATCAGATAATAATAAAACATCACAAGTATTTTCAATTGTTGGTGGCTTAGTTACATCCATTAATGTAGGGCTTGGCGATTATGTAAAACAAGGCCAAATTTTAGCTACCATTCAAAGTAGTGAAGTAGCTAACTATGAAAAAGAAAAACTTGATGCCCTCAATGAAATTGCAATTGCAGAAAAAAACTTACAAGTAGCTAAAGAACTTTTTGCAGGAAAATTAAATACTGAAAGAGATGTAAAACTTGCAGAAATTGAATTAGAAAAAGCAAAAGCAAACTACAACAGAATAAAAAGTATTTATGAAATATACAAACTAAAAAAAGGTTCATCATTCAATGTTGTTGCACCTATGAGTGGTTTTGTAATTAGTAAAAACATTAATAATAATGAACTTATTCGTTCAGATGAAAGTGAGCCTCTATTCATTATTGTAAATACAAATGTTATATGGGCTGTAGCCTATGTTAATGAAAGTAATATTTCTCAAATAAAAGAAAAACAAGAAGCCGTTGTTAGCACACTTGCATTTCCAGATGAGAAGTATGAAGGAAAAATTGAAAAAATATACAACGTAATTGACGACAAAACAAAGTCAATGAAGTTTAGAGTACCTATACAAAACAACGACTTTAAATTAAAACCTGATATGAATTGTACTGTAAGTGTACACTATTTAGAAAATAAAAAAATGGTTACTGTTCCTTCTTCTGCAATAATTTTTGATAAAAATAAATATTGGGTTATGGTATTTAAAGACAGGCACAATATTGAAACAAGAGAAGTAGATGTTTATAGAATATTAAACGACAAAACCTATATCAAATCTGGCTTAAATGAAAATGAAAAAATCATTTCAGAAAATGGAATTTTAGTTTATGATGCATTAAACGATTAATCTTAATTACAGTGAATAAATTTATCAAAAACATAATTACCTTTTCGTTAAAGAATAAATTCTTTACATTTTTTTGGGTAGGCTTAATAGTTATTTTAGGCATTATTAGTTTTATAAAAATACCTATAGAAGCCTTTCCAGATGTAACTAATACACAAATTATTATTGTAACACAATGGAATGGTAGAAGTGCTGAAGAAGTAGAACGGTTTGTTACATCTCCAATAGAAATTGCTATGAACAGTGTTCAACGAAAAACCAATGTTCGTAGTACTACAATGTTTGGTTTATCGGTAGTAAAAATAATTTTTGATGATGATGTAGAAGATTTTTTTGCAAGACAACAAGTCAATAATCAATTACGAAATATAACACTACCCGATGGAGCTGACCCTGATGTACAACCTCCTTATGGACCAACAGGAGAAATTTTTAGATATGTTTTACAAAGTAATAAACGAGATACAAGAGATTTACTTACTATTCAAAACTGGACAATAGATAGAGAACTTCGTAGAGTACCTGGCGTTGCAGATGTTGTAGCATTTGGTGGTCAAGAAAAAACTTATGAAATATCTGTTAATCCATTAAAACTTCAACAGTACGATTTAACACCATTAGAGCTTTATGAATCTATCAGCAAATCAAACTTAAATGTTGGTGGCGATGTAATAGAAAAAAATGGTCAAGCATTTGTTGTAAGAGGTATTGGATTATTAGATAGCAAACGTGATATTGAGAATACAATAGTAGATATTTTTAATGGCAATCCTTTATTAGTAAAAGATGTAGCAACAGTAAATGAAGCAAGTAAACCAAGAGTAGGGCAAGTTGGTTTAAACAATAATGATGATGTAGTAGAAGGCATTATTGTAATGAGAAAAAATGAAAATCCAAGTGAAGTATTAGCAAGCTTAAAAGAAAAAATAAAAGAATTAAATACAACCATTTTACCCAAAGATGTAAAAATGGAAACGTTTTATGACAGAGATAATCTAATGAGCTACTGCACAGATACTGTAATGCATAATTTAGTAGAGGGTATTGTACTTGTTACACTTATAGTATTAATTTTTATGGCAGATTGGCGTACAACAGTTGTTGTATCAATCATTATACCTCTTGCATTATTATTTTCCTTTTTAATGTTAAGGCTAAAAGGTATGAGTGCCAACCTACTTTCATTAGGTGCTATAGACTTTGGAATTATTATAGATGGTGCAGTAGTAATGGTTGAAGGAATATTTGTAGCATTAGATCATAAGGCAAGTAAAATGGGTATGAAACGTTTTAATCCTTTAGCAAAGCTTGGGCTTATTCGTACTACTGGCGTGCAAATGGGTAAAGCAATTTTCTTTTCTAAACTCATTATTATTTCTGCACTTCTTCCAATATTTTCTTTTGAAAAAGTAGAAGGAAAAATGTTCTCCCCACTTGCTTGGACATTGGGGTTTGCATTATTAGGAGCACTAATTTTTACACTTACATTAGTACCAGTATTAAGTTCTATTTTACTCAATAAAAATATTAAAGAAAAAGAAAACTTCTTTACTCGTTTTGTGAATAATACAATTACAAAAGCTTTCAAATGGACATTCAGCCACAAAATAATTACACTCTTTATTGCAAGTGCTTGTTTTGTTCTTACTATATTTTCAACAAAATGGTTAGGTACAGAATTTTTACCTCAATTAAATGAAGGTGCATTATGGGTTGAAGCAAAAATGCCTATGAGTTATTCTCTTCCTAAATCTATTGAAATGGTAAGAACATTAAGACAAGAAATAATGAAATTTCCAGAAGTAAATGGTGTACTTTCTCAAACAGGAAGAAGCAATGATGGCACAGACCCAAGTGGATTTTATTATGTACAAATGCAAGTAAATTTAAAACCAAAAGAAGAATGGAAACGAAAGATTTCTTTAGATGATTTAGTAGAAGAAATGGATGTTCAATTAAAAAAATATCAAGGTATTAATTATAACTATTCTCAACCAATAATTGACAATGTTGCAGAAGCAGTTGCTGGTATGAATGCTTCTAATGCTGTAAAAATTTATGGAGATAATTTAGAAAAATTAGATGAATATGCCAATCAAGTTATTGCTCAAATTCAAAATGTTCCAGGAGTTAAAGATGTTGGTATTTTAAGAAATATTGGTCAGCCAGAAATTAGTATTTTATTAGATGAAGAAAAAATGGCAATTTATGGCGTTACAAAATCAGAAGCACAAGCTGTAATTGAAATGGCTATTGGTGGCAAAACAGCAACCCAAAAATACGAAGGAGAAAAGAAATTTGATATAAGAATTAGATACGATAAAGAATATCGTAAAAATGAAGATGATATTTTAATGCTAATGATACCAACTATTACAGGCAATAGAATTCCTTTAAAAGAAATTGCTACAATAAAGCAAATTACAGGACCTGCATTTATTTATAGAGATAATACAAAACGTTTTATTGGTGTAAAATTTTCTGTAAGAGAAAGAGATTTAGGTAGCACAATAGCAGAAGCTCAAAAAAATGTAAAAACAAATGTAAAATTAGATAATGGTTATAAAATAAGTTGGGCTGGTGAATTTGAAAACCAAATAAGAGCAAGTAATAAATTAGCCAAAGTAGTGCCTATTAGTTTAATCATCATTTTCATCTTATTGTTTATTATGTTTGGTAATGCTAAAGATGCAGGCTATGTATTAATAAACGTGCCTTTTGCATTAATTGGTGGCATATTAGCATTACACATTACAGGAATTAATTTTGGTATTTCAGCAGGTGTTGGTTTCATTGCCTTATTTGGTATTTGTGTACAAAATGGTGTAATACTTATTTCAGAATTTCATAAACAAGCTAAAACACTCAACGATTTAAATCAAGCAATTATTAATGCAGTTAAAGTAAGAACAAGACCAGTTGTAATGACAGCATTAATGGCTGCCATTGGTTTATTTCCTGCTGCAATAAGTTCAGGCATTGGCTCTGAAAGTCAAAAACCACTTGCTATAGTTATTATTGGAGGTTTAGTAACTGCTACTATGTTTACTCTTTTAGTATTTCCAATTGTGTATTATAAAGCACTTCATTTAAGAGAAAAAAAGAAAGCAAGAATATAATGATACAATAAAATATTGAATAAGAAAGTTATGGTGTACAAAAAATAATTGCTCCTCAGAATTATTGAAGCTGCAATAAAATTATTTAAACATTTACTGTGTATATTTGATAAGTAAGAGAATGTTTAATACAACATTATTATACATCTACAGTTTTAATATTTTTAATGATGTTGCATAAAAGCTAATATTCATGCACACTAAAGAAGAAGCATTTAAAAAAATTACAACCCTTGTTCAACGATTTGATGAGCAAAAAGAATATTATAAAAACAAAGATTACAATGAAACTCAAACAAGACGTGATTTTATTGACCCATTTTGGAAAGCTCTTGGTTGGGATATTGATAATGAAAATGGTTATGCCGAAACTTACAGAGAAGTAATACACGAAGACAGATTAAAAATTGGTAGTGCAACAAAAGCACCAGATTACTCTTTTAAACTCGTTGGTGGCAAACGACTTTTCTTTTTAGAAGCAAAAAAACCAAGCGTAATTATTAAAGATGAAATAGCACCTGCCTATCAAATTCGTAGATATGGCTGGAGTGCTAAAATGCCTATTTCTGTTATCAGCGATTTTGAAGAATTTGCCATTTACGATTGTACTACAAAACCAAAAGAAACTGATAAAGCAAGTAATGGAAGAATAAAATATTTAACTTATAAAGAATACCTAAACGAGTTTGATTTTATTTGGGATACTTTTTCTAAAGAAAGAGTATTGAAAGGTAGTTTTGATAAATACATTTCTACTGATAAAAATAAAAAAGGAACATCTACTGTTGATTATGAGTTTTTACAATCGTTAGACAAATGGCGTGTTGAACTTGCTATTAATATTGCACTACGCAATAAAAATATTTATGAAGATGAATTAAACTTCATTGTTCAACATACTATTGATAGAATTATTTTTCTTCGTATTGCAGAAGATAGAAGTGTTGAACCTTATGGCGAACTTCAAAATGCTATTAAATCTGGCAATTTTTATCAAAACCTTCTTCATAATTTTCATATAGCAGACCAAAAATATAATTCAGGCTTATTTGATTTTAGAAAAGATAAAATAAGCAACAAAATTTCTATTGATAACAAGGTAATCAAAAATATTATTTCAGAACTCTACTACCCTATTTGCCCATACGAATTTTCGGTTTTAAGTGTAGAAATTTTAGGTAGTGCTTATGAACAATTTTTAGGGAAACAAATTTCTCTTTCTAAATATGGCAAAGCTATTATTGAAGAAAAACCAGAAGTAAGAAAAGCAGGTGGCGTTTATTATACACCTCAATATATTGTAGATTATATTGTAAAAAATACTGTAGGTAAATTAATAGAAAATAAAACTCCTGAAGAAATTAGTGAAATAAAAATAGCAGACCCAGCTTGTGGTAGTGGAAGTTTTTTAATTGGTGCATATCAATATTTATTAGACTGGCATAAAAACTATTATTCAAAAAATAGCAAGCCAAGTAAAGGCATAAAAGATAACCCTTTAACACCTCTTGGAGATTTAACAACTATTGAGAAAAAAAGAATTTTACTAAATAATATTTATGGAGTGGATTTAGATAGTAATGCTGTAGAAGTAACAAAACTTAGCTTACTACTAAAGTGTATGGAAGGCGAAACAAAAGAAACTATTGAAGCACAAACAAAACTTTTTCATGATAGAGTTTTACCAACACTAGATAATAATATTAAAAGTGGCAACTCTTTAATTGATGTAGATTATTACGACAATGAATTAGATTTTGGCAAAGAAAAAAAAGTAAAACCATTTTCTTGGCAAAAAGAATTTCCTGAAGTATTTGATAGAAAAAATAATGAACAAGATGAAAAAAGTATATATCATATTACTTGTGTAATGCACAATAGCAGAGTATCACAACGAATGATAGAATATAAAGTAAAACGAGGCAAACCCGAATACCTTAATATTAATGAAGAAGAATCATTACTTGAAATTTTATGCAAGATAATTGAAGAGAATAATCTTACAGTAATAGAAATGAACTTATGTGCAGACCATTTACATTTTATTTTGGTATGCAATAGTAATGAACTAACAAAAATTGTTGGAAAAATAAAATCAATGTCTGCAAGAGCATTCAATATTCTACGAGGCATAACAATGGGGCATGCAGATTCAACAAGTGGGCATGCAAACTCAACAATGGAGCATGCCCCATTGCAGGAAGAACAGCATGCCCACTTGCAGGAAGAACAACATGCCCACTTGCAGGAAGAACAACATGCCCACTTGCAAGAAAAACAGCATGCCCACTTGCAAGAAGAACAGCATGCCCACTTGCAGGAAGAACAACATGCCCACTTGCAGGAAGAACAACATGCCCACTTGCAGGAAGAAAAACATGCCCCATTGCAGGAAGAACAGCATGCAAACTCAACAAGTGGGCATGCCCACTTGCAAGAAAAACAACATGCCCACTTGCAGGAAAAACAACATGCCCACTTGCAGGAAGAAAAACATGCCCACTTGTTGAAGGCAGATATTTCTTTACCTGCAAGGGGCGAAACTCAAAATTCTCTTTGGGCACAAAAGTTTAATAGAAAACTTATTGATAGTAATGAACAGTTGAATAATACCATTATGTACATTCGTAATAATCGTATTAAACATAATTTATCTCCTCTATCTAAGCAAATTCAAAACAGAATTCAGCAAGTAATTACTAATACTGAAAAAGCTCTTGAACAAAAAAATATTTATGCCGGCTTTGATTGTATTATTGGAAATCCACCTTATGTTGATTATCGTTTGATGAGTGAAAATGAAATTTTATATTTCAAAAGAAAATATTACTCTACTAACACTAAAGAAAAATATAGCCTTTACATTCCATTTATTGAATTAGGGCACAAGCTACTACAATCAAATGGAAAGTTTGGTTTTATTATTCCTAATACGTTTTTGGCAACAAATATGGGATTAAAGTTAAGAGAATATTTAATAAAAGAAAGTAGTATTACAGAAATAAAAGACGTTTCAAAACTTAAAGTTTTTGGAAATGTGGGAACGTATCCTGTATTATTATTTCTTGATAAAACTTTTATTGCAAGAAATGAAATAAAATTAGCCTATCCTCAAAATAAAGAAACATTTTTAAACGAAGATTTCAATGCTATAAAACAAAAAGAAATAACCGATAAAACAGATTTCATTATTTCAACTACATTCAACAAAAACAATCTTTCTCTAATTGGAAAACTTGAAAAAAATGGAAAAGAATTAGGAAGTCTTTGCGAAAAATTTGTTTGGGGTACTTCTATAACAGGTTTTAAATCCTACAAAATACAAAAAGAAGATTTTGAGAAATTGAAAAAATCTGACAAAGAAAATTACGAGAAAGTTTTGCAAACGGCAGATATTAAATCATTCGAAATTGCTTGGCAAGGCGAATATATTCAAAAAAATATTTACTCAAAATCTGTAACAAACCTATTTGAACAAAAAGAGAAAATAATAATTGCAAGGCTAACAAAATCTATTCAAGCAACTATTGATTACGAAAAGCATTATTTAGGAAAATCATCATTGATTGTAAATCCTAAAGTAAATACAAAGTATTTATTGGGTTTGTTAAACTCAAAGCTTCTCAATTTCTATTTTAAAATTAAATTTGACAACACTCATATGGCTGGTGGTTATTTGCGTTTTGATATACCATATCTTTCAAAATTGCCAATTAAAACAAATCCGACAAAAACACAACAATCCGAAATCATAAAATACGTTGAACAACTTTTGCAACTTAATAAAGAAAAACAAAACACTTCTTTGCCTGATACATTACAAATATTAAATCGTAAAATTGATTATTCAGAAAATAAAATTAATCAATTAGTTTACCAACTATACGAACTTACAGAAGATGAAATAAAAATTATAGAAAGCAATTAAATCTTTAAAACAATTATCTGTTAATTTTGCTTTATGCTTTCAGAAAAAGAAGAAGAGTTTATTGCATTTTGGCAAAAAAATAGAGTAGCACAAAAAAAAAATACCAAACAATTTCTAATAGGTTTAACTATTGGTCTTATTATTGGTTTTGTTTCTTTAATACTAATTTTTAGTGGTTGGTACGAGAGAGCTACAATGGTTGCTAACTCTAAATTAAGTCCTGTTGTTTTTTTAATTGCTGTAATTGTGTTAGCAGTTTTTATTGCTTTTATCAACAGAAAATATAAATGGGAACAATATGAACAACAATATTTGGAGCTATTAGCCAAAAAGAAAAAAGAAGAACAACAAATGCAGCAAAACAAAACATAGTGTTGTCTAACCTTTTGTTATCAAACCTATTTATGAAATTTACTTTTACTTATCTTTTATTGTGTTGTTTAGTTTTTATGTCATGCACAAAAAATAATGAAGGCTGTACACAAAAATCTGTTGCAGAAGAAAAGTCATCAATGATTTCTTTTTGCACAACCAATAATATAAATTATACAGAACATGCTTCTGGCATATTATATGAAATTATCAACCCAGGTTCTGGCATTACTCCTACCATTAATTCAAAAATTTTTATTTATTATCAAGGTACTTTGCTCAATGGAACTCAATTTGATGCTCAGGCAGACCCAACAAAAACTGGTTGGTATTTGAATAGTTTAATTGAGGGATGGCAAAAAGGTTTACCATTAATAAGCAAAGGTGGTCGTATAAAATTGGTTATTCCATCATCTTTAGCTTATGGATGCACTGGTTCTGGAGTTATTCCAGCTAATGCCCCTTTATATTTTGATATTACATTAACCGAAGTATTACCCTAAAAAGTATTTACCAAGTATATGAAAAATAATTGACAGAAAAGCCTGAAATGCAACTCAGTATTGAATTTAACCCAAATTAAGCGATAGAATCACGAAAACTAAAATCTAAAAACTAAATCCGAAATCCGAAAAACTAATTTATATTCCTAATGCAGAATCTGGGTTTAAAAAAAGTTGAGTGTATAATTATCTAAATCAAATAGGTTTTAATCCAATGGCGATTTTAAAGTTATTGAAATTCTATTCCAACCATTAATTGTAACAATAGTCATAATAACTGCTGCTAATTCTTGTTCAGATAAATGAGCTGCTGCATCGTTATAAACTTCATCTGGCACATGTCCATTGGTTATAAAAGTCATTGCTTCTGTTAATGCTAATACAGCTCGTTCTTTTGGTGTATAAAGTTCTGTTTCTCTCCAAGCATCTAATAAAAATAAACGTTGTGCAGTTTCTCCTAATTTCATTGCATCTCTTACATGCATGTTTATACAATATGCACAACCATTCATTTGCGAAGTTCTTGTTTTAATTAGTTCATATAATTTTTTATCTAACCCAGATTGAGCAATATATTTTTCTAACCCAATCATTGCTTCCATTGCTTTTGGATCAGCTTTAGCTAAATTAATTCTGGTTGACATAATTATACTTTTTTATTTTTATGAAATTAAATATTGACAAACGAATGTAATACAATATTAAAAACTGATATTACTTATTAAATGTATAATCGGTAAAAGAGGGTTTTAATTTTGTGTATTTTTTTTAAAAAAATAACTATTGTTGGTAATAGATTTATGAATTGTCAGAGTATTGTAAAAAAGTTAATTCTTTTACCTTATCTAATAATAAAATAATTACTTTGTCCATCAACAGAATGTTTAGAAAATATTGAGTTACAATATTTGTTAGATAAGTTCATTTATGAATAAACTTTGGTTAAACATATCTTTTCTATACTTTTTTATTATAGCAATTATTGGAATAACATTAAGGCTGATGGGCTTTGTATCAACAGGTTTTAACTATGCTTATCTATTACACACTCACTCTCACATAGCATTTTTAGGATGGTTATACAATGTTTTATTCACAATACTTATTTATACATTTCTATCTTCAGAAAATAGAAATAAAAAAATTTATCATCATTTATTTTGGATAACACAAATAGCAAATGTAGGTATGTTATTTAGCTATCCTTTTCAAGGTTATGGGCTTTATTCAATTTCATTTTCTACACTACACATTTTATGCTCTTGGGCTTTTGTTTATTTTTTTTTAAAAGATGCAAAAGCAAATAGCATAAATTCTATCAAAGGAAAAATATCTTTTGCATTTATAAAAGCTGCTATGTTTTTTATGGTTATTTCTGCTTTAGGACCTTTTAGTATGGCTCCAATAAGTAAAATAACTGGTGCTGGTAGCAGCTATTATTACAATACTATTTATTTATACTTACACTTTCAATATAATGGGTGGTTTATTTTTTCTGTGTTAGGTTTATTTTTTAGAACATTAGAAAACAATCAGATTGCATACAATCAAAAATTTGCAAAACTGTTTTATACATTATTGATGATTGCTTGTGTGCCTGCTTACTTTCTTTCTACATTATGGTCAAAACCTGTTGCAATTATTTATATTATTTCTGCTATTGCAGCATTTATGCAGCTTGTAGCTGTTTATTATTTATTACTAATTACAAAAAGTATTAAAAAAGATTTCAATAAAAATTTGAATAAATGGACTAAATTTTTATTTTACTTTTCACTGATTTGTTTTGTTATAAAAAACATTCTTCAGTTTGTTGGTGCAATACCTGCAATAGCAGATATTGCTTTTGAAGTTCATAATTTTATTATTGGCTATTTGCACATTATTTTCTTAGGAGTAATTTCATTTTTTGTTTTTGCATATTTAATAAATGAAAAAGTTTTGCATTTAAGTAAAACAATAAAACTTGGTTTATTTCTAATAATTGCAGGCTTTATTATTAGTGAAATAGTTTTATTTATTCAAGCAATATTCAACCTATTAAATCTGCATATTTTTACAACTTATAAAGAGAGTATATTTTATGTAAGCTTACCAATGTTATTTGGTATTATATTAATTGTTGCTGATGGTTTTATTAGTAAATACAATTCTCACACTTAGCAGAAATAATTTTTAAAGAGTGCTATTATCAGCAAAACTATAATAGCCTTCATCACTTACAATAATATGGTCAATCAATTGAATATCTAAAAGTTTTGCAGCTTGTTTTATTTTTTCTGTAATTTGTTTATCTGCATTACTGGGTTCTAAACTTCCACTTGGATGATTGTGGCACAATACAATACCAACTGCATTATGAGATAAAGCATTTTTTAAAATTATTCTTGTATCAACAACAGTGCTTGTAATACCTCCTTCACTCACAATTTCATGATGAATAATTTTATTGCTATTATTCAAATAAACAACAACAAAAACTTCTTTTGATTGATGTTGAAACTTTGCTTTTAAAAAAGCTGCTACATCTTTTGAAGTTTTAATGATGCTAATATTTTTTTCAAAAACTTCTCTTCTAATACCCAATTCTAAAGCAGCTGCAATGCTTACAGCTTTTGCTACTCCAATGCCTTTAATGTTTAATTGTAAAATTTCTTTAACCGATAATCGTCCTAATCTTTTTAAATCATTATTATTTTTATACAATAATTCTTTTGCAAGTTCTACGGCACTTTTATCTCTTGTTCCATTATTAATTAATATTGCCAACAATTCAGAATTACTTAATGCTTCAGTACCTTTAAGGTATAGTTTTTCTCTTGGTCTATCATCTTCATTCCATTCTTTAATTGCAGCCATAGTAGTAATATTTTGTAAAATAAAAATGCACTACAATTTAATTAAAAATTGCAGTGCATTAAAGTTATAGATTTTTGCTTAAAAGCTTTTATTTACAAAGCATTAATAATTAGGCTAAATTCTTCTGCATTTAAAGATGCACCACCTACAAGACCTCCATCAACATCTGGTTGAGAAAATAATTCAACAGCATTATTTCCTTTTACACTTCCACCATATAAAATAGATATTTCATTAGCAATATCATTACCAAATTTTTCTGCTAATACATTACGAATATGTTGGTGCATTTCTTGTGCTTGTTGGCTTGTAGCAGTTTTGCCTGTACCTATTGCCCATATTGGTTCATAAGCAATAACTACTTTTAAAATTTGCTCATTACTTAAATGAAATAAAGAATCTTTTAATTGCTTTTCTACGAAACTATTTTGTGAACCAGCTTCTCTAATTTCTAAAGCTTCGCCACAACAAAAAATAGGTTGAATATTATACTCTAAAACAATATTTACTTTATCTGCAAGCATGGTATTTGTTTCATTAAAATATTCTCTTCTTTCACTATGCCCAATAATTACAAAAGGTATGTTCATGCTTTGTAACATTTCTACGCTTATTTCACCTGTAAAAGCACCACTTTTTTTAGTATAACAATTTTGTGCAGCAACAAACATATTTTGCTTTGATGCAAGCTTTTGTTTTGCTAATAATAAATAAGGAAAAGGAACAGCAATAATGCTTATTTTATCGTTTGATAAATTTACATTAGCAGAAGATAAGTTGTTTAATAAATCTTCTGCTTGTTGCATTGTGCAATTCATTTTCCAATTGGCAGCAGCAATTTTTTTTCTCATAAAAATAAATTTTAAATACTAAGAAATTAAAAGTGTTCAAAGATATATTTCAAAACCATTACTTCATCTTCTGAAATTTCTTTTCCTTTAAATTGTTTCCAATTATAAAGGTCTTCAATAGCCTTATCTAATTTGTATCTACTTTGTTTATCAATGCCCCAAGAAAAATGGTTTAATAAAGTAGGTGTTAATCCAGCACCAAAAACATTGCAGCAAACACCAATATTAGAGCCAGTATTAATAGATGTATTGATAGCAGTTCTTGAATAATCTCCCATTATAACACCACATTTTTTACCAGCATTTTCGTATTGATTGGAGTGGTTATTCCAAAACATTACATCACTTCCATTATTTTTTACATTACTATTACTTGTACCTGCACCAAAATTACACCACTCTCCTATTATACTATCTCCTAAATATCCATCATGTGCCTTATTGCTATAATCACCAATGATAACATTTTTAATTTCTCCTGCTGCAACTGCATTAATGCCAATAGTTGTTGCTCCATAAATTTTTGCTCCTATTTTAATTACTCCATTTTCGCAAAGTGCAAAATCCCCTCTAATAATACTCCCTTCCATTATTGTAGCATTTTTTCCAATGTATATAAATCCTGTAGAAGCATTTAAAATACAATGTTCTACACTTGCTCCTTCTTCTAAAAAAATATTAGAAGCATTGATAACCCTATTGGTTGCAGAGATTGGTTGAGATTCTCTATTTTTTGTAATTAACGCATATTGTGCTTTTAAAATATTTTCATTTTGCTGAAAAAAATGAAATGGCTGTTGTAATCTCTTTGAAAAACTACAATAATTAAATTCAGAAAAAAGTTGTTTATAATTTTTTGAATTAAAAATTGATGCTTCCATTTTTATTTTACCAGCAATTAGTCCAACTTCATCTTCTAAAGCTTGTTTGCTTCTTAATTTTTTTATTTCATGTAAAATAAATTCATCAGGAATTACAGTAGCATCAATAAAAATATGTTCTTCATTTGGTGCTTTGTTATATAAATGTTGTAAATACTGTTCTGTACTTATATAAACAGGTTGTTGCATAAGCATTTGCCACCATTCTTTTATTTTTAAAATACCTAATCTTACATCTCCAATAGCTTTGGTAGCAGTTATAGGGAAAAAACTTTTTCTATATTGATTATCAAATAAAATAATTGCCATACTTGGCAAGATAAATAAAATAACGGCTATACAATATTTTGATTTGTATATTCTGTAAAATATGTTAAATAATTGCCTTTAAATAATTTAGAATATAAATCTTCAAAATTTCTTGATATTAATTTATAATTCAATGTTCCATTTTTCCATTTATTCAATTATGTTTGCTCCTCTCTAAAAAATAGAAACAATGAATTTTAAGAAAGCAAACAACATTATAGGTTGGCTGATATTTTTAATTGCCAGTTTTGTTTATATAACAACAGCAGAAGCAGGTGGAAGTTTATGGGATTGTGGAGAATTTGTAAGTAGCTGTTTTAAAATACAAATTCCTCACCCACCAGGTGCTCCTATGTTTGTATTATTAGGTAGGTTTTTTATTATCCTTTTTGGCGATAATCCTTTAACTGCTGCAAAAGCTGTAAACGTAATGAGTGCTTTAGCAAGTAGCTTTACTATTTTATTTTTATTTTGGACTATTACTCACTTTGCCAGAAGAATTGTACATTCTGATATAACCAAAGAATTAACAAGCACACAAATTTGGACAATAATGAGTGCAGGTGCAGTTGGTGCTTTAGCTTATACTTTTAGTGATAGCTTTTGGTATAGTGCTGTAGAAGGTGAAGTTTATGCTTTAAGCTCTTTCTTTACAGCATTAGTATTTTGGGCAATTTTAAGATGGGAACATGCAGCAGATAAAAAAGGTGCTGATAAATGGATTGTGTTTATCTTCTTTATGATGGGTTTATCTATAGGTGTACACTTATTAAACTTATTAACTATTCCTGCTATTGTAATGGTTTATTACCTACGCAAAAGAGAGGAATTTAATTACACATTAATCAAAAAATATTTCAATATTCTTACAATTGTTGGTGGCTCTTTAGCTTTTATTGGTGCATTAATTAGTGCTAATGGAGAAGCAGAAAGAGTTCCAATGGATCCAACTGTTGCTGGTTTAATGTTATTTGGAACTATCATAGCTATTGTTGCTTTAAGACTTATTGAAAAATTCGGCAAAGAGAAAAAAGAATACTATGGTGGCATGTATATTTTCTTTATTCTTGGTTGTATAATAACTGGTGTAGTACAGGTTGGAGTAATTCAATACACAATAAAAATTGCAGGCTCTTTTGATAGATATTTTGTAAATGGAATGGGCTTACCTTTCTTTAGTGGCTTTACATTCTTCTTTGTTTTATTAGCAGTATTAATATGGTATGGTTTAAAAATTGCAGCTAAAAAAAGTTGGTATTATTTAAAACTAAGTTTATGGTGTTTTACATTTATGCTTGTTGGTTATAGCACTTATGTAACAACAATGATAAGAAGTAATGCAGACCCTGCTATTGATATGTATAATGTAGATAATCCTATGAGTTTAGTAGGTTATTTAGGTCGTGAGCAATATGGTGATTTCCCTATTTTATATGGACAAAAATTTACTGCTCGTCCTTATGATTCAAAAGAAACAGGTACTAAATATCAAAAAGGAAAAGATAAGTATATAGAAATAGGAAAAGACTTTAAATACATTTATGCAGCCGAAGATAAAATGGTTTTTCCAAGAGTATGGGATGCAAGTAATGACCAATATCATGCAGATTATTATGCCAACTTTTTAGATATTGGACAATTACAAGATGGCTCTTATGAAAGAAGTCCAAACCAAATTGATAATATGAAGTTTTTCTTGGGTTATCAAATCAATTTCATGTATTTCAGATATTTTATGTGGAATTTTTCTGGTAAACAAAATGACCTTCAAGGCACTTCAACTGGAAATATTAGAGATGGTAATTGGATAACAGGAATAAGTTTTATAGATAATTTAATGTTAGGCAATCAAAGCAAAATGCCTGATAGCTTAAAAGAAAATAAAGCAAATAATAAGTTGTATGCTTTACCATTAATTCTTGGTATTATTGGTTTGGTATATCATTTTAAAAGAAAAGGTGGCGATGGTTTAGTAAATTTTCTTTTATTCTTTTTTACAGGTTTAGCTATTGTTATTTATTTGAACCAGGCAGGTAATCAACCACGTGAAAGAGATTATGCTTATGTAGGAAGCTTTTATGCTTTTGCTGTTTGGATAGGCTTAGGAGTTTTACAAATAAAAGATTGGATAGCTAAAATTATGAATCAAAGAATTGCTGCTACTTTAGCTACAGTTGTTTGTTTATTAGCAGTGCCCGTTTTAATGGCTCAACAAGAATGGGACGACCACGATAGAAGCAAAAAAACTTTAGCAGGAGATTTAGCAAAAGATTATTTAGAAAGCTGTCCACAAAATGCTATACTATTTTGCTTTGGCGATAATGATACTTATCCATTATGGTATGCCCAAGAAGTTGAAGGAGTAAGAAAAGATATTCGTGTAATTAATGTTAGTTTATTAGGTATTGATTGGTACATCAATCAATTACGTTATAAAGTAAATGAAAGTGCACCAATTGATGTTATTTGGACTGCAGAACAAATTGAAGGAAGAAAAAGAGATTATGTACCTTATAAAGCAAATCCTAAATTTCCAGATAATGCTTATTACGATTTATTTGATGTAATGAAAAATTATATTGGTAGCGATAACCCATCATTTATGGATAATTCAAGAGGCGAAGCTTTAAATACTTTCCCTGTTAAAAAATTTGCTGTACCAGTAAATAAAGAAGACGCTTTAAAAAATGGAATTATCAATACATCAGATTCTGCTCTTAGCGAATTAAAATTTGAATTAAATAAAGATAGATTATTAAAGAATGATTTAGCCGTATTAAACATTATTGCTGCTAATAGTTGGAAACGTCCAATTTGTTTTACAAGTAATAGCCCATATCAAATAGGTTTAGGTTTTGAAAAATATTTGCGTATGGATGGTTTAACTTATAGATTAGTTCCTGTAGATAATGGAATGGAAGGTTATAATGCTCCTTTTGTAAATACAGATTGGGCTTACGATAAAATGATGAACAAATTTGCTTCAGGAAGTGCAAATGTAAAAGGTGTATATTTTGATGAAGAAAATAGAAGACATCTAAACTCTATCAGAGAAGCTTATACTGATTTAGCTTTCAACCTAATTAGTAAAGATAGAAAAGCAGATGCTATTAAAGTTTTACAACACTGCGATACTTTAATGTTAGAAGATAATTTTAGATATGGACAAGTTAGTCGTGGAGGACAACATAACAGAAATAGTTTACGATTCTTACAAGCTTGTTATGCAGCTGGCGATAAAACATTAGCAGAAAAAGTTTTAAAAAGTCTTAAAAAAGATTTAGAACAACAGCAAACTTATTATGCAGGATTAAGCGATAACAATATGTCTGTTGAAGAGTTTAAGAAATTAATGGAAGATTATATTTTCCGTTATAACACAGCCAGAACAAGACAAGACCAAGTTATGGCAGACCAAATTTTAGAAAGTAAATTCTCAAGTAAACAATTAAAAATGATGTCTGACATTCGTATTTCTTATATGATTTATTCAGAAGTAATGAATACAGAAAAATCAAATAATGTAAATGCTACTCCTCAAACTCAAACAAAAGATTCATTAAGTAAATAAACAATCAACCATTTATATTAAAAGCATATAGTTTAAAAGGCTATATGCTTTTTTTTGCAATAGAAATGATAATCACATATCTGAATTAAAAAATTTTAAAAAGCATTGGTAACTATTATATGCATCCCTATCTTTGTCAAAATTTACTGTATATGGAAAAAACAAAATCTAAAAGCAAATACTATTTATTATTTATTTTTTGGTTTGCAATATTAGTTTATATGTTAGCAACACCAGATGTTAGACAATGGTTTTGGTTAGCACTTCCTGGTACTTGTACTTATTTAGCTTATAGTTTAGACTTAGTATAACTTTGGGCATATTGCAAAAAATATTCTTGTAGATATTTTAAATATTGAAAAGCATTCTTAATAATTTAATGAATGCTTTTTATTTTATAATAAGTATGAATAAAAAAAATAAACAAAATAAAAATGGATTTGTTTATAGTACTGATCCAAACTTTCAGTTCGATAATGAAGAAGAAAATATTTCTTCCCTACTTCCTCAACAACAAAAGTTAAGAATTTGGTTAGATGCCAAACAACGTGCAGGAAAAGTTGTAACACTTATTGCAGGATTTATTGGTAATACAGATGATTTAAACACTCTTGCCAAACAATTAAAAAACTTTTGTGGAACTGGTGGCAATGCAAAAGATAATGAAATAATTATTCAAGGCGACCACAGAGAAAAAGTATTACAATGGCTTTTAAAAAATGGATATTCTAATACAAAAAAAGCAGGAAGCTAAAATCAAATTAATTTTTAACGTTAGCAACAATTTTAGCACCAGCTTTTTTGGCTGCACTCATTACTTTAAAAAATCCTCCAGTGTAAGAAATAGTATCTGCATTAATAACAACAGATGGTGTATCAATAAATGCTTTTACTTTATCTACTTCTATTTTAATGGTAGAGTCTAAAGCAAATTCAGGTATTTCAGATTGACCTAAATAAATTTTATTTTCTTTATCAATACTTACAACAATATTTTGTTTTGCTTTAGTATCACTCTTTCCTTTAGGATTATTTACTTTAACAACATTAGGATTAGCTAAAGTAGATACTATTAAAAAAAATAATAACAGAATAAACAATATATCATTCAATGCACCAGTGTGCAATTCAGGTTTTCCTCTTAAACGTTTTCTAATATTCATGTTTATTTTGTTGAATATTTTTTAATAACTATTTAGTTGGCTCTTGCAATACATCTATAAACTCAGAACTTGCAGCTTCCATTTTATAAACAGTTTTATCAATTTGAGTACTTAAAAAACTATATGCTAAATAGGCAATTAAACCAATAATTAAACCAGCAGCACTTGTAACCATTTTTACATAAATACCACCTGCTATTGTGTTTAATTCAAATCCACTATTATTAATATTATAAAACAACTGAATCATACCAACAATAGTTCCTAAAAATCCAAACATTGGTGCAATACCAGCTATCAAAGAAAGAATTGATATATTTCTTTCCATTTTATAAATTTCTAATTTGCCTACATTTTCCATACTTTTCTCAATGGCATCAATTGGTTTCCCTATACGTTGCAAACCTTTATCAATCATTTTAGCAGCAGGATTGGGCGTATTTTTTGCTAAACTACGAGCAGCAGAAATATTACCTGTTACAATATTATCTCTAATAATACTCATAAAATTATCTTCAATTTTTCCTGCTTTTCTAATAGCTATAAATCTTTCTGTAAAAACAAAAATGGTAACAATAAACAACACATACAAAGGATACATAATCCAACCTCCCTTGTTTAATAAATCAATCATCGAAATTTTTTCTACAGCATTTACACCATTTTGAATTTGATGAGCTGTATCTGAAGCAATTTGCAGTAAATAAAACATTTGCATAGTTTTTATTATTAGCTAAAATAAGTAGCAATACAAATGAACGAAAGCTATGTGAATAAAAATATAATCATCTTATATTTTAAGATAGCTTTTGCACATTAAATAAGAACTAAGCGGTAATTTAACAAGTACAAACAAAAATGCTATGATAAAAGACTAATGAAATTCTATTACCATAGCATTGATATTAAAAAAAATAGTTTATGATGCAGCACTAAATCTTTCTGCAACTTTAGCCCAATTTGCTACACTCCAAATAGCTGCTAAATAATCTGCACGTTTGTTTTGATACTTTAAATAATAAGCATGTTCCCAAACATCTACACCAAAAATGGGTGTGCCTTTTACTTCTGCAACATCCATTAATGGGTTATCTTGATTAGGAGTAGATGATACTTCTAATTTTCCATCTTTTACAATTAACCAAGCCCATCCACTTCCAAAACGAGTTGCACCTGCTGCTGCAAATTTTGTTTTAAAATCATCAAAACTTCCAAAAGCAGCATTTATTGCATCTAATAATTTTCCTGTTGGTGTACCACCAGCATTTGGTGCTAAACTTTCCCAAAAAAATGTATGATTCCAATGACCACCTCCATTGTTACGAACTGCTGCAGAAATACTACCAGCATTAGCAACTAATTGCTCTAAAGATTTTTTTTCATTATCTGTGCCAGCTATTGCTTTATTTAAATTATCAACATAAGCTTGATGATGTTTTCCATGATGTATTTGCATGGTTAATGTATCAATATAAGGTTCTAAAGCATCATAAGCATAAGGTAAAGGAGCTAATGTAAATGACATAATATAAAATTTAATAAATGAATAATTTAAAAATTGAGTTACAAATTTAATTAATAGACTTCAATAGAGGTACTAATTTCTACAAATTGTTTCTCAAGTCGTAAAGTATGATAACTATTTAATAATTTTTTAAGACTACTATCTAACATTGGTATAACAATTACTATAACTTAGTATCTCAAAATTCAACCTTAATGAATAAAAAAACTTTATCAGTTCATTTTATTGTTCTATTAATATTTGTAAATATTTACACATCATCTTGCAATAATCAGCAAGCAGTAAATAACAACCTTCCTAAAGCTTCAACTACAAAAACTATAGAAACTCCTCCTGCTACACCTGAAAATCCTGATATTAAAAAATTTGCCAGAAAGCCTTATGTATATGATTCTACAAAAACATATATCTACTTAACTTTTGATGATGGACCAGATAATGGCACAAAACAATGTTTTGATATCTGCAATAAAGAAGGAATAAAATCTACATTCTTTATGATAGGAAGAAATGTTGAAGGTAAAATGAATAAAAAATTAGCTACAGAAATTAGAAATAATTACCCACAAACTTTAATTGCTAATCATAGCTACACACATACAAACGAAAGATATAAATACTTTTATCAGCACCCAGATATGGCAGAAAAAGATTTTTATAAAGCACAAGACAGTTTAAATGTGCCATATAAAATTATTAGACTTCCAGGTAATAGTGCTTGGGTTAGCAAAAAAGGTATAAAGGCTCATAACTTAGTTAAAGCTGTTTGTAATAAATTAGATAGTGCAGGTTATAATGTAATTGGTTGGGATGTTGAGTGGAATTTTATTCATGGCTCATCTTATCCTGTTCAAACACCAACTCAATTAGCAGCTCAAGTAAATTATGCAGCTCAAGGACATAGCTATACACCTAAACATATTATGATACTTACACACGATAGAATGTTTAGAACTTCAGCATTTGCCGATTCTTTAAATAAATTTATTCGTATCATTAAAGAAAATCCAAATTATGTTTTTGAAACAGTAGATAATTATCCTAATCTTAAATTTTAATCTCTACTATACACCATATTTATTTTTTAGTTTATCACATTTTAACATTTCCGAAATATTTCGTAAATGAAATTTCCCTTTATCTTTGAACTACTAAATTTTTCGTACATTTAAAATTATTTATTATGAATAAGAATTTTTTTTCGTTTCTATTGCTTACAGTTCTTACTACATCAGCATTACAGGCACAACAAGATGATAATAAATCTGAAGGGAAAAATAAAAAGTCAGATAAAGTAACTATTGAAGTTCATGGTAATAGAATTACCATTAATGGAGTACCAGCTACTGAATTTAAAGATGATATTTTAGAAATTATCACAGGTGACTCTTTAATTTATAATGATAAAAATGGTTTTGGTAAAATGTTTAGTTATAAAAACAAAGCAGTATTAGGTGTCTTTTCTGATAAAATAAATGAAGGAGCAAAAATTTCAGAAGTTTCAAAAAATAGTGCAGCAGAAAAAGCAGGGTTAAAAAAAGATGATATTATTACTCAGATAAATGATGAAAAAATAACTGAACAAAATAGCCTTGCAAATATTATTAGTAAACATAAAATTGGCGATAAAATTATGATAACATATTTAAGAAATGGAAAGATAGAAACAACTCAAGCTGTGCTTGAAAAATCTAAAACTCCAATAATTACAACTTTTGGAAACAAAAAATTTGAACAAGGTTTTGAAACACCAGATGGAAAATATTTTTACAATACTTTTCCTCGCAGACCAAAAATTGGTATTCAAATTCAAGATGTAGAAGAAGGTAATGGAGTAAAAGTTTTAGAAGTAGAAGATGAAGCACCTGCACAAAAAGCAGGTCTTAAAAAAGATGATATTATTACAGAAGTAGATGGTGCAGAATTGAAAAATGTAGATGAATTAAGAAATAAATTAACTGAAATAAAAGAAGGTGACACTATTAAAATAAAATATAAAAGAGGAACAAAATCATACAGTACAGAAATAAAATTGCCAAAAAAATTAAAGAAAGCAACACTTTAGTTCTTTAAAATAATTTTCCCCCTATATTTGCACCCCGATTTGAAAACAATAAAATTGTAAGCAATAATGGTGGGATAGCTCAGTTGGTTAGAGCATCGGATTCATAACCCGAAGGTCGGCAGTTCAAATCTGCTTCCCACTACAAAAAATTAAAAAAGCCTTAGTACAATATATAGTATTAAGGCTTTTTTATTTTATAAAATTTATTTCATTGAAAAAAATTTTATAAAAAAAGAGGTTGAAAAAAACAACCTCTTAAATTTTTGTACTGAAAAGAATTTTTCAGTGATGAATTTTGCTTTTGATATATACAAAAGAATATCTTAAAGTAAAATTATTTTACTTCAACTTCAGCACCAGCTTCTTTTAATTTACCAGCAATTTCATCAGCTTCTGCTTTGCTCACACCTTCTTTAACTGGTTTTGGAGCTCCATCAACTAAGTCTTTAGCTTCTTTTAAGCCTAAGCCAGTTAATTCTTTTACAATTTTAACTACGTTTAATTTGCTAGCACCACCATTTACTAAAACAACATCAAATGCTGTTTTTTCTTCAACTGCTGCTGCACCACCACCATCGCCACCAGATACAACAACTGCTGCTGCTGCAGGTTCAATGCCATAATCAGCTTTTAATACATCAGCTAATTCTTGTACTTCTTTTACTGTTAAGCCTACTAATTGTTCGGCTAATGCTTTAACGTCTGCCATTTTTTTACATTTTAACCGCCTTCATTTTCATTATTTGAATCCGGCGGATGGTTAATAAATAATTGCCACATTTAAACCTCAGAGGCGTTGGTATTATAAAGAGTTCAAAAGTTTACAAGTTCAATTGTTCCAAAAGTTCTTTTAAAATATTCAACTTGTGAATATTGGAGCTATTGTAACCATTCAAACTTATTATGCTTCTTGCTTTTCGTGGTGGTGCAATAATGCAGCCAATACACGTTTTGCTGGAGATTGTAATAAACCAATAACATCTCCAATAAGTTCATTTTTAGTTTTGATTTTAGTTAATACACTTAACTGATTATCGCCACTATAAACATCACCATTAATAAATGCTGCTTTTAATACAGGTTTTTCGCCATTACTTCCTTTACGGAATGATGAAATAATTACTGCTGGATCTTTAGGGTTTTCGCTAAACATTAATGCAGTTACATTGTGTAAACTTTCATACACACCTGTATATTTATCGTTGTCTAAACTTTCTAAAGCTTTTTTAATTAAAGTGTTTTTAGCCACTTTCATTTCTACTTGTTTATCAAAACAAGCTTTACGTAATTTACCAACTTGATCTACTGTTAAAGATTCTGTATCCGTAACATAGAAGTTATTGTATTGACTGAATTTCTCTTTGAGTACTTCAATCACTTGATTTTTTTGTTCTTTAGTCATAACTAAGTTTTATTAAACCTGTTTCATTTTGTGTTATAAAACACAATCCACAGGGTTAGTTAGATAATAATTTTGTATCTAATGTAATACCAGGGCTCATTGTACTTGCCATACTAACACCTTTTAAGTAAGTACCTTTTGCTGTGGTTGGTTTTAATTTTAAAATTGCATTAATAAGTTCTGTGCTGTTTTCTACTAATTTGTTTGGCTCAAAAGATACACGACCAATTGAAGCATGAACAATACCTGCTTTATCAACTTTAAATGCTATTTTACCGCCTTTTACTTCATTTACAGCAGCAGCTACATCGTTAGTAACTGTTCCTGTTTTAGGGTTTGGCATTAAGTTACGAGGACCTAATACTTTACCTAATTTACCAATTTTAGGCATTACAGCAGGTGTAGCAATAATAACATCTACATCTGTCCATCCTCCTTCAATTTTAGTAATAAACTCATCTAATCCAACAAAATTAGCACCTGCATTTTTTGCATCATTTTCTCTATCTGGCGTACATAAAACTAAAACACGTTTTGTTTTACCTGTTCCATGAGGTAAGGATACAGTACCACGAACTTGTTGGTCTGCTTTTTTAGGATCTACTCCTAAACGTATGTGTAAATCTACTGAACTGTCAAATTTTGTACAGTTAATTTCTTTTACTAATGATGTAGCATCTTTAAGGGAATAAACTTTATTTTTATCCACCTTTGTATTGGCTACTTTTCTTTTTTTCGTCAATGACATTTTTTTAAAATTTTAATGGTGAATAATCAATTAATTTTCCCAAGGAGCATTTCCTTCAATAGTGATACCCATACTTCTTGCAGAACCTGCTACCATTTTCATAGCACTTTCTTTTGTGAAGCAGTTCATATCTGGCATTTTATCTAAAGCAATAGCTTCTACTTGTTGCCAAGTTACTTTACCTACTTTTGAACGGTTACTTTCTTTACTACCTTTTTGAATTTTTGTTGCTTCCATTAATTGAACTACAGCTGGTGCAGTTTTAATAACAAAGTCAAAAGACTTATCAGCATAAACTGTGATTAAAACAGGAACAACTTTTCCCATTTTGTCTTGAGTTCTTGCATTAAATTGTTTGCAGAACTCCATAATGTTAACACCCTTAGAACCAAGGGCTGGACCTACTGGAGGTGCAGGATTGGCTTGACCACCTTTTACCTGCAACTTTACAAATCCGGAGATTTCTTTTGCCATTTTAATTTGATTTAATTGGTAATAACGTGCTGCTATATTGCATCACTCCCAAACAGTATTTAATACTGCTTTCAATCATTCTTTTATTGTAAAGAACTTTTTGGGAGTGCAAAAGTAGGGGTTTGTAATTGAATTATACAAAAAATGTTGGAAAAACTTCATCTTTCCTATACAATGGAAGGCAGTTTTATTTTTTGAATCAAGCAGGTTAAAAAGTACCCTTATCAACTTTACTTCAACACTCCTATCAACTTATAACATCATCAGACGAAATATTTATCATAAAATTATTCACCATTTATGAAAGTTTTGTTGAACACATCATAAACTCCCTTTACTTTGTTTCAATTTTAAAATATACCTCAATATGCCAATAAAAATTTTTATTACAGGAGGCACTTTTGATAAAGAATATAACGAATTAAATGGAACGCTATATTTTAAAGACTCTCACATGAGTGAAATGCTAAAACTTGGAAGAAATAAAGCAGAAGTAGATGTAAGAACATTAATGATGATTGATAGTTTAGAAATGACTGAAGAAGACAGAAAGCTGATAACTTATCAATGCCAACATTGTGCAGAAGAAAAAATAATTATTACTCATGGAACAGATACAATGACAGTAACTGCTGAATTGTTGGCTAAAATAATTACTAATAAAACCATCATTCTTACAGGTGCAATGATACCTTACAAATTTGGTAGTAGTGATGGATTATTTAATTTAGGAAGTGCTATTGCTTATGTTCAAACATTGCCAGCTGGTGTATATATTGCTATGAATGGACAATATTTTAGTGCTGGAAAAGTAAGAAAGAACAAGCAAACAGGTTCATTTGAAAGTATTACAACATAGTTTACAAAGAATTTTTAGAAATTTTTTGTAACCCGATTGTTAGAATATGCTTTCCCCCTATCTTTGCACACCTTTCACAAAATAGTGGTATGGTGACCACTGTTGAAATGAAACAAAATTGTCTGGTTAAGTAAATTTTTAAAATAATGAAACAAACATTCCAACGACATAAACGTCGTAGAAAAACAGTTCATGGTTTTCGTAAGCGTATGCAAACTGCTAATGGACGTAAAGTTTTAGCAAGTCGCCGTGCAAAAGGACGTAAGAAATTAACTGTTTCTGATGAACGTGGATTAAAATAATCGTTTTTCTTTTAAAGTAAAAAAATAAAATATTTATATTTAAGTTCTGCTGTTTTAGCAGAACTTTTTTAGTTTTATGCTTATCAATAATATGTCAAAAACATTTTCATATAACAAGCAAGAAAAATTAAAAAGTAGAAAGCTAATAGAGCAAATATTTGCTCAAGGCAAATCTTTTGTTGTGCATCCAATTAAAATTACTTTTATGCCTATTGAACATGTTTTTACAAAATCAAATATTCAAGTTGGTGTTGGTGTAAGTAAAAGAAATTTTAAAAATGCAACCGATAGAAATCGTGTGAAAAGATTGATGAGAGAGGCTTATAGACTTAATAAGAATACATTACAAGAACACTTAAAGAACTCTAATATTCAATTAGCTGTTTTTTTATTTTATATTGATAAAGAGTTACCTCAATTTCATACATTGCAAAATAAAATGGTTACTATTATTGATAAACTAATTAAACAAACTACTTGAAGCAAATATTAATTATATTAAGCTATCCTTTTTTAATGCTGATAAAAATTTATCAGTATGGCATTTCTCCATTATTGGGTCCAAAATGTAGGTTCACTCCTACTTGCTCTCAATATGCAGTAGATGCTCTTAAAAAGTATGGATTATTTAAAGGTAGTTGGTTAGCTTTAAAACGAATTAGCAAATGTCATCCTGGTGGAGGCAATGGTTATGACCCTGTGCCTTAATATTTAAAACTTGCTACATCTTTGTAATTATTATTTTATGAACAAAAGAAATTTTTAATAAATGCAAGATTTTTTAGAACATATTTTTTTAAACAATACAATTAAAAATTATTTAATTGTATGTGGCATTATTGTTTTTGCTTTATTATTTAAAAGATATTTATCTAAGTACATAGCAAGTTGGTTATACAAAGCTGTTTCAAAATCTACTGCTGATTTAAAAAGAAAATCTTTTTTAAATAAAGTATTAAAACCATTAGATGTTTTTTTAGTTCTTTTTGTAGCATTATCTGCCATTGGAGAATTAAACTTTCCTACGTTATTAGATTTTAAGTTTCACAATATTTCGTTTAAACATATTATTGAAGGTATTGGCAGTACATCGTTAATTATTGTATTTATTTGGCTTTGCAGAAGAATTATAGATTTTATAGCCCTTATTTTAGAAGAAAAAGCTAATGCAACTGCCGACCAAACTGACAATCAGCTTATTGTTTTTTTTAAAGATTTTTTTAAGGTAATACTTGTTATCATAGGCGTTTTACTTATTCTTCGTTTTTCATTTAATAAAAACATTAGTAGTTTACTTACAGGGTTAAGTATAGTTGGTGCTGCTATTGCATTATCATTAAGAGAAAGTTTAGAAAATCTGATTGCTTCTTTTATAATTTTTTTCAACAAACCTTTTATTACTGGCGACACTGTTAAAATAGATAATTATACTGGCGTTGTAGAAAAAGTTGGGTTGCGTAGCACTCGTATTAGGTCTGATGTTAAAACTTATATTACTGTTCCTAACAAACAAATGGTTGATAGAATTTTGGACAATATTACTTTACGAACCCAACGTAAAATAGATATTCGTTTAGAAATTTCTATTGATACAACTCCTGAACAACTAAAAACACTAACACCTATTTTTAATGCAATGGTAAAAGAGTTTTCTTCTGTTGAAGCATACCAAATTTATTTTATGGAAACTGGTAAAAATGCTCACATTTTTGCTTTAGATATTTTTACTTCTATATCTCAAACATTACAAGAATTTTATAGTTTAAGAGAAGAAATAAATATTGCTGTTTTAGAAATTTTGAAAAAACAAAATATAGATTTGGCAGCAAAATCATCAACCATTACTATACAAAACAATTAAGCTGTTTTAATAAATCTTAAATTTATTTTTCAATTATTAGTGTATGAAAAAAATACTTTTTCTTATAATAGTTTTAATCTCGTTTACCTATTCAGAGGCTCAAGAAAAATTTATGCTTTATCGTACTAAAGGTAAATTACCTGCAATGTCTTTTAGCTTAGGGACAGACAGATTAGGAAGTGCAAAAATGAATTTTATTGATACAAATGTTTTAGTAAAAATCATAGACTCTGTACAAAATTTTTATGTTATAAAACTTTCAAAAAATCATACCGCATATTTAGAAAAAAATTATACAATTTTAGATACAACAACAAAAATAAAAGCCAATTATTTAACCAACTTTTGGAGTATAAAATCGGTTGAAGATAGCTTTGACATTGTTCATATAAACCTCAACGAAAAACTTCCTTATAAAATATGGATGGAAACAAATCCTAATAAAATAATGTTACAACTATATGGCGTACAAAGCAATACAAATTGGATTAATCAATTGACCAATACTAAAGTAGTAAAAAATATTTACTACAACCAAACAGAAGATGATGTAATTACTGCTACCATTGAATTACATAGCAAATATCATTGGGGATTTTCTGTTGCTTATAATCAAAATAATACATTAGAGATTAAAGTTAAACACCCTCCTATTAAAGCAGATTTTAAAAATTTAGTTATTGCCATTGATGCAGGACATGGAGGAACAAATCAAGGAACTGTAGGAACAAAATTTAAAATTATTGAAAAAGATTATACTTTACTTTTTGCAAAAGCATTAGAAAAAATATTGATTAAGCAAGGAGCAAAAGTTATTATGACAAGAATTAATGACACAACATTTGATAACAAAGACAGAATTTTATTTTTACAACAACATTCACCTAATTTACTAATTAGCCTTCATTTAAACTCAGCTACAAATGCAGATATTAAAGGGGTTAGCACATATTACAAATACATAGGCTTTAAGCCACTATCTGTAAATATTTTAAAAAGAATGTTAGAGTTACCTCTTAATGAATTTGGTAATATTGGATATTTTAATTTTATACTGAATTCAATTACAGACTATCCTAATTGTCTTGTAGAAATTGCATTTATGAGTAATGAAGAAGATGAGAAAAAAATATTAGAGCCGAAGTTTCATCAACAAGTTGCTAATAAAATTTATTTAGGTATCAAAGATTTTTTAAAGGAAATGAAATAGAAATTATCTCATCAAATTTCTTATAAGTATTTATTGAAAAACCACTAACTTCAACGCTTAAAATGAATATATGCGTTTAATTCCTTTTTTGGTTTCTGCAATAATTACAACAGTATTAGTTATTGCCTTAAACTCTCAAATATCAACAGGAAAAACAAAAACACCAAGACTTGGTTATTTCCTCTCTCCACAATATGGTTTTTGGCAAAATGCAGAGCCAACCAATATTTCATTCAATGATGATATTAAAATGCCTGGTATAACAAAACAGGTTGATGTTTACTATGATGAAAGATTAGTACCACATATTTATGCAGAAAATGATGCTGATGCATATTTTATTCAAGGCTATATACATGCAAAGTTTAGATTATGGCAAATGGAGTTTCAAACAAATATTGTATCTGGAAGACTTAGTGAAATTTTAGGCGACTCAAAGTTAAATACTGATAAATATTTTAGAAGATTAGGTTTAGTATATGCAGCAGAAAACTCTTTAAAAAAATTAGAAGAAAACCCTGAAAGTAAAGCTGCTTGTGATGCTTATACTGCTGGAGTAAATACTTATATTAATTCTTTAGAAGCCCAACAAATTCCTTTTGAATATAAATTATTAGATTACAAACCAGAAGCATGGACAAATTTAAAAACAGCATTATTTCTTAAATTTATGAGTTGGGATTTATCTGGTGCACCAGAAGATTTAACTTATACTAATACTAAAACATATTTTGGATACGATAATTTTCTTCAACTTTTTCCACCAACACAAGATAGTTTAGACCCAATAATTCCTAAAGGAACAGTTTTTGAAAAACCAGAAATATTAGTTACTCAGCCTTCCTCTATGGATAGTTTATACTTAGGAAGAAAAGATATTGTAAGTAATCAACCACCTTATAAACCAGATAAAGATAATGGCAGTAATAATTGGGCTGTTGCAGGTAGCAAAACAAAAAGTGGTAAACCAATTTTATGCAACGACCCACATCTTGGGTTAAACCTTCCATCTCTTTGGTTTGAAATGCAAATAACTACACCAACTTATAGTAGTTATGGTGCAACATTCCCTGGCTCTCCTGCAATAATTATTGGCTTTAATGATAGTTGTGCCTGGGGTGTTACTAATGCAGGACGTGATGTAAAAGACTTTTATGCAATGAAGTTTAAAGACAGTACTATGCAAGAATATTGGTTTGATGGAAAGTGGCAACCAGCAACAATAAGAACAGAAATTATTAAAGTAAAAGGCAAACCAGATGTTGAAGAAAAAATTGCTATGACAAATTTTGGACCTGTTATGTATGATAAAACATATCCTTCTGATTCTGCAAATCCTCAAAACATTGCAGTAAGATGGAAAGCACATGATGGAAGCAATGAACTAAAAACATTTTATAAGCTAAACAGAATGAAAGGATATTTAGATTATGTAGATGCTATTTCAACCTTTGAATGTCCAGGACAAAATTTTGTTTTTGCTTCTCATAATGGAGATATTGCTATAAGACAACAAGGTGCATTTGTTGCAAAATGGAAACAACAAGGAGATTTTATTATGCCAGGTACCGATAGTAGTTATTTATGGCAAGGAATTATTTCTCCAAAAGAAAACCCACAAATGATAAATCCTGAACGAGGTTTTGTAAGTAGTGCAAACCAACAAGCTGTTGATGCAACTTATCCATATTATTTAGGTCGTGCTAATTTATTTCCACCATATCGTGGACTGATTATTAATAGAAAATTAGCTGCTATGAATAATATTACACCACATGATATGCAACAACTACAAACAGATAATTATAATGTATTTGCAGAAATATGTAAACCAGTTTTATTAAAATATATTAATTCTTCAACTCTTAATGAAACAGAAAAAAAATATCTACAAACATTTACAAACTGGAATTTAAGAAATGACAATATTGAACAAGGTGCAACTATTTTTAAAATTTGGTGGGATAGTTTAGAAGTAGCTGTTTGGGGAGATGAGTATGCAAAAACCAAACAAAAATTAGCCTTCCCCGAACCAAGCACATTAATTGATAAAATTATCAGTGATAGTAATACTTACAAATTTATTGACAACATTAATACTCCTGACATTAAAGAAACTCTTGCAGATGTTATTACTCTTGCTTTGAAAAATGCTTCAAAATCTTTAAGTGATTTAGAGAAAAAAAATATTTTAGAATGGGCTAAGTATAAAGATACCAAAGTGCAACACTTAACTCAATTACCTGCATTAAGTACATTACATATACCTATTGGTGGAGGCACACATATTATCAATGCTACAAAAAGTACACATGGTCCAAGTTGGAGAATGATTGTACACTTAACAGATAATATAGAAGCTTATGGTGTGTACCCAGGTGGTCAAAGTGGCAATCCTGGAAGTAAATATTTTAATAACTTTATTAGCACTTGGGCAGAAGGAAAGTATTACAACATTGTATTTATTAAAAAACAAGAAGCCAGAAAAGATAACAGAATGAAATGGCACACAGTATTTGTAAATGGATAAACTAATTAATATGAAATTTATAACAGCTATTATTTTAACAGCATTATTAACCTATGCAATAGGCTTATTTACAAGCCTACCTTGGTACAGTTTTGTTTTTTGTGCATTTATTGTTTCTATTGCTATACATCAAAAAGCTTGGAAAGCTTTCTTATCTGGTTTTATTGCTGTATTTCTTTTATGGATTGTTTTAGCAATCATAATAGATAATGCTAATGAACATATTTTATCTAAAAAAGTTGCTGAAATTTTACCCTTAAATGGCAATTATATTTTACTAATTTTTACTACAGGTTTTGTTGGTGGCTTACTTGCAGGTATGAGTGCATTAACAGGAAGTTTTTTAAGAAAAATAAAATAAGCATCTAACAATTTCTATTGTTAATGATAGATTAATTAAATTATCAACCTATAAAGTTTTTAATATCTTTAGAATATCTAAATTATAATTTATGAAAAAAAGTACACCCTATATCATAATTGCTATTACAATAATCATTTTTGGATTAATTGTTAGTAATGCTTATAAATACAAATTCACATCTACTGAAACTATTGTGGTTACTGGATTAGCTGAAAAAAATTTCACAAGTGATTTAATTGTTTGGAAAGGTTCTTTTACAAGAAATGGATTTGATTTAAAACAAGTATATGCAGAAATAAAACAAGATGAAATTACTATTAAAAATTATTTAAAAGAAAAGGGTTTACCCGATAGTAGCGTTGTTTTTTCTTCTATTAATGTTTTTAAAAACTTTCAAAATAAATATTCAGATCAAGGAATAGTTACAGGTAGTATTTTTAATGGATACAATTTGACTGGTGAATTAACAGTAAATTCAAAAAATATTGAGTTGGTAGAAAAAATTTCAAGAGAAGTAACCGAACTATTACAAAAAGGAATTGAGTTTAACTCAATGCAACCATTTTTTTATTACACCAAATTACACGATTTAAAAATAGATTTACTATCTCAAGCAGCAGCAGATGCTAAACTTAGAGCAGAAACAATTGCAAAAAGTTCTGGTACTAAAATAAGTAGTTTGAAAAAAGCTGTTACTGGTGTTTTTCAAATTACAGGAAAAAATGATAATGAAGAATATAGTTATGGTGGCTCTTTTAATACAACTTCAAAAGAAAAAACTGCTTCAATAACAATAAGAGCTGAATATTTGTGTAAATAATTTTACAAGATAAATTCATAATCAATAAAATTAAATTATGAGTTATATCATTTATGGATGGGTAACTTGTAGGGCTACTAAAAAAACAATTAGTTGGTTTAAAAAGCATAAACTTTCTTTTGAGTTTCATAACAATAAAACTGAACCATTAACCAAAGAAAAATTAGAAGATTGGTGTAGCCAAGTTGGTTGGGAGAAATTATTAAATAAAAGAGGTACAGCATTTAAACACTTGCATCCTGCTGTTCAATTAGTAGCCACAACAGAAAAACAAGCTATTGAAATTATGGAGCTAAGACCAAGTACAATTAAAAGACCAATTATTGAAAAAAATAATAAAATAATTTCAATTGGTTTTAACGAAATTCAATTCAATATTCAGTATTTATAGAGGTTTCAAAGGATTTATTTACAAAGTGCTTAAGTTAGAAAAATGCAAAAAAATTTCTTTACATCATCAAATTTACTTTTATAAAAAGTTTTTATATTCTATCTTTTTTCTTTACTACTCTAAACATTTGTATAGCTACTGTAGAAAAAATAAGTGTAAACCCAATATAAAATGTATTACTTAAATCTTCATTTTCTTTATAAATAATAAAGGCTAATACAATGCCATAAACTGGCTCTAAGTTTAGAGTAAGATTTTGAGTAAAGGCAGATATTTTTTTAAGAGCTTGTAACGATAAATCCATTGTAAAAATGGTACAAACTAAACTTAAAATTAATAGCCATAACCAATCGTAATGAGAGGGTATCATTTTTTCTGATGGAAATAAATACAAATAAAGTGGCATCAGCAATGTTAGTGCTACAAACCCACCAGATAATTGATATAATATCATTGTTTTAGGAGCAGTAGTAGCAACAGCTTTTTTACTTAAAATAGAAAATATAACACTAAATAAAGTTGCACAAATACCAATAATAATTCCTGTACGAAATTTAATATCAAAATGAAAAATTAAATAAATACCAGCTACAGCTAATAACCCTAATAATACTTCATAAAGTATCATTTTTTTACCTGTCATTAAAGGCTCTAAAATAGCAGTAATAACACCTGCAGATGATAAACATACTAATGCAATAGAAACATTTGCATACTTAATGCTTCCATAAAAAAATATCCAATGAAATGTAAGTATAACACCAATACCTGCAAGCTTTATAGCATCTTTAATAGGTATTTTGTAATCTTGTTTTTTAAATAATAAAACTGCCCATAAAATAAATACTGTAATAAGTAATCTGTACCAAACAAGTAAGCCTTCATTTAATTGTATGGCTTTACCCAACACTCCAGTAAAACCCCAAAGAAACACAGCAATATGCAATTTTATTAATGCAGCTTTCATAAATTAAGAGAGGAAATTATTGTTTGGCTATGCTATAATGAAACTCTTTTTTTGTATTTACCCAATAAACTTTGCCATTGCATTTTTAATACTCCAAATACACCTTCTTTAATAATTCCTTTACTCATTTTACTTACTCCTTCTTGTCTATCTATAAAAACAATGGGTACTTCTTTAATTTTAAAACCTAATTTCCATGCAGTAAATTTCATTTCTATTTGAAAAGCATAACCAACAAATTGTATAGCATTAAGGTTGATGGATTCTAAAACTTTTTTTGTATAACAAACAAAACCTGCTGTAGGATCATTTACAGGCATCCAAGTAATTAACTTAGTATATAATGCACCACCTCTTGAATAAATATGCCTATCAAGAGGCCAATTTTCTATACTGCCTCCTTGAACATATCTACTACCAACTGCTACATCTGCACCTTCATTTTTGCAAGCATTATAAAGTCTTATTAAATCTGCTGGGTTATGAGAAAAATCAGCATCCATTTCAAAAATAAATTCATAGCCATTTTGTAAACTCCACTTAAAGCCATGTATGTATGCTGTACCTAAACCTAATTTACCTTTTCTTTCTTCTAAAAATAATTGATTTGGGTATTGGTTAAATAAATCTTTTACAATTTGTGCAGTACCATCAGGGCTTCCATCATCAACCACCAATACATGAAAGTTTTGTTGTAAAGAAAAAATGGCTGATAATATTTTAGCAATATTTTCTTTCTCGTTATAGGTTGGTATTATTACAATCTTTTCCAATTAAATAGATATATTTTTTTGAAGCATCTAAAATAGTGATTAGATGTTTTGCAGCAATTTGTTTTGTTATTGTTTAATAAAATATTAATACTGTTATTGAGTTTTCTTTAACAAAGTACGATTTAATATTTCTGTAAATTTTTGTTTGGTGTCCATTGCAAAATCTCCTTTCATCATCCAATCATAATATTGGGGTTCTTCTTTAATTACTTGCTCTACTGGTTTGCCTTTATGTTTTCCAAAATTAAAAACCTCTATTCCTTTTACTTTAATAAAACGCCTAGCAAAATCCACAATATCATCTTCTCCAGTAAATTTTACAATGCTATCAACACTATTACCTATTTGAGGGTATCTTTCTATTTGTGCTTCTAAAATTTCCCAAGTTGCAGTTGCATCAGCTTCTGCACTATGTGCATCATCTAAACTTTTATTACAATAAAATTTATAAGCAGCAGTTAATGTTCTTTGCTCCATCATGTGAAATACTTTTTGCACATCTACAAATTTTCTTCCTTGCATATTCAAATTAATTCCTACTCTTAAAAATTCTTCAATTAATAAAGGAATATCAAAACGATTACTATTATATCCACCAATATCACATCCTTCTATATATTGTTTTATTTCGTTGGCTACTTGTTTAAATGTTGGAGCATCTTTTACCATTTCATCAGAAATGCCATGTACTTCTGTGGCTTGTGCAGGTATGGGCATTTCTGGATTAATTAATTTTCGTTTTACTTGCTTTGTACCATCTTGTAAAATTTTTACAATAGCAATTTCTACAATTTTATCTGCACTAATATTAATTCCAGTAGTTTCTAAATCAATAAATGCAATAGGATTAATTAACTGTAAATTCATGAATATTTATTTTTTCAGAATGGCGAATGTAATGCAGATTATTTTACAAATAGTACTTGATTATTAACAGAATAATCAAACATTAGTTTAAACAACGAATTACTTACATTTGCCGCAAAATAATTGTAATGGATATTAAAAATAATATATTAGAAACGATAGGTAATACCCCTTTAATTAAACTAAATAAAATTACCAAAGATTTTCCTTGTACTGTATTAGCTAAAGTTGATTATTTTAACCCAGGTAATAGCATAAAAGATAGAATGGCTTTAAAGATGGTTGAAGTTGCAGAGCAAGAAGGAAAGCTAAAACCTGGTGGTACAATTATAGAATGTACAAGTGGTAATACAGGCATGGGGCTTGCTTTAGCAGCTTGTGTAAAAGGCTATAAATGTATTTTTGTAACCACTGATAAGCAAAGTAAAGAGAAAGCAGATATTTTAAAAGCTGTAGGAGCAGAAGTAATTGTTTGCCCTACTAATGTAATGCCTGAAGACCCAAGAAGTTATTATTCAGTTGCAAAAAGATTAGCTACAGAAATTCCTAATTCATATCACTTTAATCAGTATGATAATTTAGCAAACAGATTAGCACACTACGAATCAACAGGACCTGAAATTTGGAAACAAACTGATGGAAAAATTACTCACTTAGTTTGTACTGCAGGAACAGGAGGAACAGTTACAGGTACTGCCATGTATTTGAAAGAAAAAAATCCAAACATAAAAATTTGGGCTATTGATGTGTATGGAAGTTTGCTTACCAATTATTTTAAAACTGGTGAAATAGATATGAGTTTTGTGCATCCATACATTAGTGAAGGATTTGGTGAAGATTTTGTTCCTCAGAATTATGATATGAGTGTAATAGACCAATTTGAACAAGTAACAGATAAAGATGGTGCTGTAATGGCAAGAAAACTGGCAAAAGAAGAAGGTATTTTTTGTGGATATAGTGCTGGCAGTTGTTTACAAGGTTTAATGCAGTTAAAAAATTCTCTTACAAAAGATGATTTAGTGGTTTGTATTTTTCATGATCATGGAAGTCGTTATGTAGGAAAAATTTATAATGACCAATGGATGATTGAAAGAGGATTTTTAGATGTAAAAACTTTTAAAGATATTATTAGTGCAAGAGGTAATAAAAAATTAATAACTGTAGAACCTCAACAAACAGTTGCAGAAACTGTAGAGTTAATGAAGAAATACGATATTGAACATATACCTGTAATTGAGAATAATGAAATAAAAGGGAGTATTAGTGAAGCAGGTTTATTCTTAAAAGTTTTTAATAACGCAGAAATAAAAGAATCATCAGTTAAAGATGTAATGGAAACTGCTTTTCCTTTAGTTGATTATAACACACCTGTTGAAAAATTAGGTAAATTAATTACTAAAGAAAATGGTGCAGTTTTAGCAAAAGATGAAGCAGGAGATTTTCATATTGTTACAAAATATGATGTTCTTCAAAGTATGGCTAAATAATTATTGATGCACAACCATTAAAGGTACATGGCTATGAAAAGCTAATCTTGTAGTATGACTTTTATTAAATAATCTTTCAAAAAAGTTATGCTTTTTAGGAATAACAATTAATAAATCTACATGATGAGAATCAATAAAACTATTAACACCTTCAATAAAATCTGTATGATAAATTGTATGATGTTTAGGTGATAAACTTATTAGCTGTTTGTTGATTGGTTTTTCTGTAAAATATTCATCAGTATATTCTTTAGTAGTATCTTTTTCTACATGTAATATTCCTAAATTACTTTTCATTTTTTGAATGAAAGATAAAATACTATTTTCTGCTGGAACAGGTTCATCAATATTCAATAAGCTATAAGCCAAAAAAACATTTTGAACATTTTTAAACACTGCATTAGGTGGAACAATAATAACAGGTATTGTTGTTTCCTTTGCAATAGAAATAGTATTGCTACCAATTAAAGTTTCTTCAATAGTGCCACCTCCTGTAATGCCCATTATTATTAAGTCTGCATTAATTTCTTTGGCTAATTTTTTAATGCCTAGTATTGGAGAATTGTAATTATTTAAAGTTTCTATATCTACATTATTAAATTCAGTTTTTAACTTTTGTAACATAGCATTTAAACCAATAGTGCTATTGTTTTTTACATCTTCAATATCCCCAACTATTGGAACAGTTAAACCACCATCTGCAATCACAGGCAATTCATAAGCATTGTATAAAACAATCTTATTGGCATTAATTTGTTGTGCTAATTGTATAGCATATTTAGCAGCATTGTAAGCAGTAGATGAAAAATCTACAGGAACTAAAATAGTTTGCATAAAAAAAATTTGTGAGTATAAAGTTATGATAAAAACTAAAGAGGATAACTTATCAAGCAAAGAAAAATATCTATGCTAAAACTATTTAATTACTGAAAGAATTAGTTGCACATTTTATCAGCACAACAACTGCTTGCAAATGCTTCTGGCTTTGCTTTAAAAGCAAAGCCCATACCTAAAATATAGCCCATTGCTTCCTTTAAAGCACTATTGCTTTTAAAGTTTGGATTAGTGTTAATGTCTGCATGAACTTCCATTTCTACACCAAACTCAATAAACAAATCACAAAGTTCATAAGCAATTTCAATGCTTTTAGCTACTTCTGTAAGCATTCTTTCTTTAATGTGAAAACTTTGCTTTGTTTTTTCGTTGTTAATGTACATAAAGCCACCATTGTGTTCTCTTAAAAAAACAATCACTGTAGCAAACTCTGTTTCTGCACCTTTTACTTGGCTATCAGTACCAATACAAACTTTTAAACGATTGCCTTTATGTGCTTCATTTCTTATTGCTTCAGATACTGCTTCTTTAATAGGAAGATGGATATTTTCTCCATTGAATTTTCTCCAACGCATAATTGTAAAGTTTTTTAAAAGTAGAAATAATAATGTATATTCTGTACTTTATTATTATGCACACATGGTGCATAACATAGCTTTGCCACAACTCTCCTATTATTATTTTATCAGAAAAAAATGCTTATTTTACATTAATGGGTAACACACAAAAAAAATTATATTTTATATTGAGTAACTGTATTATCATTACAGTATTATACTTGTATAACCCATTTCATTTGTATTTTTTAGCTGATGATTTTTATCATATTCCATATAGTGCCGAAAATATTTGGCTTCACAGAAATTCTTTAAGACCAATTGGAAATTTAAGTTTACATATAGATTTTATTATTAGTAAAAACAATGCTTTTGGTTATCATTTAACCAACTTATTACTTCATTTGATGAATAGTTTTTTGATAGGATTTATCGGAAGTCATTTTTTAAAAAAACAAATAAATGCACCTACTTGGTTTTTCTATTTAGTTGGGTTATTCTTTTTTGTTTATCCATTTCATAGCGAATCAATTTTTTGGATTATTGGTCGTTCTGGAAGTTTAGGAACAGTTTTTTTTCTTTTAGCATTTTACTTTTTTTTATTAAGCAATAAGCAATGGAAATATGGAATTTTTTCAATTTTCTTTTTTCAAATTTCTTTGTTAAGCTATGAATCTTCATGGATTTTTCCAATAATTATTACAGCAATTTTATTATTTTATAAAAAGAAGAATGAGCCTTTCAATAAATTTAAAATTGGTTATGTAAGTTTTATTTGGTTGATATTTTTTATCAATATTTTTTTACGCATTTCTGCTACAGGAGAATTATTTAATCATTACGATGCAAAAGCATTTTTACAATTTGATTTTGTATTGCTTAGTCAAAATTTTTTACGACTTTTTGCAAGAACTTTTCTTCCTCCAATGTATCATCAACAAAATATGATGATTGCTTTTACAGTAGTTGTGTGCATTATTTTTATATTGATATTTTTTCTTTACAAAATGAAAAAAATAAATAAATTTTTTATTACTCTCTCTTTCATTTGGCTTATCAGCTATTTACCTTATTTATCTATAGGTATTGATACACATGGTGTAGAAGGAGAAAGATATTTGTATTTACCATCAGTGTTTTTTTGCTTTTGGATTTTATATATTCTAAAAGATATTTTTAATGAAAAAACTTTTTTAAAAATTGCATTTACATTAATGTTTGTACAACTTATTTTTTTATGGCAAACAAGAAAGGTTTATGTAAAAGCAGGAAACATTACTAAACAAACTTTAGAGCAAATAGATAACCTATCGTATAAAGAAAAAATATTTATTGAAAATTTACCTCAATATTATAAAGGTGCTGTTGTGTTTAGAGTAGGTTTGCAAAGTGCTTTAAAATGGTTGTATCCTAAACAAACTTCTTCAATTATAATTGTTTCAAAAGATGATAGTGATGAAAAACCTAAGAAAAGAAATGATGACGAATTTACCATTTTATATAATGAAAATAGTATGCCTAAAGTAGTTACATCAATATTAGTGTGGAATGATAAAGAGTTTGTAAAGAAAGATACAACAAGCATTTTGTTTAGTCCAAATAAAGATGCTTGGTTTTCTTTTAATGATACTTCTTTAACTATTGTTCGTTAGAAATTGTTGAATTTATCGTCAAATCACCACAACATTATTCAGTAATTAATCATTGCCTTAATATAAGAACTACAAATTATCTTCATTCAACTTTTTTTCTATTCTAGTATCCGGCACTAACCAAATAAGAGCAACGATATAGTATAAAACTATACTAATGATAGTTGAATAAAAGGCAACGCCAATACCTAATAAATATAAAATTAAAGAGCTGTTTTCTTTCCAACTTTTTCCTATTGCTTTTGCCAATTTAGATTGATTTCCTTCTGATTTAACGGCAATTTTAGCCATCCAAATAAAGGCTAAGGCACATAAAAACAAATTGACTCCATATAAAACAACAGGAGCTTTTGAATAAGAATGTTCACCCATCCAAGCTGTGCAGAAAGGAATAAAAGATAAAAAAAATAACAGTCCCAAATTAGCCCACAAAATTTTTCCATTTACTTTTTCTATAATTTGAAATAAATGATGATGATTATTCCAATAAATACCCACATACATAAAGCTCAATAAATAAGCCATAAATTTTGGAATTAAGGGCATGAGTGAAGAAAATGTATTACCATTTGGAACAGATAACGTTAAAACCATAATGGTAATAATTATTGCTAAAACACCATCGCTAAAGGCTTCTAATCTTCCAGTTTTCATAATAAATATAAAATTTTTTATCCCTTATTCTTCAAAAATTGTATTTCAATATTGGTAAGAGTTTAAACTATTTTACCTACAAACTTTTTAAAACTTTTGTAATGCAGCTATAAGTTTCTTCTTCACTTAAATTTTCTGGAATAAACTTTTCACCAATTACTTTTTCATACAACTCAATATATCGTTGAGAAATTGTATGCACCCAATCATCACTCATATTTGGTATTTCTTGCCCTTCTTTTCCCATAAAATTATTACTGATTAACCATTCTCTTACAAACTCTTTGCTTAATTGCTTTTGTCTTTCACCAGCTAATTGTCTTTCTTCAAAACCTTCAGCATAAAAGTACCTCGAGGAATCTGGTGTATGAATTTCATCCATCAGAAAAATTTCATTTCCAATTTTTCCAAATTCATATTTTGTATCCACTAAAATTAACCCTCGTTTAGCTGCAATTTGTTTTCCTCTTTCAAAAAGTTGTAAAGCATATTTTTCAAGAATATTCCATTCGTCAATAGTAGCTAACCCTTGTGCAATAATTTCTTCTTTACTAATATCCTCATCATGTCCTTCATCTGCTTTGGTGCTTGGTGTAATAATTGGGTTAGAAAAAAAATCATTTTCTTTCATTCCTTCTGATAATTCAATGCCACATAATATCCTTTTTCCACTATTATATGTTCTCCATGCATGACCTGTAAGATTACCTCTTACAACCATTTCTATTTTAAATGGAATACATTTTTTTCCAACAGAAACATTTGGTGCAGGTACATTCATTAACCAATTAGGACAAATATCTTTTGTAGCATTCAGCATAAAAGCTGCTATTTGATTTAATACTTGACCTTTATAAGGAATTGGCTTGGGCAATATAACATCAAAAGCAGAAATTCTATTACTTGCAATCATTACCAACCAATGATTATTTATTGTATAAACATCTCTAACCTTGCCTTTATAAAAATTTGATTGTAATGGAAATTGAAATACTGACATAGTTCAAAATTAGTATTGTATAACATCAGAATACAAAGTTTTTCCTAACTTCTTTACTTGTGTTGATAATTTTTGGTGTTTATCCACAATATATTTCAATATGGGTACAAAACATTCTTGTCATCTACAATTTTACTAACGATTTTGCATTTCGTTAAGAAAAGAAAACTGCATTTTTGATACCATCAAGTTTTATTATTCTATGCAACAACTAAAAAAGAAAGGACTGTTTATTATTGCAATGCTAATTACATTTAGCAGCTATGCACAATACACTAAAATTAATAATGACCCAGATGCAGCTTATAAAACTGCTAAAGAATATTGGCAAAAAGAACAATACAGCCTTGCTTATCCAATTTTTAAAAGTTTAATAAATACAACTAATACAGAAAGTACCATTCCTGCTCATATTCAAGCAGAGTGTAAGTATTATGTAATAGTTTGTGGATTGCTTTTAAATGATGAATCAGTTATACAATCTGCTATTGACTACATTAACATTGAATACAATGGTGCACGTGCTGGTATAATGAGTTTTCATTTAGGAGAGTATTATTATAGAAAAAAAGATTTTAAAACTGCTAATACTTATTATGAAAAAGCAACCATAGAAAATTTAACTAACCATGAAATTGCAGAAATGAAATTTCATCAGGCTTATGGATATTTTACTACACAAGATTTTGCTAAAGCAAAAACTCTTTTCAATTCTATCAGACAATTAAAAGACGATAAAAATTATATTGATGCAAATTATTATTATGGCTTTATTCTTTTTTATGAAAAAAAATATAAAGACGCATTAGAGAGTTTTAAAATTGTTGAATCTAATCAAACCTATCATAACATTGTTCCTTTTTACATAGCAGAAATTTATTACTTTAATGGAGAAAGAGATAAAGCAATTGATTATGCAAAAAAAGCATTGCAAAAAGGCAATCAATATTACGATATACAATTAAAACAATTAATTGGTCATGCCTTATTTGAGAAAAGAAATTATACAGAAGCACTACCCTATTTAGAAGAATATGTAAATAAATCTACTAAAGTAAGAAGAGAAGATTTATACGAACTTTCTTACTGTTATTACGAAGCAAGTAAATGGGAAAAAGCAATTAATGGTTTTAAACAGTTAGGTGGTAAAGAAGATTCTTTAGCACAAAATAGTATGTACTTATTAGCAGATGCTTATTTAAAAGTTGGAGATAAAGCAGGAGCAAGAAATGCTTTTTTATTCTGTGCATCTAATAGTAGCCATGCTGTACAAAAAGAAGTTTCTTTATTTAACTATGCAAAGCTTAGTTATGAATTAGGTTATATGGATATTGCTTTAAAAGAATTGAAAACATTTATCAATACTTATCCAAAATCTTCTTTTATTAATGAAGCAAGAGAGTTGCAAGTAGCTGTTTTAGCTAATACAAGCAATTATAAAGAAGCATTAGCTTTGTTTGATGCTCTGCCTCAGCAAAGTGAAAACACTAAAAAAATATATCCTAAAATTTTGTATGGAAGAGTTGTAGAATTAATAAATGACCAACAACTTAATGAAGCTGATGAAATGCTTACAACAATTTTACAAATTCCATACAATGCACAATACATACAATTTGCAAATTTTTGGAAAGGAGAAATTGCATATAGAAATGGTAAAACAGATGAAGCTTTAGACTACTTCAACAACTATTTAAAAAAGCCCGAAACCAATGGAGAAGTTAATAAAGATAATGCTCGATACAATGCAGCATATTGTTATTTAAAAAAAGGAAATTATACTGCTGCATTAGATTTATTTCAGCAAGTAGTTATTGATGTTTCACCTTCATCTGCCTTAATTATACAAGATGCTTACATAAGAAGTGCAGATTGCTTTTTTATGTTAAAAAATTATACACAAGCATTAAAAATGTACGATGAAGTTATTAATCAAAATTTAAGTCAGGCAGATTATGCAATGTATCAAAAAGCAATTATTGCAGGAGCAAATAATAAGCCTTTAGAAAAAATTAGTATTCTTCAAAATATTCCTATTCGTTATCCAAATTCTTCTTTAATTGTAGAAGCATATTTAGAAGTAGCCAATACCTATTTGGCAGAAGAAAAATGGTCTGATGCTATCCCTTATTTAGAGAAAGTAATGAACGATAAAAAAGCTACTGCATTTCATCCTCAAGTGTACTTAAAAATTGGTATTGCTTATTTTAATTTATCTAAAAAACAAGAATCATTAACCACATTTAAAACGTTAATAGTTAAATATCCTAACTCTCCAGAAAGTGATGATGCTGTTGAGTACATCAGAAAATTATTTATAGAAGATCAAAAGCCAGGTGAGTTTGTAAATTTTATGAGAGCTAATGGAAAAACAGTTTCTTATGTAGAGGAAGATTCTCTTACTTATAAAGCAGCATTAATACGTTATGAGTCAAGAGATTTTCCAAATGCATTAAGAGGTTTTGCTGAGTATTTATCTAAATTCCCAGATGGTAGATATTCTATTGAATCAAATTATTTTTCAGCAGAAATAAATGTTAGCAATAAAAATTATGCAGCGGCACATCCTTTTTATAATGCAGTTGTAGCAAAGTCTCCAAACATTTATGCTGAACGTAGTGCATTGCAAAGTGCAAGAATTTATTATTTTGATAATAAGGATTATGCAAATGCAGAAAAATATTTTCAAAAAGTAAAAGAACTAACCACTCAACAAGAAAATAAATTAGAAGCAATGAGAGGCTTACTTCGCAGTCAATATAAATTACAAAAGTGGACAGAAGCTTTACCTAATGCACAAGATTTATTGAAAGAAAAAGGTATTGCAACAGATGATAAAATGATGGCAAATATGATTATTGCAAAAAATTATCAACTCAATAATAATTTGAATGAAGCAATTATAGCTTACAAATCTGTGATAGCTATTGCCAAATCTGAATTTAGTGCTGAAGCTCAATACAGAATTGGAGAAATTTTATTACTACAAAACAAACTAAAAGATGCTGAAAAAGCTGGTATGGAAGTAATTAAAAAATTTGGCTCTTATGAATATTGGGTTACTAAAAGTTATATTCTTTTAGGCGATATATATTTTGCACAAAAAGATTATTTCAATGCAGAAGCAACATTTAAAAGTGTAGCAGAAAATGCAACTATACCAGAACTTAAACAAGAAGCTGAAACCAAATTAGCTAAAGTAATTGACGAAAAAAATAAAGCTAATAAAGTTGAACATCAATAAAATAATTCTATGTTAAAGCAATTAAATATTTTAATACTTGTAGTTTCCATTTTGTTGTTTAGCAATACAACTGCTCAAGCACAACAAAAAAAGAATAATAAAAAAGCTAATGCAACTACAAAAGTTGCTCAAAAAAATAATCAGAAGAAAGCTAAAAAAAGCACCACAACTGTTGCAAAAAAAAATACTACTACTACTAAAAAAGCAACTACTGTTACTAAAAAAGATTCTTCAACTGCTAAAGTAAATGCAGATACGAGTAAACCAGATGTTGTTATAATTTATGCCGCATTTAAGCCATCATTACGCAATGCAGCTAAAATAAATTTTACAGCAGCAACACCTGTTTTAGATACTACAAAGTTTTCTTTGAAATATGTTGTACCTGCTCAAAATTTATTTTTCTCTTATCAACCTGTACCTCTTAAACCATTAGCATTGTTTGTTGATTCTGTCTTTACTTGGACTAATCATCAATACGTTAAAGCTGGTTTTGGTGGCTATACAACTCCTTATTTAGAAACAGGTTTAAGCTTTGGTGATGGAAAAAATAAACAAACCAATATATATGGTATGTACACTTCATCAAAAGGTAAAATGCCATTTCAACAATTTAGTAAAGCAGCTTTAAATATTTCAGGTATTTATGCTATTAATGAAAACCATGAATTATCTGGAAAAGTTTACTATCAAAACAATACACAATTTTTATATGGCTTTCAGCCAAACACTTTAGTATTTAATAAAAAAGAATTAAAACAACAATTTAATAGTGTTGGAGTTAATGCAGCATTTACTCGTAAAATGCCTAACGATTATGGATTAACTTACAGTCCTTCATTGAACTTAAATTATTTTTTTGATACAAAAAAAGCAGGAGAATTTAATATAGAAGCAAAAGTTCCAGTCAGAAAAACTTTTAATGAAAAATTAAGTTTAGATATTGCTTTAACTGCTGATATTACTGCTTATAAAGACAGTACTAAAAAAATTAACAACAACCTTTTCTACCTTAATACTTCTGTAAAATATACTTTAAACAGCAATGTATTTTTAAATTTAGGCTTACAACCAGCATTTGATAATAGTGATGTAAAATTATTACCCAACATTACCGCAGAAGCTAAATTAAAAAACGAAAGATTTATTTTACAAGCTGGATGGATTGGTTATTATGTAAAAAATAATTATCGTTCATTAGCTGCATACAATCCTTGGTTAGCAAATCCTTCTTTTATGGCAAATACCAAAGTAAGTGAAATTTATGGAGGCTTTAAAGGCTCTACTGGTAGCCATTTTACTTATAATGCAACTGTTGGTTTTACTTCAATGACTAATCAACCATTATTTACAAATGATTTTGTAGATGGTAAATATTTTATCATGCTTAATGAGCCAGATTTACAAGCCATAAAAATACATGGTGAGGTTGGTTACAGCATTCAAGAAAAATTTTCTTTCTTAGCTGGTAGTACAATTTATCAATTTACAAAAAGCACTAACGACAGACCATTTGGCATTTTACCAATGGAAATTACAGGAACTTTAAAATGGCAGTTATTTAAAGACTTACACGTAAAAGGAGATTTATTTATTTGGGATGGAGCAAAATATGTAGCTAAAAATTTAGCCACAGAAAAATTAAATGCTGCTGTAGATTTGAATTTAGGAGCAGAATATAAAATAATGCCAAAGCTAAATTTATGGCTACAATTCAATAATTTGCTCAACAATAAATATCAACGTTGGAATCAATATGAAGTTTTAGGTTTGAATGTTATTGGAGGAGTCGTATATTCGTTTAGATAATTTAAAAATATGTATTCTTTTATTTATAAATATTTTCTTCTTCATAAAAAATTAAGTATTCCAGGTATTGGGCTTTTTTCTATTGTAGAATATCCTGCAAAGTTTAATGATGAAGGAAATTCTTTATTAGCACCAGAAAAAATTATTACTTATTCAAAAGAAACAGCATTAGCAGATAAAAATTTTTATACTTTTTTAGCTAAAGAATTGCATACAGATCCGGTAGATGCTATAAAAAATTTTCAAGACTTTGCTTATCAGTTAAAAGAAAATATTGGCAAAACAGAAGGTGCCATTTTAGCAGGAATTGGTACAATAAGAAAGCAACCTTCTGGTGATTATTCTTTTGAAGCAGAAAATAATATTCAAAACTATTTACCCACAATTCCTTTTCAAATAAAAAATTCTTCAACAACTCAAAAAGAAAATCCAGTTGTAAAACAACCAGTAACAACAAAAGAAAACTTCGAAAATATTGAATTTTTAACACCCGAAGAAATAGCAGCAGAAGAAGCAGCTAATCAAAAAGATTATTGGTGGATTTTGGCTATAGCATTAGGCTTAATAGGCATTGCAGCTATATTGTATAAATTTCTATAGAGCTTTAATCACTTTATCAGTGGATAAATAATAAGATTAATTTTATTTGTTTAATTACCATAGAAGTAGTTTTGATAAATGTAATTTTGTAAAAAATTTGTGTTGATGGAATTAGCAGTTAGACAAAATACCAAAAATAAATTTGGACAATACTTTACGCCAAAAGTAGTTGCTGATTTTATGATTGATATTGCTGATATATCCAAAAATTCAAAAATTTTGGAACCTTCATGTGGTGAGGGTATTTTTTTAGAAAGATTACAACAAAGAGGTTATAGCAATTTAACAGCATTTGAAATTGACCATGAATTAGCACAAGAATTTAGTTATGTTAAATATGAAAGTTTTGTTTCTGCCAATATTAATGAAAGATATGATTTAATTATTGGTAACCCACCATATATCAGATGGAAAAATCTTGAAAATGAGTTAAAAAAAGAGCTATCAACAAACTATATTTGGAATAAATATTTTAATTCTCTTTGCGACTATCTCTATATTTTTATCCTCAAATCAATAGAATTACTCAATGAAAATGGACAACTTATTTTTATTTGTCCTGAGTATTGGATGAACACAACACATTCAATTTCTCTCAGAAATTATATGGTTCAGAATGGCTATTTTGAAGAGATATACCACTTTAATGAAACCCCTATATTTGATAAAGTAACAATCTCAACTGTAATCTTTAAATTCATAAAAAGTAAAGAAAAAAAAGACAAAATAAAAGTTGCTAAATTTTATGCTAGTCAAAAATTAACCAAAGAAATTTTACAAAATCTAAAGAATCAAAACCCATTTCAAGAAGCTGAATTTTTAAAAGTTTCACAATTCATAATAAATGAAAGATGGATTCTACAATCTGATGAAATAAGAAATGAATTACAAACATTAGAAAATAATTGTCTAAGAAAAAATCAAAAATCTAACCTAAACTTATTTGACAGCAATAAAAAGGAGTTTAATACAATTGGAGACTTTTGCGATATTGGTAATGGATTAGTTAGTGGTTTGGATAAAGCATTTCAATTAAATGGGCATACAATAAATGACGTGGAAAAAGAAGCAACAATAAATGTTGTAAAAGCAAAAGATATAAGTCCTTATTTTATACAAAATATTACAAAATACATTTTTATTGATAAGATTAGTGAAGAAGAAAAATTAAAAGAATTATATCCCAATTTTTATTTCCATTTTCAAAAATATAAATCAGATTTAGAGAAAAGGTATCAATATAATAAAACAATAAATTATTGGCAGTGGGTTTTTCTAAGAAATTTCAACTTATTTAAAAAAGAAGAAAAAAGAATTTTTGTTCCTTGTAAAGAAAGAATTTCTAATAAAAATTATTTTCGTTTTGCTTTAGTTGATAAAGGCATTTTTCCTACACAAGATGTTACGGCAATATTTAAAAAGACAAATACAAAAGAAAGTATTGAATATATTTTAGCATACCTTAATAATCCTATCATATTTGATTGGTTAAAATATAATGGGATTGTAAAAGGAAATATTGTTGAATTTTCTGAAAAACCTATTGCAAGCATTCCCTTTAGAATAATTAATTGGGAAAATAATTTGGAAGTTGAAATTCACAATTTCATTACAGAACAAACTATAAAATACATATCTAATCAAGATAAAAAAATAATTGAATTAGTAAATCAATCATTTAACAAATTATTCAGCATAAGCCAATGTATGTAAATTATAAAAAATTAATAACAAATTTAAAAGGAACATTTGTACCTAAACCTTTATCAGGTACACTATCAGGTCATTCTGCTGGTGAACCTTTTGATAAACATGTTTATAATGAAATAAAAAGACAATTACCAAAAAATTCATTTAGACAGTACGAGTATTTGAATGATTTATATACTAAGAATCCAAAAATTATTGGCGTAAAAGCAAGACAAGCATTATTCAACTCTCCCAGTATTTTGTTTTTATTAAGTAGAGGAAAAGAAGCTACAAAAAAATGGTCTTTAGAAAACCCATTTGATGAAAAGCAAGACGATACTGAAGATATTTTAGTAGTAAAAAAAGGCTTCTACGAAATTATTGATATTAAAACTAGGAATTTATCAAAATCTGCACAAGCTCCAAATATTATTTCCTCTTATAAGTTGGCACAGCTTTGTTCAATAATGTTAGATAATAAAGAATTTAATAATCTTTCAATAAACTATTTAGAACTTGATTGGCTTTTAGAAAAAAATAAATTAGTTTGTAATGAAGCACATTATGTAGAACTATTTAAAGCTTTACCTGAAAACTTATATATAAATTGGGCAGCTGCAATGCAAATTCAATTTCATGTGTGCAATTTAGATCAAGATTTTAAGGGAACAATTAAAGAGTGGACAAAAGCTTACTTAAAACATTTTGTTAATCAAGTTTATAGACGTTCTGAATATATGATTGAAAAGTATGCAAAACCTTTTGAAAGATATATTAATTAAAGATATCAGTAATAGTATAGTACTTTGTTTCACATCATTATCAAATTAAAACTAAACACTTCTTCTTGATAGAAAATTAAGCAATAGAATGTATCAAAAAAATTATTACGATATTTTACAGTTGCACCCTTCTTGTACAACAGAAGAAATAAAAAAAGCATACAGAAAATTAGCCTTACAATTTCATCCTGATATTAATGATGATGATAAAAATATTTTCAACAACATTAAAGAAGCTTATGAAATTTTAATAGACACTAAAACAAGAACCCGTTATAATAGAAGTTTTTTAGGTGCTGATGTTGAAGAAAAGAAAATTGATATTGAAACTATTTTAAATCAAAGCCAACAACTATTGCAGTATATTCAAAATAAAGATTCTCTTACTTTGAATTATGAATTAATTGGTCAATATACTGCTCAACTACTTCAACCATATTATACAACTATAATTCATTACAATAAAAACACAAGAGCAACTATTGATATTGAAAAAAATATTTTAACCTGTATTGAATTATTACCTTACGAACAAATTCAAGCTTTAACAGAAAAATTTTTAACAGCATTTCCTAATCATCAACAATGGTTTGAAAAATTATTAACAGAAAAAAAGAAAATAATGCTATGGGAAAAATATTCTGTAGTATTTGCAATACTTGTTACTATTGGATTGTGTGTATTTATTGCCCTTATTTCAAAATAAAAATTTTGTGCAATAAAATAATGAAATAGTAAAAATAAAAAGTGTAATTTCAATAAAAATAAATTTTAAAAAATGAGTGTAAATACAAAAGCAATAGTTGGAATTGTAATGGGCAGCGATAGTGATTTATCTATCATGCAAGAAGCTGCTAATTTTTTACAAAGTATGCAAATACCTTTTGAGCTTACTATTGTTTCTGCACACAGAACTCCTCAAAGAATGATGGACTATGCAACCTCTGCAAAACAAAGAGGTTTGCAAGTAATTATTGCTGGTGCTGGAGGTGCTGCTCATTTGCCTGGAATGATTGCAAGTAATACAACACTTCCTGTAATTGGTGTACCAATAAAAAGCAGTAATTCTATTGATGGATGGGACTCTATTTTATCAATCTTACAAATGCCAAATGGTGTACCTGTTGCAACAGTTGCTTTAAATGCAGCAAAAAATGCAGGCATTTTAGCTGCTCAAATTATTGCAACAAATAATTCTTCTGTTGCCCAACAATTAGAAAATTATAAACAAATAATGCAACAAGATGTAATGAATAAAGTAAACACAACATCTCAAAAATGGAATAATGAATTTGATAAATAATTCTTCATCATAAAGTAATAAGTAACTTTAGTTTTTTACCTTTGTATCAATCAGTATTCAAACCTTATGTCAGCAGAAATTAGAGTAGCCATAGCAGATGATCATAAAATTTTTAGAAAAGGGGTTATCTTATGTCTTAGACCTTATGCTAATATAAAGTTTGTATTAGAAGCAGATAATGGAGAAGATTTATTAAACAATATAAAAGAAGCTGACCCACAAGTTGTATTAATGGATTTAAGAATGCCTGTTAAAGATGGTATTGAAGCTACAAAATACATTAGCAAACATTATCCTCATATTGCTGTTTTAGTTTTAACAATGTTTGAAGAAGAAAAGTTTGTAACCCATTTAATGGAAAATGGTGCCAATGGTTATTTACTAAAAAATGCAGACCCTTTAGAAATAAAAAAAGCTATTACAGAAGTTGTTGCTAAAGGTTATTACTTAAATAATTTTGTTAATAGAATTTTATTAAAAAGATCTCATGCTAAAACAAAAAATGTTACTGTTCCATCTGCATCTACTGAAATTAATGATAAAGAAAAAGAGGTGTTAAGATATATTTGTATGGAATTTACAAGCCAAGAAATTGGAGACAAAATGGGCGTAAGTTCTCGTACAATAGAAACAATTAAAGAAAGATTAATGGAACGCTTTGGTGTAAAAAATACAGCTGGTTTAGTATTCTATGCAGTAAAGAATGAATTGGTTGAATAATTTTTTTTGCAACACTCTTCATAATATATTTTCTACTTTTCTAAAAACTTATCTTTAACAAAACAGCAACAAGAATATTTGAATTAATAACAGTAAAACTGTTGTTAATTTGTGTATGTTTAGTTTATACTGTTATTTTTGTTAGTCTTTATTAAAATGATAATAAGTTTTATATAGCAAATAAAGAAAAGTTTAAAAGAACAATTTAGTTTAGAATTAAAAATCAATTATGGTATTAGTATATTTTATTGCAGCAATTTTAGGTTGGCATATTGGTATTTATGGATTGTTTAAAAAAATGAATATTGAAGGATGGAAAGCATTTATTCCATTTTATAATACATGGATAATTGTAGAAAAATGTAACATTAGTAAAAAATGGTTTTGGTTTCAACTGATACCTATTGCAGGGCAATTTATTACAGTTTGGATTACCATTATTTTTGTTATGCACTTTGGTAAAACAAACCTTATTCATCATGCTTTATTAGTTTTTGTTCCTTTCATTTATTTTCCATACATAGGTTTTGATAAAAATACTAAATGGGGTGGCGAAGAAATTTTTAAACGTTATAAAAAACCAATAACAAGAGAGTGGATTGATGCTGCTGTTTTTGCTACTGTTGCTGCAACTATTATTCGTACATTTATTTTTGAAGCTTATGTTATTCCATCGGGTAGTATGGAAAAAACTTTATTGGTGAATGATTTTTTATTTGTAAATAAAATGTCTTATGGACCAAGAGTACCTCAAACACCATTAAGTTTTCCTTTTGTTCACAACTTTATGCCAAGTTCTCAACGACCATCTTATTTAAAATGGATTCAGTTAGATTATAAAAGAATTCCTGGTTATGATAAAGTAAAAAGAAATGATGTTGTAGTGTTTAACTTTCCTGAAGGTGATACAATTATTAATTTACCTCAGTATGGTTCTTTAAATCCATATTATAGTGTAATGCGTACACTAAGATTTTTAAAGCCTGAATATATTGGAAGAAATTTCAACATTTCAACTTATGAAGAAGAGGAAGAAGCAATGATGACTTACCCATCAAGAGAAGCATTATACTCAACATTAGTAAACAATAATTTACTTTTAATACATCCTGCTGATAAAACAGATAATTATATTAAAAGATGTGTGGCACAAGCAGGAGATACACTCTCTTTAAAAGATGGTATTTTATATATCAATGGCATTAAACAAAAAAATCCAGAATTTTCTCAACGTTCTTATATCGTTCATGCTTCTAAAAATGGATTAGATTTTGATGAATTAAAAAAGGAATATGGTATTGATATAAGGTCAGATGAAAATTATGCAGATTATCAATTTCAAATAAATGGAAATTTAGCAAAGTATGGTACAGCAATAATTGCTTTAACAGAATCAGATTCTACAAAACTTTCTACCTTGAAAAGTGTTACTAAAATTGAACCTATCATTGAAAGTTATAGTAACATGGCTGCTCAATATCAATATTTCCCTTTCGATTCTTCTAATTATAAATTTTCAAGAGATAATTATGGTTCTATTTATATTCCTAAAGCAGGTGCAACAGTTGAGTTAAATAAAACCACACTCCCACTGTATCATAGACTAATAACTAATTACGAAAAACACACACTAATAGAAAAAGGGAATGAAATTTTAATTGATGGTAAACCAGCAACAACATATACTTTTAAATACAATTATTATTGGATGATGGGAGATAATAGACATAACAGCCAAGACAGTCGTTTTTGGGGATTTGTACCAGAAACTTATGTTGTAGGTAGAGCATCTATGATTTGGTTTAGTTGGGATAAAGGTCCTCGTTGGAAAAGGTTTTTTAAGATAATTAAATAAGAAGTATAACGTTATTATGTTAGTAAAAAATAATTTCAACAAAAAAGAAATCTATGCCCATTGAAAAGTACAGTTTTGATTTTGAAATATATAACTCAATAAATGAGCTTTCTTCAGCAGATGCTGCATTATTACAATTAGCACAAAAAGCAGCAGAAAATGCTTATGCACCATATTCAAACTTTCATGTAGGTGCTGCTGCTTTATTAAATAATGGTGAAACTCTTACTGGCTCTAATCAAGAAAATGCAAGTTATCCTGTTGGCACTTGTGCAGAAAGAGTTTTACTTGGAACAATAGCCACAATGTTTCCAAATATTCCTTTACAAACAATGGCTATAAGCTATTACAACGATAAAGGTAAAAGCAATCATCCTATTTCTCCTTGTGGTATGTGCAGACAATATATTTTAGAATATGAAAGAAGAATGCAACAACCAATTCGTTTAATTTTAGGTGGTAAAGAAGGAAAAATTTACATTATAAAAAGTGCATCTGAACTACTTCCACTAAACTTTAGTTCAGAAGATTTTTAAACAGATTTTCTTTTTTTGGGGAAATTGTGTTATTTTGTAATATAAAATTGCACCTTTTAATGCTTCAATCAATATTTATAGTAGATGATGACCCAATAACTGTTAAGATTTGTGAAATGGTTATTCAAAATACAAAGTTTGGAAACAAAATTTTTCATTTTCTTGATGGGCAAAAGTGTATTAATTTTTTTGCAAATCATTTTGAGAAAGATAAACAAGACGAAAACACTCCCATTCCAGAACTTATTTTTTTAGATTTGAATATGCCTATAATGGATGGTTGGAAATTTTTAGAACATTACAGCAATAAGTATAGCAACAGATTACCCAATACTAAAATTGCAATTTTAACCTCAAGTATCAATCCTCAAGATTTTATGAAAGCTCAGGAGTATAAAGATGTTATTGATTTTATTCATAAACCATTGTTAGCAGACTTAGTTGAAGAAATGAAATCTAACAAAGCTTTATTGTCTTACTTTGCTTAATAAATCTATCTCTATTTAATGAATTGGCTTATCTTAATATTAGCAGGGTTATTTGAAGTAAGTTTTACTTTTTGTTTGGGAAAAGCAAAAAATAGTGTAGGCACAGAATCTATACTTTGGTATGTAGGTTTTGTAATAGCATTATTATTAAGTATGACATTACTAATCAAAGCTATTGAATCAATTCCTTTAGGTACTGCTTATGCAGTATGGACAGGTATTGGAGCTGTTGGAACAGTTTTATTAGGCATTTTTATTTTTAAAGACCCAACAAATTTTTGGCGAATATTTTTTATTGTATTACTAATAGGTTCTGTTATTGGATTAAAGGCAGTTTCTGCTGAATAATTTTTTAGTATAAAGTAACAGTAGCACCTAACCAAGCCATCATACCCATTCCATTTTCAATAGCTCTTTCATCAATATTAAAAAGTGGTGTATGCACATTATGTATAATTCCTTTTGCTTCATTTCTTACACCAAGCCTAAAAAAGCATCCAGGTATTTGTTGAGTATAAAAACTAAAATCTTCAGCACCCATTCTTAATTCAGTTTCTTCAACATTTTCTTTGCCAAAATAATTATCTGCATACTGCCATGCAGTGTTGGTAAGGTTTTCATCATTATCAACCGTTGGATAACCAACATCAATTTTTACATCAATTATTGCTCCCATACCTTCTGCTATTGCTGTTGCTTGTTTTTTAATAAGCTCATGAGCTTTGTAACGCCAAGTTTCATCCATTGCTCTTAATGTGCCTTTAATATTAACTTCACTTGGCAAAACATTTGTTGTGCTTCCTCCATTAAATGCACAAAAAGATAATACTGATGGAGAAGTTGGGTTGTTATTTCTTGAAATAATTTGTTGTAATGAAACAATTATTTGAGATGCAATTAAAATGGTATCTGCTGTTAAATGTGGTGCTGCTGCATGTCCTCCTTGTGCTTTTATTGTTATAAATATTTCATCAGAACTTGCCATAATTCTTCCTGTTCTAAAACTAAATTTTCCTAAGTTTAAACCTGGGTGAACGTGCATACCAATAATGCCCTGTGGTTTAGGATTTTCTAAAACACCTTCTTTAATCATTAAACTTGCACCACCAGGATTTTTTTCTTCACCTGGCTGAAAAATAAGTTTTATAGTTCCTTCCCATTCATCTTTTAATTCTTGTAAAATTTTTGCAGCACCTAACAAACAAGTTGTATGTACATCATGCCCACAAGCATGCATTACACCATTGTTTACTGATTTATAAGAAACATTATTTTCTTCTGTAATTGGCAGTGCATCCATATCTGCACGAAGTGCTATAATTTTTTTATCAGGATTTTTTCCTTTAATAATTCCTACAACTCCTGTTGTAGCCATAACAGTAAAAGGAATATTTAGTTCAGATAATTTTTGTTGAACAAATTTACTTGTTTCAAATTCTTGATAGCTTAATTCGGGATGTCTGTGTAAGTGATGACGAATAGCAATAAACTCATCTTGATACTTTTTTGCTAATGATTTAATTTTATCTTGTAACATAAGCCACAAGGTAAATAGCCATTAACAAAATTCCAAAAAAGATTATTAGTAGATGATGAAAATATTTATCAACTAAAATTCTTCATCTGGTGGAGGTATGTAATCAATAACATCTTCTACTACAAAAACACCATTAGGAAAAGATTTGTTTAAAATTTTTCGTTGTTTTTCTGCATCTTCTCTTTTAACATAATTGCCAAATCGTACTTTAAAATTGGGAGATTGAAACATTACATATACTTTTTCAGTTGGGTATTTTGTAAGAAGGTCTGCTTTTATACTAAATGCTTTTTCTCTATCTCTTGTGCTGATTACTTGTATTCTAAAACCTTTGTATTGCCCAGTACTTGTAAGCATTGAGCTACGTTTGTTTATAATAATTTGCTTTTGAGTAAGTACATCTAAACGAGCATCTTTTCTTACAATAATAGTATCGTTAGCATAAGATAAGCTAAGAGAAAAACATAAAATTATTATTGAAAAAAAGATTCTCATAAATCAAAATTTAATAACCAGCTTTTGCACCACCAATATTTTCAATTGGATGCCAAGTAGTTTTAATTTCTTGTGTATCTAAGATAAAATAAGGGTTTTCAGCATCTTCGCTAAACCAGTTAATTTTATGATAAATATGTACTCTTTTAACGTTTAAAGAAGCTTTTTCTTGAATCAATTTTTGTGTTGTAATATCACTTTCACAATAAATAACTGCATTAACATCCATGTGTTCAGCAAAATATTTTGCTAATTCAGAAGGTTTGCCTGTAAGAATATTTACAACTCCACCAGGTACATCACTTGAGTTTAAAACTTCTGCAAATGTTACAGCACATAATGGTTTTGTTTCACTTGCTAAAACAATACAAGAATTACCTCCTGCAATTACTGGAGCAATAACAGAAACCAAGCCTAATAAAGAGTTTGATTGAGGGGCAATAATACTTACAACACCTGTTGGTTCTGGTACAGAGAAATTAAAATGAGAAGAAGCAACAGGATTAACAGTTCCAAAAAGTTGTTGAAATTTATCGCACCAACCTGCATAATAAATTAATCTATCAATAGAAATATTTACTTCATTTTCTGCTTGATTTTTGGTTGAACCTTGCTGAATTAGTTCATCAATAAACTGTGCTTTTCTGCCTTCTAACATTTCGGCAATTCTGTACAAAATTTGACTACGATTAAAAGCTGCTCTTGCACTCCAACCTCCAAAAGCATTTCTTGCAGCTACAACTGCTTCTCTAAAATCTTTTCTTGAACTTAAACACATATTGGCTAATTGTTTACCTTCTTTATTAAATGGTGTGTAATAACGTCCACTTTCTGTTCTTGGAAATTGTCCTCCAATGTATATTTTATATGTTTTTAATACTTCTAATCTCATAGTTGAAAAGGTTTTATATCGTTTAAGTCGTTTAATATCGTTTAAGTCGTTTAAGTCGTTAGTTATATTAATTTGTTTTTCGTCTAGTTCCTTTTATTTCTGTTTTTTGTAAATAAGCAATAAATTTTTGAAGCATTATACTTATTCTTACACAAAAAGAATAAAACTCCTCAAACTGTTCTTGTGTAATATATTTTCTGTCTAATGCTCTATATAATTGAGACCTCAATTCACCACAAGAGCCTTTTGAGTATCCCAAAAATTGTATAAACTCTCCTTTTGTTCCTCTTTCAAATCCTTCTGCAATGTTATCCATTATTGAACCTGATGAACCTTCAATTTGTCCAATAATTCTAAAATTATTTTGAAATTTTCCTTTGTCAATTACTACTCCAACTTTATTACACAAATCTCTGCTAACTTTCCAAACATCCAAATCTTCAAATCGTTTTACGGTAGCCATTTTTGTTGTTTAAAAGGTTAAGAAATAGTTGAATATCGCTGAAATAGTTTAAGTCGTTGAATATCGTTTAAAAGTTTAAAAATATAATTGAAACGATTGAAACGCATGAAACGTTATTAAACGTTAAGATACGCACTCAACCCATGTAAACCACCTTCTCTGCCAAACCCACTTTCTTTATAACCTCCAAATGGAGAAGTTGGATCAAACTTATTATAAGTATTTGCCCAAACAACTCCTGCTCTCATTTTAGTTGTTAAATTAAATATTTTAGAGCCTTTATCTGTCCATATTCCTGCACTTAAACCATAAGGTGTATTATTTGCTTTTTCTATTACTTCATCATCTGTTCTAAAAGTTTGAATGGTTAAAACAGGTCCAAAAATTTCTTCTTGTGCTATTCTACTGCTTTGTGCCACATTGGTAAACATAGTTGGTGGAATAAAAAAGCCTTTCTTAGGTAACACACATTGTGTTTGATACATTTCTGCACCTTCCTTCTCTCCTATTTTTAAATATTTGTGTATGTTATCCATTTGTTGTTTTGAATTGATAGCTCCAATATCTGTATTCTTATCTAATGGGTCGCCAACAATTAATGTTGCTAATCTGTCTTTTAATTTTTGTAACACAATTTTATAAACAGATTCTTGTACAAATAATCTTGAACCTGCACAACATACATGCCCTTGATTAAAGAAGATGCCATTAATAACGCCTTCTACAGCTTGGTCTAAAGGTGCATCATCAAAAATTATGTTAGCAGCTTTTCCGCCTAATTCTAAAGTAATTTTTTTATTAGTACCTGCAACAGCACGTTGAATAATTTTTCCTACATCTGTAGAACCAGTGAAAGCAATTTTATTAATATCAGGATGATTAACCATTGCTGCACCTGTTGCACCTGCACCTGTAATAATATTTACAACACCTGGCGGCAAATCACTTTCTTGAATAATTTCTGCCAACTTTAAAGCTGTAAGTGGTGTAGTTTCTGCTGGTTTTAAAACTACTGTATTTCCTGTAGCTAATGCAGGTGCAATTTTCCATGCTGCCATTAATAAGGGAAAATTCCAAGGAATAATTTGTCCTGCTACACCTAATGATTCAATTTTTTTATTTGGATAAGCATATTGCAATTTATCTGCCCAACCTGCATAATAAAAGAAATGATTAGCAGCAATTGGTACATCAATATCTCTACTTTCTCTAATTGGTTTGCCTCCATCTATTGTTTCTATAATAGCTAACTCTCTTGCTCTTTCTTGAATCATACGTGCAATACGGTAAATATATTTTGCACGTTCTTTTGCTGGCATTTTGCTCCATACTTTGTTATAAGCATTTCTTGCAGCTTTTACAGCTTTATCAACATCAGCAGCATTTGCATCTGCTACTGTTGAAATTTTTTCTTCTGTTGCTGGATTGATTGTATCAAAATATTTTTTGCTTAATGGTTTTTCAAATTTCCCATTAATAAATAAATCGTATTTAGCATTAATTTTTGCACTTGATTTACTTTCTGGTGCAGGGGCATATTCAATCATTCCAGAGCCTTCTAAAAGAGGGGCTACTGATTGTTTGTTTTTTTTAATTGTTTTACTAATTGAAGCCATATTGTGTTATTAAAAAAATAAAATAAATTTCGTTTAGTTCTTTATTGTTTAAATCTTCTGCTTTAGTTAGGTATAAAAATATTTTAGTCAATTGAAAAATAATTGGCACTTTGATAAATTCCTGTTCTTTCTTTTTCTAATTGCATGAGTACATCATTGGCTAAACTGCTTGCACCAAACCTGAACCATTCATTATTCATCCACCCTTGTCCTAAAGTTTCTTGTAGCATTACTAAATAATGAACAGCTAATTTAGCTTTGCTGATGCCACCTGCTGGTTTCATAGCAATTTTCTTTCCTGTTTTGTAATAAAAATCTCTGATAGCTTCAAGCATAACTAATGTAACAGGCATAGTAGCAGCAGGCTGAATTTTACCAGTTGAAGTTTTAATAAAATCTGCTCCTGCATACATAGCAATATCGCTGGCTCTTCTTACTTTATCATAAGTTACCAATTCTCCTGTTTCTAAAATTACTTTTAGTCTGGCAGTGCCACATGCTTCTTTTATTTCAGCAATTTCATCAAACACAAAATTGTAATCACCTTCTAAAAATTTGCCTCTACTAATTACCATATCAATTTCATCTGCACCTTCAGATACTGCATATTTTGTATCTCTTATTTTTACATCTTTAGGAGCTTGACCACTTGGAAAGGCTGTAGCTACAGCAGCTACTTTAATGCCTGAATTACCTAAAGCATTTTTGGCAATTTTTACCATACTTGGGTAAACACATACTGCTGCAACAGTTGGTAAACCAGAGTAACTATCGTGTAAATGCTGAGCTTTATAGCACATTTGTTTTACTTTACCTTCTGAGTCTTTACCTTCTAAAGTTGTAAGGTCAATCATATTTAAAACAAGTTTTAATAAACTAACCTTCGTATCTGTTTTAATGCTTCTTGTAGTAAAGCGTTTGGCTCTTTCTTCAACACCAACTTGATCTACTCTTGGCGATAATGTAAAATCAGGAATTTGAAAACTCATATTTGTATCTATCATAAATTATTCTTGTAAATATCAAATGTATAGTATTTACAACAAAATACCATTATCTTAATTCTAAAAAAATGAAAAAAAATTAAGCATTCATAAAACAATATTAATGATGCAGGTAGTAGTTAGCAATAATAATTACACTATCTATTTTAATTTTAATTGCATTAGATGATAAAAATTGTTGCATAAAATACAAAAGTACAAGTGTGCGACGCAACAAAAGTTTTATAGTTATTGTGTAGCTTAGTACATAAAAATTATCTTTACAAAATGATGGAAGATAAACTTCAAATGTTTGAAAATCGTTTGCAAAAAGTGTATAAACACAAAAGCAAATTAGCTAAGAGACAACATATTAGTTGTTATAGAATTTATGACCATGATTTGCCTGAATTTCCTTTCTGTATTGAGTTGTATGAGAATCGTATTTATTTAGCTGAATATGTAAGAAGGCATAAAATGACAGAAGAAGAGCATGTTGTTTGGTTAGAAAAATGTATTGAAGTGATTGTGAAAATAATTGAGGTGAAAGATGAAAATGTGTATATAAAACAACGAAAAAGAAAAAGTAACAGGCATGATCAATACGAAAAAACAGACGATAAAAAAGATTTTTTTGTTGTTGAAGAAAATGGTTTAAAATTTTTAATTAACCTAACAGATTATTTGGATACTGGATTATTTTTAGATCATAGAATTACTCGTAAAATGGTTATGGAGCAGTGTGCTGGAAAAAAAGTTTTAAATTTATTTGCATATACTGGTTCGTTTAGTGTATATGCAGCAGCAGGAAAAGCTGCAAGTGTTACTACAGTTGATTTAAGTAAAACTTATTTACAATGGGCAGAAGATAATTTTACTATCAATTTACTAAAAGATAAAAGCAAATATTTTTTTATTCATGCAGATGTAAAGCAGTATTTAAAAACATTAAAACCTAACAGTTTTGATTTAGTTATAATGGATCCTCCTACTTTTAGCAATAGTAAAAGGATGAAAGATTTTTTAGACATACAGCAAGACCATGTAACATTATTGAATGATGTATTGCAAGCACTTTCGCCAAATGGAATTATTTATTTTAGTACCAACTACACAAAGTTTGTAATAGATGCTGAAAAAATAAATGCCAAAGAATTAAAGGATATTACCAAAGCTACCACAGCTTTTGATTTTGAGGGAAAGCTTAAAAGATGGTGTTATAAAATTAGTAAGTAATAAAATATTTATTTTTATACAACAAAAATTTTACAATGAAAAAAGGATTTTTAATTACTGTAATCATTATTTCGTTTTTGAGTGGTACACTGCTCAATGTTGTTATGTCTCAAAGGCAAGAAATTGTTATAAATACAAGCCAAAATAATTCTTTGTCATTAGGAGCATTTTCTATTAGCCTTAGTGTAAACAACTTAAATAGTTCTAAAGAATTTTACGAAAAATTAGGGTTTAATGTTTTTGGAGGAAATATTAAAAGTAATTATCTCATTATGAAAAATGGCAATGCTATTATTGGACTTTTTCAAGGTATGTTTCAAGGAAATATTTTAACATTTAACCCTGGTTGGGATGAGAATGCACAAAATCTAAATAAATTTATTGATATTAGAGATATACAAAAACAACTAAAGCAAAAAGGTATAAATTTATTAACTGAAGTAAATGAAAACACAAAAGGTGCTGCAAGTTTAACCCTTAAAGACCCTGATGGAAATATGATTTTATTAGACCAACATCGTTAAATATTTATGTATGAAAATAGCTGTAAAAAATATAAAAGAAATATTAGATAAAGTGCCTACAGAACGAAAAGAAGTTTTTACAAAATTGCATCAAACAATTTTGAGCAATTTGCCTAAAGGCTTCGAAGCTGCAATAAGTTATGGTGGGTTAGGTTATGTTGTGCCTCACACAATTTACCCATCAGGTTATCATTGCAAACCTACTGAGCCATTGCCTTTTGCAGGAATTGCTTCTCAAAAAAACTCTATTAATTTTTATCACATGGGCATTTATGCAGATGCTTCTTTAATGGAATGGTTTGTAGCAGAATATCCAAAACATTGCCCTCAAAAATTAGATATGGGTAAAAGTTGTATTCGTTTTAAAAAAATTAATGAAATACCTTTTGAGCTGATTGGAAAATTAATGCAAAAAATAAGTGTTGAACAATGGGTTAAAATTTATGAATCAAAATTTATTAAGCACTCTGTTAGTAAAAAATTGGTAAAGCTCTAATAGTTCTGGAGAGTTTTGTAATATTTCAATATGTTTATTAATCGTTGTAAAATCTTTTCTAACTGCTGGTCCTGTAAATACTTCTTGAGGGTGATGGGTTCTTAATCTTAAAGCTGTTTCTTCAATTAAAGGTTGTAATAAAGAAAATTTTAGTTGTTGATTATTACAAAAACTGGCACTCTCATTATATAAATAATTTACAAAATTACTGGCTATTACTGCTGCAATATGTAGTTTTAAACGTTGTTCATCATTATAATGTATTGTAGTTTGATTTATATCACTTATTAATAATTGTAAAGCATCTAATGTGTTTTTATTGTTACCATCAATAGCAAAAGGAATAGGTGTATTTAAACTCATATTTTTTCTTATGCTTTGAATAGGATATAAAACTCCATAATTATTACTACACTTTGTTAAAGCTTTAATGCTAACTGCTCCAGCAGTATGAACCACAATTGCATTATTATGAAGTAATAATTTTTCTGCAAAATTTGAAACTTCATTATCAGAAATTGCCAACACATACAAATCTGCATCTTTAGAAATATTATCAAAATCAGTTACTGCATCAGTATTTAGTTTATTTGCCAAACAATCTGCATTTGCTTTTGTTTTACTATACACTTGTATTATGTTATGACCAGCACTACAAAATTTTAATGCTAAAATAGTTGCAACATTTCCAGAACCTATCATTACAATTTTCATAGTATGTATATTTGAATGCTTATGAAATTAAAGTTAACACAAAGAATAGCAATTAGCTACTATAAAACAAAAATTAAAGCTATTTCATTATTATCTAAAAAAAGAGCTGCCGAAAAAACATTTGAACTTTTTTGTACTCCATATAGTGGTAAGCCTAAAAGAAAAGAACCACCAATGTTTCATCAGGCAGAAAAAATTGTATGCAATTTTGAAAAATTAAAATTGAGAGGTTGGCGATGGACTCCAAAAAATAATAATGGTAAGAAAATTTTATTAGCACATGGTTTTGATAGTTGTAGCTACAAATTTGATAATTATATTCAGCCCTTAATGCAAGAAGGTTTTATTGTAATTGCTTTTGATGCACCTGCTCATGGATTAAGTGATGGTAAAACTGCTGATGCTTGGTTGTATAGAAATTCTATTATTGAAATTGATAAACAATTTGGTAATTTTTATTGCATCATTACTCATTCTTTTGGAGGACTTTCTGCATCTTTAGCAGCAGAAATAATGCCTCAACTACAAAAATTAATTTTAATTGCTCCTGCAACAGAAACACAAACAGCTATTGATAATTTTTTTAAAATAGTTTCTTTTGGCAATGAAATTAAAAAAGAATTAGAAAATTATATTGTAACACTTAATCATTTGCCCATTAATTATTATTCTGTAACAAGAAGTGTACAAAATATAAAAGCAAAAGTGTTATGGATACATGATAAAAATGATTGGATTTGTCCTTATAAGGATGTAGAACCTGCTATAAATATGCATTTGCCTAATACAGAATTTTATATAACAAAAGGGTTAGGACATAATAAAATTTATAGAAACAAAGAGGTTGTTAATCGTGTAATTCAATTTTTAAATACTTGATAGAAAACAAAATATTTTAGCCACTACCCTACTAATCTGCTTAATAAAATACCAGTTGCAATGGCAGCATTTAAACTTTCTGCACCACCTTTTTTAGGTATGGTAATGGGTTGTTTAATGTAAGGCATAATATTGTTTCTTATTCCACTTCCTTCATTTCCAATAATTAAAAAACCTTCATTGATTGATGATAGTTCATATACATTTTTTCCATTTAATACAGCTCCTAACACAGGCATTTCAGTATTTTTTAAAATTGTTTCAATATTACCGTACCAAATATTTGTTCTAACAAAGCTTCCCATTGAACTCTGAATTACTTTATTATTATACACATCAACAGTATCTTCAGAACAAATAATATTTTGTACCCCAAACCAATCTGCAATTCTTATAATTGTTCCAAAATTGCCGGGGTCTTGAATTCCATCTAATACTATATTAAATTTTCCATTTGCTTCAATAATTTTATTGGGCTTTTGCTCTACAATAGCTAATACAGAGCTTGGTGTTTGCAAGCAGCTCATACGCTGCATTTCTTGTTCAGATACTTCAGAAACATAATTATTTTTAAGTTGGTTTTGGTTAAGCCATTCTGTTGTAGCATAAATATTTTTAATAGAAAAATTGCTTTTCAATAATTCATCTACAATCTTTGCTCCTTCAGCTATAAAAATGTTTTCTTTTAACCTTTGTTTTTTGTGGCATAAAGATTGAATATATTTGAATTCGTTTTTACTTACCATTGCGTATGAATTTTATCAAAATAATGACTAAAAAAAAATCTTTAACTTCTATTATACTAATAGCTTTTATTTTTATTTCTTGTACTAAAAAAAAATATCCTATTAATACTCCTTTTGTTTTTAGTAATAAAGTTGAATTAAAAGGGAATATTTCCAAAGATGAGAAAAAAAGATTAAAAGCAGAATTAAGCAATTATTGGGATGATAGTTTAAAGCCAAGACACTCATCTCAATGGTTAGGTTTGATAAAAAAATTTAATAACCCTCCTATTTTTGATACAAGTAATTTTAATAGAAGTAGAATATTTATGAATGCCTATTTACAATCTCAAGGCTATTATTATACTTCTTTTGAAAAAGATAGTTTTTACATAGTTAAAGCCCCATTTATAGGTAAAAAAAAGCAGTTAAGAACTACTGCAATTATTACTATTAATATTGGTAAAGGAATAAAAATAGATACTTTAAGTTATGCTTTTGTTGATACAATAAATCATACATACAAAGACACAATTTTGCAAGAATTAGCTATGCAAAAATATGCATCAAGTAATTTAAAAATTGGTAGCCCTTATACTAAACAAAAAATTTCAAATGAGTTAGATAGATTGGTAGGTTGGTTTAGAGAAAATGGATATTATAAATTTACAAGAGAACATATATATGCATTAGTTGATACTACTAACGAAAATTTATATAAACTAACTTTAGACCCTATTGAACTTGCAAATTTAATTGCTGAAGCAGAGAAAAAAAGAAGAGAAAATCCGACTTGGAAAATAACCATTAAACAAAGAAATTTTGACGACTCCACAAGGTTAAACAAATTTTTTATTAAAAATATTTATTACTATCCAGATACAAAAATGACTGATATTCCAGATTCATTAATTAATATTTCTTGGAGCAATACGATACAAAATAAAAAAGGAGATTTGCATGTTAGATATAAAAAATATTTATTTAAAATGCGACCTTTAAGAGAACACACTTTTTTAAGAAAAGGTAATCTTTATAATGAATATAATTATTTTAAAACACTAAATACACTATCTACTATACCAGCATGGCAGCAAGTAGATGCAAGAATTATTCAACAAGGAAACGACTCTTTGGATATACATTATTTTCTTGTTCCACAAAAAAAATATCAAAGTAACTACAATATTGAAGGAAGCAGAAACTCAGGAGATTTTACAGCTGGTAATTTATTAGGAATTTCTCTCAGCACTTCTCTTAGCAATAGAAACATAGGCAAATTAGCCATTCAAAGTAATACTAATTTAAGAGGAGGTGTTGAGTTAAATCTTCTTAACCAAAATGGTCAAAGTTCTCAATCAGATCTTATACAAACTGTACAATTTAGTTTAGCACATTCATACAGTTTTCCACGATTACTAATGCCAAGAAAAATGTTGAAGTTGCCCATTTTTAGGAATGCTGAAAATAAAAGAACTATTATTTCTGGTACTGTAGCTTATACAGAACGTTTTCAAATTTTTAGATTACGATCTGCAAATTTTAATTTTGGATGGGAATGGCAACGACCAACCCAAAAAAAATATAATGCTGTTTTACTTTGGAAGCCTTTAAATATTGAATTATATAGTATTGATACTTTGACAGGATTGAAAGCATTATTTGATGCAAATCCTTTTTTGCGTAATTCATTTAACACTGGTAATGTTATTGGATTTCCTTTACCTGGTGGTGGTTTAAATTATACTCTTACAAAGCCTGGGAAAAAACCAAATAGCAACACTCAATTTAGATGGGGTGTTGAAGAAAGTGGATTATTAACATTGCCTTTTAGCTCTTTAAAAGATAAAGTTTATCAATACATAAAAGGAGAAGTTGAATATAAATATGCTCAGCAAAAAACTAAAAGTGAAATTGCTTATAGATTATTTGCTGGTGTTGGTGTTCCATTGAGTGGACAATCATTACCTTTCTTTAAACAATATTTTGCAGGAGGTCCTAATAGTATGAGAGCTTGGGGATTAAGACAATTAGGGTTAGGATCTTCAATTTTAAGTGATACAGTTGCAAGTAATGCTTTTAGAGATAGATTTGGCGATATGCAGCTTGAAGCAAATATTGAATACAGATTTACATTAGCAACCATCAAAAGCTTTAAAGTAGCAAGTGCTATTTATGCAGATATTGGTAATATTTGGAACATTAAAAAAGATGCTACCAATCCTAATGCAGAGTTTTCTTTAAAAAGATTGTATGATGATGTTGCTATTGGTATTGGTACTGGTTTAAGATTTGATTTTTCTTTATTCCTAATAAGAGTTGATTTTGCATATAAAGTAAAAGATCCTGGAAGACAAACAAATAATGGTTGGATGAGTATTAAAGACTTTACTTGGAGTGAATATAGAAATAACCAAAATCATACAGAGGTTAAAAATTATGCAATTCAGTTAGGTATTGGTTTACCTTTCTAAATTTTGTTGTACACTTGCAGCATGTCAATAGGAAAAAATATACTTCTTTTTGGGGCAGGAAAATCTGCAACAGTTTTAATAGATTATTTAATTAAAACAGTTACTGAAAATAATTGGAATTTTATAGTAGCAGATAGTAACGAATTACTTTTAAAAGAAAAAGTAACTATCAATAAAAATGTTTCAACAGTTGTATTAGATATAGAAGATAAAGCAATAAGACAACAATTAGTTGCTAAAACAGATGTTGTTATTTCTATGATGCCTCCTCACCTGCATTACTTAATTGCACAAGATTGTTTAGAGCAGAATAAGCACTTACTCACTGCTTCTTATGTTGATGAAAAAATTAAAGAACATGCAACAAGCATAAAAGAAAAAGGATTACTCTTTTTATGTGAAATGGGTTTAGACCCAGGAATTGACCACATGAGTGCCATGCACATCATACATAACATAAAAGAGAAAGGCGGTAAAATAAATTCTTTTAAATCGCATTGTGGTGGTTTAGTTGCTCCAGAAAGTGATGATAATCCTTGGCATTATAAAATAAGCTGGAATCCAAGAAATGTAGTACTTGCAGGAAAAGCAGGTGCTATTTATAAACACAAAAACACTATCTCAAAATTATCTTATGAAGAACTTTTTAATAACAACGAATTAATTACAACCGATACTGATAATGTTTATGCATATTATCTTAATAGAGATTCTTTGAGTTATATTGATTTGTATGAACTACAAGAAGCATCAACATTTATGCGTACTACATTAAGACACCCTGAATTTTGTTTAGGTTGGAAAAATATTATAGCTCTTAAACTTACCGATGAAGAAAAAGTGTATGATACAACCAATATGAGTATTGCAAACTTTTTTAAAATTCATTTAAAAAAATACAATTTCGATAGTTGGTTATCTTCTTTAATTGCACAAGAGTTTAACGATATTAATGATGATTTAAGCACTATGTTAAACTATATGTTATCTGAAAATGCAGATGATGATAAATTACTATTAGTTGATAAGAAAGGAGATTTAAAAGAATTTAATATCAATGAAGGAGCAGCAACAATTAGTAAAAATTTAGAGCATATTAATTTAGTACTTAAACAGTTAATTTATCTTGGATTAGAAGATGATGAAACCATGATAAATAAAGGGTTGTGTAGTGCCGCAGATGTATTGCAATTTATTCTTGAAAAAAAATTAGTACTCAAAAATTCCGATAAAGATTTAATAGTAATGATGCATGAAATTGAGTACTCATTAAACAATAAAAATTATTACATAAGTAGTCTGTTAGAACTTGTAGGAGAAGATAATCATAAAACAGCAATGGCAAAAACAGTTGGACTTCCTTTGGGTATTGCTGCAAAACTAATTTTAGAAAATAAAATTCAAGTAAGAGGTTTGCATATTCCAATTATTGCAGAAATATATACACCAGTTTTAGCAGAGCTACAAAAGCATGGTATAATTTTTAAAGAAACTTTAAGAACAGTAAAACAAGCATCTTAACTTTATCTCCACTCTACTTTAGTTTCAATGTCTGATAATCTTTTACCTGCTTTATGTTCATCTGTATAACCTACAAATAAAATAGCTATCATTACATCATCGTTAGTTAATTTAAAATAATCTTTCATTGGTTGTTTGTGCATCATACCACCAGTACTTAAATAAACTGCTAAATTTAAAGCAGCAGCTCCTAATAAAATATTTTGCATAGCAATACTCGTAGCAACAATTTCTTCTAATGCAGGAACTTTAGGATTATCTCCTCTTTTTGTGTAAATAACAATTATGTGAGAAGCCTTATCTGCCATTTGTTGCAACTTTTCATAAGTTGCCTGAACAAAACCATCTTCAGGTGTAAATTGCTCATACATTTCTGCATGAGCATTGCAAAATTCTTTTTTTGATTGATTGTTATAAACAATAAATCTCCAAGGCTCTGTATGCCCATGTGTAGGAGCCCAATTAGCTAAAGATAATAATTGCTTAATTGTATCATCATCTATCAGCTTACCATTCATTGATGCTGATTTGATGTTTCTTCTATTGGAAATTATTTCTTCTAAAGTATTATAAGTAGTATTCATGTTAAAATGTTATAAGCAACAAAATTAGTGAATGGCTATTATTAAATTTGCTTTCCCATAACTTTACATTTACTATGATAGAAATAAAAAATGTTACAAAATCTTTTAACGAAAGAACTATTATTAACGATATAAATGCAGTATTTGATACAGGAAAATGTAATTTAATAATTGGTGCAAGTGGTAGTGGAAAAAGTGTTTTAATTAAATCAATGGTAGATATTTTTCCTCCTAATACTGGCTCAATATTGTATGATGGAATTAATATAACAACAGCAGATGTTGAAACTAAAAAAGAACTACGACAACAAATAGGAATGCTTTTTCAAAGTAGTGCTTTGTTTGATAGTATGACTGTTGAGCAAAATATACTTTTCTCATTAGATTTTTTTACTAGAATGTCTCAATCTGAAAAAAAGAAAAGAGTAGATGAAGTTTTAGCAAGAGTGGATTTGAAAGATGCACATAAAAAATATCCATCAGAAATTAGTGGTGGTATGAAAAAACGTGTAGGTATTGCAAGAGCCATTGTATTAAATCCTAAATATTTATTTTGCGATGAACCCAATAGTGGTTTAGACCCTCAAACATCTTTATTGATTGATAAACTAATTAAGGAAATTACTGTAGAATACAATATGACCACTATTGTTGTAACACATGATATGAATAGTGTAATGGAAATTGGCGACCATATTATTTATTTATACAAAGGCAAAAAGCAATGGGAAGGAAGTAACAAAGATATTATTTTCAGTAAAGATGAACTACTAAACAATTTTATTTTTGCATCTGAGTTTTTGCAAGATGCAAAAGAAATGCGTATGATAGAAATGAAAAAAAACTAACTTATTTTTTATAAATCTTTCATGAAAAAATTAATACTATATTTTTTTGTAATTGGCATAATAACAGTTGCTATTGTTAGTTGGTTATTATTTTCATCAACTACTAAGTTCTCAGATAAAACAAATTCATTCATCATTACTAATACAGATAAAGCAAGTGTAGCAGATGTTTTACTTGAAAAGAAAATTATATCTAACAAATCAATTTTCTTATTAGCTGCAAATACATTAAATATTTGGGGAAATTTAAAACCCGGTAAATTTAAAGTTGATAAAGGAGAGAGTATTTTCGGTTTAGTTAGAATGTTTAAAAATAACAGACAAGCAGAAATAAAATTGGTAATTAATAAATTGAGATTAAAAGAAGATTTTGCAAAACTTGTTTCAAAAAATTTTTCTGTAGATTCTGTTCAAGTAATAGAATTTCTTACGTCAAACGATTCGTTACAATCTTATGGAGTTGATACAAATACAGTTTTTACACTTTTTATTCCTGATACTTATACATTTTATTGGAATACTTCTTTAAGAAAAATAATGAATAAACTAAGTGATGCAAAAAATAATTTTTGGAGTAAAAATAATAGAACTGAAAAAGCAGAAGCTGCAGGTCTTACTCCAACGCAAGTGTATATACTTGCATCAATTATAGAAGAAGAAACAAATTACAACGATGATAGAGCTAAAATTGCCAGTGTTTATATGAATCGTTTAAATAAAAATATGGCATTGCAAGCTTGTCCAACAATTAAATATGCAATGAAAGATTTTTCATTAACTCGTATTTATGAAAAATATTTATTCAATCCATCGCCATACAATACTTATAGAGTAAAAGGCTTACCACCTGGACCAATTTGTACTCCATCACCAAAATGTATTGACGTAGTTTTAAATGCACCAAAAACAGATTATTTATTTTTTGTTGCTAAAGCAAATTTTGATGGTTATCATCACTTCTCATCTAACTATGCAGAGCATAATAAATATGCTAAAGAATATCAAAAAGCATTAGATGAATATACTGCAAGAAAAAATAAAAAATAATTATTGTTGTTAATTGGTCATTCAAACCATCAATAATTTTCTCTAAATTGTTTAACTGATTTTAATTCACCATTGATAAACTCAATTGTAAATTCTTCAACATAGCTATTTCTACCCATATATTTCCAAGTTTCCATAACTGCTCCAAAACTATTGGCATCAATATTAGTTGTGTGTGGGCGACCCATTAAAATTTTTACTGAATCTTTTGACATATATGTATGTAACTTAACAATACCCTTTTTGGTATTGAGTTCAAAAGATTGAATATTTCTTTGATTATATGTATTTGGTATTTCTGAAGTTTTCTTTTCAGCTTGTATTGGTTCAGTAGTGTTATCCTTTATTATTGTACTTTCCTTTAGATGTTTATCTCTTTCTTCTTTTGTCTTTTTAAAATATAAATTTAACCCAACTGCAATAATAATTACAATGGTTAAGGATATTACTATTCTAAATAAATAATTCATACAATAATATTTTCATTTTATTAATTAGTTTTAAACTTATCAACACTATTCATTTCTAAACAATCCATTTTTTATTGATAAAAAACAATAACAATATTATTACATTACAATTAAAGTGGCTGGAGTTGTTGGTTATTAATATTTTGTTTCGTAAAGATATGAAACAAGGTGTTGGTGTTTTTAAATTAGGCAAAAAAAATTGGTTCATGTTTTCACGAACCAATTACTTTATAAAAATAAATTATCTCATTCAATTACATAATTTCAAATTATTCTTTTATTAATTTTTCTGTTGTTCTTCTTCCATTGCTATCAGTAATTTCTACAACATAAATTCCTTTACTTAATTTTTGAACATTTAATTGCTCGGTTGTATTAGATGATTTTTGTTGTATAATAATTTTACCAGCAATATCAGTTACTTTAATATTGTAACTAATAGTATTACCAGCAGTTTGAGGTAGTTCAAATGTTACTTGATTGCTTGCAGGGTTTGGATACACCTTAATCATATTAGTTACATACACAGGATTTGATGTTCTGTTGAACACTACACTAAACCTTGCAGAACCTTTAGTTGCTGCATTGTTTTTATCAATACTAAACTCGTACTTATCGTTTTGTTTAATGTTTTGTGTTGTGTTGGTATAGTGGTCTTTTAAGAATATTTCTGCTACACCAAAGTTTTCAAATTCATTAAAACTTAATTGATAAGTACCACTTTCAGTTGCTCCAATATTTAACCATACTTCATCGTTGCTTAGTGTTTTTAAATCTCTGGTTTGTACAACCATTTCTTTGTTTGCTTTTAAGCTGCTGATGTATGTACCATTATTCATTGAAGTAATATCGAACTTGCCTTTTTCATTATTATTAATTCCTGCATCATTTGCATAACGAATAACTACTTCATCAATCTTATTATTGTTTTGCAAATAACTAATTTTTATTTTTTCATTGAATACTCTTGCTGTACGGAAGTAGCCAATATTTGCTTCATCTGTTTTTTGAGATTCATTAAAGTTGATAGAAATATTTCCAGCAACAGCAGACTCTAAAAATACAGCTTGTCCATTAGCTATAATATTTCCTGTAGCATCATCATATCCACTTCCACCAGCAAATGCTCCAGCATTATCATCCCAATAAGTATAAACCCCAGCAGGGTTAATTGGAATGTAAATAGCATAAGTGCTACCAATGTTTGACCAATTATCTGCTTGCAAAGCAGCAAAACTAATATTGCTTGAATATGGGTTGCCAACAAAAACATAATTGCCTATACCATTATTAGGATAAGAAATAGTAAAGCTTCCTAAGTTTTTTTGAGCATTGCCAACTGCACCTTCTGCTGAAAGTGTTACAGCACTTGGAATCATATTTGTACCATCTAATAAACTACAGCCTAAACTTCTATCTCCTCTTACATTAACTCTAAAAGCTTTGCCAGGTTCTAAATTAACAGAAGTGTTAGGTATTACATTCCATCTTTGCCATTGAGTTTTAGAGGCATCATAAGTGTACATGCTTGGTGCATTGGTTAATGTAGCATCAAACCCATTACTATTTGTGCTTAAGTTAGGACAAATATTTCCTCCAGTACCTGCACCAGTAATATGTATTTGTTGTTGCCAACTATTAGCAATACTTTGTGTTAGAGGATTTGTTAAGAAAATCCATTTTCTTGCAGCTTTTGCTGGAATATAACGTTCTTGGATAATGTTGCCACTTATTGAGTTTCCTGAATTAATTCCTCCATTAGTTATATCTGCTATTCTTGCAGTTCCTGTAATTGTTGATTTTAGAACTAATCGTCCGCCAGCATTAAAATTTCCTCCATTAACATTGCCAAAATAAAAAGCATTAGAAATATTTATCCAACCAGCACCATCTAAAGAAATAGAGCCACTAACATTATGTCGTAGATTTTTTAGATTAATTTTAGATGATGAAGTAGAAAGAGTGATGGTTGTAGTTCCATTTAAAATAAATGCATCTGCAATTACATTACCCATTACAACATTTATAATTCCACTAAATGATGGCTCTTTAATACCAGTACTAAAAGTTACACCACTTGAATTTGAATTATTGAAAGATGCTCTTGTAAAATTAGCTACAGGCATACTTGCATCATTCCTAAAAATACCTGACCCACTAATTGTTTGAGCATTAGTACTTGCAACAATAGTGCCTGTTGTATATTTACCAAAATACAAAACACCAATATTGGTTAAGGTTCCATTATTTACAATATTACCATTAATATATAATCCATTGTTATTTAAAAACTCTCCATTATTTATCGTTAAATTTCCACCAATTCTAATTGGGTAAGAATAGTAAGAAATAATTCTATTTGCACTATTACCTGCATTAGCAATCACATTATTAAAGGCATAATAAAAAGTATTTGCATTAGGATAAATATAAAATCCATTGGTACTTCCTCCTGCATCAATAGAAACACCATCTCCAAATTTAAAAGTATGTGTGCCTGTTGCAGAGAAATTACTATTTACATAAATATAAACAGCATTTGTAATTGTTGCAGAAGGATGTGGATCTACAATAGTTATTGTACCACCAGATAAATTTAATTGAGATGGAGTAATAATATTAGAAGCATCACCTGCTTGGAACAATGGTATTCCAGCAGCTACACTATTAGCAATATTACCTGCTGCATTACCATCAACAACAATGTTTCCACCACTTTGTAAAAGATTACCACTCATTTGAGAGTAATTACCATTTATGGTTAGTGTACCATTAGAAACATTAAGTGTTCCATTGTTTAAGAATGTTCTATTTCCTCCACCATTATTTCCTAACTTAATATTACCATTTGAAACATTAATTGTTGCACCATTATTATTGGTTATTCCTGCAGCAGCACTACCAATAATTGTAGTACTTCCTCCATTACCATTAAACGTTCCATTATTTATTAAAGAAGCAGCATCTAAAGAACTTGCAGTTATTACTAAAGTACCTCCATTGTTTATAGATAATTGAGAAGCTGCTGCAGGTGCATTTTGAATAGTAACTGTATGTCCTGTAGCAATAACAACTTCATCGGTAGCAGAAGGAACATTATTTTGATCCCAAGTACTTGGGTTTTCCCAATTACCAGAATTGATAGAAGTAAACAATCCTGTTGTAAGAGTATTATCTGTTAAAGGATTTGTAGTAAGATATGTAACACCAACACAACCAACATTATTATAAGCATAAACATAGAATGAATAAGTATTGCCTGGCAATAATCCAACTGCATTAAATGTAGTTGAAGGACCAAAAGCAACAATTACTCCTCCTAAAGCTGGTCTTCCAACTGTATAAATAGTACCATTTACAGGTGATGATGGAGCTCCTCCAGTAGTACGAACAACTAAATAACCAGTTGGTGCAGGGCTTACAGCATTAAAACTACCAGCAACTGTAGTTGCACTCGGTACTAATGTTAGTGCTGTTGGTTGAGCAACTGGCACAGGGCAACCTTGAGCAATTTTAAAATTATCAAATGCTAAATCAAAATCTCCATCAGTTCTTGTTGCTTGAATTTTTATTCTAACTGTTTTTCCTGCATAAGCATTCAGGTCATATACTTTTGTTTCCCATTTAATAAGTGCAGGGCTATTTATTGTTTCAAGTTCTACCCAACTTCCATTATTAGCAGATAGTAACACTTTAAAATTACCCCAATTATTACTTGGTGGTAAATATGGTGAATTAAAATTGGCTATCTTATAATCGAAAGCTAATCTATCACCTGCTAAAATTGGTCCAACAGGTACAGTTGTAAATTCTCCTGTAAGAGCTCCATTCCATAAGTTTTTATAGATTGTATTTCCAGGATTACCAGTAACACCTCTTACACTTCCTATTAACCAAGAATTACTATTTATCCATCCTGTAGGGAAAGCTAATGTTGCAAATCCTTCCAACCAAGGTCTAGCAACAGACGTTGTAAACTGTACTGCACTTGCCCAAGCACTTGTATCACCTGTATTACATATTGAACGTATGTAAAAATTATAGGTTGTTAAAGTTGCTAATCCTGTAAAATTAATTTGAAGATTTGATGTAACACCATTTTGGCTTAAGCCACTTGGTCCACTACCGGCTACTCCACTTGTTCTCAATTCCCATTGGTAGCCAATGTTTGGAACAGGATTACTAGCATCCCAACTAACAGTTGCTGTTGTTTGTGCTACTGTTGATACATTTATGTTATTTGGATATACACAAGGTGGCGATAATTCAACACCAATATCATCAATATAAATATAATATCTGTCTGCACTGGAATAGGCATTAAATCCAATGTAATACACACCTGTAGTAGAAGGTGTAAAATCTATAGTATTGGTAACTTGGTTAATGTTAGTAATATTTGGATGATCTGCTAAAACTATTGTCATTGCTGTATTGATAGGATTATTTCCATAAGCAACTTTAAAATTTTCGGGATATGATGGATTAGCAATATTATACTTATAACTTAATCTATAAGATATACCACCAGTTAAATTTAGTGGAGCAGTATAAAACCAAGCATTTGCAGATTCAGTAGCATGAAATGTGTAACGCAATACTCTACTTGCTGGTGCATTAGGACCACCTATTGAAGTTACCCAATTATTACCAACTCCTACATTTTGCACTGATGCACATGGAGGAATATTGGGTGGTATTACTGTTTCAAAATTTTCTGAATATGGTATGTTTGTAGCATTACAAGGTGTTCTAAATTGAAATGGATATGTCCAATTACTATAATTATTATTGCCACAATTAGAACGGATATAAAAAATGTAATTTGTGTTTGCAGTTAAGTTAATTGGATTAGCAGTTAAGCCAGAAGTTGAACCACTTTGTTTTAAACCAAATGGTCCACTACCAGGAGAGCCAGAAGTTCTAAGCTCCCATTGATAGCCATTAGCAGGTACTGGGTTTGCAGCATCCCAATTTAAAGTTGCAGCTATTGTTGTAATGGAAGAAATACTAATATTATCTGGTGCAATACAAGATGGTAAAGCAGTTGCCACAAATTGAATTTGAGCTAAAGTTGCATTTGGTCCATAATTAGCTGGTGGTGGAGTTGTTGGGTTTGGATTAGAAATTTGATTAAAATATAAAAGTCCTCTGTTATTAGTAACATCAAATACTGCAAATGATGAAGAGCTTGCACCTGGTGAATTTTCATCTACTGCTACAACTAAATTATCTGTACCATTCCAAACAAAAGGAGTAGTTAATGAAATTTCTACCCAACTGTTTGCTGAAAAACTCAGTGTCCCCGAAAATACTTGAGAAAGCTCAGATATTGTAACCCAATCGGAGGTATTAATAAACTCATTTTTATTAGTATTTCCCAAATAAACTGTCCAATTATTATAATTATTTGGATTGCCAACACTCAACTGTTTGAACCTAATTTTTGTGATATATGTATTACCGACACCTAAAGCTGCACTTAATTCACTGGCTAAATAAATTTGTTGTGAATAGTTAAAACTATAGTTAGAATAAATAGGAAAACTATTATTACTGGTTGCATTTCCAAAACCAATTTGTCCAAGTTCAAGCGTTGTAAAAGAGATTGAAGACCATGTACTATAATCGTTGGTGCCACAGTAAGAACGAATATAAAAAATATAAGCTGTGCTACCGGATAATGCAGTTAAATTTTTATTTAAATTAGATGTAGAGCCACTTTGAACTAATCCAGTTGGTCCACTACCTGCTGCTCCACTTGTTCTTAACTCCCACTCATAACCATTATTTGGTATTGGATTTGGTTGACTCCAACTAATTGAAGCAGTAGTTGCAGTAACAGATGATGATATAATATTTGATGGTGGAACACAAGAGAGTGCTGCACCAACATTAACTGTATAATCTTCTGCTTCGCCACCATAAGCACTATTCATACAAGGGTTTGGTGAAGGTGTATTATAGGCATTTATAATACGCATTCTTGTATTACCAAGAGCTGCAGTTAATGGCACACTAATACTTATTGAATGAGGTCCATTAGAAAATGTATTGTATGCAATGGTATCAATTTCTCCTGCATCATTCAAAATTCCATTTTGATTCCAATCAATAAAAACATACACATATTCATTTGCATCAGCGTGTATGGTTGTTGTTAATGTATAAGTTAATCCTCTATTTACATTGGCTACTTTAGAAGTGTAATTTACAGGCACTCCATCAGTACAATTAGTAGTATTATTAATTCCAGCAAAAGTTACATTTGTTATACATTCTAAAGAAGCATTGCCTGTATTTGGGCTACAATATTGTGCTTTGCTATTTGATAAGAAAAACAGTAAACTAAAAACAAATAATAAATATTTTTTCATATTATGCAGCTTAAATGTTAGTTAATTAGGTGTGTGAAAATAAATTTTTTTTTATTGTTAATAATAAATTTATTTGAATGGCTTTATTAATAAACAATAAAGCCACTTTACACATAGGTATAAAATGGCTTTACTAATTTAATCTTAAACTACAGTATGACTAATATAACTTACTAAAGTTTATTATGCAGTTTCTTTTTATTATCTCTTAATTTTTTAGCACCATAACCAACACCTGCTGCTAAAAGCAAAGAAATACCTCCATCTACTGGTATATCATTTTCTGGTGGGTCAAAATCATCTTGAGCTTTAACTGGTAAGGATAAAACCATTATTAAGGATAATATTCCTAACGTTTTTAAAATATTTTTTTTCATAACT
>JBPXJV010000069.1:0-2853 GCA_051715485.1 Chitinophagales bacterium
TAGTAACATTGCTGTTTTTATCAGGTTTTTTAATTTTTAAAGATTATCATAAAGCTTCCAAAGCAGCGCAATTAACCTGGCAACAACAGTACGAAGAAAAATATAAATCGTATCAGAAAAAACCACAACCAACTATTACAGATGTAAAAACTACTATTGATTTATTTCCCCAAAAAAATAGTTATACAGTTACGGGAAATTATATTTTGGTAAATAAAACAAAGTTTGAAATAGCAGAAATTTTGATTAGCACTTCAAATGAAATTACCTGGAATGCAATCACTTCATCGCAATTAATTTTGGAAAAAAAAGATACTGAATTTGGGCAATATTTATTTAAAACAAAAAAAAAAATGTTACCCGGTGATAGCATTATGGTAAGTTTTGATTTTGAATATAAAATACACCCAATCAATAGTCACCAATCGTTTAATGCCATTGTAGAAAACGGTGCTTTTATACGAATCAGCAATTATTTTCCGGCGATTGGTTATAATGTAGGTAATGAAATAGACGATGAACTAGAACGAAAAAACAGAAAACTGCCGTTGCAGGATGCACTTACCAAACTAGATGCACCACTAGAAGATCCATATAATTATGAATTTATAAATTTTGATGCAATAGTTTCTACTATTGCAAATCAAACTGCCATTTCTGTTGGTGAAATAGTGAATCATTACATCAAAAACAATAGAAATTATTATCATTATAAAGCGGATAATATTCCATTTCGTTTTACAGTTTCAACTGCAAAATATGCCATCCAGAAATCGAGTTACAACGATATTAGCATAGAACTTTTGTATGAACCAAAACATAGTCAAAATATTGCTCACTTAATGGAGAGTATTAAAAACACCATGCAATATTGTGAAACTAATTTTGGAAAATATCCATACAAAACAATTCGTTTTGCAGAGATAAGTAGTTTTACCAGAGGCTTTGCAGCAACGGCTTATCCTGCAAGTGTTTTTATCAATGAAAAACAGTTTCATGTAAAATTAGACCAGAAGGACGGCTTTGATATTATAAATGAATTGGCAGCACATGAACTTTCGCATCAATGGTGGGGAAATGCACAACTAAACCCTGATTATAGAGAAGGAAGTGCCGTTCTAACCGAAACATTAGCACAATACACAAGATTAATGATGTACAAAAAAGAACATGGGAAAGATAAAATGATAGAAATGGTGCATCTATATCAAAATATGTATGATAGCGAAAAGGCTTTTAGTGGCGAAGAAGCTTTATTTAATTCAAGCCCGGGTAATGCGAATGTAATTTACAATAAAGGTTTAGCAAAAATGTACGAGTTGTATTTATTAATTGGTGAAGAAAAAATCAATTTGGCTTTGAAAAATTTATTAGAACAACATAAATTTCCATTACAACCAGCAACTGCTTTAGATTTGATTGAAGAATTGAAATTAGTTTCTGATAAAAGTGTATCTAGAAAAATAGAAGATTTGTTTAAAAAATAATCAACTTGACAATATTACCGTACAGACAAATACTTTTGTTTACAAGCTGCCAAAATTACCTTACAGACAAATAGTTGTTGGACACACCGCAATACTTTAAGTACCCAGACGACCGAAGCGAATGATACGACCACTCTAACAAGCCAACGCTGCAAGTCAGGCACATGGGCAGGCACACAAACCCACCGCACAGAAGCCAACCGGCCCAAGAGCCTGGCTTGCCCTACACACGGCAACCATCATTCGGTGCGACAAAGACCCACATTGTAGATGACCGAGAAGATAGGGTATTCGTACAACAGGGGGCTTGCTGCTATGCTGGCTGACGAATAAATCCTCATCTTTTTGTTCGCTATCAGCAGCAGTTCCAGCCGATGTAATTCTATTTAGCTTTTTGTTGTTAACTTCATCATCATATTTTCAATCAGCAGCGGTACCGGGCTGGACGTTCAATGAATACCAACACAGCAGCAAGCCCTGTCCGTTGGTGGCAAGCGTAAAGCGACCCCAAGAAAACAGACAAATGACTAACAAAAAAAAATATGAATTCAAGTAAGACAAACACAAATGAATTGGAGGACTTAAAAGTGAATACCAAAATCAAACTTGCGGCACTTTGGACTTCTGTGACATTCTTTTACATCTATGGAGACTATTTTGAACTCTATGTGCCTAATAAAGTGCAAGGGATAATCAATGGTAACAGTATGCTCGACAATCCTGTAAAATTGTTTGTAGCTTCGTTATTATTGGCAGTTCCAGCTTTAATGGTTTGCTTATCTGTTATATTGAAACCAAAAATAAATAGATGGCTGAATTTAATTGCAGGTATTTTTTTTACAGCAATTATGCTTTTGATTGCAGTTACTTCAATTTCAGGATGGAGAGCCTTCTATGTTTTTTATGCAATTGTTGAAAGCATACTTACATCAATAATCGTATGGTATGCTTGGAAATGGACAAAAATTAAAAATTGACTTATCGACCGAATTATGGCATCTGACTACTCAAACAAAAAATTAGCAAGAATTGCGGGACTTTTATATTTAGGGGTTGTAGTAACAGGTATTTTTACTTTAATGTATGTGCCTTCTAAACTTTTTAACACTGACGATACTGCTTTAATTTATCAAAATATTGCTTCATCTCAAACACTTTTTAGGTTCGGAATAGTTGGAGGACTTTTATGTTATACATTTTTTCTTTTCTTACCACTTGTACTGTACAAATTATTGAAACCTGTAAATGAAAATTATGCAAAACTTATGGTGCTTTTAGCGGTTTTGAGTGTCCCCACATTTTTCTTGAATGTTCAAAACTTATTTTCAATTCTTTCGCTCATTACAGGCGGACAAAGTAAGTTAGA
>JBPXJV010000070.1:0-92110 GCA_051715485.1 Chitinophagales bacterium
ACATTAGTTTCACTGGATTGCTTCGGGCAAAAGCCCTCGCAAAGACGATAAAGAAAAGCGAAGAACCCTCAGTCAGTAACGAAATAATCCTTCTCATCGTCATTGCGAGTCATAGACGAAGCAATCTTCACCTCAAATTAATCAATAGAATCACGAATAGTCTCAATAATACAAAAACTAATTTATATTACTAATGCAAAATCTGTATCCAATATACAACACATAAAATTCAACAATCCTAATTCTTAGGAGACACTTTTCTTCTACTAATAAGAAAGCAATTTTTCAAAATATTCAGCTAATCTGCTTTTGGCTAAATAGTTTTTTTCTAAATCAATATTAAAAGGAATGGGAGTATCTAAACTTGCACAACGAAGTATTGGAGCATCTAATTTTTCAAAACAATGTTCATTAATCCAAGCACTAATTTCTCCACCAAAACCACCTGTTAAACTATCTTCATGTACTATTAAAACTTTTCCTGTTTTTGCTACTGCTTTTTGTATTGCATCATAATCCAATGGTTGCAATGTTCTTAAATCTAATAACTCACAACTAACAGATGAATTTTTTTCTAAATATTCTAAAACCCAATGTACACCTGTACCATACGTTATAACTGTTATATCATTTCCTTGTTTTACAATATTGGCTTTACCTATTTCTATTTCATAATAAGCTTCTGGCACTAATTCTTGAATACTTCTATACAAAGCTTTATGTTCAAAAAACATAACAGGGTTTGGGTCGTTAATAGCAGCAATTAATAATCCTTTTGCATCTTTTGGTGTTGAAGGATAAACAACTTTTAATCCTGCAACTTTTGTAAACCATGCTTCATTTGTTTGACTATGAAATGGTCCTGCACCTACTCCTCCACCACAAGGCATTCTAATTACAACATCTGCATTTTGTCCCCAACGATAATATATTTTAGCAAGATTATTTACTATCTGATTAAATCCTACACTAACAAAATCTGCAAACTGCATTTCTACCATACTTTTAAATCCTTCTAAACTTAAGCCTAATGCAGTTCCTATAATAGCACTTTCGCAAAGTGGTGTATTTCGTATTCTTTCTTTTCCAAACTCGTTTACAAAGCCTTCTGTAATTTTAAATGCTCCTCCATATTCTGCAATGTCTTGACCCATTAAAACGAGATTGCTATGTTGTTGCATACTTTGTTGCAGTCCTTGTTTGATAGCATCAATAAATCTTAGTTCAGTTGTTTTTCCTAAGTCATCAACCCACATTCCATTTTCATCCAATTTTTTTTCTGTGGATTGTCGTATGTTGTCTGTTGTTTGCTTTGCAAAAACATCATTCATTTCTTCTTGAGTAATTGGCTCTAACGATGTTGCTTTATATGCTTCTTGCAAATCTGTTTCAATATATTCTTTTATTTCAGTTTTAATAATGTCAATTACTTCTTGTGTTAAAACATTTTCTTCTACTAAATAATTTTCATAATTCTGTATAGGATCTTTTTTTGTCCACTCTTCAAACAAATGAGGGGGAACATATTTTACACCACTTGCTTCTTCATGTCCTCTCATTCTAAAAGTCATGCACTCTATTAAATAAGGTTTTTGTTCTTTAATGCAATAATCTCTAACACCTTTTATGGTATCATACACTGTTAAAATATTATTGCCATCAATTTGTACTCCTTCAATTCCATAACCTTTTGCTTTTGATACTAAGCTTTCGCAACGATATTGTTCATTAACTGGAGTACTTAATCCATAACCATTATTTTCAATAATAAAAATGACAGGTAAATTCCAAACTGCTGCAACATTAAGTGCTTCATGAAAATCTCCTTCACTGGTTCCTCCATCTCCTGTAAATGCTAAAGAAACTTTATTTTCTTTTTTTAATTGATAAGCTAAAGCAACGCCATCTGCAAGAGCTAATTGAGGACCTAAATGAGAAATCATTCCACAGATAAAATGTTCTTTTGTTCCAAAGTGAAAACTTCTTTCTCGTCCTTTACTATAACCATCTTTATTGCCTTGCCATTGCATAAATAGTTTTTGTAAGGGCATTTGTCTTGTAGTAAATACACCTAAATTTCTGTGTAATGGCATTATCCATTCATCTTTTTCTAAAGCAAGTGTAGAGCCTACTGCAATTGCTTCTTGACCAATACCACTAAACCATTTACTTATTTTTCCTTGACGTAAAAGAACAAGCATTTTTTCTTCTATCATTCTTGGCAAAAGCAATGCTTTGTATATAGAACGTAAATCTTGATTAGATAAATTTTTTCTATTAAACTGCATAATTATTTTGTTAAATGGCTTAGGTAATTTTTATTTAATATAGTTGATAAAACAATTGTTTTATTAGCATAAAATATAGTGCTTTTTATAAGTGTAAAAATAAAAGCAGTAACAATATTATCTTACCAATTATGTTAGATAAATATGAAAATTGATTTTACAAAATCATTATCATCAAAATTGCTATGGCAATTTTACCAACCCAAAATCCAAGCAAAAATTAAGGGTGCTACAATTGTTGCATCACTTTCTACAATAAATTTTGGTGTATGAATATCTAATTTTCCCCAAGTAATTTTTTCATTTGGTACAGCTCCACTATATGAGCCATAAGATGTTGTAGAATCACTTATTTGACAGAAGTAACTCCAAAAAGGAACATCATGCCACTCTAAATCTTGATACATCATTGGTACAACACAAATAGGAAAATCTCCTGCTATGCCACCACCTATTTGAAAAAATCCTACTCCTTTACCAGCAGAATTATTTCTATACCATTCTGTAAGCCAAACCATATATTCAATGCCACTTTTTACTGTGCTTGCCTTTAGCTCACCTTTAATTACATAGCTTGCAAAAATGTTACCTGTTGTACTATCTTCCCATCCTGGAACAACAATAGGAATATTTTTTTCTGCTGCTGCTAAAATCCAACTATTCTTAGGGTCTATTTCATAGTATTGTTTTAAGTCGCCACTTAAAACTGTTTTATATAAAAATTCGTGAGGAAAATATCTTTCTCCTTTAGCCTCGGCATCTTTCCATTGTTTTACTAAATGTTTTTGAAGTCTGCGAAAAGCTTCTTCTTCAGGAATACAAGTATCTGTAACTCTGTTATAATGATTTTCTAATAAATCCCATTCATCTTGAGGTGTTAAGTCTCTATAATTAGGTACTCTTTTATAATGGGAGTGAGCTACAAGGTTCATCACATCTTCTTCTAAGTTTGCACCAGTGCAAGTAATTATTTGAACTTTATCTTGTCTAATCATTTCTGCTAAAGAAATACCTAATTCAGCAGTACTCATTGCACCGGCTAATGTTATCATCATTTTACCACCTTCTAACAAATGTTTTTCATAACCTTTAGCAGCATCTACTAAAGCTGCTGCATTAAAATGTCTGTAATGATGTTGTATAAATTGTGAAACAGGTCCTTTATTCATAATTCAATTTTTATTTTTTAACTTTAAGAATGTTGGCAAAAGTAGTTTTTTAAATGGTATTTATCTATAATGCTTTGGTAGCAATTTAATATACCCTTTTATACAGCATTGGTTCTGTATTTTGCTTTTCTAAAAAAGAGTAATTCTGTAAGAAGAATTAATAAAATACTTAATGCAGTACTACCAATAACTTTTCCTATAAATAAAGAAAAATTTCCGAATTGCAACCACTCAATTAATACAAGATAAAAGTGATGAATAAAAGTAAGCAATACTACATACAAACTATAAGGTGCTAAGCCCATGCTCTTAATACTTGGCTCTATATAGCTTTGTTCTGTTGTTTCTTGTGGAATTAATACGTTTAATAAAAATGGACGGATGTAAGCAATTAAAACTGTTGGGGCTGTATAAAATCCATACCAACCAGTAAAACTATCTAAAGTAAATCCATAAATAAAAGCAACTAATAATAAAGTAAATCTATTAATACTAAAAGGCAGCCATAGGATAAATAAAAAATATAAGTATGGTACAAAAAATCTGTGCAATGGTGGTACTTGATTTAGTATATACACTTGCACTAAAATAAAGAGTATAAATCTAATAATATTTTTTAAAAAATTATTCATCACTCTTTTGTTTGTTTAATAAATTTTCTTGCTCTTTATATTGAGCATTTTTTATTATATACACATATTGAATACTAAAAAAATCTGTTGCTGTTCTAACAATCAGGTTGTTAAAACTTGTTGCTATTTCTGGTTTTATTTTTACTACTGTTCCAATCATAATGTTAGATGGAAAGTTGCTTGAATAACTACTTGTAACAACAGTATCTCCAACTGCAACATTAGCAGATTTGCTTACTTTACGCATGGTTACAAAGTGAGGGTCTGTTCCATCCCATTCAACATCTCCCATACTATTATTCTTTTTAAGCATAGAGCTAATACGCATATTTCTGTGCAGTAAACTCATTGCTCTGCAATAATTATCACTTACTTCAACCACAATTCCTACAACACCTTGTGGCGATATAACACTCATTCCTTTTTCTACACCTTGTTTGCTTCCTCTTTCAATTTCTAAATAATTTGTGTTAGATGAAACAGTATTTCCAACAACTCTTGCAGGTAAAAAAGTATATTTTCTTAATTTATTTAACGAATCAGATGTGTGGGATTGAATATTTAATAAGTATGAAGTATCTGAAACATCAAAATTAGATTTTAATAAATTTCTTAATCTAGCATTCTCATCATTAAGTTGTTTATTAATTTTTTTTAAAGAAAAATATTCACTAACAGAGGAGTATCTTTTATTAATATTTCCTGTAACCTCATTAGCAGCAGCAGCAAAAAATGCTTGGTGTGTTTTACTACTTTTACTAAGCATAATAATGCAAATAATCTGTAGTATTAAAAAACACAGAAAAATAAAATAACGCCTAATAAAAAGAAAAATATTTTTCACAGAAAATATATAATGCTGTTTAGTTGATGGCTTGTGTTATCTCATAATAAATGGATAACGCTGATAATTTTTTAAAGCAAGCCCAGTTCCTCTTACAACACTCTTTAATGGATCGTCTGCAATGTGAACAGGTAGTTTTATTTTAGCACTTAATCTTTTATCTAATCCACGTAATAAAGCTCCTCCTCCTGTTAAATATAATCCTCTACGATAAATGTCTGCTGCAAGTTCTGGTGGTGTAGTTTCTAATGCTTTTAAAATGGCTTCTTCTACTTTAAAAATACTTTTATCCAATGCTTCTGCTACTTCTTGATAGCTAATCATTATTTGTTTAGGAATACCAGTTACTAAATCTCTTCCATTAACAGGCATATCGTCTGGTGGATTATCTAAATCTTTTATTGCAGCTCCTACGTGTATTTTAATTTGTTCTGCAGTACGTTCTCCAATTAATAAACTATGATAACGACGTAGGGCTTCCATAATATTTGCAGTAAATTCATCACCGGCAATTCTTATACTTTGGTCGCAAACAATACCAGCTAAAGCAATAACAGTAATACCTGTTGTTCCTCCACCAATATCTATAATCATATTACCTACTGGTTCTTCTACATCAATACCAATACCTAAAGCAGCAGCCATTGGTTCATGAATCATGTAAACTTCTTTTGCTCCAGCTTGTTCTGCACTATCTCTTACTGCACGTTTTTCTACTTCTGTTATTGATGAAGGAATACAAATAACCATTCTCCAACTTGGTGGAAATAACGGTTTTTTAGGATATACTAATTTAATTAATTCTCTTATCATTAACTCGGCTGCATTAAAATCAGCTATAACACCATCTTTTAATGGGCGAATAGTTCTGATGTTTTCGTGTGTTTTTTCATGCATCAAAAGAGCTTTTTTACCAACAGCTAAAACTTCTTTTAAATTATTTCTATTTAATGCAACAATGCTTGGCTCATTTACAACAATATCATCATTATGTATAATTAATGTATTGGCTGTACCTAAATCCATTGCTATTTCTTGCGTAAAAAAACTGAATATTCCCATGTATATAAGTTAAATAATTTTTTATAAATAATTGTAATGAGCAAAAGTGAAATAAATAAATGGATAAACAAAGCCTAAAGTACAGAATTTTTAAGAGTTCTATAAAATTTTAAAATTATTACAGCATTGCAGAAGTTAATGTTTTCTAATAATTAAAGAATAGTTTAATATCCATACTCTTTTAATTGTAGTTCATTATCTCTCCATTTTGGTTTTACTTTTACAAACAATTCAAGAAAAATTTTGTTGTCTAAAAACTTTTCAATGTCTTGTCTGGCTAAAGAACCAATTTGTTTTATCATTTTTCCTCCAGCACCTATAATTATTGATTTTTGGGTTTCTCTTTGAACAATAATATCAGCTTGAATTTTAATTAATGTGCTTTTTTCTTTGAATTCATTAACCAATATTGCTACATGGTATGGAATTTCATCTTCAAATAGTTCATATACTTTTTCTCTGATAATTTCTCCAACAAAAAAACGAGTTGGTAAATCCGTTAAATCTTCTTCATTATAAAAAGGCTCTCCTTCTGGTAGTATTTCAATAATTGCTTTTAATAATTTTACTAAATGATGTTTTTGTAATGCAGAAATTTTAATAATTTTTTTTGCATAGGGCTTATCGGCAAAGAAATTTTCAGCTTCTGCAATTTTTCCATTTTTAGCTTCATCTATTTTATTAAGAATTAAAATAGTTGGAACAGATAATTTTAATTGCTTAAAAATTTCATCAGAGCTTTCAAAATCATCATTTACATCTACTACCAATAAAGCTACATCAGCATCTTCCAAAGCATTTTTTACAGAAGCCATCATTTTTTCGTGTAGTTTATATTTAGCTTCAATAATTCCTGGTGTATCTGAAAAAATAATTTGATATTTATCTTCTTCTGTTAAAATTCCTTTTATTCTATGTCTTGTGGTTTGAACTTTATGTGAAACAATAGCTAATTTTTCTCCTAATAAGGCATTTAATAAAGTACTTTTACCTGCATTAGGTTTTCCAAAAATATTTACAAAACCAGATTTCATTTTCGTATAATATATGAATGGTAAAATTATAAATTGTGAAGCTAAAAAATAAAGCCCTGAAATTCAGAGCTTTATTTTAGTTGCGAGGATAGGGTTCGAACCTATGACCTTCGGGTTATGAGCCCGACGAGCTACCGCTGCTCTACCTCGCGGTATAATGGAGTGCAAAAGTAGCCGTGAAAACTATCTCTACCAAAATTAATTTTATTTGGCTTTCTTCTTTATTGTTTGTTTTCACAATATCTTCAATACTCAACCCTTACTTTTGCACGCAAAATTGAAGAAATATGATAAAAGTTGCCGTTGCAAAAGGAGATGGAATTGGTCCAGAAATTATGGATGCTACTCTTAAAATTTTTAATGCTGCCAAAGTTCCATTAGAATATGAAATAGTAGAAATGGGTAAATGGGTTTTTGATAAAGGATATAGCAATGGTATGACTCCTGAAGCTCAAAAGACAATTGAAAATCTTGGAATTTTATTTAAAGGTCCAATGGAAACTCCAAAGGGCAAAGGTGTTAAAAGTGTTAATGTTACTGCTCGTAAAACTTGGAACACTTATGCTAATAAAAGAACTTTTCAAACATTGCATGGCGTTGAAACTGTTTTTAGTAAAGCTGGTATTCCTATTGATATAACTATTGTGCGTGAAAATATTGAAGACACTTATGGTGGAGTAGAACACATGCTTACACATGATGTAGCCTTGAGTAGAAGATTTATTACAAGACCTGGCAGTACTCAAGTTATTCGTTATGCTTTTGAAATGGCTAAAAAGAAAGGAGCTAAAAGAATTACTTGTGGGCATAAAGCCAACATCATGAAATTAACTGATGGATTATTTTTAGAAGTATTTTATGAAATAGCAAAAGAATATCCTGAATTAAAAGCTGATGACGTGATTGTAGATGATTTGTGTATGAAGTTAGTAATTAGACCCGATTTATTTGATGTGGTTGTATTAACTAATTTACAAGGAGATATTGTAAGTGATTTATGTGCTGGATTAGTTGGTGGTTTAGGTTTTGCACCAAGTGCTAATATTGGAGATCATATTTCCATTTTTGAAGCAGTGCATGGAACAGCACCAGATATTGCAGGAAAAAATATTGCTAATCCAACCGCCTTGTTATTGAGTGGTATTGGAATGTTGCAACATTTAGGTTTAATGGAAAGTAGTGCATTAATTGAAAATGCTTTATTATATACTTTAGAGAGTGGTGTACATACAGGTGATTTTGGTAATAAATCAACTACTGCTTTAAATACAACAGATTTTGCAGATGCTATTATTGCCAACTTTGGCAAACAACCAAAACATAATCCTAAACCTGATTTAGATGATGTTCCATACTCTTGTACAGTTTTACATTTAGATAAAAATCCAATGTTAGAAACAAAAGAAAATGTTGCTGAAAAAATTGTTGGTGTTGATATGTTTATTGAAAGTAATGTGCAGCCAGAGGAATTAGCAAAAAAATGTTTACGACATGCTGGAGTAAAATTTCAATTAGTAAATATTAGTAATCGTGGTACACAAGTTTGGCCAACAGGAAGTCGTTATACAAATCTTGTAAACCAATATAATGCTCGTTTTGAAAGTATTGAAGGAGAAGCTTTAAACCAACAAGATATTATTGGTTTATATGTAAGCCTTAGTGGTGATTTTAAAATTTGTAGTTTAGAAGTTTTAAATAGTTGGGGCGAAAAAAGAGGTTATAGTTTAGCACAAGGTCAGTAATAATTTTTTATAATGATAACACTTAGAAGAGCTGAAAGTAAAGATTGTAATAGACTGTTAGAACTTGTACAAGAATTAGCAACTTATGAAAAAGCCCCTAATGAAGTTACAGTAACTTTAGAGCATTTTAAAGAAAGTGGATTTGGCAAGCAACCAGTTTGGTGGGGCTTTGTTGCAGAAGAAAATAATGTAATCATTGGTTTTGCTTTGTATTATATTAGATATAGTACGTGGAAAGGACAAAGAATGTATTTAGAAGATATTTTAGTTACAGAAAAAATGCGTGGCAAAAAAATTGGTTCATTACTTTTTGAAAGATTAATTGAAGAAGCCAAAGAAAAAAAATTAAATGGTATAGTTTGGCAAGTGCTTGAATGGAACGAACCAGCCATAAATTTTTATAAAAAATACAACGCCCATTTTGATGATGAGTGGATTAATGTAAGCATTGAAGTATAAGGCTTTTGGCTATTCTTCATTAATAGTTAAATAAGGCTCTATTTTATGATATACTTCATCGGTTAAGAAAATAATTTTTTGCTTCATATCATTTACTGATTTGAATGAACCATATTTTTCTCTTTGTATGATAATAGCTTTTGCTAACGATTTTTCAATATAAGGGTGTGAACTTAATTGAAATTCTGAAGCTGTATTAATATTTATTTTTTTTATTGCAATAGCAGAGATGTATAAATATGGCGTAATGCTATTAAATAAAGAATCTGTCATTTCTCTTACTTCTCTTATTTGTTGTATTTGCAAAAAGCCTCCTAATTTATCTCTGTAATTAACTATTTTGTATGGTATTGAAAAACCAATATTTGGTATTTGTTTAAATTGTTGAGGTGTTGCTGAGTTTATATCTAATAATATTTTATTGTTGTTTTCTGTAGTCTTTCTTTTTTCATAAACATAAGTTTGTGTAGGAGCAATTCTTATATAAGGAATAAGCCTATCTGCCTCTTCTTTTTTTATACCCCAAATTTTTCGTATGTCTTCTGCCGTTTTAAACTTTCCTCCTTTACTTGTATAGTTTAATATTGTTTGAATAGTTTTTTCTCTTAATCCTAATTTTCTCCATCCATCTGCATCAATTGTATTTGGATCGAAATAAAATAACTCTACTATTATATCTGCTTCTGTATTAAACTCATCATTTTGTTCATTAGTATAATTGGTTGTTGATTTTGATTTTACTTTTTGTTGTTGAATATGAATAATGCTATCAACAAAAGATTGGCTAACTATAGTTTTATTATGTTTTTTAAATAAAAAATAAGGCAATACAATACTTGTAATAATTATTGCAAGTAGTATAGCAATAGCTATTCTTTCTTTTTTAGAAAATGAAAAATATTCTTTTAGCATTTTCTTCATAAATCAATAGTAGTTTAATGACAGTTGATAAAAATAAAGCCATAATTGTTGAATTATGGTTCAATAAAAAAAGGTTGATTTTCTTATCAACTGCACTAATAAAAATACATCTTTATTATGATAAACTTTAAAAGAAATTTTTATAACATCAACTTAATTGTTTAGGTATTGTTCTCAAAATTTATTTTTATACTTTTATTAGACAGAAGAAATTAAAATATCTACTACTAATTTTTCAGAACATTACTTATATGAATATTAATTTAACCCAAATTAAGCGATAGAATCATAAACAGTATTAGTAATACGAAAACCAATTTATATTCCTAATACAAAACTGGGTTTAATGAAAGCAATATTATCTACATCTCTATAAATTCAAGATTGACACTAAGATTAAATTATGCTAATAGTACAAATTCCATTTATCTAAACAACCAATTGTGCTTGCCAATATTCTGATGCTTGTATTTGGTTTTCTTCTAACTGAATTTCGTAACCTATTTTTTGTATATCGGTAATAGAAAAATTTATCTCTTCTTTAAACAAATTTCCTCCATACACTAAAGTGTGATATTCTCCTAACTCTCCACAAACATCCATATTTGTTGGAAAAGATTGTATTGTTTGTTTATTTAAATCTCTGCCTACAAAGTTTTTATTTAATTTATTTGCATCAACAACAATAATTTTTGCTTTAATATTTGCATGTAAAAAATCATTTATTATTTCTGCTGATGTTTTATTCCAAAGTGGTAGTATAACTTCTATTCCTAAAGGGTTGAAAAAATTTTCTCTGTATGTTTTAATGTTAGAGCTTGCTAAATCTCCAAAAATAAAATGAGTAACATTTTTAATTTTAAAATAATGTACAGCCTCAGTCATTTTTTGTTGATAGTTTTCTAAATTCTTTTTTACTTCTATGGTATATAGTGGAATATTTAAACTCTTTGCTTGCATCTGCAATATTTTTATAGGTATTGCATGAACAGTTGATAAACTTGTTTGTTCTTCTATCATTGTAAGTAATGCTACTATTTCAAACTCATTGCTTACAAGTATTTGCTGTAATGCTAAGGCTGCATCTTTTCCTCCACTCCAATGTATTACAGCTTTTTTCTTCAAGTTCATTTTTGATTATTTAATAACACAATCTTTTGTTACAAAAGAATAATAAATATCATAAATAAAAATATATTTGATTTTATAGATAACTAATGTTGAAAAATATTTTTTGAATAAAATTATATTTTTATTGTTTATCAATAAATATTTATTATGTTTGCATTGTAATTTAAAAAATTAACCATTATGTCAAAAACAAACAACTTCGTATTTTGGGCACTATATATTGTGGCTTGGCTCATTTTTGTAGGCTTGTCTATAGAATCAGGAGGTTTAATTGTAAATTTCTTTTTTCATCTTTATGAGCCTGAACTTGTCAAAAATCTTTATCAAAAGTTGGATTTAATACAAATGTATAAAGACAGTAGTTTGACATTTTTTGGCATCTATAGTTTTATTCTAATCATTTCAATTTTAAAAGCTTATTTATTTTACATAGTTATTATACTGATGCACAAAATGGATTTGAAAAAACCGTTCAGCACTTTTGTTGCACGAAAAATTTTACAAGTTAGTTATTATACTCTTTCAATTGGACTGTTGAGTTACATTGCGAGGCAGTTGGTTAAAAATTTAATGCATCATGGTTTTATTCCAGATAACTTAAATCAATTTTGGGCAGATAGTCAAGCATTTATTTTAATGGGTGCTGTGGTCTATATAATTGCAACTATTTTCAAAAAAGGAGTAGATATTCAAAACGAAAATGATTTAACTGTATAAAGTATGCCTATAATTGTAAACTTAGATGTAATGATGGCTAAACGAAAAATGTCATTAAACGAATTGTCTGAAAAAGTTGATTTAACACTATCAAATTTATCCATACTAAAAACTGGAAAAGCCAAAGCAATTCGTTTTAGTACATTAGAAGCAATTTGTAAAGTATTAGAATGTCAGCCTGCCGATATTTTAGAGTATAAAGAAGATAAATAGTAAAAAATAATTTTACTATTTATCATTATTCAAAAAAGGTTAGTTCATATTATTTACACATCAATTTTAGCATACTTAGCATTAGCTTCAATAAATTCACGCCTTGGAGCAACTTCATCTCCCATAAGCATACTAAATACTCTATCTGCCTCTGCAGCACTATCAATAGTTACACGTTTTAAAACTCTTCTTTCTGGGTCCATAGTTGTTTCCCATAATTGTTCGGCATTCATTTCACCCAAACCTTTATATCGTTGTATGTTTACACTATCTTCTTTTCCTGCTCCTAATTTTTCTACTAAATGATTTCTTTGTTCTTCGTTATAAGCATACTCAGCTTCTTTTCCTTTTTTAACTAAGTATAATGGTGGTTGAGCTAAATAAACATATCCTTGTTCAACCATTTCTTTCATATATCTAAATACAAAAGTTAAAATAAGTGTAGCAATATGGCTTCCATCAACATCGGCATCTGTCATAATTATTAATTTATGATAGCGAAGTTTAGTCATATTTAAAGCTTTTGGATCTTCTTCTGTACCAACAGTTACGCCTAAAGCTGTGTACATATTTCTTATTTCTTCATTCTCATAAATTTTATGTTCCATTGCTTTTTCAACATTCAAAATTTTACCCCTTAATGGTAAAATTGCTTGGTAGCTTCTATCTCTTCCTTGCTTTGCTGTGCCACCTGCACTATCTCCCTCAACTAAAAATAACTCACATCTTGTTGCATCTCTTTCACTACAATCTGCTAATTTACCAGGTAAACCACTTCCTCCTAAAACAGTTTTTCTTTGTACTAATTCTCTTGCTTTTCTTGCAGCTACTCTTGCTTGAGCAGCTAAAATTACTTTACTAATTACATTCTTTGCTTCCTTAGGATTTTCTTCTAAATAAGCTTGTAATGCTTTTGATACAGTTGTTTGAACAGTTCCACTAACATCACTATTTCCAAGTTTTGTTTTTGTTTGTCCTTCAAATTGTGGCTCAGGAACTTTAACAGAAATAATAGCACTTAAGCCTTCTCTAAAATCATCTCCTTCAACTTCTACTTTTGCTTTTTCAAATAATCCTTCTTTATCGCCATAGCTTTTAAATACACGTGTAATAGCTGTTCTAAAACCACTAACATGTGTACCACCTTCTATGGTATTTATATTATTTACATAACTAAAAATGTGTTCTTTAAAATCATCGTTATATGCCATTGCTACTTCAACAGCTACATTACTTGCAGCATCAAAGCCTTCAAAGTATAATGTTTTACCAATTAATGAAGTTCTGTTACTTGCTTTATCTAACATTTCTATAAACTCTACAATACCACCTTCGCTATAAAATGTTTGAGAAAATGTAGATCCGTCATCATTCTTTTCTCTTAAATCATTTAAAGTAATTGAAACACGTCTATTTAAATATGCTAATTCTCTTAATCTTCCTGTTAATATATCTCTATTATAAACTGTTGTTTGAAAGATGGTATTATCTGGCCAAAAATGAACTTTTGTACCAGTAATATCGCTTGTACCAATTTCTCTTACTGCATATTGAGGAATACCAATTTTATACTCTTGTTCAAATATTTTTCCTTCTCTATAAACTGTAACATGCATTGTAGTACTTAAAGCATTTACACAACTTACACCAACGCCGTGCAAACCTCCAGAAACTTTATAGGTATTTTTATCAAACTTACCACCAGCATGTAATACTGTCATTACAACCTCTAATGCACTACGTTTTTCTTTAGTGTGCATAGCTGTTGGAATGCCTCTTCCATCATCTTGTACACTAATACTATTATCTTCATGAATAGTAACATTAATATTTTTACAATATCCTGCAAGAGCTTCATCTATACTGTTATCTACAACTTCATATACTAAATGATGCAACCCTCTAACACCAACATCTCCTATATACATAGCAGGTCTTTTACGAACTGCTTCTAAACCTTCTAATACCTGAATACTATCTGCACCATAATTGGGCTTTTGTTCTTGGCTCATAATTCTTATTATACTTGAATTTTTTGATTTTTGAGTATCGGCGAAAATACAAATAAAACATGGCTTATTTACTTTATTCTTTAATTATTTTATGCTCATGAAAATATTTTTTTTACATATATACTTATATTGATTTAGGTTATAACCAATTCAAATAGCTTTGCAGCAATTTTTATGAATCAGTACACACATATTGGAAAAATTGTAGCCACTTTTGGTACAGAGGGAGAAGTTATTTTACAACACTCTTTAGGTAAAAAAACTACACTTAAAGGCACAGAAGCTATTTTTATTGAACTAACAAAAGGTAGTTATATTCCTTATTTTATTAGCTCTGCTAAAGCAAAAAACCAAGAAGAAACTTGGATAAAATTAGAAGGAATTGATAATAAAGAAACAGCACATAAACTAATAAGCAAACAAGTTTGGCTTACAGAAGAAGATTTTAGAAATCAAGTAAGTAAACAAGCTGCTATTAAATTATTGGGCTATACAATTATTGATGATAAAACAATTATTGGTATTGTAGAAAAGGTAATGGAACAACCACACCAAATTTTATTAAGCACTACTTATAAAAACAATGAAGCACTTATTCCATTACACGAAGAAAGTTTGATAAAAATAAATCATACTAAAAAAGAAATTTATGTTCAGTTGCCAGATGGTTTATTAGATATTTATAGTTAAAATAATTTTCGTCCATTTATTGTATTAATTACATTTATTGATTAATGTATTTTCCTTAATCATAAAAGCCTTTAAATATTATCTTCGCTGCCAGAATTATTTTTAATATGACCATAAGTTATCATTGGCTGAATGAATATTTGCCAGAAAAAATAGAACCAGAAAAACTTTCTAAAATACTTACTTCTGTAGGGCTTGAAGTAGAAAGTATGGAGCATTATCAAAGTATTAAAGGAGGATTAGAAGGTTTGGTAATTGGCGAAGTTTTGAGCTGTGAACAGCACCCAAATGCTGATAAATTAAAAGTTACAACAGTAAATATTGGTTCAGAAAATATTTTACAAATTGTATGTGGTGCAAGTAATGTAGCTAAAGGGCAAAAAGTAGTAGTAGCAACTGTTGGCACAACTATTTATCCAAAAAATGCAGAGCCTCTTACAATGAAAGTTGCTAAAATAAGAGGTGTTGAAAGTTATGGAATGATATGTGCTGAAGATGAGATTGGTTTATCTGAAAACCATAGTGGTATTATTGTTTTACCAAATGATGTTGATGCAGGAGCATTAGCAGCAGAATATTTTAAACCATATAATGATTTTATTATTGAAATTGGGCTTACACCAAATCGTATGGATGCAATGAGCCATTATGGTGTAGCAAAAGATATTTGTGCTTACTTAACTCATCATAATAAGCAAGAGCTAAAACCTAAAAATATTTTTACCAATAGTTTTAAAACAGATAACAATAATTTACCTATAAAAGTTACTGTAGAAAATACTGAAGCTTGTGCAAGATATGCAGGTGTAAGCATTAGTAATATTACAGTTAAAGAAAGCCCAGATTGGCTAAAAAATAAACTAACAGCTATTGGCATAAAATCTATTAACAACATTGTAGATATTACCAATTTTATTTTACACGAAACTGGTCAGCCCTTGCATGCTTTTGATGCAGATGCTATTACCAACAATCATGTTATTGTAAAAAAATTACCCAAGAATACTTTGTTCATAACATTAGATGAAAAAGAAAGGAAATTATCTGATGAAGATTTAATGATTTGTGATGGCAACGAAAAACCTATGTGTATTGGTGGTGTTTTTGGTGGGTTACATAGTGGCATAAAATCTACTACTCAAAATATTTTTTTAGAGAGTGCTTGTTTTGATGCAACCACTATTCGTAAAACATCAATGCTGCATAGCTTAAGAACAGATGCTGCAACAAGATTTGAAAAAGGAGTTGATATAGGCAATACTGTAACTGTTTTACAACGAGCTGCAATGCTAATTAAAGAAATTGCAGGAGGAAATATTTCAAGCGATATAATAGATATTTATCCAGTAAAAAAAGAAAAGAAAGAAGTTTCTTTAAAACTGCAATATTTAAAAAAATTAAGTGGTAAAAATTATCATCCAGATACAGTAAAAAGAATTTTAACTGCATTAGGCTTTGAGCTTATCAAAGAAAGTATTGACGAACTTTGGCTAAAAGTTCCTTACAGTAAACCAGATATTAGTTTACCTGCAGATATCGTTGAAGAAATTGTAAGAATAGATGGGTTAGATAATATTGAAATTCCAACATCAATTACTATAACGCCACAAACAGATAATGGAGGAATTAAAGAAGGATTAAAAGAAAAAATTGCTAACTATCTTACTGGTTTAGGTTTTCATGAAATACTTACCAATTCTATTACTAATAGCAAATATTATACAGAAGATGTTTTAAATAAAACAGTAAAAATGCTGAATAATTTAAGTGCAGATTTAGATGTACTTAAACCAAATATGTTAGAAACAGGCTTAGAAGTTTTGGCTTATAATTTAAATAGAAAAAACAACCATTTAAAACTGTATGAATTTGGTAAAATATATAGTACAGAAGCTGTTGGTAGTTACATAGAAGAAGAACATTTAACACTTTATCTAACAGGCTTTGAGCATGAAGACAGTTGGAATATTAAAGGAAAAGAAATAAATTTTTATACCATAAAAGGAATTGCTCAAGCAATTGTAGAGCTTACAGGATTTGATAAAATTGATTTCAAGAAAAATGAAACCAATGCTACCGCATTAGATATTTTTATCAATAAAAATTGTGTTGGCAATTTACAAGAAGTTGCTAAAACAAAAACACAGCAGTTTGATATTAAGCAACCAGTTTTTTTTATAGATTTTAATTTCAACTCACTTACAAAAGAGGTATCAACCAAAAAAATAGTGTATAAAGAAATTAGTAAATTTCCTTCTGTACAAAGAGATATAGCCTTAGTTGTACCTAAGAGTACCACTTATTTACAAATTGATGAAACAGTAAAAAAATTAAAAATAAACAAGCTACAAAACATAAGGCTTTTTGATGTTTTTGAAAGCAATAAATTAGGTGCTGATAAAAAATCAATGGCTATTAATTTTACATTTATTGATGAAGAAAAAACATTAACAGATAAAGAAATTGATGCAATGATGAACAAACTAATTCAGCAATTTGAAAAAGAATTATCAGCCGAAATAAGAAAATAATTACAATGCTTTGGATTGTAAATTAGTTGAAACTGTTTGATAGGTTTTATAACCTCAGAAAACACAGAGAATAATAATTTTCATACTTGTTTCTTAAAGACATAAACAAAGTCATTAATAAAAATTATTTTACTACATTAAATTTAATAATGCTTTTTACCGGTTCTCCATTTTGTGTTAAACCTTGTATGAGTGCTACAAAATTTCCATCAAGGTCTGAGGTATAAAAATCAATATTCGTTTTTCCATTTTTATTTGTATGCACATTTGGCGACCAATACAATAATGTTCTATAATCTGGCAACCTGCTTTCTTTGCTTTCTTTTAATTCATATTTTGGAGCATAAAATTCTCTTTGTTGTTGCAAAGCATCATAATCTATTAATAAAGATTCTTTGTTTAATGCAGATGTAGCCATTTTACCATTATAACTTGTATAACTAACAATACCATCAAAAGCAAATGAGCTATAAAAAAACTTTCTTGTTACTAAATCAATTTTTTGAATTTTTAAAGGATCAGTAGCCATAATATTATCTGCATCAAAAACAGGAACACCATCTAATAAAATTAATGGATCGGTATGAAAGAATTGAAATCTTGGAGCATCTAAACTATTAAAAATAAATTTGCCCGATTTTTTTCTTACAGAAATACCAATAACATATTCTCTCATTACTTCTTCCATTGTTGTAAATCTGGTATAATTGTCTAACAAATATGTATTATCTGAATTGGTATAAAAAGGAGTATAATGAAATGTTTGAAGATAAATTGGTTTAGGGTTGTAAATGTAGTCTGATTGTACACTTAATCCATAATTGTTTAATTCATTTTCTACACTTTTTTGAATAGAAAATTCTGGCGTTTTCAAAGAAGAAAAATTATTCCAATATGCACTATTTATATCAATTCTATAATTACTATCAGTTCTGTTATTGGTTTGTGCAATTAAAGAAGTTTTATTTGAAACCTTTGGCATTACTGCAACAAACTCTCCTTTATTATTAGTTATTGCAGCAGTAAAACTAAACTCTTTGCCTGGCATACTTAAATAAACACCAATTCCTTCGGCTGGTGTTAAGGTTGTTTTATTTACAACTTTACCTGTTATTAGTTGGCTTTCATATTCTGGTAAATACTTAAACTCCTTTTGTGTATTTTGTAAAATATCATTCCAATTAAATCTTCTCCAACCTTGTGTTAGCAATAAATTATCTAATGCAACATCTGTTTGTTCATTTGCTTCATTTAAGTAATAGCCGGCATTTTCAATATTTCCTTTTAGGTTTGATGTTAGCCAAAAATATTGTTGAATATCCATTACATCAGCAGTTTGTAAAGCATCAGATTTAAAAACAGAGATTGACATATTAGAAGCTATTGGTTGTTTTTGATTATTATAACTTAATACATCAATACTTACTTTATCTCTACTATTAAACTGTTGATTATTTATTTTAGCTTCAACAAATTCTTTTGGTTGTGGTCTTTTATAAAATAATCTTTCACAAACAGGATTGTTACTACTGTTAAAAATGGTAAAGAATGTAACACCTTCATTTAATGATGAAGAATTTATACTAAAATTTGTTTTACCATTTTGTAAATTTTGAGCATTATTAATTTGAATAGTTTTATTGTTATGAGCAACTAAATACATCATTTCATTACTTACTTCATTGCTTGATTGAACAGAAATATTTATGTTATTATCTTTAACTTCTGTAAACATTACATAACCATTATGATTAATTGTTGGTAAGCTGAAAGTTAATGTATCATTGGTTTCTGTAACAATAACTGCTTTATATATGTTAGTTGTGTTTGGGGTAAATAAAAAAGAACCAATACCAAATTTTTGAGGAGAGAATGTTGTAATTACTTCATTATTTTGATTAATAATTTTTCCTTGAAAATTAATTCCAACACCAAAATTATTTACAGCTTTAAAAGCAACTTTACTTTGAACATTGTTTACCAAATTTCCACCTTCAGGAAAAAATTGAATATCATATTTTAATGAATGTTTAATAGTGTCTTCATTTTTTTCAAACACATTTACAACTGTGATATTTTTATGAAATATTAATTCTTCGCTAAAGTTTTTCATCCAGTTTGTATAGGCTCTAAAAATATAATTACCAGAAGGTAATGTAAGAGGTAAAACAAATTGTCCATTACCTGTACCATCTTGTAATTCAATGGTAGCATGTAATACACTTTTATTTTCGGTATTCAAAAGTTCTGCATAAGCAACTTTACTAACAGTGGCAAATTTGTTTGTTGCTATATCTGTGTTATATATTTTAAACCATAAAGTTTCACCAGATAAATAAAAATTTTTATCGGTATGCACAAACATTTTTTCTTGAAAATTATTTGTAACATATTGTTGAAACTTAGTAGTCAATTGTTCATTACTATTATTTTGAGCAAAAGCATTTAAACTAATAAACGAGCAAACAACAAATAGTAATTTTATCTTTAGCATATTCATAAACTCTTAAAATTATTCTGATACATTTTTTTATTACCAAAAAGATGGTTTAGTTGTAACGCCTCCAAAAAATCTGCAATCTGTACATTCGTAAGGAGCTGCAAGGTAAGCTCCATCAACATCAGGAGCAAGAGGCAAATAACGTCTTGTTATATAAAATAAAGCCATTGTATTTTTATTTTTTGGCACTGTTACCATATCGCATTGAAAAGGATAAGGCATTATAAGGCTTGCAACTTCATTTCTATCAATAAAAATTCTTTTTTGTGAAATTGTTGAAGCACTAATAAATCCAATTACTGGTTCAGAGGGGTTTGATGTGCATTGAATATTTCCTAATAATTGTACAGGTTGTACATCAAAAATAGAGCCTCCTAATTCTGTCATTTGTTTTAATTGTTGCCAATAATCATAAGCTTCTTTTGTAAGTGCATATTGGTTTACCAATAAGCTGTATCGTTGGTTAAAACGATTACTTCCTTTATTAACGAATAATATTTTTTCGTTGTTAATTACATCATCAGCTATTCTTTCTGTTGTAGAAATATAGATGGAAGAATTTTTTTCTGTTGACCAACAACGATACACTTGTTCATCTGGTGTTCTTAATTCTATTATGGTATCTTTTACAAATTTGTACATTGATTCAAAATAAGATTTGTATTCCCATGTTTCTTCATAATTCCATTTATAGTATCTGGTTTTTTTTGTTGCATCGTGTGTGCTTACATAAAATTGTAATCCTTTTTTTTCATTATCAATTTTCCATGTAACACTATCAATAGCAGGTGTTTGTTTTGCTGAAACAATATCTGATTGATAAACTTTAGCATTAGAAGTTTCAATTTTAAGACGATATGATTCTGTAGGAGATAATGTAGCACTATAAAAAGAATATTCTCCATTGCCTTTACTTACAGAAGTTGTAAGCACTGCACCATTAGCAGAAAGAATACTAAGTTGTGCATTTAACTCAACCTTTACAGATGTAGCACTTCCTAATTTTTGTGTACGAGATAATTTAAAAAAACTACTATCGCCGCCTGTATTTATAAATCCTTCTACTACTAAAATATTATAGTCTGTAGTAATTTCAGGTGGAGAATAAGTTTTTCTGCAACTCATAGCAAATGTTGCAACAATAATTAAGTAATATAAATTTTTTGCTTTCATTTATTATATAGTATTAAAACTTAAAGTTGTAGGTTATAAATGGCATTGCAGAACCAAAAATGGATAATTGATAGCCTTTAATTTTTTTATTTTCTGTTGTAAAATAAACTGAGTATGGATTTTTTCTGGCTGTAAGATTATAAACACCAATTGACCATGAACTGTGTGCCAATTTCTTAATTTTATGATTGCCTTCAATGTTCATAGAAAAATCTGTTCTAAAATAATCGGGTATTCTGTATTGGTTTCTATCAGAATAATAAACTCTATCGCCTCCTCCATAATTATAGATAGCTATTGGCAATGTTATAGGACGACCAGTACTATAAACAGCAGAAAGAGAAATGCTAAACCTATGAGAGAATTTATAGTTGCCAATAAAATTTACACTATGTGGTTTATCAAAATTGGCAGGATAATATTCACCCCTATTTATTGGATTGCTTATTAATGGGTCGTCTGTACTTAACATTGTTCTTGAATAGGTATAACTTAGCCAGCCATTTAATTTGCCAATAGTTTTCTTAACCATTAGTTCAATACCATAAGCATAGCCTTTCGAGTTTAAAATATCTGTTTCAATATGTTCGTTCAATAAAAGTTTAGCACCACTTTTATAATCAATAAAATTATCTAACCACTTGTAATAAACTTCTACAGATGTTTCTATATCTCGTTTTGGAAAGTTTTTATAAAAACCAAAAGAAACTTGTTTGCCTAATTGTGGTTTTACATAAGTATCACTCAACTTCCAAATATCTGTTGGAGAAATAGCAGTTGTATTTGATAACATGTGCACATACTGGCGAAGCGTATTAAAACCAACCTTGATAGAGGTAGTTTCGTTTAAAGTATATCTTGCAGATAGTCTTATTTCTGGTCCCCAATAAGTTTTTATAGGTTGACCATTTTTATAAAAAATAGAATCTTGAATATTGGTTACAGTTCTTTCTGCACCATTTACATAAGTATAAACCCTTGATGCTCCAAGTGCAGTAAAAGAAGAAACCCTTAACCCTGCTTCAACTGCTAACTTAGAATTAACTTCTATTTTGTCTCCAAAATAAATTGCATTCTCTATTCCTTGTTCTTGTTGTACAGTAATTGGAACAACTAATGAAGTACTGCCACTTGGTTGAAAATTACCTGGATTTAATTTTAAATAATTACCATTATAACCAAAATTAATACGATGCTTATTACCTATAGATTTTGTAAAATCGGCTTTGAAATAATATTGACTAATACCAAATTTTAAAGTATAGGCATTTAAGGGTTTTAATGAACTTTCAATTCCGTAATTATAATTATCATAACCAGCAGTTAATACACTAAAGAAATTATTTTTAAAAATGTGTTTCCATTTTATATTAACGTTATTATTTTGGTATTGATAAAGCGTGTCTTTATCCAATCTAAATTTATCTTTACTTAAATAACCAGTAATGTATAAAAAGTTTTTAGTGTTGATTTGTTGAGAAAGATGAAGACTTAAATCATAAAACGATGCTTTACTATTTTTAAAACTTTCATCGCTTAAATTTTTTAATATCCAATCAGAATAAGTTGTTCTAAAGCCAACAATGATAGATCCTTTTTCTTTTTTAATTGGACTTTCTAACATAAGATGGCTTGTTAATGGTCCAATACCTCCAGCTCCACCAACTTTCTTTTTATTTCCTTCTTGTACAGAAACATCTAACACAGAAGAAATACGCCCACCATATTTTTCTGGAATACTACTTTTATAAAGCTCTACACTATTTACTATTGACGGGTTAAATGCAGAAAAGAAACCAAATAAATGAGATGGATTAAAAATAGTTGCATCGTTAAATAAAATAAGATTTTGATCAACCGAACCGCCTCTTACATTATAACCAGTACTTGCTTCTCCTACAGATGTTACCCCTGGCAATGTTAATACAGCTCTTAATACATCTGCTTCTCCAAATACAACAGGTTGTTGTTTTAACTGTTTAATGGTAATTTTTTCAACACCCATTTTTGGCGTTTTAACTCCAGAGTTTTTTCTTGATGAGGTAACTACTACGCCTTTTAGCTTAGTTATATTTTCTTGCATTTCAATATCCAAACTCCCTGAAGAGTGTACAAGCAATTGACGAAAAGCATCTCTCATTCCTACACTTGAAACAGATAGTGTACTTCTTCCTTTTGTAGTGTTAATAGAAAACCTTCCTAAGTAATCTGTAATAACAGAGGTTTTGCCAACAGAAACTATTGCATTTTCTATAGGCTCATTGTTTTTTATATTTTTAATATGCCCAGTTAATATAGCTTTATCGCTAATAACAGCATTGGGTTTGCCAATTACAATTAGCTTATTTTGTATAGCTGCATCATCAGAAGTTTTATCTTCTACAGTATCTTCAATTGATTTGACAAATTTATCTTTATCAATAGCAACAGCAGTGGTTTTAAATAAAGAAGTCCCCAAATCTGCATACATCTGAATACCTCTAGAAATAAAAACCTTATTATTATTTGATATTGTAAAATTTAGTTCTGTATTATTAAAAACAATTTTTAATAAATCTGAAAGGCTACTATTATTTGCTGAAACAGTTATTATAAGACTATCAGTATCTAAATGATTGTAATAGAAAAAATAATTAGTTTGTTTTTCTACAACATTTACAAACTCTTGAAATTTTACTTGCTTTACATCAAGTGTAATATTATTTTTTTGTGCTTTAACTGTTGTACATAAAAATACAAAAGCCACAAATGCCGATGTTCTTAATAAAAATTTCATTTAATTAATTAGTTATTTGCTCGTAATATTTAATTGATAATAGAATAAAAGTTTCTGCATCAGTATTGTAATTCAAATTTTCTTGCTTTGCATACTGCAATACTCTTTCCTTTTTTTCTTTAAAGAAATCGTACAGCATTTGTCTGCTCTTAATTTCTTTATATTCTCCATTATCGTTTATATAATAATTATTTTTTTGTTCAACTTTTTTTTCTACTCCATCTGCTGAAACTATTTCTTTTATTGTTTTAACTCTTCTGCATACTACATTATATTTTCCTTCGTGTAAAATTTCATAAAAACCTTCGGGCATTTTATAAGTATCGTTTTGTATAATGCGTATAAAACGAGTATTGCCCATTTGAAAAGAATCTATTTTTTCTTTTGTAACTTTTATTTGAATACTTAAATTACTACCATGTGTTACTAACTCTTCATTTAATAAATCTAACTTTAATGGAAGGTTTGGATAAAAATTTCCTGCAAAACCAACATTACCTTTTATAAAAACATTATCTCCCCAAAACACATGACCAGTAAGGTTTCCATTATTATGAAAATATTCCTTACCATTATAAATTGCTTCTTTGGTATTAATAGTTTGATGATAAAAATTTTGAGCAACTTCTGCACTGTTTGATTGAGCTTTATTTTGTGCCATTGTAATTAATGAAGCAAAAAATAAAAAAATAAAAAACAAAAATTTCATATTCTTTATTATAAATAGTAATTGAGATAGTTGGCAATTATAATAGATAAACAAATACTTTTTATTTTTTTTTGGAAATAATACACAAGTGGTTAAACAAAAACGGCTAAAGGGCAAATTTTTAATGTAGATTAGTTAATTAGTAATACTTATTTTTATTAGATGAGGAGAATAAAGGAGCAACTCTAAACCTGCTTATTTATTTCATGTCTTCAAGAAGCCAAAACCACGTCAAACAAAGTTTTAAGGTATGGTTTTATACCAAATTAAAATATTGTGTTGCCATTTTTTGCACTTCTGTACCAATAGCTAAAGATGCTGTTGCTGCTGGCGATGGGGCATTTAAAATATGTAGTGCATTGCCTTGATGTTCTATTTTAAAATCATCTACCATTTTTCCTTCTTGAGAAAGAAGCATTGCTCTTACACCTGCTCTACCTGGTTTTATATCTTTCATTTCCAAGCTGGGAATTAATGCTTGTAATCGTTGTAAAAATAATTTTTTAGAAAATGCTCTTCTATATTCATCTAAACCAAAACGCCAATTATCCAAAAAGAATTTCCATGTTCCTCCAAATGCAAATGCTTCTGCTGTATCTTTTAATGAAAAATCTGTTTTTCCATAACCTTCACGTTTAAAAACAAAAACTGCATTTGGTCCACATTCGGTATCTCCATTAATCATTCTTGTAAAATGCACTCCTAAAAAAGGATATTTAGGATTTGGTACAGGATAAATTAAATTTTTTACTTTATGCTTTCCTTCTTCTGTTAAATCATAATAATCTCCTCTAAAACCTACAATTTCTGCATCTGTTTTTACACCTTCTTTTCTTGCAAGTCTATCAGATTGTAAGCCTCCACAAGTAATTACATATTTTGCATCAAAATTTTCTTTATTGGTTATAACAGTTGTATAATCTGTATGCTTTTCAAAAGCTATTACTTCATAACTTGTAAGCACTTTACTGTTTTTAAATAAAGCAGAAATTAATTCAACATATTTTTCTGCAACATCTGCATAATTAATTATACCTGTACAAGGAACCCAAATTCCTTCTATACCTGTGCAATATGGTTCTATTTCTTTTATTTGATTGGCATTAATTAATTCTATTCCTTCAACATCATTTTGCTGTCCATTGCTAAATACTTTATACATGTGGTCTAATTCAGATTGCTTTGTTGCAACAATTATTTTACCACATATATCATGTTTAATATTATGCTCTTTTGCAAAAGCAACCAATTCCCTTCTGCCATCAACACAATTTTTTGCTTTATACGAACCAGGTTTATAATAAATTCCAGAATGAATAACTCCAGAGTTTCGTCCTGTTTGGTGAGCAGCAACTTTTAATTCTTTTTCTAAAACCAAAATTCTTTTTTCGGGATATTTTATATTTATTTTATATGCAGTTGCTAAGCCTACAATTCCTCCACCAACAACTATAATATCATACTTTTCGTTTGGCATATATCTTTACAATAGAAAATTAAAAATAAGCAGCAAAGTTAATAGATACAGTTATTCTGTTTTATGAATATCCAATAAGCGTATCAAATAATTACAACAACAACTTTATACAAAATTTTGTGAATAATATGAACTACCCTACATTTGCATCGGAAAAAGAAACAGATGAAAGGAACGAGGTCGTTCCTTTCTTTTTTATCAGTATGTCAGCAAACACACATTTACAAACTATAGAGCAATATATTGTAGGTTTATTGGAAGATGAGCCAGAATATTTTTTAGTTCAACTACGAATAAAACCAACCAATAATGTAAAAGTTTTTTTAGATGGCGATAAAGGAATAACCATTGAAAAATGTATTTATTTCAATCGTAAACTATATAAACTAATAGAGGAAGCAAATTTATTTTCTGAAGGAGATTTTAGTTTAGAAGTTTCAAGCCCAGGTGTTGGAGAACTTTTATTATCTCATCGTCAATATGTAAAAAATATTGGTCGTTTTGTAGAAATAATTTTTACAGATGAATCTAAAAAAGAAGGAAAATTATTATTGGTAAATGAAAATGATATTATTATAGAACATACTCATGGAAAAGGAAAAAAAGCAGTAACAGAACAAGTAGTTGTTCCTTTTTCAAATATAAAAACAACAATAGTTCAAATTAAATTTTAGCAAAAAAGCACCGCCAAAGTGCATTAGTTTTAAACTTAAATTATATGGCAAGAATTAACTTAATTGACGCTTTTCAGGATTTTAAAGATGCAGAAAATCTTGATAGACCAACCTTAATGAAAGTGGTAGAAGATGTGTTTAAAACCCTTTTACGAAAAAAATATGGTTCTGATGAAAACTTTGACGTAATTGTAAATGCTGAAAAAGGAGATTTAGAAATTATAAGAAGAAGAACTATTGTAGAAGATGGTGAAGTAATAGATCCTTTATCTGAAATTGCTTATAGCGATGCTATTAAAATAGAACCAGATTTTGAAGTTGGAGAAGAAGCATATCAAGAAGTAAATTTGATAGACTTTGGCAGAAGAGCAATATTAGCTGCTAAGCAAACATTAGCTGGTCGTATCAACGATTTAAAGAAAAATGTTTTAGTAAAAAAATATGCTGGTCGTATTGGTGAAATTATTAGTGCAGATATTCATCAGGTTTGGAAAAGAGAAGTTTTATTGTTGGATGAAGAAAAAAACGAATTAATCTTACCAAAATCGGAACAAATTCCTCAAGATTATTTTAAAAAAGGAGAATCCATTCGTGCTGTAGTAGAAAGAGTAGATATGAAAAATAATACTCCTGTAATTATTGTTTCAAGAACGAGTAATAAATTTTTAGCAAAACTTCTTGAAATAGAAGTACCAGAAATTTTTGATGGATTAATTACTATTAAAAAAATTGTTAGAGAACCAGGAGAAAGAGCTAAAGTTGCAGTAGAAAGTTATGATGATAGAATAGACCCTGTAGGTGCTTGTGTAGGTATGAAAGGAAGTCGTATTCATGGTATTGTACGTGAATTAAAAAATGAAAACATAGATATTATTAACTATACCGCCAATATTCAGTTACTTATTCAAAGGTCTTTAACTCCAGCAAAAATCAGCTTTATGAATTTGGATAACGATAAAAAACAAGCTGATGTATATTTAAAAGCAGACCAAGTATCTTTAGCAATAGGAAGAAGAGGCGTAAACATTAAATTAGCTTGCGAACTTACAGGATACGAAATAGATGTTTATAGAGAAGATGAAGAACAAGTTGATGAATTTGATATAGATTTAGATGAATTTAGCGATGAAATAGAACAATGGATAATAGATGAATTTAAACGTGTTGGTTGCGATACTGCACAAAGCGTATTAACTTTATCTGAAGACGAATTAGAAAGAAGAACAGATTTAGAAAGAAAAACTATTTCAGATGTAAAGAAAATATTACAAACTGAATTTGATAAAGACCAAACAGAATAATAGTATAAATTAATACTAATAAATTAAAAATATAGATGAACTTTGTGGCTTAAATAAATTATAAGTCATAACACAATAAAGGCAAATTAAAAAAAACTGAATGTCAGAAATTAAATTACCAAGATTATTAGCAGCAGCTAAAGAATTTAATATAGGTCAAGATACCTTAATAGATTTTTTAGTAAAAAAAGGATTTAATAAAGATGAACTAAAGCCTTCAGCAAAGCTTTCAGAAGAAATGTATATTGCCTTACAAACAGAGTTTCAAAGCGATAAAGTAGCTAAAACAAAAGCAGACCAGGTTGAAATTCCTAAAACAATCATTCCTGAAACTAAAAAGAAAAAAGAAGAACCTCCTGTTGTTGTTGCAAAAAAAGAAGAACCTAAACCTGTTGAAGAAAAGCCTAAACCTGTTGAAGAAAAAACAGTAGATGTTCCAAAAATTGTAGAAGAACAACAAGAATCTTCTATAAAAATTGATGCCCCAGAAATTAATGCCCCTAAGATTATTGATAAAATAGATTTATCAACCATAGATTCTTCTACAAAGCCTAAAAAAACAATTAAGAAAAAAGAAGAACCTAAAAAAGAAGAGCCTAATAAGGAAAAAATAGAAGAAAAAGAACCAACAAATATTGAACAAGTAATAGAAATTATCCCTGAGCAAAAACCAACTTCTCCCAAAGAAATTGAAGTTATACCTCCTTCTGTTATTGAAAATATTGAAATAGAAAAAATTTCAGGTCCAAAAATTGTTGGAAAAATTACACTTCCTATTGATAGCGATACAAGACCAAAACCAACATCAAAAGACGAACACAGAAAACGCAAAAGAATAGTAGTAGATAAAAAGCAAGGCAGCAATATTAAACATATAGATTTTAGAAAAGAAGGAGATTCAACATCACAACCTCAAAGAAATACAGGACCTCATGGAGGACATCCTCAAAATAGATTTGGACAACAAGGAGGACCAAGAGGTCAAAACCAAAGAAATAAACCAGGGGGAGGAAGAGGAAAACAACACGATAATCGTAGAACAGTAGATAAAGAAATTGATGCAAAAGAAATTCAAGATAAAATAAAAGAAACACAAGCAAAATTAGCTGGTGCAAGCGGTAGAGGAAAAAGCTTAAAAGCAAAATATCGTAGAGAAAAAAGAAAAGAAGCTGCCGAAGCAATGGAGGGTTCTGAAATTACTGATAATAAATTACAGGTAACTGAATTTGTTACAGTTAGTGAATTAGCTAATTTAATGGATGTAAATTTTACCGATATTATTAGTAAATGTATGGGCTTAGGTTTAATGGTTTCCATTAACCAACGCTTAGATGCAGAAGTAATAGAATTAGTAGCAAGCGAATTTGGCTTTGAAGTGGAATTTACCAACTTAGATGATGCAGATGAAGAAATAGAAGAAGAAGAAGATAATTTAGAAGATTTAAGCCATCGTTCTCCAATTGTTACAATTATGGGACACGTAGATCATGGTAAAACTTCTTTATTAGATTATATAAGAAGAGCAAATGTAGTTGCAGGTGAAGCAGGAGGAATTACACAACACATAGGTGCTTATGAGGTTACACTACCTTCTGGCAAAACCATCACTTTCTTAGATACTCCAGGACACGAAGCATTTACAGCCATGAGAGCAAGAGGTGCAAAAATTACAGATATTGCCGTTATTGTTGTAGCTGCAGACGATGCAGTAATGCCTCAAACAAAAGAAGCCATCAGCCATGCTCAAGCAGCTAATGTGCCTATGATTTTTGCTATCAACAAAATAGATAAAGACGGGGCTAACTCTCAAAAAATATACGAACAACTTTCTCAAATGAATATTTTAGTAGAAAGTTGGGGCGGTAAATATCAAAGTCAAGAATTAAGTGCTAAAAAAGGGTTACATGTAGATGAACTATTAGAAAAAATATTATTAGAAGCAGAAATATTAGACCTAAAAGCAAATCCTAATAGAGAAGCTTCTGGTACAATTATAGAAGCATCATTAGATAAAGGACGTGGTTATGTTGCAACAATTTTAGTACAAAATGGAACCCTAAAACAAGGAGATATTATTGTTTCTGGACAAAATTATGGTAGAGTAAAAGCCATGTTTAACGAACGTAATCAACGTGTTCAAGAAGCTCCACCATCAACACCTGTTGTTATATTAGGTTTAAATGGAGCACCTCAAGCAGGTGAGAAATTTAAAGTATATGAAGACGAAGCAAGTGCAAAAGAAATTGCAACAAAACGCTCTCAAATTCTACGAGAACAAGGCTTACGTGCAAGAAAACATATTACATTAGACGAAATAGGCAGACGTTTAGCATTAGGCAACTTTAAAGAATTAAACATTATTATTAAAGGAGATGTTGATGGTTCTGTTGAAGCTCTTAGTGATAGCTTACAAAAACTTTCAACCCCAGAAATTGCTATAAGTGTTGTATTAAAAGCGGTAGGACAAATTTCTGAAAGTGATGTTTTATTAGCAGCAGCTTCTGATGCCATTTTAATTGGCTTTAATGTTCGTCCTTCTTCTCAAGCAAATAAATTAGCAGAAGCAGAAGGTGTTCAAATTAAACAATACTCTATTATTTATAAAGCTATCGAAGAAATTAAGAGTGCAATGGAAGGTATGCTTGAACCTAAAGTTGAAGAAAAAGAAGTTGCCACTGTTGAAATTCGTGAAGTATTCAAATTTGATAAAGCAACTGTAGCCGGTAGTTATGTAACTGAAGGTAAAATTAAAAGAGACCATAAGATTAAAGTATTTAGAGATGGTATATTAGTTTACCCTCGTCAAGAAGGTGCTTATGCAGAACTTGGTAGCTTAAAACGCTTTAAAGACGATGTTAAAGAAGTAAATAATAACTACGAGTGTGGTTTAACCATTAAAGGATTTACAGATATTCAGGCTGGAGATACTGTTGTTGCCTACGAAGAAGAAGAAGTAAAAAGAACACTTTAATTTTTTATCTTACTCTTTAAAATATACTTCATTGATTGAATAAATTTTTAAAACAAAAGTCTATTCATTCTCTCCTATCATTTCTGTTTATTACCTTAGCCCCATGTCAGAAAAGAAATTGTTTTTATTAGATGCTTATGCACTAATTTTTAGAGCATATTATGCTTTAATGCGTAACCCACGTATTACAAGTAATGGAAAAAATACAAATGCTCAATTTGGTTTTACCAATACTTTAATAGAATTAATTAATAAAGAAAAACCAACACACATAGCCGTTTGCTTTGATGTGGGTGGCTCTGCTACAAGAGAAGCAGATTATGCTGATTATAAAGCAAACAGACAAGAAACACCAGAAGATTTATTAGCAGCCGTACCCGATATTAAAAAAATTATTGAAGGATTTAATATTCCTGTTATAGGCTTAGAAGGTTATGAAGCAGATGATGTTATTGGCACTCTTGCATGGGAAGCTCATGATGCAGGATATACTGTTTTTATGGTTACACCAGATAAAGATTATGGACAATTAGTAAGAGATGGAATTTATATTTATAAACCAGCATACCAAGGGGGTAATCCAGAAATTTTAGGACCAAAAGATGTTTGTGAAAAATGGAATATTGAAAGGGTTGATCAAGTAATTGATATTTTAGGATTAATGGGTGACGCTGTTGATAATATACCAGGAATAAAAGGTGTAGGAGAAAAAACAGCAGCAAAACTTTTAAAAGAATATGGCACACTTGAAAATGTTTTAGCAAATGCAGATAATATAAAAGGCTCTTTAGGAGAAAAAGTAAAAGCAGGTAAAGAAGATGCTATACTAAGTAAAAAATTAGCAACCATTATTACAAAAGTTCCTGTTTCTTTTCACGAAGAAAATTTTTCTTTAAAAGAAATGAATAAAGATGTTCTTAAAGAAGTTTTTGCAGAATTAGAATTTAAAACATTAGGTAAAAGAATTTTAGGAGAAGAAATCATTATTTCTCCTAAAGAATTAAGTACCCCATCGGTACAAACAGATTTGTTTGGAAATGTTGTTCAACCAACATCAGACAAAAAAAATATCAAACAAAAAAACACTTCATCTCAAGAAAAAAACATTGACGAAGAAGAAGAAATAATTTTTTCTTCAGAAATAAAAAATATTAATAATACTCCGCACAATTATCATCTTATTCAAACAGAAAAAGAAATTGATGAGATGATAGAAAAATTACAACACGAAAAAGAAATTTGTTTTGATACAGAAACAACAGGCATTGATGCAAATAATGCAGAGTTGGTTGGTTTAAGCTTTTCTTGTAAAGCACATGAAGCATATTATATTCCTTGCTCAACAGATAAGGGTAAAACACTTTCTATACTTCAAAAACTAAATAAACTTTTTGCTTCAGAATCTATTACTTGGATTGGGCAAAACTTAAAATACGACATGCTAATTTTAAAATGGTATGGTTTTGAGTTAAAAGGAAATGTGTATGATACTATGATAGCACATTATGTTGCAGAGCCAGAGGGTAAAAGAAATATGGATTTGTTGAGCATTTCTTTTTTAGGTTATAACCCTGTACATATTGAAGATTTAATAGGAAAGAAAGGAAAAAGTCAGGGAAATATGAGAGATGTTGAAATTGAAAAAATTAAAGATTATGCAGCAGAAGATGCTGATATTACTTTTCAATTAAAACAAGCTATTCATCCATTATTAAAAGAAAAAGAAGTGGAAAATGTTTTTTATGAAGTTGAAAATCCATTAGTAAAAGTTTTGACTGATATGGAATTTGATGGAGTAAAAATTGATGAAGATTTTTTAAAAGATTATAGCAATGAGCTTGAAAGAGATGCAAAACAAGCAGAGCAAAATGTTTATCAGCTTGCTGGTGTAAAATTTAATCTTGCCTCACCTAAACAATTAGGAGAAGTTTTGTTTGATAAATTACAATTAGATAGCTCTGCTAAAAAAACAAAAACTGGTCAATACCAAACAGGCGAAGATGTTTTAACAAATTTAGCAGCTAAGGGTCATAAAATTGCTGATGAAATTTTAGTGTTTAGAGAACTTACCAAACTAAAATCATCTTATGCAGAAGCTTTGCCTTTAATGATAAATAATAAAAGTGGTCGTGTACACACATCTTATGCTCAAACTGTAGTTGTTACAGGCAGGTTAAGTAGTAGTAATCCTAATTTGCAAAATATACCTATTCGTACCAACAGAGGTAAAGAAATTAGAAAAGCATTTATTCCAAGCAGTAAAAACAATGTTTTATTAAGTGCCGATTATTCTCAAATTGAATTAAGAATTGTAGCAGCAATTAGTGGAGATAAAAATATGTGTGATGCTTTTTTTCATGGAAAAGATATTCATACAGCTACTGCAGCAAAAGTGTATAATGTAGATGAGGCAAGTGTTACAAAAGAAATGAGGTACAAAGCAAAGAGTGTAAATTTTGGAATTATTTATGGGCAAGGTGCATTTGGCTTAGCAGATAATTTAGGAATTTCAAGAACAGAAGCAAAAGAAATTATTGATAGTTATAAAAAAGAATTTTCGGGTATTCAAAAATATATGGACGATACTATTGCTTTTGCAAAAGCTAATGGATATGTACAAACCATTATTGGCAGAAAAAGATGGTTAAGAGATATTAATTCAAGCAACTTTACAGTTCGTGGTTTTGCAGAAAGAAATGCTATCAACTCTCCTATTCAAGGAAGTGCTGCAGATATGATAAAATTAGCCATGATAAAAATTCATGCTGCTTTAAAAAAAGAAAAACTACAAAGCAAAATGATTTTACAAGTACACGATGAATTGATTTTTGATGCATTGGAAAGTGAAATAGAAATATTAAAGCCATTGATTTTAGAAAATATGAAAAATGCTTTATTACTACCAAACAATGTACCTGTTGAAGCAGAATTAGGCATTGGAAAAAATTGGTTGGAAGCACATTAATTTAACAACCTCCTCTAACACCACCAAAGAAGGGAGATTTATCTCTGTGTTCTTTGAGGTTATAAAGTTAATAAAGTTCAATATCAGCCCAACAATCAACTTTTGTATTTAGAATAGTTTTTTTATTACTTTATTTAACATATGATTCATTTCATTAAATTGCCTTATGAAAAAGGCTCAACTATTAACACTATTACTTTTAATAGAAATTAGTTTACTAGCACAATCTAACGCATTATTACAAAAAGCTGATAGCTTAGAAAAAAAAGGACTATATACAGAGGCAATCTTATTAAGAGAAAAGCATCTACAAATGATACACCCTAATGATACATTATATAGTGATTATATTTTCTCCTTAGCTACTTTATATACTGCTAATAAAGAGCATTATAAAGCAACTCTACTTTACGAAAAATCTTTAAAAATTTATTTAAATAATTTTAGTAAAAATAAAAGCAAATTGGCAGAAAACTACAATAGCCTTGTATTAGCATATGAAGCAATTGGTAGGTTTGATAAAAGCACAAGTTACCTGAAAGAAGCATATAAAATATCTTGGCAGTATGATAAGTTAAACATAAGCACAAACGTAACAAGATTAGGAAATTTAATAGCAGCACTTATTGATATAGGAGATATGAAATCTGCTAAATCCTTATTAGATACTTTAAATATTTATGTATCTAACTTTAAACAGCCCCCACTTTTGAAAGAATGGAATAAATTGAATAGTTATGAAAAATGGAATCGTGAAATTTATATCTTACTAACTTCAATTAAATTTTATTCTGGAATAGGCGATGAAAATAATATTTATAAACATATTGTTGCTTTAGAAAAGAAGTTTCTTCCTTTAACAAAAAAGAAAAAAGAAGACTTAGCACATTTATTAGAAGCCTATGATGAAATTGCATATCATTATAGATTAACTAAAAACTATGCAAGAGCATTAGAATATTATGTAAAAGCAGAAGCAATTTCTCACCAAGATTTTTATAGAATGAAAGCTGCTGCACATAAATCAATTGTTTATTATTTAATGGGCAACTTTAGCAAAGCATTTTTTTATGTTGATAAAGCATTAACTGTTTATAATTTTCCAAAAGACAACAATAGTTATTATGGGCTACTTGCCTTAAAATCTGAACTATTGCAGAAAATAAATTCAAGCATAGAGTCCACTCTGCTTTTAGAAAAACTATATAGTCAAATTCTTAATAAAAGTATTAGTACCGCTAATTTTACCACCTTCTCTATCAATCAATTTAATCATAAAATAAATCATACACAAATTGTTATCTTCATAAAATCAGGAAATATTTTTTATGAAATATATCAAAAATCAAAACAACAAAATCATCTTTCAATAGCATCACATTTCTACAATTTATCTGCACTGATGTTTAAATCTTATTATTCAAGAGAGTTTTATAATAAAAGTTTAGATGATTTAAATAAGCAAATCATTGAAAAAATATTAACAGTTACATTAGAACAAAAAAATGCCAATTTTCAATCTGTCATTAATCTGTTAGAAAATAATTCATCAAAACATTTATGGAAAAAATTTTTAAATAAATACAGTGAAAATCTGAATATACCTTACGAGCTTTTGTATAATAAGAATAAGCTAACGGAAGAACTAAGTAATATTGAAATACTTGATAATAAATCGAACGAAGAAAAAAAGCAACAGCAAATATTAGTACAAAGTATAGCCAATTTGGATAATAGAATTAATAAGATTGATAAAAGATTTCATTTTTTTCAATCATCAGAATTTGATATTGCTCATGTTCAAAATAAACTAAGTAAAAAACAGATAATCTTAAGATATATTGTTGCAGATAAAAAGGTTTATGGAATTGCTATACTACAAAACAAAATTATTTTAAAGGAGATTGGGCTAATAGCTGAATTAGAAAACAAGATAATTTTATTTCAAGAAGCATTAAAAAATAAAAGTTTTTCTTATAAACATTATGCCAAAAAATTGTATGAAGATATTTTACAACCTTTTTCTATTGAACTACAAGCTGTATCTAATGTTATAATTATACCAGATTATTTTTTAAATTTTTTACCATTTGAAGTATTAATAAATTCAACAAATAATAAAATGATTGTAGAAGAGTATAATGTAAGCTATTCATATTCTTTACAATTATGGCATCTACAAAATATAAATACTAAACATGTTATGGGAACTGTAGCTTTTGCACCAGATTATCCATCAAATAATGCACCTACAGCCAATAGAAGTAATTTTATTAAATTAGATAACGCCTCACTTGAAGCAGCAGAAATTGTTCAAATAAATAAAGGCATTTTATATAAAGATTTTGATGCAACTAAAAATAATTTTTTAGCTAGTCTTGGCAAATATGGAGTGTACCATTTAGCTATGCATGCACAAATAGATAATGAACAATTTGAAAACTCTAGTTTAATTTTTAGTAATAATGAAAAATTATTTTTTTACCAATTATATGCTATTAACTTTCCTGCACAAATGGTAGTTTTAAGTGCTTGTAATACAGGAATAGGGGCAATGCAATATGGAGAAGGATTAATGAGCTTATCAAGAGCATTAGTATATAGCGGTGTTCAATCATCTGTTTATTCTTTATGGGAAGTACCAGATAAAGAAACATCTATCTTAATGATTTTGTTTTATAAGAATCTTAAACAGGGTCAAGATAAAGACAAAGCATTGTCTAATGCTAAGAATCAATTTGTAAAAGAAAATCCTTCAAAAGCACATCCATATTATTGGGCAGGGTTTGTAATAAATGGAAATACACACCCTATTAAAAATTCAAATAAACTATTCTGGTATTTATTGGGGTGTGGAGTATTGTTGTTATTAATAGTTGGGTTACTTAAAAGAAGAAACAAACATTCTTAATACCTCTTTATTTATTATACTTATTTATTTAATTTCTTTAGCAAATTAGTAGCTGCATTTTGAAAAGGGTTATCATTTTCCGATACAAATTTTACCAAAGGTATTGCAGCTGTTTTATCATTTAACTTTAAATAAGCCATTGCTAAGTACCATTTGCTCATTATAATAAACTCGTTACTTGTAAACTTGAAGTTTTTTAAAATATCAACTGCTTCTGTTGTTTTATTAATTTGTAGCAAACAAATGGCTTTATAAAAAAGGGCATATTCTTTTTGATCTTTTTCAAATAATTTATCAAATAATATACTGGCTTTTTCGTAGTCTTGATTATCGTAAGCCCTAAATGCATCAAAAGTGTTTTGTGTATTATTGTTTCCTCTAACAATAGGTAAAATAGTATTTGGGTAGGGTTGATAGTAAGTTGCAAATAATTGCTTTGCATCTGGCTTTTGAAAAAATAACCAAACTCCAGAGCCTATTATTAAAATAAAAGTAGCAGCAATATAAAACCATTTTCCAAAAAGTGTTTTAGTATTATGGAACGAATCTAATTGTTGTAATTGTTGCTTTATTTCTTGCCTTTTTTGTAAATGAATTGCAGCTTTAAGTTGTTGTTGAAAAATAACTTCATCTACAAAAGCTTTATCGGTTTTTAGCAAATCATTAAACAACTGTAAGTCGTCGTTGCTTAATGTTTGTTCAAAATATTGTAATATTAAGTTTTGCTTATCCATTTTTACCAAGCATATTTTTTAATTGTTTTAGGCAGCGATACTTTTGGCTTTTAACAACATCTTTGTTTTCATAATTCATCAATGACATTATTTCATTAATTTTTATTTCTTCATAATAAAATAATGTTAGTAATTTTTTACATTGTTCTCCCAATAATGCAAAACTTTTTTGAAGTAATATTGTTTGATTTTCTTTTAGCTCAGCATCATAAGTATCCCATTCTATCTTATCTTCTTTATAAATTGTTGCCATTTTATTTTCCTTTTTCAAAAAACTAAACAACATAAATTTACCAATTGCAAACAAATATGTTTCAATAGTGCTCTGTAAGTTATCTAATCTTCCTTTTTGTGCATTTTCAATTAAGGCTACCATAGCCTCTTGATATAAGTCGTTTGCATCGTTTGTAGTAATAGAGTATTTTCTGGCAAATGCTATAAACTTTTGCTTATTACTTTCATAAATGTCTTTAACTATTCTCTCATTTCCTTGTTTTAACAAATCAACTTTATTCATTAGTATAAATTAAAGGCAAAAGTAAACGTAAAGAAAAAATAAAAATCATGTTTACTTTTTTTCATTTTCTATACTAAAGAATATATTGGTAAAAAAATAGAATATGAAAAAGATATTTTTAGTAACAGTTTGTTTTTTTATTATGCAAATACTATCAGCTCAAAATGTTTGGGACAAAACCAAACAAAAGACAAAAGATAAGGTAGAGCAAAGAGGAGAGGCTAAAACTGATGAAGCAATTGATAAAGGATTAGATGAAGTTGAAAAAGGTGTAAAAGGAATTTTTAAAAAAAAGAAAAAGAAAGAAGCCAATAATTCAGATAAAAATGAGTCAGAGAATAAAAACAAATCAGCTGCATCATCAAAAGAAAATACAGATACTACACCAACAACAAACAATAAATCAGGAGGATTTAAAGCTTATAGCAAGTTTGACTTTATTCCTGGTGAAAAAATGACAGCTTATGAAGATTTTTCTCAAGATGTAATAGGTGATTTTCCTGCAAAATGGAATACAAGTTCTTCTGGAGAAATTGTAACAATTAATAGTACTTCTTATAATTGGTTGCAATTTGGTAATAACGGTATATTTTATCCAGATTTTATAAATCAACTTCCCGAAAACTTCACAATTGAATTTGATATGGCTGTATCAGATGATTTTTCAGAAATGCAATCTGGTTTAAAATTATTTTTCACACCCACAGAGAATAGAAATTTGATGTTTGACCAATTTTTTGATAATAAACCAGGGGTTGGTGTTGATATACATCCAAATGTTACAATAGATGAAGATGTAAAAAGCACATCTACAATTTTGATAAATGGAAAAAATGAAAATAAAATACTAGAAAATAAAATAGATTTTTTAGGATGGAAAATTGCTAAAGCAAATCGTATTTCAATTTGGCGTCAAAAATCACGACTTAGAATATATGTAAATGAAACTAAAATCTGGGATTTACCAAGAGCATTTGAATTAGATATAAAATATGCTCCTTTGTTTGCTACGAATATTTGGAGTGGCAATGCTTACTTAACAAACTTAAGGGTTGCAGAAGGATTGCCTGATACTCGAAACAAAATAATTACTGAAGGGAAGTTTGTTACCAATAGCATTTTATTTGAATTTCAAAAAGCAGAAATAAAGCCAGAAAGTTTTGCTGTTATTAAAGAAATAGCTACAGTATTAAAAGAAAATTCTACCATTAAAATTAAAATTATTGGACATACCAGTAACAATGGTGATGCAAATGCAAATCTTGTATTATCAAAACAAAGAGCAAATGCTGTTATGCAAGTTTTAGCAAATGAGTTTGGCATAGATGCTTCTCGTTTACAATCAGATGGCATGGGAGGAAAAGAGCCAATAGATACATCCAACACTGCTTTAGGTAATGCCAAAAATAGAAGAGTAGAGTTTATAAAACTGTAATCCTACTATCTAAAATATGATTAATGTAAAACAGAGTTAAGATACAATATTTTATAGTAGAATTATTTTATCATTTACAAAAATTAACTATATATGAAAAAAATTATTACTTGTATTTATGTGCTACTTAGTATTCATTCAAATATTATTGGACAGGGTACTTTTACAAAATTAGATATTGCAACAGGTAGTAGTAGTGCTAATCCAAGAAATTTTATTGAGTATAACAATAAATTATTTTTTACAGCATTTGGAAGTAGCTTAAACGGTATTGGAGAAGAACTTTATGCTACTGATGGAACACAAATTGGAACTCAATTAATAGGTAATTTAAATCCAAACTTTGGTGCAAATAGTTCGCCCAAAAGTTTTGTTGTCTTTAATAATGAGTTATATTTTTCTGCTTATACAAATTCAAATGGCAGAGAGTTATATAAAACCAATGGAACAGTTATTACACTTCTAAAAGATATTGCTGAAGGTATGGATGATGCAATAGAATCAACATCTATTTTTATAGAATTAAATGGATTTTTATACTTTTTTGCCCAAGATACCGCAAGCAGTGGTTATGACTTATGGAGAACAAATGGCACAAGTGCTGGTACAATTAAGATGCTTAATTTAAACTATACAAGTGTTGCTGGAAATAAATTATTTTTTAAAAAATATAATAATGAACTATATTTTTTAGCTCAAGAGATAAATGATAATACAGTAGGTATTGAGCTGTATAAGTATAACCCCAATACTAATAGTGTTAATTTGGTTATTGATGTGTTTCCATCAAATGGTCAAACATCAACAATAGGTTATAGTTATTTTACACTTTTCGATAATAAATTGTTTTTTGTTGCAGATGGTAAACTTCGTTATACAAATGGTACATCTACATCAATTATTACCAATGGCACTAACAATATTACAGCATTTTTTAAACCTAAGGTTTTAAACAATCAACTAATTTTTATTGGTAATTCAACCAATAATGGAAGTCAAGACATTTATAAATGTTATTATGATATTGCATTAGGAAATTACAATATTGGGTTGGTGTATAATTTTTCTCAAACAGTTAATCTACCTTTTGCCTCGGTCATTAGTAATGACGGATTGGAACAATTTACCGAATTAAACGGCAAATTATATTTTGCAGCAAGAGAAGCAACATCTCCAAATTCAGGTACTGTTTTTCAAATTTATGAAACTGATGGAGTATCAACTAATGTAGTTATCCCTATTACTTATTCAGGTGCCCCATCTTCAAGACCTATTTCTTTTATTACAGCCTTTCAAGATAAATTATATTATCAAAGCTATGCCAATAATAGCCCAGAACAATTATGGGAAGCAAATCCATCAACAGGAACATTTACTCAATTAAGCAACTATACAGCTCAGGTTAATGTACCAGAACAAATTTTTAATGGACCAATGATTGTGTTTAATAATGAGCTATATTTTGAAGCACAAAAATCTGGCGAAGGATATGAATTATGGAAATTAAATAATACACCTTTACCATCAATTTGCCATTCTTTTATAGGAAAAAATGAGAACCAAAAAAACCTTTTATACTGGACAGTAAGCAATCAAATAAATACACTTCAATTTATTGTTGAAAAAAGTAATGATGGAGTACATTTCAAAAATATTTATACTATATCTGCAACAGCAAATAGAGAAGATATGGTAACTTATTCTTTTATTGATAATCATATTAATGAAGAGATAAATTATTATAGAATTAAACAAGTAGATGTTGATGGAAAATGGATGTTTTTATGCAATACAATTAAAATAACTCAAAAAAATATGCTAAACGAGTTTAGCTTCTATCCCAACTCAGCAAATAGCCATATTTATTTGCAACTAACAAGCGATTTAATTAATTCTACGGTTAATATATTTAATGTTCACGGACAATTAGTTTTTAAACAAAAAACTTCTTCTTTAAATCAGAAATTAAATATAAGCCATCTTAATAATGGTACATATTATATACAAGTGATGAAGGGGAATATAATACAGAATAAAAAATTAATAATTCAACATTAATAATGTTATTTAAGGGGTTTGGGTTTTCCAATTTTGAATGTTTATTTACAAAAAAAGAACTATATAGCTAAATATTTTTAAGATAATTATTTATTTGAAGAGTTAGAGATAGTTATATTTTTCAACTTATTTAATTCTTCTATATTTATTGTATTGTTTAGTGTTAAAGCAATATCTTTTTTTTCTGCAGCTGTTAAATGAAAACTTAAACTTGCTGCTTTATTTTTTGCAGAAGGCACATATTGAAAACGAACAATATTGATATTATTATTATAACTTTCATTCAAATAATCTAACTGAGCATCTTGATAATAATCTTGTAATCTAAACCAGTTGTATTGCAATAAAAATGCAGGTTTGGTAAAAATGCTTATTAAGTTTTTATTGTTAGAAATAGTGTCCCAATCTTTAATATTTCTATCTCTTATTTGTATAATAACAATTTTAGAAGTATTAGCATTTAACCAATCTCTGAATGTTTCAATAAAACGTAAAGTATTTTCTTGTCCAAAATTATCTCTAAGCCCTGCATCCATTACATCTATAACAGGGTTGGTAGGCAGCCAAACATTGGGTAAAACGTAAGGGAAAGTTGCATTCATTCTTAATGCACTAAGAACACTAATTTGAGTACTATTTTGTTTGGCAAAAAAGCTATTAAAATCAATCATATCAGGTCCTGGTGTTGCATCATCTTTGTTTTCTCCTATACTATTCATAAAAAAACGAACAGGTTGTGTACATATAATCATTTTTCTTCCATCACTACTTATTGTACTATTAAAAAACATTGTAGGAATTATTGCTTTATTTTCAACTTCGGTGTAATCAATTAAATTTTTATCTAACAAGCCGTGAGTATTTGCATTTAATTTTCTTTCAAAAGCATAGCCTCTGTCTTTTATATATTTAAAACCAGACTCTTTAAATTTTTGAACTGGTCCAATAATATCTCTACTAACAAAAGATGAAAAAATGGGATTTAGTAAGTCTTTAGAAATATCATCAACATACTTTTTGTTTTGTAAATTAATAGTAGTATCTGTTAATGTTCTTAAATATAATTCTCTATAATATGCAGCACCTAATAAGCCTCCAGAAGCTCCATTAATAAAAAAAGCTTTTTTCATTAATGAACCATTATAAATTGCTGAATCTAATCTTTGTAAAATACTAAAAGTAAAATTGGCACTTCTTATTCCACCACCACTTGTATTTATCAAATACAATATTGGTTTTTCTTCTGTTTGATTGGCTTTCCAAGCTTCTAATCTTTGTAAAAAAGCTGCTTTATCTTTTTCAATATTTTCTTTACTTGCTAATGCACAAATAGTTTCTTTATTATAATTTGGTCTTTCATTTTTATTTTCATAATTTATTCCATAAGCTTTATTACGAGGATCTATAACATTTTTTTGATACAAAAAATTAAAGAAAAGATATAATAAAATAACTACGGGAATACTCCAAGTTTTTAGAAATAAGGAAAATGCACCACCAACAGCCACCAACAATGCAAAAAATATTGTAACACTTGCTGCTGCAGGAACTTGAAACAACCTCATGTCTGATGAAAAACCTAAACCAATTAATACAGCAAATGCAATAAAGAAAGCTAATACAGATGCAATATGATGTTGCTTAAAAATACTATCTAAAAATGCTGTTGAATAATGCCTAACATCTCTTGGTTTTCTTAAATGCATTCTTGCACTAAAAAACCAATCTATTCTAATATCTTTTTTTTCTTCGGGTAATATTTTTTTATTTGAGGTTATAAAATATCTTTTATTAGCAGCAATAATATTGTTACCTATATTTTTAAAAATTCTTTTATCTGCATTAAAAAAATATACAAAAGCAATAGTTACAGACAACAAAAACCCAAATGAAAAACCACCACAAAGAACTATAATATCTATAACAGTTTTTAACTCTCGTTGATAGTTATATTGAACGGCAGTAAAAAAATAAAACAATAAAAATAAAATAGGAATAATTGCATTATTAATACAATACTTTAAAAAAGGTTGAGCTGTGGTTGCTAAAAATTGAATATGTTTTCTTAAAAGAATAAATGTGGTAATGTTCCAACTCATTATAAAAACACCAAGAGAAAAACCAACAATTGCAGTACTAAAAAAACTTACTTCATTATAATACTCTGGAGCTAAGTATAAAGAGTAAGCACCAAAATTATTTAAAAATGTTCCTCCAATAGTAGCAAATAAAACATACCAAAATACCAGAAAAATTTGGTATTTACGAAAGTGTAAAACAAATAATTGTATAGGCAAACTAAACCAAAAGCCTACAATATATTTTTTCATTTAAGCTATTTACTGAAAGGTAAGACAAAATGAATAAAATAGACGCTGCATTTAATCTATTACATTAATCTCTTTTATTAGTTAGTATATAAATTGTTGTTATCATGGACAGTAATAACAACATTCCTACAAACTGATGCAAAACAGCAAACCATTCAAAAATACCAAAACTGCCTAACACAATTTTAGGGCTTGTAAGTACACTAAAAATACCCAAACTTGTTTGTATTATTACCAAGTAAAGTGGAAGGTTTTTTACTTTATTAAAAACAGAAGAAGAATTAATTTTTCTTGCTTTTATCCACCAAAAAATAGTTAAAACAATTAGCAAGTAAGCCATTGTTCTATGAATAAAATGAATGGTTATTCTATCATAAAAAATACTACCAAATTTATAAGGAAGCCAAGAGCCATTAATTGTAGGCCAAGTTGGTGCAGATGCAGCAGCTTTTAAACCAGCCATAAATGCTCCATAAAAAAGTTGTATTGTTAGTAATAGGGTTATTACTATCATAAAGTTTTTTAAATAATTATTTTTTATGTGTTGATGTTTTGGAACGACTAACATTAATCCAAAAATTAAAGCATAACCAGTTAAAACCATTGCACTAACAAAATGTATAGATAAACGAATATGACTTACATAAGTATCATTATCATTTAATCCACTTTGTACCATTATCCAACCAATAGCACCTTGCATAGCTCCTAATAAAAATAAAATAACTAATGGTGTTATCATCCATTTTTTAAAATATCCTTTCCATAAAAAGTATATAAATGGAATTAAAAATGCAATGCCCATCATTCTTGCCCATAATCTATGAAACCACTCCCAAAAGAAAATAAATTTAAAATTGCTTAAAGAAAAATGATTATTTAAAAATTTGTATTGTGCAATTTGTTGATATTGCTCAAATGCTTGTTGCCATTGGTTTTCATTGGTTGGTGGAATTGCCCCCATAATTGGTTTCCATTCTGTAATACTTAAGCCACTACCTGTTAAACGAGTAATGCCACCCAATAAAACTTGAATAACTAACATAGCAACACCTAAAAAAATCCAGTTGGCTACAATACGTTTTTTTCTTTCATCTGTAATCATACATAGTAAATTTATGCAGTAAAAAGAATTACAAATGTAAGCGTAAGAATAGTAAGCTGTATTAATTGCATCTTTGCATTATGCTGCAAACATTTTTTCAAAAAAAATTAATAGAAGCTGGTTGTGATGAAGCTGGTAGAGGCTGTTATGCAGGACCTGTTTTTGCTGCTGCAGTTATTTTACCAAAAAAAATTTTTCATCCATTATTAAATGATAGTAAACAAGTAAATGAAAAAAATAGAAATGAACTAAGAGTTTTTATAGAACAAAATGCTTTAGACTATGCTGTAAGTATGATAGATAACGAAGAAATTGATACAATAAACATTTTGAAAGCAAGTTTTAAAGCTATGCACAAAGCAATAAACAAGCTAAAACATACACCACAACTACTTTTAATTGATGGAAACAGATTTATTCCTTATAAAAAAATACCACATCATTGTATTGTAAAAGGAGATGCAAAATTTGCATCAATAGCAGCAGCAAGTATTTTAGCTAAAACATATAGAGATGAGTATATGCAAAAAATTCACAAACAATTTCCTGAATATGATTGGATAAATAATAAAGGTTATGGAACCCTTAAACACAGAAAAGCTATTGAACAATTTGGCTTAAGCAAATACCATAGAAAAAGTTTTAATATTTTACCCTCTCAATTAAAGCTACTTTAATCTTAGCTACTTATTTCAACTAAAACAATATTGCTATCTTTGCTTATTAATATTTTTAAAGTGAAACTAAAGCATTTAATTATTGCTATTTTAATGTTGTTTGTTTTTATAGAACAAGCAACAGCACAGTGTTCTGTATGTACAAAAACTGCTGAACAATTAGGCGAAGGTCCTGCTAGTGCTTTAAATACAGGAATTATTTATTTAATGCTAATACCTTTTATAATTATTTTTTTTCTTGGATATTATTGGTGGAAAAGAGAAAAACAAATTATGAAAGAAGAAGAAGTAACTCATGGAAAAATGAGTTAGTTTTCGGTTGATAAAAATTTTACTTCTGCAACTACTTATTTTATAAAAAATTACACAACCCATCAATTCTATAACATTCCTACTTTACAAATAAAAGTCCTTTTTCATCTGTAAAAATTATTTTTTCATTTTGCAAAAAATCCAATACTTGCAATACTTTTTCTTTTTTTATTGCATTGAGTTGTTGTAATAAATCTTTAAGTGTTGTTGATTGATTTTTTATTGTTGCTAAAATTTGTTGTTCAATTTTTTTAAACTCTTCTTCAGATAATGATTGCCTTTTTCTTGATAAACAATTATCGCAAATGTTACAATCATTTACTGTTGTATCTCCAAAATAATTTGCAATAAATTTGCTTCTACATTCTTTCTCTAAATGAATGTATTCAAGCATTTTTTCAATTCTCTCTTTATAAAGTTTTTTTCTTTCATTATAAGCAGCAAAGTCAATATACAAGTGCTTTGTAGGAGCTCTGTTTAATATAAAATATAATTGAGGAGTTTCTTTTTGTGGCGTATAATCAATTATTCTATAATTATTAAGTTCTTTCAAATTATCATATACTTTATCATAAGAAAGTTTGCAGAGTTTAGCCAATAGTTTTTCATTAACAGAAACTTTTTGCTCATAAATACCTTCATAAGTACGAAGTAATGTTTTCATCACTAACGATAAATCAGGATGTGTTTCTTCAAAAGAATTGATTGAATTTTTATCTGCAACAAAAACTACTCTGCTGGGTAAAAAAATATTTTCATTAAAAGAAATATGTCCTTGCTGCTCTAAAAACCTCAACACATTTAAAACTAAAATAGTATCTAACTTAAAGTTGTTGCAAAACTCAATAATATCAAAGTCGTAATAATTTCCTTCACCAATTCCTTCGGGTATTTGCAAGTAATTTGCTATTGATTGATAAACATTTTGTATGTCTTCGATTTTAGGAAATTTTATATTAGGCAAAAGTTCTAATTCCTTTTCATCAATAGTTTGATATAGTAAAATTGCATAAGATTTTTTGCCATCTCGTCCTGCTCTTCCTGCTTCTTGATAATAATTTTCTAAACAATCTGTAATATCATAATGTATTACTGTTCTAACATCTGGCTTATCAATACCCATTCCAAAAGCATTGGTACAAACAATTACACGAGTTTTATTTTGTATCCAAGATGCTTGTTTTTTATTTCTATCTTCTTGTTTTAAACCTGCATGATAAAAGTCTGCTGAAATATTATGTTGTTGTAATAGTGCAGAAATTTTTTTTGTTTCCTTTCTGTTTTTGCAATAAATGATACTACTGCCAGCAACCTTTTTAAGAATTTCTATGGCTTTATTTATTTTACTATCTTCTTTAAAAACAGAAAAAGATAAATTAGGTTTTTCAAATGATTGAGAAAAAATATTTGCATTTTTAAATTGCAATTTTTCAACAATATCTTTTTGTACTAAAAGTGTTGCAGAGGCTGTTAAAGCAATAACTGGTATTTCTGGAATTTCATTTCTCAAATTTGCTATACGCAAATAAGGAGGTCTAAAATCGTAACCCCATTGACTAATACAATGAGCTTCATCTACTGCAATTAAACAAATATTAAGTTCATGTAAATAGTCTTTGAATAAGTTTGACTCTAACCTTTCCGGAGAAACATAAAGAAATTTATATTTTCCTTCAACAGCATTTTGAAAAGTTTTTTTTACCTCAAAAAAACTCATACCACTTGTTAAAGATGCAGCAGGAATATTTTTTTTAAGTAAGTTTTCAACCTGGTCTTTCATCAAAGCAATAAGAGGAGAAACAACCAAACACAAGCCATCCATTAACAATGCAGGTACTTGAAAGCAAACAGATTTGCCACCACCAGTTGGTAACAATGCCAACACATCTTTCTTATCTAATACAGCATTAATAATATTTTCTTGCTCACCTCTAAAGGAATTGTAATGCCAATACTGCTGTAATATTTGCAATGGTTTGCTCATATATTTTGCAATGTTGAATGATGAATTATGAGTTATGAGTTATGAATTATGAGTTATAAAACATTAAACTTTAAACCTTCAACTTTAAACCTTAAAACCTAATTTAGTTGATTAGTATAAACATTAAACATTCAACATTAACCATTATCCTTTAACCCTTTCCATAAATTGTTATTCTTTCAAAAATTCGTATTCGTAAATTTTTGGGGTAATTTTTTTAGCCAGTATATTCAGTTTTTTTCTTAGTTCTGTAATAAATGTTGTGTATTGCTCGTCTGTGCTTTTTGCATTCATTCTTCCTTTATCGTTACGCCCTTGAAAATATTCTCTTATATCGTATAAACTTGCATTTATTGTAATTGCATCAAAAGAGTGATAGTATTTCCAAAGTTCTCTACCTGCATTAAATACTTCTGTTGCTTCGTTTGAAAATGATAACACTTTGTCCGAAACTTTATTTTCTGTATCAAACAAACCTGACTTTTCATTTGCTGTTTTTACTTTTCCATTAATGAAGTCTGTCATAAAATTACTGGCAAATTTTTCTTTGGCATTTACTTCTTGCTCTGTAAATGGAATCCAATGATTGATACCAAAACTATTTGAAATGTTATTGTTAAAAAGTGTAAATGCTAAACAATCGTTTTGAAATTCTGTATCTGTTTTCCATTTATCATTTGGATATAAAAATTGGTCTCTATCATTGAGCCAAGTTGCAGGAATTGCGTGTCGAACAGAAAAATAAACACAAATCGGAATAATATTATTTATGGTAACATCTACAATTACTTTGTGTCCTTTAACAGGCTCTGAACTATTGAAAATATAAACCTGATTTTGATTTTGGAAATCGCCAACATCTGTTATGAGGGTACATATTTTATTATTCTCTTTATCTCTAAACTTTGCAATCCATTTATTAATAAAAATACCACTATCATAGCAATGGACATTTTTATTTCCAATAAAATTTCCTTTAATATCATAAACATCAGCATTTGCAAACTCAAACTTTTCATTTTTTGCCGTATCGTAGATAAAAAATCCAATTGGAAATTTCCCTTTCACATTATCAAATGTATCGGCTGGTGTTAAAAAAATTTTTTCCAGCTTTGCTTTAAAGAAGTTTCTAAAATCTGAGAAATTTGAAGATTGCAAATTTTTTAGCTTTGAAAAGTTTGCAATCTTGCTGTTAGGGATTTCAGCATAAATTCTGACAAGAAATTGAGTAAAAAGTTCGTTACTTGCTTTGCCTATTTTGCTTTTATATTTTTCATAAGTTTTGTTGCCAATTGAGGTGTTAGCTTTATTTTCACCTGTGCCTGTTCGTTGTTTAGTGTTTCCTGCTTCTGCATAAGGTGGGTTAATGTAAATAATTAGTTTTTTTCTTTTTTCTTTATCATTAATAATGTCTTGTAAAGTTTGTGGTAACTTTGACCTCCCCTGCCCCTCCAAAGGAGGGGAATTGAAAAAATCGTCATTCAAAAAATCAAATTGAAAAACATGGTTTTTCAACAAGTTTGCACCGTGTTCTATACGTTCGTGCATTACATTTACATCGGCTTGGTCAAGTGTACTTGCAAAAATGTTGTATTTGTTGGTTAAGCCTGCTAATAAATTGCCTGTACCTGCTGCACAATCCCAAATATAATATTCTTCTTGCCAGTTTTCGCCAAACACATCTGTCAAATATTTTTGAGAAAGTTCTACCCATTGTCTTGGTGTAAAAAATGCTCCTTTTCTTTCTCTAATATCTTGTGGCACCAGCAAATCTCTACGTTCAATAATGTAGCTTTGAAATTCTTTAATAGGTGGTCTTTTGTATCTTTTCCAAAATTGTTGATAGGTTTCTTTTGCTTTAATGTTGATGGTGGCATCAAACATTTGCTTTATATTTTCCTTAGCAATTTTATACCCTTGATTTTGAAAAATGACAAATAAATTATCTCTAATAGTAGTATCATCTTCTATTTTGTTGGTGTCTTTGTCATCTACAAATAAATCTGCCAAATAAAAATCGCTATTAAAAATGTTGGCTTTTTTTAGTTCGTCCCAGTTTACATCAATAATGGGTTTTACATTATCTAACCAACGTAAATAAATGGGATAGAAATTATTTTTATCAATTTTTAATTTACTTGTTTCAGTAGCCTTAGCAATATTGTTGGCAATAAAATGTTTGAGTTCTTTTTTGTCTTTCTCGTAATTGTATATGTAGGTGTTTTGTTTAAGTGTTGTTTCAATACGTTCTTTAATAAGTTTAAATTCTTTTGTTTCATGATTGCTTGGTGTTACATTCCAATTAAAATCGTTTAAGTAAAAAATATCTTGAATACTGATGTAAGAAATAAAAGCAATTTTTTGAAAATCGAAAGCTCCTAAAAAGGCTGGTGGTAAAGTTTTATCAAATGTTCTTGCTTTGCCTATGGTAAGAATGAGTTGTACAAACATAGTAGCAATATCATAGTTGCCTGTTTTTGCTTCTGCCCAAAGTAATGGTGTTCTACCAAATAAATTATCTTGTTTTGGAAAAACAGTGAAGTCAATATTGCCAATAATTTCAGTAGTATCAAAAATTTTAAACCAATCTGTCCCAACTTTATTTTTTAGTTCTTCTTCTCTAATATTATTGTACTTCATTTTTTACTTGTAAATGATGAGTTATGAGTTATGAATTATGAGTTATGAAACATTAAACTTTAAACCTTCAAACCCTTGAAACCCCTTAAACCCTTTATATTTTCTTTCTGTTTAAAATAGAAAATTCACTTTCTTCTTTTACAATAGTATTTTTTAAAATGCCAATATGGTCAATTTCCATTTCTATTACATCTCCTTCTTTCAACCATTGTTCTTGATAATCTGGATTGTTTAATTTTCCTGTACCATTTAATTCTAAAAAGCAACCTGTGCCAACAGTTCCACTACCAATTACATCGCCTGGAAATATTGTTGCTCCATAACTACAACGTTCAATAATTTCTGCAAAAGTCCAATCCATATCGCCAATATTTCCTTCACTTACTTGTATGCCATTTACTTTACATTTCATACTAAGATTCCAAGATTTTCCTATATGATTTTCTTTGGCTGGTATTTCGTATTGTGCTAATTCATCTAAGGTTACAAGGCAAGGACCAATTACTGTGCAAAAATCTTTTCCTTTTGCAGGACCTAAGTTTAAAAGCATTTCTTCCATTTGCAATCTTCTTGCACTCATATCATTCATAATCATTAAACCACCAATATAATTATCTGCTACTTCAGCAGCAATATTTCTTCCTGCTTTACAAATAACAATAGCAGCTTCTAATTCAAAATCTAATTTTTCAAAATGGTCTGGCATACAATAAATATCGCCTTCTCCTTGAATACTGTGATGGTTGGTAAAATAAAAAATGGGGTATTGGTCAAACTCAGGAATCATATCTACTTTTCTGTTTCTTCTTGCAGCAGCAACGTGTTGGCGAAAAGCATAACCATCTCTACAACTTGTAGGAAAAGGAACAGGAGCAAGTATTTTAAGTTCATTCAAATCTATTCCATGTTCTTTATGAATAGAGCCATCAACAATTGCAGCATTTACTTTTTGTGCTAAAGGAAACATATCATCCCAATAACTTAAAAACATATTCATATTACCTGGCAATTCAGGATGTACAATATCACAATCGTATAAACGATTATTTACCAAAAATGCTAATTGATCATGTTCGTTTTTAAGATAAGAAACAAGTTTCATTGTTTATTAATTTTAAGTATTGCGAAAGTAATAGATAATATTATTAAATACCAATTTGTACTGCTGCTTATGTTTTAAAAAAAGAAAAGCGATACTATTTTTATGAGTATCGCTTTTAAGAAAAAATTTTTTTAGTGAGTATTTTTATTTTAAAACTTCTCCTAATTTTTTATCTAAAGCATCGCCACGTAAGCCTGTTGCAATAATTTTTCCTGACGGATCTACTAACACGTTAAAAGGAATACCATCAAATTTATATACATCAATTAAAGGAGTTTCCCATTGTTTTAAATCACTAATGTGCATCCAAGTAAGATTGTCTTTAGCTATGGCTTCAACCCAACTATCTTTATCATTATCTAACGATACACCAAGAATGGTAAAGTTTTTGTCTTTGTATTTGTTGTATGCTTTTACAACATGAGGATTTTCTTGTCTGCAAGGTTTACACCAACTTGCCCAAAAATCTACTAAAACATATTTGCCTTTATAATCGCTAAGTTTTACAAGTTTTCCATCTGGTGTATTTAATGCAATTTCTGGTGCTTGTTTATTTAATAATGGATAATCATTGCCTTTAAGCATTGTATTAAACTTTTGAATATTGCCATTGTTTTTAAACTTGTTTAAAGCATTCATAGCTAACCCTTGCAATTCATCTAAATCCATACTTCTTGTAGCCATGCCAAGAGCTTGCAAACAAGCTGCAGGACTTTCTGTTTTATTTACAAAATCAGCAATAACTGCATTTAACTTCTTCATCTCATTATCTCTTTGTAATTCATAAACAGTAAGAAGACTATCGCTTACTGTTTTTTCATGTAAAGAATCTAAAACAGAATAAGCTTTTTTTACTTTTGTAAATTGTGCTTCATAATCTGTAAATAATTGTTTTAAAGAAGAAGAAGCTTTAGAGCCTTTTATTTCATAGTTTTTATAATTATTTACATCTAAAGTTACTTCAATTTCTTTGCTATCATTTACCAATAAAATTTGTGGTCCTTGATGAATGTTTAGTGCATACAATCTTTCATCAGGTGCAATTCCTTTTAAACTAAAGTGATTATTCTTAATGGTTGTAGAGTCTATAACAACAGAGGTCTGAGCAGCAAATGGAATTTCTTCTAAATAAATTTTATCGGTTGGAGAGTTTTCTATTTTACCTGTTACAGTAAATGCACCATTATCTTTTGTTTTACATGCAACAACTGTTATTGCAATTAAAACAACGAATACTATTTTCTTCATTAATTTATATTTTGATTTTTAATGTAACCTATTTTACAAATAGTTGAATGTTTGTAAAGTTATTATTTCTATAAATATGAATAGTATTAGTGGTTTCTTAAATATAATGTTTAACAAGATTTTGATATTTTGCTTTTATAAAGAACTAAACAGTAATACCTTTATCTTGTTATAAGATAAATTTGCAGAATGAAAATATTTTTAGCACAACAGAATTATCATATTGGAAATATTGAACAAAACACTTCTAAAATAATTGAAGCAATAGAAATTGCTAAACAACAAGGTGGCGATTTAATTGTATTTAGTGAACTATCTGTTTGTGGTTATCCTCCAAAAGATTTATTAAATTTTAAAAGCTTTATTGATAAATGTTATACAGCTATTAATACTATAAAACAACATGCAGATAACATTGGTGTTTTAGTTGGTGCTCCTGCACACAACACAAATAACAGAGGAAAAAGTTTATTTAATACTGCATTTTATTTGTATGAAAAAGAAGTTAAAAAAATAATTCATAAAACACTTTTACCAACCTATGATGTTTTTGATGAATACAGATATTTTGAGCCTGCTTTTGAATGGAATATTATTGAACATAAAGGAAAAAAATTAGCAGTTACTATTTGTGAAGATATTTGGAATATTACAGATAGCCCCTTGTATCGCTTATGCCCAATGGATGAATTAATAAAACATCAACCAGATGTTATGATTAATTTAAGTGCAAGCCCTTTTGATTATACACATATTGAAAACAGAAAAGCAATAATAAAAGCCAATGTTTTAAAATACAAATTACCTATTGTTTATTGCAATGCTGTTGGTTGTCAAACAGAAATTATATTTGATGGTTCAAGCCTTGTGTTTAATAAAGATGCACAATTAATAAAAGAATTACCAGCATTTAAAGAAGCCATTGAAAGTGTAATAATTGATGATACAAAAACCAATGAAACAACTATTAATGAAACAAAAAATTTTATTGCAGAGTATAAAAAAATTCCAACTGCATTAAACGAAGATTTGAATATTTCTTTTATACACGATGCTTTGGTTTTTGGTATTCAAGATTATTTTTCTAAAATGAATTTTAAAAAAGCAATTATAGGAAGTAGTGGAGGAATTGATAGTGCTGTTGTTGTTGCTCTTGCCTGTGAAGCTCTTGGGTCAAAAAATGTTCATACTGTTTTAATGCCATCCTTGTATAGCTCTGAACATAGTGTTAATGATGCTGTAAGGCTTAGTAAAAATGTACAATGCTCTTACGATATCATTAACATAAGCAATATTTATAACAGTTTTTTACAATCGTTGCAACCTGTATTTAAAGATTTGCCTTTTGGTTTAGCAGAAGAAAATATTCAAAGCAGGGTTAGAGGTAATTTATTAATGGCTATCAGCAATAAGTTGGGATATATCTTATTAAACACAAGCAATAAAAGTGAATTAGCTACTGGCTATGGAACTTTATATGGCGATATGGCTGGTGGTTTAAGTATTTTAGGAGATTGTTATAAACTGCAAGTATATACTTTAGCAAATTATATAAATAGAAACAAAGAAATTATACCAAATAATATTATTACAAAAGCACCAAGTGCCGAGTTAAGACCTAATCAAAAAGATAGTGATAGTTTACCTGATTATACGGTATTAGATAAAATTTTGTATCAGTATATTGAAAGAAACTTGTCAGCAGAAGAAATAAAATCTTTAGGATTTGAAAATAATCTTGTAAATAAAATTTTAACGCTGGTAAATAACAATGAATATAAGAGACATCAATTTTGTCCTATATTACGTGTTAGCTCTAAAGCTTTTGGTATTGGTAGAAAAATGCCTATTGTAGGCAAATATGTTTAGCCTAATAAAAAAATTATTTGCTAATTAATGAGCTTTTTCTACAGCAGGTTTTTCTTGATGATCACCAGAATGACCTGGATGATAATCTCCATGACAACGACTAAATAAAACTAAAAAAACAAATACTACAGCAAAAGATAAAATTGCAATTGGTGTAAAGTTTTTAGAATTGTCTTCAAAATTTGTATGTGACATAAGTTTGGTTTTTGAGATAGTAAATTAAAATTATTATTCAAAAATACAACCTAAACAATATTTTCAAAATCAGAAATCTAAATTGTACTTATTTTTACAACTTTAAAAAATCTTTGACTCCTTAGCTCAGTTGGTAGAGCTACTGACTCTTAATCAGTAGGCCCAGGGTTCGAGTCCCTGAGGGGTCACAAAAAATAATTTTAGTTCTTCTTTCACTCCAAAGAAATAGCATTTCTATACAAAGCTACATATACGTTATGGGTAAAATTTTTCTTTTAGCTGCTGCAATATTTTCTTTTACTTTTTGTATTGCTCAAAAAAATAAATATGATACTACTGTAAAAATTGGTAAAATTGGTTATAGGGTTTTGTGTAGTAATAAATCTACCACAAAAAATAATTTACGTATTACCCTCATAGGCTTTGAAGAAATGACAGAAGATTTGAATATTGAAATTAAGGGAAAAGTATATGGAGCTGAAATTGATGATTTGAATAGAGATGGTTTTCCAGATTTAATTGTGTACATTTTAATGGATGAGGCTAAAAGAAAATCTTCTATTTTATCTATTGCCTCAGATGAAAATAAACGAATAATGCCAATTAGTTTTCCTGATATTTTAAGCAATGAAAAATTAAAAGATGGTTATGATGGTAATGATTCTTTTAGATTATTAAATGGTATATTAACACAAAAATTTTCTGTTAAAGACACTACCAATACAAATGAAAATCCAATAATAGCTCGTCAAGTATTGTATAATGTTGTAAAAACAGAGAAAGGAAATTGGAAATTTCAAGTACAAAGAATTGTAGATATATTTAAGCAATAAAATAATACATTCGTTTCCGCACTCTATCTTAAAAAACAAAATTCTTTAGCAGCATCTTTTCTCATTGTTAGCTAAGAGAAGATGTGTAAAAAAATTATGAAATCTTTTATCTTTGAGGTAAACAAAACAAATGAAATATTTATTAATCCTATTATTGGTTGGAGTTTTATTTCATTCATCTAAAGCACAAGTAAATACTTCTAAAAAATATAACATAACAAGAAAAGGTGCTATGTTTGGATATTGGGGTTGGAACAGAGCATTTTATAGTGCTTCAAATGTACATTTTACTGGAGCTAACTATGATTTCACAGTACATAATATGATTGCCCACGATAGACAAACGCCCTTTGCTTTAGATCCTTATTTTAATCCTTTAAGAATAACTATTCCTCAAACTAATTTACAAATAGGTTATTTTATTAAAGATAATTTAGCTTTGGTTTTTTCTATTGACCACATGAAGTATGTTATGGATCAGGAGCAAGTGGCAAAAGTAACAGGTACAATAGGAGATGCTTATTATGCTTCTATGGTTCAAAATGGATTTGTGAATATGTCCGACGAAAAATTTTTAACTTTTGAGCATACAGATGGATTAAATTATTTTAATTTGGGCGTTGAGCATTATCAATCTATTTACAGCAATGATTGGTTTAACATAAATTGGTCTTATGGAGCAGGTGTAGGAGGGCTTTTACCAAAAAGTAATGTAAAACTTTTTGGAAATGACCGAAGTGATAGATTTCATTTAGCTGGTTTTGGGTTAGATGTTAGAAGCTCTTTAAATTTTGTGTTCTTCAAGCATATTGCTCTTAGAACAGAAATTAAAGAAGGATATATTAATATGCCAAACATTAAGACTACTCTTAATAATAAGCCAGACAATGCATCTCAGCAATTTTTCTTTGGACAATTTAATTTAGGAATTGCTTATTTTTTTCAAACTAAGAAAGAAAAATAAACTATATACTAAAGTAAATTATTATTCATAATATTGTAAGCCGTTAATGATTAATAATATTTTCAACCTTTAAATTATTTTTTATGAATAAAATTACCGATAGTTGGTATAGCCCTTCATTAGACAAAGAAATGCCAATTGTTTCTTATGGTCATGCAGGTTTTGTGGTTTTATTAGTACCCACCGCAGCAGCAGATTATTTAGAGTATGAACGTTTTTTAATGATAGATGCTTTAGAGCCATTAATTAATTCAGGCAAATTAAGGGTATTTAGCATAAACAGTATTAACAATGAAAGTTGGTTAAACAATGAAATGTTGCCAGAACATAAGGCTATACGTCATAATCAATTTAATAATTATGTTTTTAATGAAGTCATTCCTTACATAAGAAATGCAACCACTGCCGATACTTTTATTTATACAAGTGGTGCAAGTTTTGGTGCATTACATAGTATGAATTTATTTTTAAAACGCCCAGATATTATTAATGGCTGTATAAGTATGAGTGGTGTGTATGATTTAACAGATTATACAAAAGGTTTTTGGGATGAACAGGTTTATTTTAATAGCCCTTATCATTACATTCCAAACTTAAATGATAGTTGGTATTTAGATAAAATTAAAGCAAGCCATCATATACACATTGCAACAGGTAGTGGTAATTATGAAGACCCAGAGGCTAATAGAAAGTTTAGTCAAGTACTTTGGGATAAAGGTATATGGCACGATTTAGATATTTGGGGTCCAGATATTCATCATGACTGGCCTACATGGAGAGCAATGCTACCTTATATTTTAGAAACAAAATTTTAAAAAATAATAAAAAAGTATTTGTAAAACCAAATGCAAACAAATAAAAATAAGTATTATGCTTTATTCAATGACGGGTTATGGCAGAGCTGAAAAAACTATAGGTGATAGAACATTTTTAGTAGAGTTAAAATCTTTAAATGGTAAACAATTTGAACTAAAGCTAATGCTACCATCTTTATTAAGACCAAATGAGTTTAACATTAGAAATTATTTAAGTGAACATTTAGACAGAGGTACAATTGAATGTGTAATAAGCATAAAACAAAATGGTTGCAACAAGCCTGTTGTTATTAATACAGATTTATTAAAGGCTTACTACACAAGCATTACAGAAGTTGCTAAAGAATTAAATGCAGATACAAATCAACTAATTAGTGCCATTTTAAGAATGCCAGATATTGTTGCAAACTCAACAGAAATTTTAGATGAAAAAGGTTGGAACGAATTTTATTTATTATTAGAAACAGTCGTTAATCAACTTAACGAACATAGAAAAGAAGAAGGAAAAAGTATAGAAGAAGATTTATTAAAATGCTTAAATAATATTGAGCAATATAAAGAAGAAATAAAAAAATTAGAACCACTAAGAAGAACAAAAATTAAAGATGGACTACAAAGAGTTTTAACAGAACATGTAGGCAAAGAAAACTATGACCCTAATAGGTTAGAGCAAGAATTAATTTACTACATAGAAAAAATAGATATTAGTGAAGAGCAAGTAAGACTAACCAATCATTGTAATTATTTTAAAACAATTTTAGTCGAATCGGGTAAAAGCAAAGGCAAAAAATTATCTTTTATTTTACAAGAATTTGGAAGAGAAATAAACACTACCGGAAGCAAGGCAAATAATGCCGAAATTCAAAAAATTGTAGTGCTTATGAAAGATGAATTAGAAAAAATGAAAGAACAAATTTTAAATGTATTATAAAAAAAGAGCTAAATAAAATTAGTTATTAATGACAACAAAGACTATTAAAATTTCATCGTATTTTTTACTATTAATTATTGTTTTTTCATCTTGCAATACATTAGATGTTTTTGAAAAAACAACATTCTTTAACAACCACGAATGGAGTAATAAAAATGCTGTATCAACAACATTTGAAATTAAAGACACTAACTCTTTATACAATATATATTTTGTAGTAAGACACGAAGATGCTTACAGATACAAAAATATTTGGGCAGAAATACAAATGAAATCTCCAGATACAACCATTACAGTTAAAAGAGAATTTACTTTAGCAGATAATGAAAAATGGTTAGGCACTGCATTGAGCGATATTATTGAACACAGAATTCCATTTAATAAAACTCCTGCAAAGCTTTTAAAAGGAAATTACACTTTTACCATACATCAAATTATGAGAGAAGACCCCCTGCAATATGTTTTAAATGCAGGTATAAGAATTGAAAAAATACATCCATGATTAGCTATGTAAAAAAGAAACTGATTATTATTACTGCTGTTTATTGGTTTTTACTTTTATACATTATTGCAGCATTACTATTTTGGTTTATAGAGCTAAATAATAATGCAATAAATACGGCTAAAGAACAAATTACTTTCTTAGATAAAAATACACCAACCTATCAACAAAAATTAAATAAAATAGAAGATACATTAAACAGAAAAAAAGCACAATTTATTGGAGAAGGAATTACATTTTTTGCTGTAATAATGATTGGTGCAGTATATGTTTATCGTGCAACCAGAAAACAAATAAAACTTTCTGTTCAACAACAAAATTTTATGATGGCAATTACACATGAGTTAAAAACACCTATTGCCATAACCAAACTAAATTTAGAAACCTTACAAAAAAGAAAATTAGAAGAAACACAACAACACAAAATTATCAACAACACATTAAACGAAGCAAACAGGTTAAACAGCTTATGCAATAATATTTTATTAGCAGCACAGTTAGATGGTGGTGCTTACAACAGCACAAAACAAGAAATTAATTTTAGTGAATTAACAGAAGATTGTATAGAAGATTTTGCCAACAGATTTCCTCAAAGAAAAATGGAAGCAGATATACAACAACAGGTTTATATTAATGGAGAAATTTTATTACTACAAATGCTGATTAATAACCTTATTGAAAATGCTTTAAAATATTCTCCAAAAGAAAAACAAATTCAAATAAAACTTTCTCAACAACAAAATATAACAACCCTTACAGTAACTGATGAAGGCTTTGGTATTCCTATAGCAGAAAGAAAAAAAATATTTGAAAAATTTTATCGTTCTGGTAACGAAAATACAAGAACAACAAAAGGTACAGGCTTAGGTTTATATTTATGTAGTAAAATAATGGAAAGCCATAATGGTAACATTTCTATGACAAACAATACACCACAAGGAAGTATTTTTGCTGCTACATTTAAAGCATAAAAAATGAAAGAAGCAAAAGCCGAAATATTACTTGTAGAAGATGAAGAAAACTTACACGAAACACTAAAACTAAATCTTGAATTAGAAGGCTATGAAGTAACAAGTGCTTATGCTGGTAATGATGCATTAAAAGCTTTAGAAAAAGCCCATTTTGATTTAATGATTTTAGATATTATGCTACCCGAAGTTGATGGAATAACTATTGCACAAACTGTAAGAATACAAAATAATGAAATACCTATTTTAATGCTAAGTGCAAAAAATACAGGAGCCGATAGAGTATTAGGATTAAAAAAAGGAGCAGACGATTACTTAACCAAGCCATTTAATTTGGAAGAACTTTTATTAAGAGTAGAAAAATTAATTGAAAAAAATAAACGAATTGAAAAAAAAGAAAGCAGTATTGGCGATACCTATGTTTTTGGAAATAATTATATTGATTTTAAATCGCATGATGCTATTACGTTTGATGGTAGCAAAATAAAACTAAGTAAAAAAGAAACCAGCCTTTTAAAACTTCTTATAGAAAATAAAAATGAAGTTGTACCACGAGAAAAAATTTTATTAGTTGTTTGGGGTTACAATGTTTATCCAACTACCAGAACAGTAGATAATTTTATTTTAATGTTTAGAAAGTATTTTGAAGAAAATAGCAAACAATCAAAACACTTTCATAGCGTAAGAGGTGTTGGTTATAAATTTACTGATTAGAGAAATGTAAAGGATATTATTTTTGAAAATTTGCAAAATATAAATCAATATCAGACCTTAACTCTATACCAACTCTTTCAAAAATATCTAATAGTTGCTTGTATGAACCTTTGCCACTAATAAACTCCCAAAATTCTTCTGCTACCTTAAGTTCATTTTGCAAATCCAACATTCCCGCCATCGTCCAACGTGAATAAGGCTTGGGCTCATAAGGGTTGTATTTTTGAAAATTATTTTTTCTCTTTTCTTCCCGAATTAAATTCTACTAATTTTTGCCATTCTATATTTCCATTTTTGTCACAGAATTTTTTAGCAAATTCAACAGTGAATCTATTAATTAAGGCAGAATAAGCAACTAAAAATTCTTCGTTTTTTTGTTTTGCTTTATGGCTGATTGGCTCAATTATTTTTGTATAAAGTTCCTCATCATTTGAAATGAGATACCAAAAATCCTGACCACAAATTTTGTAATATCCATCTTTTTCAGGTTTAGAATTTTTCTTTTTTCCAAAGCAACAGCCGTTTACAATGACAACTTGTTTGCCCGTTTTTTTTTCTAATTTTTCTTTTGCGTTTTTCGCATTTATTTTAAGTTGTTTTATTTGGCTTGCATTGCCCCAATTCCAACCTGCTTTTATTTCTATTACATAAATAGTTTCCTCTTTCTCAAACTCTAAATCCATTCCTGTAAGGTCAGTTTTCTTTGCTCCATAAACTTTATCACAAACAAAAATGGCAAGCCCTTCAATAAAATTTCCAAATAGTGTTTCTTCCTGTGATTGTAAGAAAGCATCAACAAAACCGCTCACTAATTCTTGTGCCGTTAATATGTTCTTTGCTCTAAATAAATAAGGATTTTTTTGTTCAACCAATTTAATAAAATCCATTTTGGCTGAAACAGTATCCAAACGTTGCTGATGAAAAATAGTAATTTTTTCTTCTGCATATTTCTGTAGATCATCTAATTTTAATTCTTTCATACGCTACTTTTGGTTCAAATAAAACAAATTCTCTTTCCTTAATTTGAGATTTAATCAACTCAACATACTCAGGCAAAATCTCAATTCCAATAGAATTTCGAAACAAATTTTGAGCAACTCGCAAAGTTGTTCCCGAACCTGCAAATGGGTCTAAAACTATATCGTATTCTTTGGTGAAAAGTTTAATAAACCATTCGGGTAAAGCGTCAGGAAATGCAGCACTATGGTTTTTGTTATTGCATTCAGTTGAAAGATGCAAAACATTATTCGGATAAACAGCATCTTTTCCTAACCAATTTGATATGTTTTTTCCAAAACCACTTCCGTTTTTTGCATTATCTCTAATCTTATCCGTTTCACTCAAATTTTTCAAACGTCCGTTTGCCCAATCTCCGATAGGAACTTTTACTGCGTCTTGATACATATTGAAAGTTCTTGTTTTGTTGAATTGTAACAATCTCTCCCAAGAATCACGAAAACGATTTGGCCACTTTCCCGGGTATGAATTTTTTTTGTGCCAAATAAATTCTTCCGTCCAAAGCCAGCCTTGATTTCTTAAAGCCAAAATCAATTCCAAAACGTAAGTATGTCTTTCTCCGTTTTCTGCTTTTTCTTTTATATTCAAAACAAAAGTTCCATCAGGTTTTAGAACTCGTAAAAGTTCTTTACTAATTGGCAAAAACCAATTAACATATTTTTCAGGACTTATTCCACCATAAGTTTGTTTTCTACGGTCTGCATACGGTGGCGAAGTAACAATTAAATCTACTGAATTGTCGGGCAAAGTATTTAAAACTTCTTTGCTGTCGCCTAAAAATATTTCTGTTTTAATTTCTTGCATTGTTTATCATTTCATTAAAAATTGTTTGATAAACTGTTTCTATATCAGTAAGCAATCCGCTTTCTATACCTTTTTTAGCAATATGAATTTCATCATCGGTCAGTTCTCTGCCAATTTTTTCCTGTGCTTTACATTGCAAATCTTCTTTTGTGATTGTAAAAATGATTTCATTTTGTTGTATTGTTTCCATTGTTCAATATTTTTAGTTGAGTGAGTATTTTGCATTAGGGATTGAAGCGAAAATCCTTTTGTGAGGAACGAACAAATTCAAATCTTCACCAAGTTGTTCTTTCCATTCTTCTTGTCTGGATTTTTTTTGGTCTTTGTAATATTCAATCAGTTCTTCTTTGATTACCTGTGTTGAACCATTGTCGCCTATTTTTTTTATCCTGCCGTATTGGATAAGGTAAGAAATGTTAGAAGTAGTAACATTTTTGTCCAAATACTCTGTCGCCCAAATACTGGCTTCTTTTACAGATAGTAATTCTTTGTCAAACACCATTTTACTTCTTTTATCAATTAATGTAAATATAGTTTTTATTGCTTTATCACAAAAGATTGTTTTTCATAATTACAAACAAAATTTATTTTCCAATATTTTATTAACTCCTACATTTGTTTAGTCAATTACAAACCCTTCTTTTGTGGCAAAAAATTTAAACAAAGTTTCTTCCGTTGGACTAATAGTTGCTTTAGGTATTATTTATGGCGATATTGGCACTTCTCCTCTTTACGTTTTTAATGCTATTATTAGCGATAAAGTAATTTCTGATCAACTAATTATTGGTACATTATCTTGTATTATCTGGACATTCTTTTTACAAATTTCTTTAAAGTATGTAATACTTGTTTTAAGAGCAGATAATAATGGAGAAGGTGGCGTTTTTTCTTTATATGCTTTAGTAAGAAGAAGAAAAAAGTGGTTAGTAATTCCTGCAATGATTGGCGGTGCTGCTATGTTAGCAGATGGAATTATAACGCCACCCATTACAGTAACATCGGCTATTGAAGGGTTAAAAAAAATTCCAACTTTTAGAGATTTAACAACAGATATTATTGTGGTTATTGTACTATGTATTTTAGTGGTGTTTTTTTTAATGCAACAATTTGGTACTGCCAGTATTGGTAAATTATTTGGTCCAATAATGCTTATTTGGTTTACTATGTTAGGAGTTTTAGGAGCTATACATATTACAGATGATTTAAGCGTTTTTAAAGCATTTAATCCAATGTATGCAATAAAATTTCTTACATATTATCCTCATGGTTTTTGGACGTTGGGAGCAGTGTTTCTCTGCACAACTGGGGTAGAAGCCTTGTACAGCGATTTAGGGCATTGTGGACGAAAAAATATTCGTGTATCATGGAGCTATGTAAAAATTTGTTTACTCTTAAATTATATTGGTCAAGGTGCATTATTATTAGCTAATTATAGAGGTATGCACATTACTTCTGAATTAAAAGATTCTTTAGGCATTAATGCTTTTTACGATTTAATGCCAAGTTGGTTTTTATTTGTTGGAGTAATTATTGCAACAACAGCTGCTATTATCGCAAGTCAGGCATTGGTATCTGGTTCATTTACATTAATTAGCGAAGCAATAAGATTAAACCTTTGGCCTAAGTTTAAAATTCGTTACCCTTCAGATGAAAGAGGACAACTATTTATTCCAAGCGTAAACATACTTTTATTTATTGGATGCGTAGGAGTTGTTCTGCATTTTAGAGAATCTTCAAAAATGGAAGCAGCTTATGGTCTTGCTATAGTAATAACAATGATAAGTACCACAATACTATATGCAAACTATCTTGTTTTAAAAAGAGTAGCTTCTGTTTGGATATATCTTTTCTTAGCATTTTATTTAATAGTAGAATCGTCTTTCTTAGTTGCATTATTACAAAAATTCTTACATGGAGGCTATTTAACATTAGTGTTGGGTGGCTTAATATTTACAGTAATGTATGTATGGTTTAGAAGCAGAAAAATTAAAAATAGATATATTGAATTTGTAAGGTTAGATGATTATGTTGCACAAATACAAGAGGTAAGCAGAGATAAAACTATACCAAAATACTCTACTCACTTAGTGTATATGACAAGCTCTGTACACCACAAAGAAATTGAACATAAAATCATCTATTCTATTTTAAATAAAAAACCAAAACGTGCCGATATATACTGGCTTGTTCACGTAGATGTTTTAGACAATCCATACACTTGTGAATATACAGTAGAGCATATTGTACCTAACGATATTGTAAGAGTAGTATTTAGATTAGGTTTTAGGGTTGAGCAACGTATTAATCTAATGCTAAAGCAAGTTATAAAAGATTTAGCTGCTAATAAAGAAGTAACCATAACAAGCCGTTACGAAAACTTAGGAAAAAGTAATATGTCTGGCGACTTTCAGTTTATTGTATTAGAAAAATACCTTAGCCACGATAATGATTTACCTTTCTTTGAAGGAATTATTATGAAACTATACTTCTGGCTAAAAGAAATTTCTTTAGGAGAAGAACGTGGTTTTGGCTTAGACCCTGGTTTTGTTACAGTAGAAAAATTTCCATTAATTGTAGCTCCTATCAGTAATCTAAATATAAAAAGAATTTATACCGAAGAACCCGAAGAAAGAAACAATCACGAAACCCAGTTCTAAAAATTATTTTCTAAAAATATTAATGGTGATGATGATGCAGTTTGCTTGCAAAATCTTCAGCACTAATACTTTCTTCTTTTGCAGATACTTTATCTGCTAAAAGTTTAAATAATTTTTCTGCACTAATTTTGTGATAACTATCTTCAACAAACTTTTTGTCTTTCATCATTTTATTAGCATAATCCTCAATCCATTGTTGTTGCTCATCTAAAATATTTAGCTGATTACCCATGTATTGAAATAACTGTTGCTTTGCATGAGTTCTAATATCATCTGGCAAAACTTCAATTTTATTTTCTTCAACTAATTGAGAAGAAATTAAAGACCATTTTAAACTATTTATAAAAGATGGAAATTCTTGTTCAATTTCTTCAACAGTTTTTTTCTGTTCTCCTGAAGATAGCATCCAACGTTTTAAAAACTCTTCAGGAAAACTAATAGTTGTATGGTCTAATAAATGATGATAAATTTGGTCGTGTATTTGATTACTGCTTTGAGATACAAAATATGCTTCAATATCTTCTTTTACAGCATTACGAAAATCGGCTTCTGTTTTAATTTCTTTATTAGGATATGCAGCTAAAAAAAACTCTTCATTCATAGCAGCTTTTTCAACTAAGCCAACTTTAGTAATAGTTAGTTTAAAATGTTTATCAGCAATACCTGCAATATTTTTATCTAATCCTAAATCATCAAGTATCACATCTAATTCTTTATCTTCAAATGCAGTTGCTAAATGAACATCAATTACATCATCTTTTCTTTTTCCTAATAAATTATTTCTAAAAGAAGGTGCAAAATATTTTACTAAAACACTATTAGGTTTATTAATTCCATTTTCAATTACATTGCCTTCATTATCAACTTCTGTAAAAGTTACATTCAACATTGTTTCTTCATCTGTTACAGTTTCTGGCTCAGTCATTTTGCCAAAACGTCTTTGTAATCTATCCACTTCATCATTAACCATTTTGTCTGTTACATTAATTTTATAACGAGTAACAGCAATGTTTGTATCAACAGAAAAATCTGGTTTTAAGCCTACTTCAAATGCAAAAGCATAATCTGTAGGATTATTCATATCCAAATTATTTTCAGCAATATTTAATGGTAATGGCTGAGCAAAAATTTCTAACTGTTCTGTTGTTAAATATTCATTTAGCTTAGTTTCCACAGTTCTTAATACTTCATCTCCAAAAACACTTTGTCCATACATCTTTTTTACCATTCCAGCAGGAACCATTCCCTTTCTAAAACCAGGAATATTAGCTGACTTAGCATATTTTTTTAAACTCTGTTCAAAGTTTTGTAAATAATCATCTTTAGAAATTTGTACTGTAAGCTTATCGGTAAGATTACCAATGTTTTCTCTAATTACTGTTGCCATTGTAAGAGCATATTATGTTTGTGTTATAAATAAAAAGTTGATAATAAAGAAGTTGAAGAGTAAATATCAACCCCTTCGTTATCAACTTCACTTTGGTGCGGGTGGAGGGACTCGAACCCCCAAGCCTCGCAGCACCAGATCCTAAGTCTGGCGTGTCTACCAATTTCACCACACCCGCAGGTTTATAAATTTGGGTGGCAAAAGTAGGGGATTTGTTGTAATTACTATAATTATAACCCTAAGATTTTTTATTTGGCAAATTAATTTTATCTATAACATCTTATTATTTTCTCAAAAAAAGCACTAAGCAATATATTCTTTTTTCTGATATAAAAGAAAAATAGTAGCTTGTGCCCTACTTATTAATTTTATAACACAAAAATTTATTTCATGGACAAAAGTAAAATGATAAAAGCTTACTGCTTAAAAACAAAAGAAAAAAATGTACCAATGCATGATGCTGTAATAACTAAAACTGCAAGAGGTGGTTATATGGCTTCTGGAAACGATGGTAAAGGAAATAAAATGGCTGCAATTTTAAGTGAAGCAAAAGCCTTACAAGCAATAGCTGATGGTGTTGCTAAAAAAGGATATTAATTTTTATTTAAGGTTGAACAAAAAATTAAGCTTGTTCAACCTTAATTTTTGTAATTTTTTCTATTTCAGCTATAACCGATGTTGTGTTTTCTCTTGTAGTATATAAACTTGGAATAGTTAAAAACTCTTCTGAGTTATCGTTAATTGTATGTACATATAAATAAGTTCCCCCACCCTTACCATACCTTATTTTACAAATAATTTTTTTAATAGAGGGGAAAGAAAATTTGAACGTTTGTTTACCTAATACTGTTCTTTTTTCAAACTCAATATACTCTTGGTTTATTTTAATTGATATAATATACTTTCTTATAAACATAAAAAAGCAAAGTATAGGAATGCCTATACCCATAATAATTCCAATAATTGGTATCTCTTTATAAGCAAAAAAATAAGCATTAATGGATATAATTAATAAGATAAAAGGGAATATTCTGTAAGTAAAAAAATTTAATCTTTTATTTCCTTTAGGTAATTCAAGTTCTATGCATTCTCCTTCAACTTGCTTTATTATTTTATATGGCGAAAATGGTTTCATTTGCTAATATAAAGATATTGCAATTTTTGCTCCAGCTACAGCATTGTTTTTTATTAAAGCAATATTAGCTTCTAAGCTATCCCCCTTTGTATTTTCTGCAATGTATTGTAATAGAAATGGAGTTACATTTTTTCCTTTTACTCCTTGCTTTTCTGCTTGTTGAATAGCTTGTAAAATATATTGTTCCATAGTTTCAAAAGGAACTTCATCTTTTTCGTTAATTGGGTTTGCAATTAATACAGAGCCATTTAAACCTAAGCTCCATTTGGTTTGTAGAAGATTGGCAATTTCTGAGAAGCTATCTAATCTTAATGGAGATGTATAACCACTTTGTCTTGAATAAAAGCTTGGAAACTCATCTTGCCCATAAGTTACAACAGGAATACCTAATGTTTCTAAATGTTCTAAAGTTAAACCAATATCTAAAATAGATTTTACACCAGCACAAACTACAGCAACATTTGTTTGTGCCATTTCTGTAAGGTCTGCACTAATATCCATGCTTTTTTCTGCTCCTCTATGTACGCCTCCTATACCTCCTGTAACAAAAATTTTTATTCCAACCATAGTTGCTATACGCATAGTAGCAGCAACGGTTGTTGCTCCAAATATTTTTTTTGAAATAACATAAGGCATATCTCTAAGGCTTACCTTCCACACATTTTTTTCTTTTCCAAAAACTTCAATTTCATCTTTACTTAAACCAACACAACATTGTCCATTAATAATGGCTATTGTTGCTGGTATTGCTCCATTATCTCTTACAATTTGTTCAACAGCTAAAGCTGTTTCTACATTTTTTGGATATGGCATTCCGTGAGAAATGATGGTACTTTCTAATGCTACAATAGGTTTATTCTGACGTAAGGCTTCCTCTATTTCTGAGGATAGTTTTATATAAGAGTTCATAAAATTATTTTGTATTAATAAGTTGGGCATCTATAAGAACCAATATTAATGCTGATGCCTATTTGAGCAGTCAAGTAACTATCTTTTTGTTGGCTGTTACCTCTTTGTCTTCCTTTAATGCCTATTGGTGTTCCATATTCATAACTTCTATCTTGTAATAAAAAACCAATTGAAGGTGTACCATTAGGATTTAAAGGAAAAGCATCTGGTGCATAATTGCCACTTACATCATCTATATAATCTGTATTAGTAAATCTATACACTGCTTCTGCATATACATTTAATTTATCTGTAAGGCTATACTTTAAACCAAAACCAACAGGGAAACAAAGAGCCATTGTGCCATAAGGTTTAAGGTTAGGATAGTTTGTTTTATCTTGCTGTCCTTCTGTGCCAAGTGGTCTTAAATAATATTTTTCTCCATTAAGATAAGCATAAGGATCATAAGCAAAAGCACCAACCCCTAAGGATACATAAGGAGTAAAACGATAATCTGGAAACCCTGGTTGAAAGCGAAAGAAATTAAACTCTCCATTAATACTAAGCTCCCAAATATTGGTATTAAAACTTAGGTTTCTTGTTTTTTGAACAATGTTGTTTTTATAGCTTGTATATTTATCTGAATAGCCTAAAAAAGCATAAGTTCCAGCAATTTTTACACCTATATAATTATTAAATTGTTTACGAAAAAAAACACTTGCAGAAAACTTAGGCTTCCAATCTGTTAATTTCATTCCTGCTGTTAAATCGCCAAAGTAATGACTTGTACCTACACCAATACCAAACTCTCCTTCATGCACAAAAGCATCCATTAATTGAGCTTTGGATTTTATAGATAAGGCACAAATAAAAAATATAACAGCTAATCTTTTAATAAACATAGGGGGCAAATTAAAACACTATTTTAATTAATAAACGAAAATTGTTTCATTTTCTTATTGTTGAAACGTTAATTATTAATTGAGTTGAATATTTTAGTAGCATAACTAATAAAAATTAATTTCTTTTATCCATTCCCCAGGTAAGTTTATTTCTTAAGGTAGAGAGAAAACTTCCTTCATTTAATCTGATTAGTTTAGCAGAAAAATTTTCTTTTTTTACAGCTAATTGAATTGTTTTATTGACAATTTCTTTACGAGCATCTAAGGCACAAATAAATTGCTCTGCTCGTCCTTCAATTTCAAAAGAAATAATATTATCATCTGGTACTACAATGCTTCTTACATTTAAGTTATGTGGAGCAACTGGTGTAATAACAAAGCTAGAGCAATCTGGAAAAACAATAGGACCATTACAACTCATATTATAACCTGTACTTCCTGTTGGTGTAGAAACAATTAAACCATCTGCCCAAAAAGTATTTAAAAATTCTCCATTCAAATATGTATGAATTTTTATCATTGGAGATATATCTCTTTTGTGCAATGAAAATTCGTTTAAGGCAAATGGGCTATTACTAAATATATTTAAATTGGAGTCTAAATGAATTAGGGTTCTGCTATCTATAACATAAGTTCTGTTTACAATAGCTTCTACTGCTGTAGATAACTCTTCTTTATGAATATTAGCTAAAAAACCAAGTCTTCCAAAGTTTACTCCTAATATAGGTATGCCCTTATCTTTAACTAAAGCAACAGCATCTAACATTGTTCCATCTCCTCCAAGACTAATTAAGCAATCAGAATTATCTTCTAATTCTTCTGTATATTGAAAAGTACGAATATTGCTTTTTAAATTTTCTGGTATATGATATAAATGTAGTAATTGATGATAAACAATAATTTCTACTTGATGTTTTAATAACTCATGTAGCAAATAACCAAAAGGGCTCTCTTGTTCAGTATCTAATCCACGACTATAAATTGCTATTTTCATATACAGCAATATTTTTTAAAAAATTTTGTAAAATTCAAGCGGTAAAGATACTTATAAAATACTACTGACCTATAAAACTTAAAAAATGTAATCCATAATTTTTTCAATTATAGTTCCACTTAAATAGTTTGATTTATTGAAGTACATCTACAAAAATTAGTTATATATATTTTAAAAACTCTGGAGTTATCTCTTTTGTTGATATGTGATTTAAAAAAATAAAGTGATTTGTGCTTTAGACGAATTACTACATTAGGGGCAATAGCAATATTCTTCCTTTCAATCATTAATCTATTATATCAAAGCAAAAAATATTACTACTTTCGTTATAATCAAACTATTGTATGCTCAATATTACAGACAATATTCAACAGCTTTTTACTAAATGGAATAATAACCCAGCACAACGTATTGAAAAACTTCAACAAAGTGGTAGTGATAGAATTTATTATAGAATTTTTTCTGCCAATAAAACTTTTATTGCAACTTATAATTTAAACATTCGAGAAAATAAAACTTTTATTGCTTTTGCTCATCATTTTAAACAACAAGGCTTATCGGTGCCAACAATATTTTGCACAAATGATGATGTTACAATTTATATACAAGAAGATGTTGGCTCTAATTCTTTATTAAACATTTTAGAGCAAGAAGGAGAGTCTGAAAATGTATTTAACTTATTCAAAAAAAGTTTGCAACAATTAGCAGCTATTCAAATAAAAGGCAATGAGGGATTGGATTACAGCTTGTGTATTACCGCTCAGGAGTTTGGTAAAGAAGCTATCCTCGGCGATTTACTTTACTTTAAATATTATTTTTTAGACACACTAAAAATTCCTTACGACAAACAAGCAATGCTGCAAGATTTTGAAGCATTAAGCATTTACCTCTCTTACACAGAACACAAATATTTTATGTTCAGAGATTTTCAGAGCAGAAATATTATGGTAGAGAATGATAAACTTAGTTTCATAGATTTTCAAGGAGGCATGAAAGGAGCTTTACAATATGATGTTGCCTCTTTTTTGTGGCAAGCAAAAGCAAATCTTAGTAACGAATGGAAAGAAATTTTATTGAACTATTATATTGATGAAGCCGATAAACTTTTACCTAAAAAAATTGAAAGAACCGTTTTTATCAATCAATACAATGGTTATGTTTTAATAAGGTTATTACAAGTGTTAGGGGCTTATGGCTTTAGAGGATTATTCGAAAGAAAAGCTCATTTTTTAACCAGCATTCCACTGGCTCTCCAAAACCTAAAATTTTTTCTTGAAAATAAAATGGTAGGCATTACAACTCCAGAATTTGATAGGGTTTTGAAAATTGTTGTAAGCAACGAAATGATTGAAAGATTTACACCGCCACAAGCAACAGAAAATACTCCTTTAGAAGTTACTATCAACAGTTTTAGTTATAAAAAAGGAATACCTGTTGATAGTTCTGAAAATGGCGGGGGATTTATTTTTGATATGAGAGGAATTTTAAACCCAGGCAGGCAAGAGGCTTACAAATATTTATCTGGCAAAGACAAACCTGTACAAGATTTTTTAGAACAACACACTAAAATGAATACTTTTTTAAATAGTGTTTGGGATTTGATTGATATTAATGTAGAAAATTATTTAGAAAGAAATTTTGAAAACTTAATGATCAATTTTGGTTGTACAGGTGGTCAGCATAGAAGTGTTTATGCTGCAGAACAAACAGCAAGGCATTTAAAAAATAAATACAAACTAAAAGTAAAACTCAATCATACCAATCAAGAAAATTGGTTGAAAAGTTGAAATATTGCAACAAATGAATTATAATATAAATAAAGCAATGTTATTAGCAGCAGGCTTAGGCACAAGGCTAAAACCCTTTACAGATAAGCACCCTAAAGCATTAGCTGTTGTAAATAATAAAACCCTTTTACAAAGAAATATTGAATACTTACAACAATATCATATTAAAAACGTTATTGTAAACGTTCATCATTTTGCTGAACAAATAATTGCAGCTATTGAACAAAATAATGGATGGAAAAGCAATATAACTATTAGCAATGAAGCTGATGAAGTGCTTGAAACAGGTGGGGGTTTACAAAAAGCAAGTTGGTTTTTTAAAGATGATGAAAATTTTTTATTGATGAATGTTGATATGCTTACAGATTTAAATCTTCAACAAATGATAGTACAACACATCAACTCAAATGCTTTAGCAACTCTTGCAGTAACAAACAGAACTTCTTCCAGATATTTATTGTTTGATGAAACAAATAGATTGTGTGGTTGGAGAAATGTTCAAACAAAAGAAGAAAAATTACCAAGAGCAGCTAATACACTTTTTGAAAAAGCTTTTAGTGGTATTCAAATTATTCGTACAGAATTATTAAGTTTAATACAACAGCAAGGAAAGTTTTCAATGATTGATGTGTATTTAAGTCTTGCTGTAAACCATACTATTCAAGGGTTTGAGCATAACAACTCAAAATTAATTGATGTAGGAAAACCTGAAAGTTTACAGAAAGCAGCAACAATGTTTCAATAAAATTTTTTACAATGAAAACAGAAATAACCTTTGCTATTATAGGTTGTGGAAGAATTGCAGAACGACATGCAAAACACATTAACAATGTAGGAAAACTTATTGCTGTTTGTGATATTGTAGAAGCTAAAGCAAAAAAATTAGCTGATACTTATCAAGCAAAATATTATCATAGTATTGATGAGTTGTTGCTTCATCATCAACCAACTGTTGTAACAGTTTGCACACCCAATGGTTTACATGCACAACACTCTATTAAAGCAATGCAAGCAGGTTGTCATGTAGTTTGTGAAAAACCAATGGCAATAAATACCAAAGATTGTGAAGCAATGATTACTGCTGCTGAACAAAGCAACAAACAATTATTTATTGTAAAACAAAACAGGTTTAATCCACCGGTAGTTGCTGTAAAAAATGCTATAGATAATGGTGTGTTAGGAAAAATTTTTAGCTTTCAATTAAATTGTTTTTGGAACAGAGATGCTGCATATTATATAGATGGTTGGAGGGGCACTAATCAATTAGATGGCGGTACATTGTTTACACAATTCAGCCATTTTATAGATTTGATTTATTGGTTTTTAGGAGATGTAAAAAATGTACAAGCCATTGGCAAAAACTATGCTCATCAAAATATTATTGAGTTTGAAGATACTGGTATTGTATTGATAGAACTTGAAAGTGGCGTTATTGGTTCTGTAAATTATACAGTAAATAGTTTTCAAAAAAACATGGAAGGCTCTATTACAATTTTTGCAGAAAATGGTACTGTAAAAATTGGGGGTGAATATTTAAATACATTAGATTATTCTCTTGTAAAAGATTTCAGTTTTGGTAATTTACCAAGAGGTAATGAAGCCAATGATTATGGGGCATATAAAGGATCTATGAGTAACCATGATAAAATTTATGAAAATGTAATTGATGTTTTAAACAACAATGCCTCCATAAGTACCAATGCTTATGAAGGCATGAAAACTGTTGCAATCATTGAAAATATTTATGCAAAAATTGTTAATAAATAATTTTAATAGCAATAAGCATTTGCTTCTAACATTTTATTACAAATTCTTCTTCTTGTTTCTTTTGTGTTGAATGGTTCAACTTTAGTAAATCGCTTTAAACCAATATGCATCATTCTTAATTCATCACCATCTGCAAAGCTGTTTAGTGCATCTTTACCTGCTTTGTTTATTCTGTCTGCAGCATCATAAATAAATGTACGAGTCATATCTGCTTGAAGTGAAGCAGCAGCTTCTCCTTGTTGTTCAGTTATTCTCATCAAACGCAATAAGGCACTTTCTGCATGAAAAGTTTCAATAGCCATATCAGCAATGTTCATTAATATTTCTTGTTCTTTATCTAACTGCATCATTAGTTTTTGTACAGCAGCACCAGCAACCATTAATATAGCTTTTTTAAAGTTGGCAATATATTTTAATTCTTTAGTAAATGCTCCTTCATCATCACTATTAAAATCTGGAATACTCATCAATTCTTTTTGAACATTCATTGCAGGAGTCATCAAATCTAATTTTCCTTTCATAGCACGTTTTAAAACCATATCAACAGTAAGCAATCTGTTTATTTCATTTGTGCCTTCAAATATTCTATTAATTCTGCTATCTCTGTATGCTTTGCTAATAATATATTCATCACTAAAACCATTACCACCATGTATTTGTACCCCTTCATCAACAACATAATCTAAAGTTTCGCTACCAAAAACTTTTAGCATAGCACATTCAATAGCATATTCTTCAGCAGCTCCAAGTAGTGCTTCATTAAAAGGTTTTCCTTCTGCTAACAATTCACTTTCTTTATTATCAATCCATTTAGATGTACGATATAATGCACTTTCTGTAACCCATAATTTTATTGCCATTTCGCCAAGCTTATGTTTAATTGCTCCAAATTTTGCAATAGGCAATTTGAATTGTTCTCTTGTATTAGCATACTGAACAGAAATAGTTGCAGCATCTTTTGCTCCGCCTAATGTAGCAGCACATAATTTTAAACGACCAATATTTAAAATATTAAATGCTATGATATGCCCTTTACCAATTTCTCCTAATACATTTTCTACTGGTACTTTACAATCTTGAAAATATAATTGAACAGTTGATGAGCCTTTGATGCCCATTTTATGTTCTTCTGGTCCTTGAGTAAATCCTTCAAAACCTCTTTCAATAATAAAGCCTGTAAATTGAGTTCCATCTATTTTAGCAAAAACTGTAAATACATCTGCAAAGCCTCCATTGGTTATCCAACATTTTTGTCCATTTAAAATATAATATTTTCCATCATCACTAAGTTTGGCTGTTGTTTTAGCACTCAAAGCATCACTTCCACTATTGGGTTCAGTTAATCCATAAGCACCTTTCCACTCTCCACTGGATAATTTTGGCATATATTTTTTCTTTTGCTCTTCTGTACCAAAATATAAAATGGGTAAGCTGCCAATACCTGTATGTGCAGCAATAGCAACACTAAAACTATGTCCAGCTCCTAAGCCTTCATTAACAATAGTGCCTGTAATAAAATCTTTTCCAAGACCACCAAACTCTTCTGGTACTGTAGTTGAAAGTAACCCTTGCTCTCCTGCTTTTTCTAATAAAGAAGGCACTAAACCTTTTTCCTGACTATCAATTCTTTCAATGTTTGGTGTTACTTCTGATTTTAAGAATTGATAACACATATCCATTACCATTTTTTGCTCTTCATTAAAATCTTCAGGAGTAAAAGTGTCTGTTGGTTGGCTTTCTTTAATAATCCACTCGCCACCATGTAATGCTGTTAATTGTTTTTCGCTACTCATAGTATTTTTTGTTTTTTATTTATTGTTGAGTTGTTAAGTTATCATACACTTTTTGCAAAACATTTTTTACTGTTTCAATTTCTTCTTTTGAAACATTTACCAATGCTTCATCCATAGTTTGGTTTGCTATATTAATCGTTATCTCTTGTAATTGTTTTGCAGCATCTGTTAAACAAACAGAGTTTACTCTTTTATCTTTTTTATCTGAAACTCTTTTTACTAATTTTTGTTTTTCAAGATTGTCTATAAGTCTTGTTATACTTGGTTTATCTCTAAATGTTTTATTGCACAAATCTTGTTGGTTTAAACCATCTTGCTTCCATAAGTGATATAAAATACTCCATTGTTCAATGGTAATTTCTATACCATTGTTGCGAAAATTTTTTTGTAATCTTCTTGCAATAGCAGTGGCAGCCATAGCATTTAAAACACTATATAACTCACCTCTTTTAAAATGATTTTTTGCCATAATAGTTGTTTATGCAACTATTCAAAGGTAGGGGGTTTTTTAATTGAGAGAAAAAAATTTTATGTTAAGAAAAAATAACTGAAAATAAAAAGATTGTTGAGCTAAATTATTTAAGTCTGAAAGGAAATGTAAGCTTAGCATGATAGTTTACCTTCTTACCATTTTTTACAGCCGGAATCCATTTACCAGATTTTTTTAAAAGCCTAACAGCTTCTTCTTCAAAACCCCAACCATTTACTGTAAGGTTGGAAATATCTGTTATACTTCCATCTTTTCTTACTACAAATTCTAAAACAGCATCAGCTTCTAACTCTTCCCACCAAGCTTTTTTAGGGTATTTTAAATTTTCTTTTAAAAAGTTTTTCCAAGCTTTATCACCTCCAGGGAAACTTGGTAATGTATCTACAATATTATAAATGGTATCTAAACCAATAGGCTCAGATTTATTTTCTTTTTGCTGTGCATTTGCATTAAACACTAAAAAACAAACTCCTAAAATCAATACTACTTTCTTCATTCAATTATTTTTATTTGCTTAATAACGAATAAATATAAAAAAACTTATTTAGTTCAGTAAATTTGATTGCAATATGTTACTTTTTAGATTTTAAACATTAGCTACTATGCCAACAAATGAAAAATTAAAAGAAAATTTTGACAATAAATTTAATGCTTTAAACAAAGAACAGAAACTTGCTGTTGAAACTATTGAAGGGCCTGTTTTGGTAAATGCAGGTCCTGGTACAGGTAAAACACAAATTCTTTCTACACGAATAGGAAATATTTTACTAAAAACAGATACAGAGCCTCATAATATTTTGTGTTTAACATATACCGATAATGGTGCTATTGAAATGAGAAAAAGGCTGCTTCAAATTATTGGCTCAGCAGCATACAATATTCAAATACACACATTCCATTCTTTTTGTAATGAAGTTATTCAAGATAATGTAACCTATTTTGGTAAACTTAATTTAGAACCTATTGGAGATTTAGAAGAAATAGAATTATTCTATAAACTAATTGACAATATTCCAAATGATAGTGCATTAAAACGTTTTAGAGGAGATGTATATTATGATAAAAATAGATTAGCTAACTTATTTAAGTTGATGAAAAAAGAAGCTTGGACTCCTGAATATATTATTGAAAGAGTAGAAAATTATATTGAATCTTTACCAACGAAAGAAGGTTTTATATATAAAAATAAATATAAAGAATTTAAGAAAGGAGATTTAAAAGTAGGAGCATATAAAGAAGAAAAAGAAAGAATGGAATTGCTAAAAGCAGCAGTAACACTATATCCTACATACAATAAAATGATGAGAGATATTAGTCGTTACAATTTTGATGATATGATTTTATGGGTAATAGATGCTTTTGAAAAAAACAAAAATCTGTTATTAGATTATCAAGAAAGATATTTATACATTTTGGTTGATGAATTTCAAGACACCAGTCGTTCTCAAAGTTTAGTGCTACAATATCTAACCAATTATTGGGAAACACCAAACTTATTTGTTGTTGGAGATGCAGACCAAAGCATATATTCTTTTCAAGATGCTAATGTGCAAAATATTGAATCGTTTAGAGAAAAATATATAAAAGATATTGTTCAAATAGATTTGGTTAATAATTATCGTTCTACACAAACAATACTTAATGCTGCACATGCTTTAATTAATAATAATCAATTAAGAATTACTAATAATGATACTGCTTTAATAGCAAGCCTTCCAGAATTACAAGGTATAAATATATCACCTAAGATTTTAGAGTTTTCTAACTCTTCACAAGAAGCTATTGGTATTGCAATACAAATTGAAACACTGATACAGCAAGGCGTTTCAGGAAAAGATATTGCTGTTATTTATCGTAAACATGCACAATCTGATGAAATTATTACCATTTTAGAACAAAAGAAAATTACTATAAACACTAAACGAAGTGTAAATATCTTAGACCTTCCATTTATTCAAAACATTATAGATATTCTAACTTGGGTTGATAAAGAAAAATATATTCCTTATAGTGCCGATGATATTTTATTTAAAATTTTACACAGCAATTTTTTCAACTTACAGTCATTAGATATTGCAAAGCTTAGTATGGCTGTTAATGATTTTAATAAATCAAGTAGAGATGAAAATAAATCTATCAGAAGTAAAATAAATGAAACACCAATTACTCAAGCAAATTTATTTAACAATCAAAATATCGATTTTAAAAAAGTTTCTGATATTCTTGAAAACTTAATTAAAGAAAGCAGTAATTGCACACTTCAACAATTATTTGAAAAACTTATTCAAACAACAGGAGTTTTAAAATACATTATGCAAAGCCATGAAAAGCCTTGGCTGATGCAGGTTTTAGCTACATTTTTCAATTATATAAAAGAAGAAACTAAAAGAAATTCCGTGCTAACACTGTCAGATTTATTGAAAAATATTTCATTATTAAAAGCAAATAAAATAGCTCTCTCATTACAAAAAATAACTTCTACAGAAAATGGTGTAAACTTTATGACAGCACACAACAGCAAAGGAAGTGAATATAAATATGTTTTTGTTGTTGGCTGTACCGCAGATGCTTGGGAAGAATCAAAAAGTAATAATAATAATTTTAAACTACCCGATAATTTAGTAAGTAGCCATAATGTTGCTCCAGATTTTGAAGAAAGCAGAAGATTATTTTATGTTGCAGTTACAAGAGCTAAAACCAATTTATCTGTTTCATATTATTTAGCAGATAAAAAAGGTAAAAGCATTGTTGCAAGTTGTTTTGTAGAAGAACTATATGAATCAAATGAAGCAGAAAAGCAAGTTGTAAAACTGAATGATGAAGATTTAGTTGAATACACTTTATTACAAATGCAAGAGAAGGCTCAACCAGAAATTGCATTGGTTGAAAAAGAATACTTAGATAGAATATTACAGAACTACACACTTAGCGTAACTCACTTAAACAATTATTTAAGTTGTCCATTAAAATTTTATTATCAAAATTTAATTAAAGTACCAGGTGCAAAAAGTGAAAGCATGGTATTTGGTTCTGCTGTGCATTATGCTTTAGAAATGTTGTTTAAAAAAATGAAAGATAATAATGATACATTCCCTTCATCAGATGAGTTTGTAAATGATTTTAAATGGTATTTGAAAAGTAACAAAGAAGCATTTACACCAGAAAGCTTTCAATTAAAAATAGATTATGGAAAAAAAATTTTACCAGCATATTATAATCATCATATAAATAATTGGAATAAAATAGTAACAATAGAAAAAAGTGCAAGAAATATTATTGTAGAAGGTATTCCATTGAATGGGAAGTTTGACAAGCTTGAGTTTACTGGAACACAAGTAAATGTTGTAGATTATAAAACAGGCAAATATGATAATGCAAAGAAAAAATTAAACGCACCAATTGACAAAGATCCAAATGGAGGTGATTATTGGCGACAAGCTGTTTTTTATAAAATTTTAATAGATAATGATAAAACCACCAAATGGCAAGCACTAAGTACAGAATTTGAATTTGTAGAGCCTTTTAAAGATGAATATAAAACCGAAAAATTAACTATTAAACCAGAAGACATAACAACAGTAACTCAACAAATAAAAGATACTTGGCAAAAAATTCAAGCAAAAGAATTTCATACAGGATGTGGAAAGCCAGAATGTGAGTGGTGTAATTTTGTGAAAACAAACAAATTGGCTGTTGCATTACATCAACTTGAAGAAGAAGAATAAAATATTATGATTTTTATTGTACACTTAGGTTTTAAGTTTGCATCATTAAAAATTTTTTAAGGCTTATTAAATGATTGTTAGAAAAAGTATATTTCAAAACATTGTATTGTTTTTATTTTTTATTGTTGCTGTATTAAGCCAAATAGGTTGTGCAAATATTATTCCTCCAAGTGGTGGAGCAAAAGATACTATACCCCCTAAACTGATAAATGCTGTACCAAAAGATTCTTCTTTAAACTTTAAAAGCAATAAAATTGTTTTAACTTTTGATGAATATGTTGAAATAAAAGATATTTCAAACAATCTTGTTGTATCTCCATTGCCAAAAAATAATCCTATTGTTGATTATAAATTAAAAACAGTAACCATAAAATTAAAAGATAGTTTTGAGTCCAACACAACTTATGCTCTTGATTTTGGTAATAGTATTGTAGATGTAAATGAATACAACCCTGCAAAAAATTTTATGTATGTATTTTCAACAGGAAATACTTTAGACAATAATACTTTTTCTGGAAAAATTATTATGGCAGAAACAGGTACTATTGATTCATCTTTAATTGCTGTATTATATAAAAACATTGCAGATACAGCGGTTTTAAAAGAAAAGCCAAAATATATTGCTAAACTAAATGGTGATGGTAGTTTTTATTTTCATCATTTACCAGAAGGAAGTTTTGCTTTGTTTGCAATGCCAAACGATTATTCAAAAAAGTATGATGACAGCACAAAAATTTTTGCTTTTGCTGATAGTTTAATTCATATTTCAAATAAAACAAAGCCAGTTACTTTATATGCATATCAAGAAGCTAAGAAACAAGAAAAAGCAAAATCTTCTTCTAATAACAGCAAGGCTAAGAAGAATGACGATAAGCCAAAATATATTAAATACACCACCTCACTTGAAGCAGGTAAGCAAGATATTTTAAGCAATCAGCTTACAATAAAATTTACAACACCACTAACTTTTTTTGATTCAACAAAAATTTTATTAACCGATACAAGCAATCATAACTTAGCAAATTACACAATAGAAAAAGATTCTACCAATACACAATTATTGATTAAAACAACTTGGAAAGAAAATACACCTTATAAATTATTGATGTTTAAAAATGCTTTGAAAGATAGTATTGGCAATACTTTAGCTAAAAACGATACTTTACATTTTTGGACAAAACAATCAGCAGATTATGGTTCAATAAAAATAAGATTTAATAATTTAGATACAACAAAACATCCTGTATTATTAATTTACAAGCAAACTGAATTAATAGAATCTATAAAAATTGTTCAAAGAGATTTTAGTAGAAATTTATTTAAACCAAGTGAGTACCAACTAAAAATTTTATTTGATAAAAATAATAATGGTGTTTGGGATGCTGGTAATTATAGCAAAAAATTACAACCAGAAATTGTTTACATCTTAGATAAAAAATTATCTATTCGTGCAAGTTGGGATAATGAAACAGAAATTACTATTCAATAATTATTTTTTCTTTTCATTAGCTGCTTGCATTGGATTTTTTCCAGCACCTCCAGGGTTTCTTCTATTATTCATTCCTGCTTTAAATAAACTAAATTTTGTTGGTGTAGTTAAAGCATCCTTTTCTGTCCATACATTGTTAGATTCATCAATATCTGCTGTTTCTCTCATTGGATCTAAAACAATTGCAACAGCTTTTTTAGGAGTCATAAAAGTTTTGGTAACTCTTTGCTCATTCTTTCTCCAAATTTGAGCAGGAATTCTTTCTATTTGTTTTGTACCATCTTCAAATCTAAACTCTACTATAATAGGCATCACTAAGCCTCCTTTGTTTGAAAATGATATTTCGTACATGTGAGTATTGGCATATTTTACCTTAGTTGCAGCATCTAAAGGATCTACAACAAAAGCACTTTCTTCAGAAATATATTTTGTAGTATCATAAGGTTCTAAACCTCTTGCATATCTCCAATAAAAATCTCTTAAAGTAGTATCAGCATCTGTAGCAAACACAATATTTTTATCTTCTCTGTTTCTTATTTTTGATATATCATCAAATACTGGCACTAAGGGTTTATCTATTGCTTTGGGTGCATTATATCTTCTACCAAAAGAGGCAGAAGTATCTGTATTTAATGCTGCAACTTTTACACTATCAATGGCAATATCACAGGGGTCAATACTAAAAAACCATCCACGCCAAAACCAATCTAAATCTTCGCCACTTGCATCTTCCATTGTTCTAAAAAAATCGGCTGGAGTTGGATGTTTAAATGCCCAACGCTTTGCATATTCTTTAAATGCAAAGTCAAACAATTCACGCCCCATAATTGTTTCTCTTAAAATATTTAATCCTGTTGCAGGTTTTGCATAAGCATTTGGTCCAAATTGTATAATATTTTCACTATTAGTCATAATTGGTTCTAATAAATCTTTTGGCAAACGCATATAATCTGTAATAGCAAAAGCTGGTCCTCTTCTTGAGGGAAATTTATTATCCCATAATTCTTCTGTAAGATATTCTACAAAAGTGTTTAAGCCTTCATCCATCCAACTCCATTGACGTTCATCACTATTAACAATCATAGGAAAAAAGTTGTGCCCTACTTCATGTATTATTACACCAATCATTCCATTTTTTGTTGCTTCACTGTATGTTCCATCTTTTTCTGTTCTTCCAAAATTAAAACATATCATAGGGTATTCCATACCATTACTTGCCTCAATGCTTTGTGCTACAGGATAAGGATAAGGAATTGTAAATTTTGAATAAGTTTTAATAGTATGAGCAACTGCTTTAGTAGAAAATTTTCTATATAAATTATATGCTTCTTTAGGATAAGCACTCATACACATTACTTTCTTTCCTTCTACAGTTATAGGCATTGCATCCCATATAAATTTTCTTGAACTACACCATGCAAAATCTCTAACACTATCTGCTTTAAAAATCCAAGTTTTAGTTTGAGTACTTTTTGTTTTTTCTGCATTTGTTGCTTCAGTTAATGTTACAACTTCAATAGGCTCTTTTGCTGTTTGAACTTTTGCCCAACGCTGATGTTGTGTAGCGTTCAAAACTTGTTTATAATTCTGACATTCACCTGTTGCCATTACAATATGATCAGCAGGAACAGTCATTTGTACTTTATAATTTCCAAAAGTTAAAGCAAATTCTCCACGACCTGTAAATTGATGATTTTGCCATCCTTGAAAATCACTATATACACAAAGACGAGGAAACCATTGTGTCATTGTAAACAAATAATTACCATCTTCTGGAAAAAATTCATAGCCTCCACGTCCACCCTTTTCCATTCTATTAGCTATGTTATAATTCCAGTTGATAATAAAACTAAATTGTTGAGAAGGTTTTAATGGAGCATTCAAATCTACTCTCATCATAGTTTTATTAATTGCATACTTCAAAGGCTTACCACCTGCAGCTTCTGTAATTTTTTCAATATTTACACCATAGCCATTATCTTTTTTTGTATTTTCCATTTTTTCCAAAGCACTCACAGAAATTTGTTTGCTCAATGTGCTTGCATCTTGATAGTTTGCATTATTCAAAGTGTTGTGTTGGTTTTCATCTAATTGAATCCATAAATATGTTAATACATCAGGAGAGTTATTGTAGTATGTGAGTGTTTCTTTTCCTGTAAGTTTTAAATTTTTTTCATCTAATTGACAAACTATATTATAATCACATCTTTGTTGCCAATATTTATTACCTGGTGCACCACTTGCAGTTCTATACACATTTGGTGTTGGTAAAATTGTTCCTAATTGCTCAAATTTATTTCCATGATTACTCTTAGGATTGTTTTGAATGTCTTGGGCTATTACACTGTATGATATTAGCAGAAAAAAAGTAAGAAAAATATTTTTCATAATACAAAATTTAAAAAGGTAATCTTGTTATTGCCATTTCTAAAGCAATACCAAATATAGCACCACTTGTAAATAAAATATACTCTCTTCGGTTGAATTTTAAAATATTTAGACAAATAAAAGAAAGTATCAACACAATAAATACAAATAAAAGTTGTCCCATTTCTATACCAATATTTGCATATAATAAATTTAATGCAGCATCAAAACTTGTTCCTTCCAATGCTACAAACTCAGTTGCAAAGCCCATTCCATGAATTAACCCAAAAAATAAAGCAAAGAAATAAATAGGCGGAAATTTTGTTTTGTAAGCAAATTTTTTTACAAATAAATTACTAAATGAAGTAATGATGATAGTAATTGCAATTAAAAACTCTATCCAATTTTTAGGTAAATGAATAACATCAAATATTGCTAATGCTAATGTTATTGAATGACCAATAGTAAATGCAGTAACAATAATTAATAATTTTTTCCAATCTATCATTTGATAACGAAGTGCAATAGCTGCCATAAATAAAATATGATCTAATGCTCCAATATTTACAATATGCTTAAAACCTAAATCAAAATACAATTGAAAATTTCCCATTACAATTTATGATATGTTGTTAAAAATAAAATTATCCAATAAATTTATAAAGTTTAAAACTACTTTTGAAAGTAGATAAGAATAATTGCTTTTGCAAAAAAATATAGTTAAATGGTAAATAGTTTATTTAATTGGCTTTTGATTAGCTGCATAGCTTTATTACATCCTTTTTATGTTAGTAAAATTGAACTAAACCACAACGCAAAAGAAAATTCAGTTGAAATTTCTGTAAGGGTTTTTTCTGATGATATGGAACTTTCTTTAGAAAGTTATGGTAAAACTTCTTTAGATATTATTAATCCAAAAAACAAAGCTTTGGTAGATAGTTTAATGGCAAACTATATAAGAGAAAAATTAAAAATTAATATAGATAATAAAGCCAAACATCTTAATTATTTAGGCTATGAAATAAACAAAGAAAGTGTTTGGGCTTATTTAGAAATTCCAAATGTTTCTACTCTTAAAAGTGTACAAATTTTTTGTACTTTTTTATACGATTATAAACAAGAACAAATAAATATATTTCAAGTAAAAGCAAATGGCAGGGATAAAAGCAACAAGTTAGAAAACCCCAAGCCCAGTGTATTGTTTGAGATGTGATGTTAAAAAGATTCTATGGTTAAAGAAGTTAACCCCTCCAAGTTGAAGATTATTTTTTTAGAGTAGAAATGAATTAACCCTACTATTAAACTAAATTAATATCAAAATGTACTAACTGTACAAATTCATTTAGCCTTTCAGAAATATCTTCTTTTGTTAATTCTCTTAATCTTTCTGTTCCAAATTTTTCTACACAATAACTTGCCATAGCACTACCAACAATAATAGCAGTTTTCATGTTTTCAAAACTGATGTCTTTTGTTTTTGCAAGATGTCCAATAAAACCACCTGCAAAAGTATCACCTGCTCCTGTTGGGTCAAATACTTCATCTAATGGTAAGGCAGGAGCAAAAAACACATTATTTTTATGAAATAATAATGCTCCATGCTCTCCTTTTTTTATTACTAAATATTGAGGACCCATTGTTAAGATGGTTTTAGCAGCACGCATTAATGAATAATCTCCACTTAATTGCCTTGCTTCTCCATCATTTATAATTAATACATCAACCTTTGCTAATACTTTTTTTAAATCGTCCATTGCAATATCCATCCAAAAATTCATGGTATCTAAAGCCACTAATTTTGGTCTGGTTTTTAATTGCTCTATTACACTTAATTGCACTGAAGGTGCTAAGTTACCTAACATTAAAAATTCACAATCTTGATAGCTGTCTGGTACAACTGGTTGAAAGTCTCCTAAAACATTTAGTTCGGTAACTAAAGTATCTCTTGAGTTCATATCTAAATGATAGCGACCACTCCAAAAAAATGTTTTTTCATCTTTCTTTATTTGTACTCCTTCTAAGGTTACATTTCTTTTAGTTAAACTATCTAACTCTTCTTGTGGAAAATCTCCACCAACAACACTAATTTGTTTTACTGGAGTAAAATTACTTGCACACCAAGCTATATAAGTACCAGCTCCACCAACAATTTTATCACTTTTTCCAAAAGGTGTTTCAATAGCATCAAAAGCCATAGAGCCCACAACAACTAAAGACATAATTTTTAATTTTTAATGGCAGCGAAACTAAAGGATTGTTATGAATTTTTTTAAGATTTATTCTTCTTTGCTTGGATATATATAAATTTATTTTTTCTGAAAATAATTTTATTTTTAAGTAGAATTTTTTTTTCAATAACTGCCACCTATATTTGCAGCCCTAAAGATTTAGGAAGATAGTTCAATTTTGTAGAATATCCTGCTGAACAGCAGGAGGGTCGCAAAAAAGTTTACCCCATTCTACAAAAAAGAATTTCGGGAGGTAGTTCAGCCCGGTAGAATATCCTGCTGAATAGCAGGAGGGTCGCAAAAAGTTTAACCCATTCTACAAAAAAGAATTTCGGGAGGTAGTTCAGCCCGGTAGAATACCTGGTTTGGGACCAGGGGGTCGCAGGTTCGAATCCTGTCCTCCCGACTTATTAAAAAAGCTCATTATTAGTAGTGAGTTTTTTTATTTATAGTATCTTACACTATGTTTTACGTTTATATATTATTCAGCAAGTCTTCTGGTAAATATTATTGTGGACAAACAAATAATTTATACAATAGAATTTTGCAACATAATAATGGAGAGTCGTTAAGTACAAAATCTGGTGTTCCTTGGGTTTTAATTGGAGTGTTGGTTTTTGACAATAGAACTGAAGCTATGAAAAAAGAAAAAGCTATTAAACTAAGGGGTATTAAACGTTGGCTTGGATATGCTATTGATTCTTTAGATACTTCTTTTAATAATTTGATTAGGTAGAATATCCTGCTGAACAGCAGGAGGGTCGCAGGTTCGAATCCTGTCCTCCCGACTTGTAATAAAAAAGAGGCTGTCTATTTAAGACCGCCTCTTCATATAAATATACTAATTATTAGTAATTTGGATTTTGATCGTAGTTTTCATTTTGTTGGGTTTCTTCAATTGGAATAGGCCAAACAAATTTAAAACTACTATATGGTAATGATGCTACAGCTTTAGTTATTGTAACACCACCAGCACAATTAAACATTGCTGCTGTTGCTGCACCAGTACCAACTTTTGCAGGAATACCGCCGTTTGGAACTGGAGCAAAATCAGGGTCTTTTGCTAAACGAGATATGTCGCCCCAACGTTTTCCTTCTGCTAAAAATTCAATTCTTCTTTCTTTTAAGATAGCAGCAATTAAATCGTTTTTAGCAGCAAAACTTGCTACAGTATATTGGTCAGCTACATTAGTAACTGATCTATTACGAACAGCGTTTAATAAATCAACTGCTGTTGAAGAAACTGTAGCAGAAGTTCTTGCATTAGCCTCTGCTAACATTAATAATACTTCTGCATATCTAATTTGTGGTGTAGCGTCAGAAGAGTTTGCATAATCTCTGTACTTAGTTGTATAAACTGCACCTGTAGCAGTACGATATAATGTAGTTCTACGCAAATCTGTACACTTCCAATCTGCATCACTCCACATAATAGGGCTTACTCTAACTAAACCACGAGCACCAAGTGCTGGGTCTCCAAGCATATTAGGAAGAGCTCCATTAACACCGCCATTATCAGTAGCATCATTTTTAATTGAGAACATACTTTCTGTAGAGGTATTATTTGCAAAAGGACCATCTGGAGCTGCAGTTAATTTCCAGCCACCTATTGGGCTAGTAAAATTAGGGGCGGCTCCTGAAACAATTTTAGCACCTTCTGAAATTACACCAGCCCAATCTCCCATGTGCATTTTAACACGCATTTTTAAAGCTATTGCTGTGGCTTTTGTTGCTCTGTAAGTGCTAAGTCCTGCACCTGATTGTGTTGCTGGTAAATTTGTTTCAGCAAAATCTAAATCTGCTAAAATTTTAGCATAAGTATCAGCTACAGTAATGGTAGAACGCTTAATTGCTCTGGCAGCAGCAGCAGTTGCATCACTGTTAATAGCAAAATCACGATAAATAATACCCATTTGATTACCATTACCATCTGCATAAGGTCTTGAAAAATGAAGAACCAACTCATGATGTCCAAATGCTCTTAAAAAACGACATTCTGCTTCGAATTGTGAAGCTTGTGCTGTTGATATAGTGCCTTTAACACCTGCTGCTTTTAATCCATCAATTGTTAGGTTGGCTTTATTAACCATAGAATAGATGGTTTGAAACATAAAGCCACTATTAGGAGAAGCATTGTTGTAGGTGGCCTCGTAGGTTATTTGATAGAAAGCTGCTTGGTTAAGCATATCTTCCCCTCTCATATCACCTTGTTCTATATTAGCTGCTCCAAAAGGATAGCCTCTAACAGCACCTCCAAGATAAAATCCTGATTGTGCTGCATCATAAACGCCATATAATGCTAGTAAACATCTATCTGCACTTGAAAAGGCAGATTGATCTGAAAATGAAGAGTACGGTTGTAACTCTAGAGTTTTTTTCTCGCAAGAACTCAAACAAATGCTTCCTGCGATTAAAACTGCTGAAAATATTTTAAGTTTCATATTTTAAGTTTTTTACAGTTAAAAAATTAGAAGCCAACATTTAAACCAAAAGAAATTGTTCTTGCTTGAGGAACAGTATTATAATCTAATCCTCTTGAATCAGTGTTATCTGGGTCAATTCCTTTATACTTTGTGAATAAAAATAAGTTTTGACCTTGTACAAAGAGTCTGAAAGATTTTACATAAGAGTTTGTCAATTTGTTCAAATATTTACTTTCTACATCATAGCTAATTTGTAAATTATCTAATCTTAAGAAATTACCACTTTCAACAAATCTATCAACTGCTTGTTGGTTTAAGTTTGTAAAGTTATCTCTACCATACCAAAGACGAGGAACGCTTGTTACGTCTCCTGGTTTTGTCCATCTGTCTAAAACAGCCTTACCATTATTCATAAATCCTTGGTTAAGTAAAGATTCTTGTTGTGTAAGATTCATGATTTTGTTTCCTCCAGAGAATCTCCATAACATATCAAAAGTAAATTGTTTGTAACGAATGGTGCTTGTAATACCACCAAACCATTTAGGTAAGCTACTTCCTAATATATCTCTATCAGAAGCTGCTAATGTAGATGCTGCTCCCAATGTTCCACTATTAATATCAGAAATGATGAAGTAAGAAGAGTTTGTAATATTACCCATTACTAAAGAACCATCTGCTTTATAGTAAACAGGGTTTCCATTAGTGCTATTTACACCAGCAAAATGGTAGCCATATAAAGCGTTAATTGGTTGACCCACTCTTAAAATATTGTAGTTTCCAGTACCGTTTGAAACAATAACATCTTTATCTAAGTAAAGGGATTTTACAATATTATCCTGAGTTGTAAAGTTTACACCAAAATCCCAAGAGAAATCTTTTTGACGAATAATATTAGCATTAATTGCTAACTCAAACCCTTTATTTTCCATATTACCTATGTTTTGGAAAATTTGGTTACCAGGAACGCCAAATGATGGTGGCTGAGGAGCTGCTAATACTAAATTATTATTATTGTTTTTATAATAGTCAAAAGTAATGTTCAATCTATTATCTAATAATCCAACATCAAATCCAAATCCAAGTTTTTCGTTTGTTTCCCATTGTAATCCAGGGTTTCCTGCCTGAGCAGCAGAAATACCACTAAGAGCTCCATAAGGGGCACTGCCATATAAACTTAAATAAGGGAAACTTCCTCCAGCAATATCGGCATTACCAACTCTTGCCCAAGATGCTCTAACTCTAAATTCATTAACAACTTTTGAAATACTGCTTTTTTTCCAGAAGTCTTCGTTTGAAACTCTATATCCTACAGAGAAGCCAGGGAAAGTTCCAAATCTGTTGTCTTTGGCAAATCTAGAAAGTCCATCTCTTCTTAAAGAAACTGATGCAAAATAAGTTCCATTATAATCATAGTTTAAACGACCAAAGTAAGAAACAAATCCTGGTCCATCGCTATAACTACCACTTGATTGTTGAGTGCCATAGCTGTTACTAATAACATTTGTTTGTTGGAAGAATGGATCTGAAATGTTTGTACCAATAGCTTGAAAACTATTTGCTGTTTGCATTTGATTTTCGTAACCTAAAGTAGCATTAATATTATGCTCTTTAAATGACTTATTAATGTTGAAATAGTTTTGTAAAGTATATCTTAATTGGTTTGCTGCTTGATTTTGAACTCTACCTAAACTTCCTCTACCATCACCATGTTTAGGGTCATAAGTCAAATATTCATCTAAAGAAATAAAATCAATATTTGCTTTGAAGTTATAAGTTAACCAACTTAATGGTTTTACTTCTACACCAAGATTGTTTATTATTCTGTGTTTTTTACTAGCAAATTTGTTTTTAGCTAACACATAAGCAATATTAGTATAGTTGTTTTCTATTAATTTGGTATTAGCATCGCTACCTAAAGCTGCTCCATCTGGTGTAACATTAAAATAATCAAATTGAGGAAGTGTAGGATTCATTACTCTTACGTTTGGTAATGCTCTTAATACATTTGCTGTTGCTCCAGATAATGAGTTACCTCCATTATTTTGGTCAGAATCTTCTGTTCTTGATAGAGTAATATAGTTGCTAATTTTTAGCCATTTATTTACTTTTTGGTCAATATTAGCTCTGATATTATATCTTTTAACAGTATTGGTAAAAACCAACCCTTGTTGATTTGCATAGTTGAAAGAAACAAAATAAGTTGTTTTATCTGTTCCTCCATCTATTGACAAGTTGTGAACTGAAGATTTTGCACTTGTTCTATAAACATAAGCTTGCCAATCTGTATTAGTGTTTTCTGAGTTCATAAATGCAGCATTTGGTTGACCAGCATTGGTTAATTTTTCATTTGCAATGGTTACAAACTCTTCTGCATTTAATAAATCAAATTTTTTGCTTGGCTTAGAAAAACCTTGAACGAAACTGTAGTTTACATTTAGTTTTCCTGCTTTGCCTTTTTTGGTAGTAATCATTATAACACCATTAGCTGCTCTTGAACCATAAATAGCAGTAGCACTACCATCTTTTAAAACTTCAATTGATTCAACATCGGCAGGGTTAATATTTGCTAAAAGGTTATCTGACGTATAACCTGCAAAACCACCAGACTCCATAGGAATTCCATCTAATACAAATAGTGGAGAAGAGCTACCATTGATTGAGTTTACACCACGTATTCTAATACGAGGTGGAGCATTTACAAGACCACTTGAATTAGTAACTAATACTCCAGAAGCTCTTCCTCCTAATTGTTTGTCAATACTAGGAGTTACTAAAGTTGCAATAGGAGCAGGATTTACTTTACTAATGGATCCTGTTACCTCTTTTTTCTTTTGTACACCATAACCAACTACAACAACTTCTTCTAAATTAGAAGTAGTTGATTGAAGCCTTACGGATACATTAGATGAACTTGAAATTGACACTTCTACTGTTTCGTGATTAACAGAAGAAATAATCAATCTCTTGGCTGTTTCTGGTACTTTAAGAGAGAAAGTACCATCGTTGGCAGTTGTTGTACCAATGGTTGTTCCTTTTACAACAACTGAAGCATTTGCAATTGCTGCACCTGCCTCGTCAGTAACTTTACCTGTTACTGTACGTGAGTTTTGAGACAGTAGCTGACCTATAAATAGGAAAAAGCTAACTGCCATTAGGGCGAATTTTCTCATGTGTTTAGGTTTTTTTAAAATTGTTTATACAATAATAACAGTTTATTAACAGAATATGACAATTTTTTTTAAAAATTGCTGCATAAACAATTCTTTTTTTACAAAAACAAGCATTGTTGTCCGATAAATGTACGATTTGATTAATAAGTGTCGCTACACACCTTGATATTGCTGCATTTTGTTTTTATTTTTCAATAGCAGGGTGCTATGAAGAATTGAACATAATAGTTTGATTCGTTTTTGCTGGCTTCT
>JBPXJV010000071.1:0-83732 GCA_051715485.1 Chitinophagales bacterium
AGGCAATGTGGTTAAAAATGGTTGGTTTTTTCTTCAAATAAAATCAAAATCTTTGTAGTATCAATCTGAAGAGGAAGTAGGCTCTGCTGAAGAGCAACCTACCAGCAATAAGGTTGATGCGAGATGATAAAGTTAAAGCAGCCTTACTGGCTGCTTTAATATTTTTATCAGCTTGCTTTATGGCTAAAAAAACTTATTTCGCTTCTTTGTTTTTAAAATACAAATACCAATTAATAAAATTTTTCTTAGCCTCAAATCTTAATCCACGATGTAGTGTTAATTTTTCTTTTAAGTGTGTAAAATAACTTTCCAATCGATTAGTAGTATTAGGAATTTCTTCATCATTTAAATATGCAAACATATCAGGTATAGCATTGATGATTAATGTACAAGCTGCATGTAATTTTTTATGTTTGTACCACATTCTATTTGTTGTTATGCTTCTACTTTGTTCATTAATAAATGACTGATTGAGGTTATACCATTGATGAAACTTGAGTAACCATAATGAACATTGTTCTTGTGTTTCTATAAAAGTAATTTGATTAGATATACTAAGTAGCTCTTTAGCCTGTAATAGCTTTGGATGCTCACTTAGATAGTTTTTTACCTGTCGTTTTATATGTACTAAGCAACGTTGTATAACAGCATTGGGAAACACTTTTTTTACTGCTTTTAAAATAGCCTTATGTCCATCACAAGTAACACTATAAACAGCTACATTCAATCTCATTAAATTCTCTAAATCCTCCTTAATTTCTTTATACTTTTCTCTATTAGTAGTTCTGTATAGCTGAACATATCTTATATCATGGTCATAGTACAATAATAAACATAAACCATTGGAAAAATAACTTGCATCAATGAGTAAATGAACATTTGTTTTACTTTTAATGGCAATAGTTGGTGCTGCTTTTAAATAAGTTTTAAAGAGTTTTTGTATTGTTGTTTAGCTCATTCCACTATCTCTTATAAGATACTTATACACTTGTCGTTCTATTATCCATTTCTTAAACCAAACAAACTGATTACGGAGTTTAACTGACCGATTTTTTAACGTAAAACAATAACCACAATCACTACATCTAAATCGTTGACTACCGTTTCTATTACCCCATTTTTGGATACAATTACTGCCACAACAAAGGCATTTTTTATTACTTTTTTTTCATTAAACAAAGAAAGCAATGAAACCCATTTCATTGCATTCTTCTAAAAAACTTACTGCCATTGACTCTTAGATGATTTTACCAACCATTTTTAACCACATTGTCATAAAAAATCACTATTAATTTAAGAATAAATTTCTCAAAAAAATTAGAAAATATGAAAGTAAATTATTGGATATTTTTAAGTAATGCCACTACTTCTTTTTGAATACTTTCTGCTTTATCATTATTGTAAAAAATTTGTATAGCTTCTTTTATTTCTTCAAAGGCTAAGTCTTTTGCTTTAAGAGAAGCAAAGCGTTCTTGAGCATTTTTTGGACGAGGTCCCCAATGAAAAATATCTTTATTTGAAGCATCTCTTACAACTAAAACAGGAATTGCTTTGCTACCATTTGTAAGGTAATTATCAATCTCAGAATCTGTATCTCTTAATTGAATTGTAAATTGAATGTTTTTGTTTAATGCTGACATAAGGTAAAGTATTGGAACAATATGAGCAGCATCGCCACACCAATGTTCTGTAATTACAACCCAATGTTGTGGTTTATTGATAGCATTAATTACATCTTTAGTTTCATCAAAAAGTGTTGCAGTTTTAATCCATCTTTTTAATCTTACACTATTTAGTTTAGTATAATCTAAAAAAGCAGCATCATCATAAGGTGCTGATGGATTTGGGTTATTTAAGATAATATCAAAGCCTTCTAAATATTCTTGCCAAGTCATGATTTAATTTTTTTGATGAGATTTTTTTTATAAACTTCTTTAAAGTTGAGTAAAGAATATAGAAAAAATTTGCTATCCAATTTCTCCATCAGTATTTACATCATCTTCATTTATATCATCATTTGATGATGATTTGTCTTCTAACTTGCCATCATCATTAATTATTAATGTGGCTTCATTTTCTGTTTTAGGTAAAGCTGTATTGCTTGTAAAATCTTCGGGGTTAATGATAGTTGCTTCAACTATTTGTTCTGCTAATACTTCTTTTATTTTTGGCAAATCATCGGTAGAGTTGATACCAAAATAATCCATAAAAGTTTTAGAAGTTGCATAAACTAATGGATGTCCAGGGAGGTTCTCATTTCTTCCACTAATCATTATTAATTCTTTCTCTAATAATTTTTGTACACTATAATCACTATTTACACCACGTATAGCTTCAATTTCTCCTTTTGTTACAGGCTGTTTATAAGCAATAATGGCTAACGTTTCTAATGCAGCAGTAGAAAGGCGTTTTAAAAACTTATCTCCATTTAGTTGTGCAATAGTTTGATGATAATCTTTTTTTGTAAGGAATTGAAGTCCTCCTCCACTTTCTGCTACTTCAAAAGGATAAAATTCACTTGCATATTTTTCTTTGATGCCTTCTATGCAGCTTTCTACTTTATCCAATGTTACACGTTCTTCTAAGAATGCAAAAGCATTATTGATAAGTTCAGTAATTTCTAATGCAGTTAAAGGCTTATCGCTTGCAAAAATTAGTACTTCAATATGTGGTAGAATAGAAGAAAGTTCCATTGTATTTTTTTGATAATCTGAAAATAGTTTTTATTGAATAATTACTAAAAAAATATTTTCAAAAAGTGCAATAAAGTATTAACCTTGTAAAGCAGCAGCACCACTAACAATTTCAGTAAGTTCAGTAGTAATAGCAGCTTGTCTTGCACGGTTATAAGAAATTTTTAAAGTTTTCAATAACTCATTAGCATTATCACTTGCTTTATCCATTGCTGTCATTCTTGCCCCATGCTCACTTGCATTACTATCTAATACTGCTTTAAATAATTGAGTGTTTAAAATTTTAGGCATTAATTCGGCTACTAAGTCTTCTTTATTTGGTTCAAAAATAAAGTCAGATTTTTTGTTACTTCCTTCTTTATTTTCTACTTTAGGAATAGGCAAAAATGGTTCTGATACAAATGTTTGAGTTGCAGCATTTTTAAATTGTCCATATACAATTTCAATTGCATCAAAATTGCCTTCTTCAAATTCTTTCATAGCAGCTTTTGCAGCAGTTTGTACATTGCTGAAAGTTAGATTTAAGAAAATATCTTTATAAGTATCGCTTGTTTTATAACCTGATTTTGATAAGGCTTCCCAACCTTTTTTACCAATATTCCAAACAGTTACATTGCCTTTTTTAAATTGTGTTGAGTATTTTTCTGCAATAGTACTTTTAGCCAATTTTATAATATTGCTGTTATAAGCACCACACAAACCTCTATCGCTGGTTATTACAATTAATAAAACTTTTTCTACTGCTCTTGTTTCGGCTAATTTAAGTTCTGCTCCTCCTTCAATATTGCTAACAATATTGCTCAACATTTCTTGTAATTTTTGAGCATAAGGACGCATTTGAATAATGGTATCTTGTGCTTTACGCAATTTTGCAGCACTAACCATTTTCATAGCTTTTGTAATTTGTTGAGTACTTTGAACACTTTTAATTCTATTACGAACTTCTTTTAATTGACCAGCCATTGTTTAATTTTTTATATAATATTATTGCTGATAGCCATTTTTATTAGGCTAAAATTGGGTGCAAAAGTAACAGAAAGAAGCTAAAATACCATACTGAGTTTTAAATATGTGAAGAATTAATTGAAAAGTGGAAAAGCATTTTGTTTTTTGAGTACTTCTACCCTACTCTAATTTTATTCTTGGGTCAATAATGCTGTAAAGAATATCAGCTATAATATTAACTATTACAAAAAATAAGGCAGTTAATAATACACTTCCCATTACTACTGGAAAATCTAAATTTTCTAAAGCATTTACTGTAAGCTTTCCAATTCCATTCCAACCAAAAATATATTCTACAAAAAAAGCACCTGCTAACAATTCTGCAAACCAACCTGTAATAGCTGTAATAACGGGGTTTAAAGCATTTCTTAAAGCATGTTTTAATACTACTATTTTTTTACTTAACCCTTTTGCATAAGCAGTTCTAATATAATCTTGATTTAGCACATCTAACATAGAACTTCTTGTTAGCTGTGTAATAATGGCTAATGGTCTAATACCTAAGGTAAGTGCAGGTAATATTAAATTTTTTAGTTGTAGTTGTTTGCCACTAAAAGCATCAATTTCATATAAACTACCAGTTAATGGCAAACTTGTATATTGGTTTAATACAAAGCCAAATAAATATGCAAGCACAATTCCCATAAAAAATGATGGGGCAGAAATACCTAAAACACTTGCAAATACACTACTTGTATCTAACCAAGTATTTTGTTTAATAGCTGCAATAACGCCTAAAAATATACCAACAATTATAGCAAAAATCATAGCAGTTGCAGCTAATAAAATGGTTGATGGCAAAGCTTCTGCTAATATTTCACTTACATTTTTTTTGCTTTGATAACTACGCCTTAAATAAGGGAGTTTTATACCAACATTACCTATAAAAATTCCTTTGATATTTTTTTGTTCTCTTTGTTGATTAGTATAGTAACCTAATGGACTTACATCATTTACGTACAAAATAAATTGTTTCCATTTGGGTTTGTCTAAGGCTAATTCTTTTCTAATATTTTTAATAGTTGCACTATCGCCTGTTTGTCCTATTACTAATCTTGCCGGATCGCCAAAACCTTGAAATAAAAAGAATACAATAACCACCACTCCTGCCATTACTAAAAAGCCATACAATATTTTTTTGATTAGAAAAGGAAGCATTTAATAAATGGGGTTATTGTGAATTATGAATTTAAAATTAAGAATTAATTTATGAAAAAAATGTTCAAATTCTTTTTATTAAAGCTACTTAATCCAATTCAATAATTTGTTATCACTTGCATAACTAAGTTTATCTATTACAACATCTCCTTTCATTAAAAAGTAAGTAGGATTAACTCTTGCAGCAGTTTTAATAACTGTTGCATCACAAGTTAAAATAGGTATGCTGTTAAAATTTTGTTGAGCAGTTACAACATCGGCTGTTACAATATAAAAAGGAATATTTTTTCTTTTAGCACCATCAAGCATTAATCCTAAAGTACCATTCATCCATTTGTTTTTAGTAGAAAAATCTTTTACAAAAAGCATAATATAAATCTCTTTGTTGTTTAATAATGCTTCTGTAGTATCTGTACCATTTAATGTAGTTAAAGAAAAATCTGTAATGGCTGGTAATGCAGTTCCTTTTCTTATGAGTTTATCATATCTATCTATGTATTCATAAGAATCATCAAAATCATCTGGAAAATTATTTTGGTCAAATTCTATTACTTGATTATTTTTTTTGTATTTAAAAGTTATAGCAAAACTATCAGATACTGCACCTTCTGGCAGTTTCATTCCTTCGTGTAAATTTTTTCCTTTTGCATAAGGCAAACAATCTATAACTGGTAAATATTTTAAAGCATAAGATTGTAAAGCAGTTGTAAATATGAGTGATAAAATTATTACAACAACAGATAACTTTTTGTTGAATAATGGCTTTACTTTTTTAGTATTGAAAAATAAAATTAGTATAAGTAATAACAACACAATATCTTTTATAAAAGTTTGTACTGGTGTAAGTGGCACACAATCACCAAAGCAGCCACAGGCATGTATTTTACCTGAAAATAATACATAAGAAGTAAGAAAAGTAAAAAAGATAATGAGTATTAAAAGCAACCATGCAAAACGTTTCATTTGCCAACCAACAATGACTGCCACACCTGCTACAACTTCTAAAATATTCATTGCATAAGCAGCTGCTAAGGTATATTTGTGAAAACCTTTTAATTGCCAAGCTTCAAAAAATTCTTGCATTTTATAACTAAGCCCTAAAGGGTCATTAGCTTTTATTAAGCCTGAAAAAATAAAAAGTAAACCAACAATCCATCTGATAATTGTAAGCATTATTTTTTTATTAGAATAAACCAAATAACATACTATCTACTTTAGCAATTACTTCGCCTAAATGTTCATCACTTTCAGCAAATTTATTTTTATCACAATCTATAATTAATAAAGGTCCTTCTTTATAATTTTCTATCCATCTATTATATAACTCATTTAATTTTTTCAAATAATCTAACCTTATATTTTCTTCATATTCTCTTCCACGTTTTTCTATTTGACCTACTAATGTTGGAACACTTGCTTTTAAATAAATTAATAAATCTGGTGGCTGCACCATTGTTTTTAGTGTTTGAAAAAATTTAAAATAGTTTTCAAAATCTCTTTTACTCATTAAACCCATATCGTGTAAGTTAGGAGCAAAAATGTGTGCATCTTCATAAATTGTTCTATCTTGAATAACAGTTTCTGTGCCTCTTTGAATATCTAAAAGCTGGTTTAAACGACTGTTTAAAAAATAGATTTGAAGGTTGAAACTCCATCTTGGCATATCTTCATAAAAGTCCATTAAATATGGATTGTGATCAACATCTTCAAACTGAGGTATCCAACGATAATGTTTGCTTAATAATTCTGTTAAGGTTGTTTTGCCTGCTCCAATATTTCCTGCAACAGCAACATGTTTTGGTTTTTTAGCTTTAGCCATAATATAGTATATTCAAAAAAAAAGTAAATGATTAGAACTTGTTTAGAGTTCACAATATTATCAAATTATTTCAGATAATGAAAGATGTTTTCAGTTTTGATTTATGAAAATAAAATTTAGCTTGTTATTTCCTTAACCTAAAACTGCTTTTCTTACCAATTCTATTGTAGCAGATGCACTTACTCTTGCTTTATCTGCTCCTTGTTTAATTATTTTATCTAAAAGTTCTATATTCTTTTGTAAATCAGCAGCTTTTTCTCTGATAGGTTTTATAAAGCTTATCATATCTTCTGCTAATTGTTTTTTCATATCACCATAACGTATTACACAATTTCCTGCACTACTGTTATTAAAATCATCTTCAAACTTTTTTACAACATCTTCTGTACTGGTTAATTTCATTAAGGTAAATAAGTTTTCAATATAATCTGGTTTAACAGCATTTGTTTCTGTTGGTCCACTATCGGTTTTTGCTTTTAATATTTTTTTTCTGATAACATCATCTTCATCTGCTAAATATAAAGTTGCTAATTGATTTTCACTTTTACTCATTTTACCATTACCATCAAGGCTTAAAATTTTTACTAATTCGCCACCATAATTAAAAGCAAAAGGCATAGGAAAAATATCGCCATAACGATGATTAAAACGTTGAGCAAAATTTCTTGCCATTTCTAAATTTTGTTCTTGGTCTTTACCAACAGGTACTTTTACTGCACGATGAATTAAAATATCTGCTGCTTGCAATACAGGATAGGTAAGCAATCCAGCATTTACATTATCAGGTTGAGAACGAACTTTATCCTTAAACGTAGTTGTTTTTTCCAACTCTCCTTTATAAGAAAGCATATTCAAATACAAATACAATTCTGCAATTTCTGGCACATCGCTTTGTACATAAAAAACTGCTTTTTCAGTATCTAAACCACAAGCTATATTTTCTGCAATAACACGTTTTACAGCTTGCTTTAATTCTTTAGTATCAGGATGAGTTGTAAGAGAATGCCAATTAGCTACAAAAAAATAACAATTATAATCATCTTGCATGCGTACATAATTACGCATTGCTCCAAAATAATTTCCTAAATGCAAAAAGCCAGTTGGTCTTATACCGCTTAAAACAATTTCTTTATTCATAGGCGGCGAAGATAATATTTTACATTATGTTGTAAAACCCTAAATGCTAAAAAAATATTCGGCTACATAACCCTTTTTAAATAGATAATAAACAACTAAAGATTTTCAAAATATAATTGAGTTTTAATAAAATAATATTTATGATTATTGGAATTTTTGGATTTCATTCTTCCGTTCATCAAACAATGCAGATGTATAAAGAACTGGTATTTTAAAAAATGCTACTTTCGTTAATTCATTATTTTTTATTGAGATAAGTGGTTAATATGAAACATAGTTATTTAATTATTAGTGTTGTATCAATTCTTTTATTTTCTTGTAATAATAAAAAGAAGCAAACACAAAATCCAAATGCAACAAAGCCTTACCCTGTTATTAGTGTAGAAGAAAAATCTGTTACAGGATTTATTTCTTATCCTACAAGTATTAGAGGTCGTATAAACAATGATGTAAGAGCAAAAATTGCAGGATATATAAAAGAAGTTTTGGTAGATGAAGGGCAGATTGTAAGAAAAGGACAAGTATTATTTCGTTTAGAAACAAATGCTTTGTCAGAAGTTGCCTCAGCAGCAAAAAGTGGTGTTGGAGCTGCTGATGCAAATATTAGTGCTGCAGAAGCTGCTGTAAATGCTGCACAAGTAGAGGTTGATAAACTTACCCCTTTGGTTGAAAAAAATATTATCAGTAAGGTTCAATTAGAAACTGCAAAAGCTAATTTACAATCTGCAAAAAGTAAATTAATACAAGCAAAAGCTGCAAAAAATCAAGCACAAGCAACCTACTTAAATGCTGCTGCAAACGTAGATTATGCAATTATAAAAAGTCCTATTGATGGAGTTGTAGGGAAATTGCCTTTTAAAGTTGGTAGCTTAGTTAGCCCAACAGATCCAATAGCCCTTACAACCATTTCTGAAACTGATGAAGTGTATGCTTATTTTTCTATGAATGAAAGTGAGTATTTAGATTTTTTAAGTGCAACTCCTGGTTATACTGTTTCAGAAAAATTAAAAAATATTCCTCATGTAAGTTTAGTATTAGCTAATGGACAAGAGTATGAACAAAAAGGTATCATAAAAACTGTAACAGGTCAAATAGACCCTCAAACTGGTAGTATTTTATTTAGAGCTTCTTTCCCTAATCAAAGAAAGTTATTAACCAACGGAAATAGTGGTACTATAAAAATTCCTAAGCCTTATAAAAATGTTTTAGTAGTACCAGAAGCTGCCACATTTGAACAACAAGGTGTAGTAAATGTATTTAAAGTAAATGCAGATACAACTATATCAACTGTTGTAAAAGTTTTAGATCGTATAAATAATTTAGCAATAATTGAAAGTGGTTTGCAAAAAGGAGATAAGATTGTAGCTGCTGGAGTGAATACATTAAAAACTGGAACAAAAATTATTCCTAAACCTACCAACTTTGATAGCTTAGTGAATACCATTAAACCTATTTTTTAGAGATGATTAAAACATTTATCAATAGACCAATATTATCTACAGTAATTTCTATTATTCTTGTTTTATTAGGAATATTAGGACTTAACTCGCTACCAGTAACTCAATATCCTGACATTGCTCCACCAACTGTAAATATTAGAGCAACATATATTGGAGCTAATGCAGAAACTGTACAAAAAAGTGTTATTATTCCAATAGAAGAACAAGTGAATGGTGTAGAAGGAATGGATTATATAACTTCTTCAGCAGGTAACGATGGTAGTGCAAATATTAATGTATTTTTTAAGCAAGGTATTAATCCAGATATAGCTGCAGTAAACGTTCAAAATCGTGTAGCCCGTGCTACTCCACTTTTACCATCAGAAGTAAATAGAGCTGGTGTTGTAACACAAAAGCAACAGAATAGTGCTTTAATGTTTCTATCATTTTATACTGATAATAAAGATTTAGATATTGTATTTCTTCAAAACTATTTAGATATAAATATTATCCCTGGTATAAAAAGAGTTTTTGGTGTAGGTGATGCTTCAGTATTTGGAGGAAAAACTTATGCAATGCGTATTTGGTTAGACCCTCAAAAAATGGCAATTTATGGTGTTCAACCAACTGATGTAACTGCTGCAATAAATAGCCAAAGCCTTGAAGCAGCAACAGGTGCATTAGGACAAAACAGTGGAGGTTCTTTTGAATATGTAATTAAATATAAAGGAAAATTAAGTGAACAATCTGAATATGAAAATATCATTATTAAAGCTTTAGGGCAAGGAGATTTTTTAAGATTAAAAGATATTGCAACCATAAAATTAGATGCTCTTTCTTATTCAGGAGTTGGAGAAAGTTCTGGCAAACCTGCTGTAAGTGTTGGTGTGTTTCAAACACCTGGCTCAAATGCACAAGATATAATTCGAAATGTAAAAAAATATATAGCAGACCAAGCACCTGATTTTCCTAAAGGAATTAATTATACCATTAATTATGATACTAATGAATTTTTAACTGCATCTATAGATAAAGTTGTTGAAACTTTATTTGAAGCTTTTATTTTAGTGTTTATTGTTGTATTTATTTTTCTACAAGATTTTCGTTCAACATTAATTCCTGCTATAGCAGTTCCTGTGTCTTTAATTGGTACATTCTTCTTTTTAAATTTATTTGGTTATTCATTAAACCTTTTAACACTTTTTGCTTTAGTATTAGCTATTGGTATTGTAGTAGATGATGCTATTGTTGTAGTAGAAGTAGTACATGCCAAATTAGATCTTGGAGAAAAAAATTCTAAAGTAGCCACAGAAAAAGGAATGAAAGAAATTACTGGAGCTATTATTTCTATAACTCTTGTAATGGCCGCTGTATTTATTCCTGTAACATTTATTGCAGGACCAACAGGCGTTTTTTATCAGCAGTTTGGTGTAACATTAATTGTTGCAATTTTTATTTCTGCCATTAATGCCTTATCTCTTAGCCCTGCATTGTGTGCATTATTTTTAAAAACACATAAAAACAGTTCTGGTAAAAAGAAAAGTTTTTTACAAAGATTTTTTATTGCGTTTAATGCTGCTTTTAAAGCATTTACAAAACGTTACGGACAAGGCTTTGTATTTTTATTAAGACATAAATGGATTTCAGCTTCATTAATTATAGCATCAATTGTTTTAATTTTTGTTTTAAATAAAACAATGCCTACTGGATTTGTACCACAAGAAGATAGAGGTGTAATATTTACCAATGTAGAATTGCCAGCAAGTGCTTCAATGGATAGAACTTATCAGGTAATGAAAGAACTTACAAACAAAGCTTCTAAAATTCCTGGTGTTGTTAATGTAACTTTTTCTACAGGTCGTGGTTTAATTTCTGGTACAGGAAGTAACTATGGTCTTGCATTTATTAAACTTGCTCCATTTAAAGATAGATATAGTGTTAAAGGGCAAAGTGTAGAAGATATTACTAAAAAACTTTTTGGCATTGGAGCTTCAATACCAGATGCTAAAGCAATATTTTTTACACCAGCAAGTGTTCCAGGTTTTGGTAATAGTGCTGGTTTTCAATTTTCTTTATTAAATAAATCTGGAGCACCTATTACAGAATTAGATCAAACAGCACAACGCTTTATTGGCGAATTAATGAAACGTCCAGAAGTACAATATGCTCAAACATCATTCAATACTCGTTATCCTCAATATCAAATGGAAATAAATGTTCCAAGAGCAACTGAAGCAGGTGTTTCAACAAATAGTTTGCTTTCTACAATGCAAGGTTTTATTGGAGGAGTTTATGCAGCAGATTTTACAAAGTATGGAAAACAATATAGAGTAATGGTTCAAGCATTACCAGATGATCGTGTTGATTTGAATAGCTTAAATTCAATTTTTGTAAAAGCAAGTAGTGGGCAAATGGCTCCAGTTTCTCAATTCGTTACTATGAAACGAGTGTTTGGACCTCAATCTATTAACAGATTTAATTTATTTTCTTCTGTAGATATAACAGGTGCTTCTAATTTTGGCTATAGTACAGGTAATGCAATTAAAGCAGTAAAAGAAGTTGCTCAAAATAATTTATCTACAAATTACGATATTGATTTTTCTGGTTTAACACGTGAAGAAATTCGTTCAGGAGCACAAGCTATGACAATTTTTGCATTGAGTTTAATTTTTATTTATTTCATTTTAGCAGGTATGTACGAAAGTTATCTTCTTCCATTATCAGTGATTCTTTCTTTGCCTTTAGGCGTTATGGGTGCTTATTTAGGTCAATGGATATTTGGTTTAGAAAATAATATTTACTTTCAAATAGCATTGATAATGTTGGTTGGATTACTTGCCAAAAATGCCATTTTAATTGTAGAGTTTGGTGTACAAAGACGAAGGCATGGCGAAACTATTGCCATGTCTGCAATTAATGCTGCTAAAGCTCGTTTACGTCCAATTTTAATGACATCGTTTGCATTTATTTTTGGTATGTTGCCTTTAGTTTTTGCAACAGGCATTGGAGCAATAGGCAATAATTCTATTGCAACAGGTGCAGCTTTTGGTTTATTAGTTGGAACACTTTTAGGATTATTTGTTATTCCTGTTTTGTATGCTATTTTTCAATGGTTACAAGAAAAAGTAAAGCCTATTCAATTTCAGAAATCTATTGAACATGAAATCTAATTTGCAAATAAAACATTTTATGAAGATGAGAAGTTTGGCTGTTTTATTACCAATAATATTACTTGCTGGATGCTTTGTTGGTAAGCCTTATAAAGCTCCTGAAAATTTAATTAATGACAGCTACTATAGAACAGATAAATTACCAACAGATACACTAAACATTGCTAATTTTTCTTGGAAAGAATTATTTACTGATAATAAATTACAGCAGTATATAGAGCAAGGGCTTCAAAACAATTTAGATATTCGTAATGCACTGCAACAAATAAATATTGCTGATGCTTATTTGCAACAAGGTAAAGCATTATTTTTTCCTTCATTAACATTTGGACCTTCTTATACTTTTCAAACTAATTCTTTAAATACACCATTTGGGCAACAAAATAATGGAGATAGAATTTGGGCTAACCAATTTGGATTAGCAGCTAATATGAGTTGGGAGGCAGATATTTGGCAAAAAATTAAAAACAATAAACAAGTTGCTCTTGCTAATTTATTAAAAACTCAATCTGCTCATCAAGTTGTAAAATCTAATTTAGTAGCATCTATTGCTGATAGTTATTATCAACTAATGGCATTAGATGAACAAAAGAAAATTACTGAACAAACCATCAATTACAGAGAACAATATCTTGAAACAACTAAAGCTTTAAAAGATGCTGGAATAGTTACTGCTGTTGCTATTAAACAAAGTGAAGCTCTTCTTTTAAACTCAAAAGGAATTTTAATAAACTTAGATAATAGCATTAAACTTCTTGAAAATTATTTTTGTATGTTGTTGAGTATTCCACCTCAAAATATTGAAAGAAATACTTTAGAGCAACAAACAATAAATACTCCATTAGCTTCAGGAGTGCCTATTCAGTTGCTTACCAATCGTCCAGATGTTAAAGCATCAGAATACTATTATATGAGTGCATTTTACAACACCAATGTTGCTAAAGCAGCCTTCTATCCATCATTAACAATTACAGCAAGTACAGGCTTACAAAGTGTTGATTTTAGTAAGCTATTTAGCGTAGGTTCTTTATTTGGAACAGCAACAGGTTCTTTACTTCAACCTATTACTAATAAAAGACAAATAAAAACACAATACGAAGTTGCTAAAGCAAATCAAGAAATTGCTTTTAATAATTATAAACAAACCATTTTAACTGCTGCTAAAGATGTATCAAATGCTTTATTTAGCTACGATGCACAACAAAAATTAATTGAAATAAAACAACAAGAATTTATGCAGTACGATACTGCTGTAATTTACTCACAGCAATTAGTAAAAAATGGAATGGGTAATTATTTAGATGTAATTACTGCTATGCAAAATTCTTTAACTGCAGAGCTAAGTTTTATTAATGCTAAATATGGCAGGCTAAGTAATATTGTTCAATTATATAGGGCTTTAGGCGGTGGTTGGAGATAATTTTATTTCAATTACATACTTAATAGAACTAAAAAAATAACCTCCTATAGTTATTGATTAAATCAATTATAAGAAAAAATTTTGCTCTGAATTTTTTTTACACTTATCTTTCGTTCCAATTTTTTAAACATCAAAAATTGATGCTTTAAACATTTATATCTAATCATACAATAACAATATACTACTTATGAGAATTGAAGAAATCAAAGTTTTAAAAGGACCAAACTATTGGAGTGTAAGAAGAACTAAGTTAATACAAATGAAATTGAACTTAGAAGAAATGGAGCAAAGACCAACCAATAAAATTGATGGTTTTTCTGAAAGATTAGAAGCAATGTTTCCAAGTATGTATAGTCATCGTTGTAGCGAGTCAAGACCTGGAGGTTTTTTCTTTCGTGTAAAAGAAGGCACTTGGATGGGACATGTTATTGAACACATTGCATTAGAACTTCAAACCTTAGCAGGTATGGATACTGGTTTTGGAAGAACAAGAAGCACAGATGAAGAAGGAAAATATTATGTAGTATTTAGTTATATGGAAGAAGATGCTGGTGTTTATGCAGCAAAAGCAGCAGTAAAAATTGCTCAAGCATTAACCGATGGAACCGAATATAATTTAACTGAAGATATTCAACAATTAAGAGAAATTAGAGAAGACACTCGTTTAGGACCATCAACAGGATGTATTGTAGATGAAGCAGCAAAACGTGGCATACCTCATTTACGACTAAACAAGCAAAGTTTAGTACAATTAGGTTATGGCGTACACCAGAAAAGAATTAGAGCTACTATTGCAAGCACCACATCAAATATTGCTGTTGATATTGCTTGCGATAAAGAAGAAACAAAAAATATTTTAGAAGCTGCTGAAATTCCTGTACCAAAAGGAATGGTTATAAGAACTGAAGCAGGTTTAGAAGATGCAGTTAAAAAATATGGTTATCCTTTAGTAATTAAACCAATTGATGGCAATCATGGCAAAGGAAATACAACAAACATTACTAACTGGGAGCAAGCAGTAAAAGCTTTAGAAAATGCTAAACAATATGGAAGAAGTGTTATTGTAGAAAGATTTATTACAGGCTTTGATTTCAGAATATTAGTAATCAACTATAAATTTATTTGTGCAGCATTAAGAACACCTGCTGCTGTAACAGGTGATGGTATTCATAACATTCAATGGTTAATTGATGAAACAAATAAAGACCCAAGACGTGGTTATGGACACGAAAAAGTTTTAACACAAATTACTGTTGACCATAGCACCATGAAAATGTTGGAAGAAAAAGGTTATACTTTAGAAACCATACCACCAAAAGGAGAATTGGTTTTACTAAAAACAACAGCCAATTTAAGTACAGGTGGTACAAGTACAGATGTTACAGATGAAGTGCATCCAGATAATATTGTAATGTGTGAACGTATAGCAAAAATTATTGGATTAGATATTTGTGGAATTGATATAATGGCAAAAGATTTATATACTCCTGTAAAAGAAAATGGTGGAGCCATATTAGAAGTTAATGCAGCACCAGGGTTTCGTATGCACATTGAACCAGCAGAAGGTTTGCCAAGAAATGTGGCAGAACCTGTAATAGAAATGTTGTTTCCTGATAGAGGCAATGGACGTATTCCTATCATTGCAGTAACAGGTACTAATGGTAAAACAACAACTACTCGTTTAACAGCACATATTTGTAAAAGTGCAGGAAAAAAAGTTGGTTATACTACAAGCGATGGAGTCTATATTCAAAACCAATTATTGATGAAAGGAGATTGTACAGGACCTCTCTCCTCTCAATTTGTTTTAAAAGACCCTACTGTTGATTTTGCTATTTTAGAATGTGCAAGAGGTGGAATTTTAAAAAGTGGTTTAGCATTTCAAAATTGTGATGTTGCTATTGTTACCAATGTTGCAGAAGATCATATTGGTTTAGGAGGTATTAATACTGTTGAACAAATGGCTAAAGTAAAAGCTGTTGTACCAGAAACAGTTTTTAATCATGGTTATGCTGTATTAAATGCAGATGATGATCTAGTATATAAAATGAAAGATGATTTAAAATGCAATATTGCCTTATTTAGTATGGATGAAAGCAATCCACGAATAAAAGAACATTGTGAAGCTGGCGGTTTAGCCACTGTTTTTGAAAATGGTTATGTAAGTATTTTAAAAGGAACTTGGAAAATAAGAGTGGCACATGTTAAAGATATTCCTCTAACATTTGAAGGCAAAGCATTACACAATATTGCTAATACTTTGCCAAGTGTTATGGCTTCTTATCTTTTCAAATCTATCAACATAGAAGATATCAGAAGTGGCTTACAAACTTTTATTGCAAGCAGCAATACTACACCAGGTCGTTTAAATTTTTTCCATTTTAAAAACTTTACTTTCTTAGCCGATTTTGCACACAATCCTCATGGCTTAAAGCTTTTAGGAGATTTTGTTAGTAAATTAGATTACCCAATTAAAGTAGGCGTTATTAGTGGCACAGGTGATAGACGAGATGAAGATATTAGAGAATTAGGATCTATTTCAGCAGAATATTTTGATGAAATTATTATTCGTTGTGATAAAAATTTAAGAGGAAGAACAGCAGAAGAAATTATTGGTTTATTGCAAGAAGGAATTAACGCTATTAATCCTAATATTCCACAAACTGTTATAGCCAACGAGAATCTTGCATTAGAACATATTTACGAAAATCCAAAACAAGGAGCTTTATATGTTGTAATGTGTGATGTAGTTGCAGGTGCTTTAGACAAAATTAAAGAACTTAAAGACAGAGAAAATGCCAATGGATAATTTCTAATAATTGTACTAATAATGTTTGTAAAAAATAAACTTTTTTTATTAGCTCCTCTGTTTTTGCTAATTATTTTTTTAACATCTTGTGGCAAGCCTCAAAGCCTTGTTTATAAAGATGTACGAAATATTCAAGTAAAATCATTAGGGTTTAACAAAAGCTCTTTAAGTTTAGATTTGGTATATTACAATCCAAACAATGTTGGTGTAAGTTTAAGAAGAGTTGAATGTGATATTTATATTGATGAACATTATTTAGGTAAATATATTTTAGATACCTTAATGCATATTCCACGAAGAAGTGAGTTTTCTTTACCAAGCCACATTGAAATAGAAATGAAAGGAGTTTTCAAAAACCTTTTTGCCGTTTTATTTAATAAAGAAATTTTAGTAAATGTAAAAGGGAAAGCAAGAATTGGAAAAGCAGGTATATTTATAAATATGCCATTTAATTATAGTGGTAAACATAGTTTTAATATTCTATAAACTCAATATCATCCTTTTGAATTTTCTACACTTAAATAATAGTTATACCTATAAGCTTTTTTTGTTCACTTAACAAGTATTTCATTACTTCGCAGCATAAAAAATTGAAATATGCAAACAATTAAAAGAGTGCTGTTTTTATTATTAGTTTTTACTATTAGTTTCAGTTATGCTCAAGACACCAAACTTACAATTGACCCTAAAGTAAAAATTGGAAAGTTGGCTAATGGTCTTACTTATTACATTAAAAACAATAAAAAACCTGAAAAAAAGGTTGAACTAAGATTAGTAATCAATGCTGGTTCTATTTTAGAAGATGATGACCAACAAGGTCTTGCACACATGACAGAACACATGGCTTTTAATGGAACAAAAAACTTCAAAAAAAATGATATCATTTCATACTTACAAAGTATTGGCGTAGGTTTTGGAAATGATTTAAACGCATACACAAGTTTTGATGAAACTGTATATATGCTTCCAATTCCAACTGATAAACCAGGTAATATTGAAAAAGGTTTTCAAATTTTAGAAGATTGGGCACATAACTTAACCTACTTAGATGAAGATATTGATGGTGAAAGAAATATTATTTTGGAAGAAAGTCGTTTAGGAAAAGGTGCAGAAGATAGAATGTTTAAAAAAGTATATCCTGTAATGTTTGCAGGAAGCAAATATGCTAATCGTTTACCAATTGGTATTGATAGTATTATTAAAACTTTTAAATACGATGTAATTCGCCGTTTTTATAGAGATTGGTACAGACCAAATTTAATGGCTGTAGTTGTTGTTGGCGATATAGATGTAAATGTTGCAGAAGCATTTATTAAAAAACATTTTGCTGGTTTAAAAAATCCAGAAAATGAAAGACCAAGATTAAATGCAGAAGTTCCTGCTTATAAACAAAATAAAGCTTTAGTAGTTACTGATAAAGAAGCTACTATGTATGCTACAATGTTAGTGTATAGTTCTTATGAACACGAAGAAGCAAAAACTGTTTCTGAATATAAAGAAAGTATTGTACAATCATTATTTACTACAATCTTAAATCAACGTTTAAGAGAGCTAACCCAAAAAGAAAATCCTCCATTCTTAGGTGCAGGTGTTGATTTTGATTCTTATGCAAGAGGTTATGAAAGCTTTATGGCACAAGTATATACAGGCGAAGGAAATATTACAAAATCAGTTGCCGCTTTAGTAGAAGAAATTGAAAGAATAAAACGATATGGTGTTACTGAAGCTGAATTAGAACGAGCAAAAACAAACATACTTACAAGATTAGAAAGACTGGTTAAAGAAAAAGATAAAACAGAATCTACCAATTTTGTAGAAGAATATATTCGTAACTTTTTAAATAATGAACCAATACCTGGTATTGAAGCAGAATATAATTATCATAAAGAATTATTGCCTACAATAACTTTAGCAGATGTAAATAATATAGGAAAAGGCTTAAACGATAACGCTAATTTTATTATTGCTACAACAGGACCAGAGGCTACAGAAGGAGTTGTTTTGCCTACTCAAGAAGAATTATTAAAAATTGTAACAAGTGCTTCTTCTAATAAAGATATAAAACCTTATGAAGAAAAAGCAATTGCAACTAAGTTACTTACAAAAGAACCTAAAGCAGGTAAAATAGTTTCATCTGTTAAGAATTTAAAATTAGGAACTACTACCTATACACTAAGCAATGGTTTAAAAGTTACTGTTAAAAAAACAGATTTTAAAAACGACCAAATTTTAATGAGTGCAAAAAGATTTGGAGGAACTAATAATTATGGAGTAGCAGATAAATACAATGCTTCTTTCTTAACTTCTATTATTACTTCAATGGGTATAGGAGAGTTTTCTCCAACAGATTTACGCAAAGCTCTTACAGGAAAAACAGCAAGTATAAATCCTATGTTTACACCAACAATGGATGGATTTAGTGGAAGTAGCACTGTTAAAGATTTTGAAACTATGCTTCAACTTTTACATTTATATGTAAATAATCCTCGTAAGGATACAGCACTATTTAAAAGCTTTATTCAAAAAGGAAAATCACAAACTACTTTCTTAAAAGCAAACCCACAAGTAGCATTTATAGATACTTTCTACAACACAATGTATGCTCATAATCCATTAGCTCCTGTTGCTATACCAAAAGGAGAATATTATGACCAAGTAAATTTAGATAGAGTAATGGCTATTTATAAAGAAAGATTTGGAGATGCAAGTGGTTTAAACTTTGTATTAGTTGGTAGCCTTCCAAAAGATACAACTGAAAAGTTAATTGAAAAATATATTGCAAGCCTTCCAGTAAGTGGTAAAAAATTCACATATAAAGATAATGGCTTACGCACAGCAAAAGGTAAAGTTGATATTGTTTTACACAAAGGAAAAGAAGAAAAATCTTTAATATTAGCTGTGTATAGTGGCGAAACAAAATATAGTGAAGAACTTGCATTAAATGCAGATGCTATCAGCGAAGTTTTAAATATAAAAATTATTGAAGAACTACGTGAAAAAATTCAAGGAATTTATGGTGGAGGAATTTATAGCAGTGTAGAAAAATATCCTTATAACAACTATAATTATGTAGCTCAATTACCTTGTGGACCAGAAAAAGTAGATACATTAATTGTTGCTTTGAACAACGAAATAAACAATATTAAAACATCAGGTACATCTAAAGAAAACTTGAATAAAGTAAAACAACAATGGTTAGAGCATTATAAAACCGATATTAAAGAAAATGGCACTTGGCTTAAAAAAATACAAGACATAATGGTTGAAGGTGCAAGTGTTGAATATTTCCTTAACTACGAAAAAATAGTAAATGCACTTACGCCAGAAAAAATAAAAGCAACAGCTAATTTATTATTTAATGGTAAAAATGTAATTACAGCAATACTATTACCAGAAGAAAAAAAGGCTGAAAAGGCTGAATAATCTGTAATAATAAATTTATACATTAAAACCGCCTCAAAATTTTGAGGCGGTTTTTTGTTGATGTAAAGTTTAAACATATCAAACTCCATCAAAAGAGCGTTTCTTATAACTCCTTCAAAGGAGTATCATTTATTCTCAATTTTTAACTACATTGTCAAAAGTAAAATACCATCTTTCAATTTTAAACGAGTCATCAACCTCTGGCTCACAAAGACAATCCATTGTTGGCAACTGCTGCTTATGTTCATCAGAACAGCTAATGAAAATTGTATTGCTCTAAAAATTGAAAAAATGACTTTTTGAGGGACGACTAAATATTTTTCAAATCACATACCAATTTCCATAATCCAAACAAATTATAAAACATTATCTAATACTAAAAAGTGTATAAAAATTATTTCAAAGTATATTCAAATTTCATTTAAAATGTTGTATTGATAAAATAGGTAAAAGCCAACTATACTAATGGTTTCATAATTTTTCTTTCGCCAATTTGCTGCCTCCACATTGCATAATACAAGCCTTTTTCTTCTAATAATTGTTGATGAGTTCCTGTTTCTGCAATTTGACCTTTCTCTAAAACAAAAATTTTATCAGCATGCATAATGGTGCTTAATCTATGAGCAATCATAATAGTAATTTGTTTTTTCTCACTACTAATTTGTTTTATTGTATTGGTTATTTCTTCTTCAGTAATACTATCTAATGCACTGGTAGCTTCATCAAAAATTAATAGATGTGGATTTCTTAGCAATGCTCTTGCAATAGATATTCTTTGTTTTTCGCCACCACTTAATTTTAAGCCACCTTCGCCAATCATAGTGTTTATGCCATTTTCAGCACGATACAATAAATTTTGACAACTTGCTTTTTGTAAAGCATCATGTAAATTATCTTCTGTAGCATGTGCATTTACAAACAATAAATTTTCTTTTATAGTTCCTGCAAATAAATTAGTGTCTTGTGTTACAAAACCTATTTGTGTTCTTAACTCATCAAAATCTATATCATTGCCATTAATATTATTATAAAAAATATTTCCTTGTAACGGACGATATAAACCCACTAACAATTTTACTAAAGTGCTTTTACCACTACCACTTGGACCAACAAAAGCTACTGTTTCTCCTTCATTTACTTGAAATGAAATTTTCTCTAAAGCATTGTACTGTGCAGTTGTATGTTTAAATGTTATATTGTTAAATGATAAATTATTGATGATGCCTATTGATTTTGCAATAGCTGGTTTTGGCTCTGGAGATTTTTTCATTAATTCATCAAACTTTAATAATGATGCTTGAGCTTCTCTGTAACTTAAAATAATATTACCAATTTCTTGCATGGGACCAAAAATGAAAAAGCTGTAAAACTGTAACGAAATAAATTGACCAGTGGTAAGAACATCTCTAAAAATAAGCCACAATAAAGTGAATGTTATAATCTGTCTTAAAAAATTAATTAATGTGCCTTGAATAAAACTTAACATTCTTAAGCTCTTAACTTTTTTAAGCTCAAGCCCTAAAATTTTATAAGTATTGTTGTTTAATCTTGTTACTTCTTCATTTGTAAGCCCTAAGCTTTTTACTAACTCCACATTTCTTAAACTTTCTGTGGTAGAACCTGCTAATACTGTAGTTTCTTTAAAAATATTTTTCTGAATTAATTTAATTTTCTTACTCAGTAAACTTGTTGTAATGCCAATTAAAATAGAGCCTCCTACATAAACTGGCACAATAGACCAATGTAATTTAAAAGCATAAATAGATACAAAAACAACACTTACAATAATGCTAAAAAAAACATTGATAAAATAAGCAATAAACTTTTCAGTATCTGCTCTTACTTTGGTTAAAATAGATAAAGTTTCGCCACTTCTTTGATCTTCAAATTCTTGAAAAGGAAGTTTCATACTATGTCTTAAACCATCAGTAAAAATACCAGCACCAAACTTTTGAATTATTACATTTACTACATAATCTTGAAATGCTTTTGCAATACGACTTATCATTGCAGTACCTACTAAAAGCAAAAGAAAATACAGTAAGCCATGATATATTTCATTACCAAAAATAAATTCATGTTCTGTTCTTAACAATGTTTTGCTGGTATCAAAATGTTTAGGATGATTAGCAAACAAATCAATAATTTTTCCTACCAATAAAGGATCAAATAAAGAAAAGACTTGATTAATTGTTGCTAATAAAAAAGAAATTACTACCAACCATTTGTAAGGTTTTAAGTAGCGAATAAGTATTTTCATTTAATTATTGTTATGCTATTTCTTTATAAAGATTCATCAGGATTAATACCTAACCAAATTTGAAAATAATCTTTAACAGAGCATTTAACTCTTACATTATTTTGAAGTGCTGGTCGCCAATTAGGCATTTTTTTTATCATCTCTTTTATTGCATTATTAAAATATTTATTTAAATCGTTGAAGTATTTTATTTTTTTATCGCCTTGAGATTTTGCATATTTTGTACTACCAATATATAAAAATTCTCCACCATAAGGAATACCATTTTCATCAATAGTATATTCAAAATTTACTCTGATATATTTTGCTGTATCGCCTTTATTTACAGCTCTTGCAACAAGAGAATCATAAGCATTAAAGTTAGCCATAAAAAATCTTTTCAAAGAATCTTCGCCTGCAACAAAAATGGGTTTCTTCTCTACATAATTATACTCAAATATTCTATTGTAAAATTGTGTAGCACCAGGGTTTGCATCTCTTTGAGCATATAAACTAAAAGAAACAAATAATATTGAAATAACAAAAAAAGGTTTCATAAAAAAATATTTACTATCAAAGTTGAGTAATTAGTTTTAATTTTTACTAAAATATATTTAATAAGAGGGTTAAAGAAATAATAAAACTTAGATAGCGTTTTATGATATTTTTTAAAATTACAAACTATAATAATTTCAGAAAAAAACTACATATCCTTTAATTGAATAGGTACTATAAATGCTTTTTTATTTTTCTTCACTTTTTCTGGTAGTACAGATAAAATTTCTTTCTTTAGAGCATCTACCAATCTTTTTTTTGCAAAATGCCTATGCGTTACAATGCTTACCTCTCTTACAGGAATTGGGTTTTTAAAATACCGAATTTGTTGCAATTGCTTTGCAGAAAAATCAATGATTGCCATTTCTGGTAATACTGTGATGCCACCATTTACATCTACCATTTTTCTTAATGTTTCAAAACTTCCTGCTTCGTATTCAAAGTTTCTATTTTCTTCACTTTGTTTTTTTAATTCACATAAATATTCAATTTGAGATCTAAAACAATGACCTTCTTCTAACAACCAAAGTTTTTCTAATGCAATATCTTTTGCCAGTACAAAATTCATTTTATACAATGAACTATTTTTAGATACATAAGCCATCATTTCTTCATAAAATAAAATTTGTTCTGAAATATTGTTTTGCTTTAGTGGCGTAACTAAAATACCAGCATCAATTCTATCTTCAAGTAGTGCATGAATAATATTGTTTGTTGTTAGTTCATGTACTATTAATTTTATGTTTGGATATTTTTTTGAGAAAGATGAAATAAATAAAGGCAATAAATATGCAGCTAATGTTGGTATAATACCAATTTTCAATTCTCCTGCAAATTGTCCCTTTTTAAGTTGAATAATTTCATTCATCACTTGTACTTCTGCAAGAATTTTTTTTGCTTGTTCTATTATTTCAACACCAACATCTGTAGGCATTACAGGTTGTTTGCTTCTATCGAAAATTTTTAAGTTTAATGTTTCTTCCAGTTTTTGAATTTGCAAACTTAATGTAGGTTGTGTAACGTGGCAATGTTCTGCAGCTTTTGCAAAATGTTTAAAACTGTTTACGGCTATTATATATTCTAATTGAGTAAGTGTCATAAAGTATATTTGTCAAATCGCTAATTTCTTTGTGTTTGATTCTGCTTTAAAATTAATATTACTATACATTATGTTGTCAAAAGATTTCTTCATTCTTTTGTTTGCTATGTTTTTTTGGTATCAGCCGTTAATATTTATTCTTGAAAGTTTGTCATATTTGGTTATTTGAGGCGAATAATTATTCATAAATCTTTTGTACCTTATCCTATTGTATTGTTGTAATAAAATAGGATAATAATTAAACAAGAGATTCCCAAAGAATAAAATAATTGATGTTCCTATTGAGTTTGAGTAGATAGCATAAATGTTTGTCAATAAACAGAAAACAAATAAGACTGTGTGTGACTTTTCAACTTCGTAAGTTTCTTTCAGTTTTTCTTTAATCAAATCAGAATTTATTACGTTTCTATGAGTCGGATATTTCTTTCTGATTCTTCTATTTATTAAGTCGCCATTTGTAGATAGTTTTTTAAATTTTTCAACACCTAAATTTTTGTAAATCTGTAAATTTTCAGAAATTTGAAATTGGTCATAGAATGTCTTTGGGAGTCGGCTTACTAAATAACTTATTCCTATTAACACAAGCAACCATTTTAGTTGACCTTCCCCTCTAAAATAAAATAATATGCAAGGTGCTAGAGTTGTTGAGCACAAAAATGCTATTAAAATTAAATTCAGTCTAAACTTTAATTTTTCAAGTCCCTTTATTTCTGTCTGTGTCATAGTTTAAATTCATCCTTCTGCGTTTAAGAATGTATACCATTGATGCAATTTATTTCAACTTGTTGATGTTGGCGTTTTTCAGCACAAAAGTTCAATAGAAACACTATACTTGAACCTTGCAAAAATGTCCTATCTAAGTTATTCAACCTGCTTTTGATAATACTTTGTTAGGGATTCGTTGTTTTTCATTTTGTTATTTTAAATCTGTAAGATAGTCCAGATGAAATATAATTTTTAGGTGCATTTTGAGTAAGTCCAAAACCACCTGAAATGTCAGTCATAAAATCGTTGTTAATTAAATATGTCAAACCACAGTCAAATCTATGGTCTGCCTTACTTTCAGCTGGTAAAAATCCGTATAATTCTGTGTAGCAACCAATTTTATCTGTCAAACTAAACCCTGTTGTTAATGTGTAAATATAATTATGTTCTGCATTTTCACCATTCCATTCTACTCCTAAATTATATGCAAGTGATATTTTGTTTGTTAATGTGTGTTGCATTGTAAACCTAAAAGAAGGTGCAATATATTTTGTATGAAATTCTTTACTTCCTATTTTAGAAGTAGTAATATGTCCAATAAATGAAGCTTTAGGAATAAATCCTTTTTCTTCAAAAAGTGAGGTTTTAAATCCAATTGTAATGGGTAATAATCCTGTGTTTGTATTTCCAATTGTTTTTTCTGAAACCAATTCGGTAATTAGTCTTAGTTCAAATTTATCATTAATTCCATATTTCCATAGTGTTGAAGGATAAATAAAGGATGTTTGGCTTTGATTAAAAGTCTCAAAAATAAATCCATTTTCAATTTGAATGTATTTTTTAGGTGTAATAAATGGACACTCTGTTTGGTCGGGTCGGTCTAATTGAATAGCAGGTAAACTTTGTCCAAATAAATTGGCAGTTGTAGCTAAGAAGTATATAGCAAAAGGAATAAAATATTTTGCCATTTTATGTTGTTTTCAGTTTTGTAATTTCTGTTTAAGATCTATCTATAATGACCACTACCTCTAAGGCTTGGCAAAGTTGGCGTTTTTTATCACAATATGTTGATTCAGATATTTAAACTTTGATTAACCACAAATGTAACAACGAAGCACAGTTCCTTCACTTTTACCAAAACAGTTTTGGCTGCTGACACTTTTATCTGTTTCAACAATTTAGACAATTGTCAAAAATATTTGGCAGATACTAAATAACTTAGTATTTTGCAGCTAAATCAATTAGTTATGAGTTACGCAGGAAAAAATTTACGTTACTTACGCAAAAAAAATTCTTGGACACAAGATGAATTTGCTTACAAACTACAAATTAAACGTTCTTTACTTGGTGCCTATGAAGAAGAAAGAGCAGAGCCAAAATTAGAAGTGTTAGAAACAATTTCCTCCATGTTTAAACTTAGTTTAGAAGAATTATTGTTTAACGATTTATCTGTAGAAAAAAGCAATAAAGGCAGTTATTTAGAACAGAGAAGAAATGCTAAAATTAGCCATACATCAAACGGTTTAATATATTTTGTACCACAAAAAGCAGCAGCAGGTTACTTAAATGGTTATGCAGATCCTGATTTTTTAGATGAACTAAACACTTTTACTTTACCAATGCTAACACATGGCGATTACAGAGCTTTTGAAATTAAAGGAGATAGTATGATGCCTACACCAAGTGGTAGTGTTATAGTTGGCGAAAAAATTGAACATTTAGATGAAGTAAAAAGCAGTAATACTTATATACTATTAAGCAAAAGTGATGGAATTGTATATAAGAGATTAATAAAAAATACTAAGCCTAAAAACTCATTAACACTAATGAGCGATAATCCAGTATATGAACCATACAATATCAATACAGAAGATGTTTTAGAAGTTTGGAAAGCTATTTATATTTTACAAAAAGCCAGTAGCATACAGCGTTGGGAAATTGGTCAATTAGCCAATATGGTAGATAATTTACAACAACAAGTAACAACACTAAATAAAAAACTAAACTAATTTTTTTTGATGGGTTAGTAACATTAAGCCTACATATAGTGTAGGCTTTTGCTTTTTTACAAAACAATAAGCAATTTGGATAATAAAATATAAATCTATATTCATAATAAATACAAATCGTACATTTGCACCGCAAAAAATAATCAATTAAATATAAAATCATTTTAGTATGAAAGTAACAGTAGTAGGTGCAGGAGCAGTAGGAGCAACTTGTGCCGATAATATTGCACGTAAAGAACTTGCAACAGAATTAGTTTTATTAGATATTAAAGAAGGTTTTGCTGAAGGTAAGGCTCAAGATATGATGCAAACAGCCACTTTATTAGGTTTTGACACAAAAATTACAGGTAGTACCAACGATTATTCTAAAACAGCAGGAAGCGATGTTGTTGTAATTACTTCAGGTATTCCTCGTAAACCAGGTATGACACGTGAAGAATTAATTGGTACAAATGCTGGAATAGTAAAAAATGTTTGTCAAAATATTCTTCAACATAGCCCAAATGCAATTATAATAATCATCAGCAATCCAATGGATACTATGACTTATTTAGCATTAACATCAACAGGACTGCCTAAACATAGAATAATAGGAATGGGTGGCATTTTAGATAGTAGCCGTTTTAAATATCAATTAAGCCAACACTTAGGTGCAAACCCATCAGATTTGAATGCTGTAGTAATTGGTGGTCATGGCGATACTACAATGATTCCTTTAATTAGAAAAGCAACTTGGAATAGTGCACCAGTAACAGATTTTTTATCTGCCGAACAACAAGAAAAAATTATTAATGATACTATGGTTGGTGGGGCTACACTTACCAAATTAATTGGTACAAGTGCTTGGTATGCACCAGGAGCAGCAGGTGCTGCTTTAGTAGAAGCAATAGTACGTGATGAGAAAAAATTATTTACTTGTTGTGTAGCATTAGATGGTGAGTATGGACAAAAAGATATTTGTATGGGAGTGCCTGTTATTATTGGAAAAAATGGTTGGGAAAAAATTATAGACTTTAAATTAAATGAAACAGAACAAGCTGCTTTCAATAAAAGTGCAGATGCAGTACGAAATATGAATGATGTATTAAAAACACTTTAAACATTTGTTTTTAAAATAATAAGCTAAAGCAGTATTCCAAAAGAATACTGCTTTTTGTATATGGCAAATATCAAGTACAATGATTAATTAATTAGGTTTTAGATTAACAAACGAGAAGTGCTACAAACAGAATTATTAAAAGGTTATTATAGAAATATATTTTAAGTTAATAACTATCAAAAAAAATGAACAACATCTCTATTTCATTTAGGCATTATTTCCCTTTAATAATCTGTTGAATATCTTCATCATCTTCTATAAAATTCATTTGCTGTAATATTTGAGGATAACGCCAAGCAACACGTTTACTCATTGGTACAACTGTAAAAATTTTAGGATTAGGCAGACAAGCAATAATCATAGCAGCTTCTGCTCTTGATAATTTATTAGCTGGTTTATGAAAATAATTTTGAGCTGCTGCTTCAACACCAAATATACCTTTACCCATTTCAATTACATTCAAATAAACTTCTAAAATTCTTTTCTTACCCCACATCCATTCAATCATTTGTGTAAAATAAAACTCAGGAATTTTTCTAATGTAGCCTCCACCTTGCCATAAAAAAACATTCTTAGCTGTTTGTTGAGAAATAGTACTTGCTCCACCGCCCAACGGTATTCTTGATTTTTTCTTTCTCCCTTTTTTGGGTTGAAAACTTTTTTGAATTGCATCCCAATCAAAACCATTATGGTCTGCAAATAATTGATCTTCGCTGGCAATAGCTGCTAATTTTATGTTGTAGCCCATTTCATTCCAACTTACATAATCTCTTTTTAATCCATAACTAAATGAATTGGAAATTTGTGTTATTGTTATTGGAGGGTCAACCCATTTACAAATAATAATGTATAAAAAAGATGAAACAAATGCAAAAAGAAAAATTCTCTTAATCCATTTCCAAGTGTTTTTTAATAATGGGCTACTCATACAAATAATATTATTACCAACCTTGTATATAAACTTTTAATAAAAATATTCACTGCTGTCCGTTAAAAATACTATTATCTAACATAATGACAACAAATTTCAGGACGAGACAATTTAGACAATTTATAAAATATATTTAGTATAATTTTTTATATCCATTTTTAAAACTGAAATTAAGATTACTTAATGTTAAAGCATTAGAAAATTTATATACAACAATAGCAAGGATGTGATATTAGTAACTCTTACATTTTATTGATGTTGTTTACCTTCTTCAATTTTAAAGGGTTTTAATTTTAGTTTAATTTTTTTTACGCTATCTCTTGCTTGTTCATTTTGAGGTGTAGCTATTGGAATAGTTTCTTTAAGATGCTGATTTACCAAACTTCTTTGCCTTTGTCCATAAGTTAAAGAAGAATCAATAATTGCTTTAAAGAGAGTAGGCTTATTGCTGTAATATTGATAACTATCAAAAAAATGTTTTGATGTAATTTTATGCAATGCAAATATTTTTTGATAAAGAGTGTCTCTGGTAATTTGTGCTTCTGATGATTGATTGTTTTGTTGATGTAAGGTCTTTGTAAGTTCATCGGCACAAGTCATTTCCCAAATAATTACTTTCATACTATCCGAAGATAGGTATTGATTATTCTCACTTCTATTACACGAAAAAATGAAACAGAATGATACAATAGCAACTATAAATCTTTTCATTAAATTATCTTAATTGTTCTCTATACTTAGTAATATTAGCAACATCTAAAAAAGATAAAATATCAATTACTCTTTGCTTTTCTTGCATTTCGGCATTTTTAAAAATACCAATTAGTTCAGCAGATTTACTTTGCATAAAAAACTGAACAAACATTGTGTTAGGGTTTTCCTTATTGAAGCTTTGAAGTTGTGCTAAAGATTGTAATACATTACTTCTTGCTTCTTTTTCGGTATCATACATTTTATCTAATCCATTTCTGTAATAACCATACATTACATCATGCACAACATTATATTTTGTATTTATTAAATTTTCCACTAAAAAATAACGATTTCTTAATCCATCAAAAACACGCCATCCCGAAATGTTTTTTCCTTCTGGTGCATTGTTTACAATGTTTTGAGCTTTCTGAAAAAAAGACTGTCCCCCATTTGGAGAAAATGAATCATAATCTAATCCAATAATCATATTAGCATAGTAAGCAAAAACGGCTGTAAGATTTGCTACTAAAGCATCTGAGCCTTGTACTCTATTCTCATTAAACTCTACTGGTTGATATTGTACATATTTAAAAGTAATATCAGCATCCATAAAATTCATAATGGCTGTTTGATAAGAAGAGTTGTAAACGGGTCTTGCTGCTTGAATTGTTAAAGAGCCTTTATAAACATCTTGATCTACTATATTTTCTAAGTTCAATAAAAAATTACAAACTATTTTTTCATTGTCTTTAAATACATCATTACTCCATTTACGTGTATTTAAAAAATTATTTAATTGAGTTTGAAGTGTAGTAAAAATTTTCTTGTCAACTGTTGTTGGAATTCTATTAGATATAACAGTAACATTTGCTCTAAGCTCTTGAGCAAATGAAAAACTGTTTAAACAAAATGTAAATAATAATATTAATAAAATGTTACGATACATCATACATAATTTGCAATTAATGATACAATATCTTTAGCTACTTCTGTTTTAGATTTTACTTCATACTCTTTCATACTACCATTTTTGTTAATGATGGTTATTTTATTGGTATTTAATCCAAAACCAGCACCTTTATGTTTTAGCGAATTTAAAACAATGGCATCTGCTTTTTTCGATTTTAACTTATTTAAAGCATTTTCTTTTTCATTATTAGTTTCTAAAGCAAAGCCTAATAAAAACTGATTCTTCTTTTTAATACTACCTAAATGTGCTAATATGTCTTTATTTTTTGTTAGTTGTAATGTTATATTTTTTTCTTTCTTTTTAATTTTTTCTTTAGATGGTTTTAAAGGCTTATAATCTGCAACTGCAGCAGCCATGATTGTTATATCGGTATTATTAAACTCTTTTACAACAGCATTAAACATTTCATCAGCAGTTTTTACATCAATTATTTTAATGCCCCTAAAAGAAGTAGATACTTGAACAGCTCCAGCAACTAATGTAACTTGAGCTCCTTGAAAATAAAATTCTTCTGCTAATGCAAAACCCATTTTACCCGATGAATGATTGCCAATAAATCTTACAGGGTCAATTGGTTCATGAGTTCCTCCAGCAGTAATTAAAATTTTTTTTCCACAAAATTCATTGGTTCTAAAAAATTGTTCTGTTATAAAAGTTACTATTTCTTCTGGCTCTGCCATTCTTCCTTCACCAAATAATCCACTTGCTAATTCACCTTTATTAACTGTAATAATGTGTACCCCATCTTTTTTTATAGTGGATAAGTTTCTTTTAGTTGCAGCATGCTTCCACATATCTTCATCCATTGCTGGTGCCACAACAATAGGGCAGATTGCAGAAAGCCAAGTTGCTAATAACATATTATCGCAAATACCATTAGCCATTTTAGCTAATGTATTACAACTTAGTGGGGCTATAATAAATACATCTGCCCAACGACCTAACTTTACATGATTTTCCCATTCATCATTTTCAGCTAATTCAATTATAACTTTATTTTTAGATAATACAGATAGGGTTAGTGGTGTAACAAATTCTTTAGCACAAGGTGTTATTACAACTTTTACTTCTGCTTTTGCTTTAATTAAAAGCCTTACTAACAATAAAGTTTTATAAGCAGCTATACTGCCTGTAATGCCTATGAGTATTTTTTTGTTTTTTAGCATATAGCTTTATAAATATTAAAGATAAACAAAAACGACAGTAATTATACTGTCGTTTGGCTTATAATTTTATAGAAAAATTAGTTGAATAAATCTTCATCATTATTTTTTCTATAATAAATTTTGTCTTCTAAAAATTCTTCAGTAGCTAAAATTGCAGCATTTGGCATTTTTTCGTAAGCTTTAGAAATTTCAATTTGTTCCTTATTTTCATGAACTTCCTCTAAGCTATCTGTATGACTTGCAAACTCTTCTAATTTGCTATGTAACTCATCTTTTAATGATACATTAATTTGATTGGCTCTTTTAGAAATAATAGAGATAGATTCGTATAAATTGCCAGTTACTTTTTTAATGTCGGCAAGATTTTTTGTTTCTATAACACTGGTAGTATTTGCACTAAGCTGTCTTCTTAATTTGCTCATTTTTTATTTTTTTAATAAAGTTAGTTGATAAATTTTTATAGCGTTCAGATTCGGATAGATATTTACTATCTTGAAATCTTTCAGAAAAATCGGTACACTCTCTTATCACTTTTTCAAATCTTTCTTCTTGTTTAGAAGTTATACTCATTTCAGCATATTTATAATAAGATTTTATAACAAGTAGCTTGTACTCATCTGCTCTTTTAGAATCAGGAAAATTTTCTGAAACTGATGAATATGAAATTGCTGCTGATTTATAAAAACCTAAATTATAATATAGCTCTGCACTTTTAAATTCTTTTTGTTCTAATTTTTCTCTGCATAAATCTATGATATTTGAAGCATCTTTAACTCTTGTAGATGTTGGATGAGTACTAATAAAAGACTGCATTAAACCAATAGTTTTATAGGTATTTGTTTGGTCTAACTCTACTTTAGGAGATTGTTTGTAATAACAAAAAGCTCTCATATACTCACACTCTTCAGACTTTGAGCTATTAGGAAATGTTTCAACAAAACTCTTAAAAAGATTTTCTGCATTCACATAATCTTTATCATAATAATAGCAGTAAGCAAATTTGTAATAAGTATCTTCAAACTGTGCTGTACCTTTTACAAAAGGAAAAGTTTCTTCGAACAATATTTGAGCAAACCGATATTTTTGTTTAGCATAAAATTGCTCTGCCATTTTCAATTTATATTGATGGTCTTTGCTCTTCTGAATTTTACCAAATTTTGAAGTACAGGAAACCATTAATAGTACCAATGAGAAATATAGAAGATTTTTTTTCATGAAAGTGTGCAAAGCTAAGGGTTTTGAGAGTAATTTAAATAACATTGAATCTGCTAATTAAAAAAAGTTATATAATTTGAATAGTCATAAAAAAATAAAACACTATTTTTTAACAACTATGATGTACAAAATAAGAAATTAAACTATAAATAAACACAAACAAAAATATAAGTCTAAAAATGAAAATCAACAATTTATACATCATTAAAAATAAATTTAGTAAAATTTTATGAGAAATTTATAGTTGATTATATATGGGCGTTGTAAGAGGCATATTTGGCGACGTCCTATTTGCTTCGTCTTTCTTTTCTTTAGGTCAATACACCCTAACTTCTTATTCATTTATTTGACCTTTCGTATTGTTGCCTTTAGTAAACCATTTTTTTATTTCTGGTTTTAAAATTTTGCCCATTGCATTTCTTGGTAATTGCTGAACAAAAATAATTTTTCTGGGAGTTTTATAATCTGCAATATTATTCCTCATCCAATTTTTGAAATCAACTTCAGTTATATTACCTACAATTGCTACAACAATAATTTCGCCCCAAACAGCATCTGGTAAAGCAACTACTGCACACTCATTTATTAAAGGATGTGTAAGTAAAACATTTTCTATTTCCAAAGCAGAAATTTTATAACCACCAGACTTTATTATATCTGTTGATTTTCTTCCTAAAATTTTGTAATAACCATCATCATTTTTTTCTACAAAATCGCCTGTTTTAAACCATCCATTTTCAAATGCTTTTGTTGTTTCTTCTGGTTTATTCCAATATTGTTTAAAAACAGTTTCCCCTTTTACATACAACTCTCCTGCTGTATTATTAGAATTAATTTCCTTTCCATCTTCATCAACAATTTTTACTTCAACAAATGGTAATGGGAAACCAACAGTGCCTGCTTTTCTTTCTTCATTTAATGGGTTTGAAAGAGCCATACCAATTTCTGTCATGCCATATCTTTCTAATAAAGTATGACCACTAATAGTTTTCCATTTTTCTAAAATAGTTATTGGTAAAGCAGCAGAGCCTGAAACCATTAAACGCAATGCCTTCATTCCATTTTGCCAATTAATTTTTGTTGCATCATCTAAAGTTTCAAAGTATTGAATTAATTTTTGATAAACTGTTGGCACAGCCATAAATAAGGTAAGTTCTTTACTTATCATTCTTTGAGAAACATAAGTAGCATCAAAGTTTGATTGCATTTCTACAACTGCACCATTATACAATGCACAACAAGTAATATTTACAAGACCATGTACATGATGCATTGGCAAAACATTTAAAATTCTATCAGTATTTTTCCATTGCCAAGCAATAGTTAAAGAACGAATTTGTATATCTAATTGTTTATGACTTATTACAACTCCTTTTGGTTTACCAGTTGTGCCACTAGTGTAAATCATTATAGCATTATCATCAAGTGTTGTTGTTGAAAAACTTGTTTTATTGTCATTTTTATTTAACAATAAATCATCAAGAGTTATACATTGCGTATTAGCTAATTCTAAAGTATTAATTTTTTCTTCAAAATTTTTATCATAAATAAATAATGGTGCCTTAGTATCTTGAATTAAATAATCTATTTCGTGTTTAGTGTGTGAAATATGTACTGGCACTGCAATACAGCCAATTAACCAAATAGCCCATTGTACTGAAACATAATTATAGCTTGATGGAAAAAGAAACAAAATTGGCTGATTGTGTATGTTGTATTGAAGAATTGCTTGAGCAATTATATTTGATTGATTTAATAAAGTTGTATAAGAGTAAGAGCCTGTATTATCTATAATTGCAATAGCATTATTAAAAGTTTTTGCATTTTCAAAAATAGGGAGTATCATAAAATTTTTATTCTTATGCAATATACAATAGAAGAAAAATATGAAGCTATTAAAAATTAATCAGCTAAAATATGTGGTTGTAACTCTTTAATAAAGTCTTGCAAAAAAGGAAGTTCGTTTATATCCTTATCAATAATAAAGTTGTTGAAAGTAGTTATATCAATATCAATTTCTCTTGGAGCATTTTTATTTTCTTTATCTTTTATTCTTCCTAAAATAGTTTCAATTTGTTTTAATTCTAAATTTAGTTCAAATAAACTTTTTTTAGTCATTATTAAGATTGCTGCATTTAAAAAATCTGGTTGTTGTTCAAATTTTAAAGCTTTAGTTGTAATAAATTTTGTTCTTTGAACTATATAACCAATTTGTTGTATTAAAGTAAGAGCTTTATTAAAATTTTCGTCTGCATTGATGTTTGAGCCTAATGTTATCATTGCAGTATTGTATCTATCATTACTAGAAATTTTTACCAATACATTATCTGCAAACCTTAGTGCATAAGGCTTTTCAACCTTTACTTCAACATCTTGAATTTCTGGGCTAAATGATATTATAGAGTCAAAAATTAATTCAGCTACATGTTCTATTAAGTTAAATTTTTTATTTTCTATTAGTGCAATAATTTGTTTATTGAGGCTTTTATAATTTACAGCAAAAGTTACATCATCATTTTGAGCAGCAAGCCTTGCATTGTATTTAAAAGAATAAGTAATAACTACATCTTGTAAGCTTACTTTTTCCCAATCAATAAAACCAATATAACAACGTAGTCTTAATTTTTCTACATTAATGATTGACAACTTTGGTATTGCTTCAAAATTCATAGTTATTATTTCTAAATAAAATTAATCACATTAAATTAAATGCTCACCTCCATCAATATATAAAATTTGACCAGTAACAAATTTGCTTTCTAATAAAAACCTAAATGCTTTTAAAATTTCTTCTAAATTACCTATAGTTTTTAAAGGAATGTTTTTAGCTAAATTTAATAAATACGATTCGTCTTTATCTTTTGGTGGTAAAATTAAACCTGGTGCAATAGCATTAACTCTAAAATTTGGAGCAAGATGAACAGCAGAGAGCTTTGTAAATTCTTTTAATAATTTTTTACTTAAAATATAATCCAAATGTTTTGTAAAATTTTTTTCTACTTTAGTATCCAAGAAGTTTACAATTAAGCCAGATTCAAAATTATTAGCAAATGCTTTTGTTAATAGATAAGCCTTTTCAAAATTTATTTTCAATTCTTTTTGCAACAACTCACTCCCTTTATCTGAATAATCAGAAGGACTAAAGTCTGATGCACAATTTACTAAAACTTCAAGTTGTATATTTTCATTTTTTAGATTTTGAAGAATATCATCAAAATTATTTTCTTCTAAAAAATTAATATGTAATAATAAAGCTTTTACTTGAAAATTTTCTACTTCAACTTTTACTTGCTCGGCTTTTTGTTGTGAATTGTTGTAGTGCAGCAATAAGTTATAACCTTGCTTGGCTAACTCTAAAGCAATAGCTTTACCAATTCTATCAGAACTACCTGTAACTAACGCAAACTTGTTCATTATTAAAATCCTTCTTTTACAATATGCTCACTATCTACTCCTAAAGATGCAAGATGTTTTTCAACAGCATTCATCATTGGTTTTGGACCACATAGGTAATAATATTTCAAATTTTCTTCGCTGTACTTTTTTATTAATTCAGCATTAATAAAACCATGCTCAAAACCTTCTACTTGTTCATCAGAAAGGATATTGATAAAATTTTTTCCTAAGAGTTTATCAAAATAATCTTTCAAAATAATATCGCCTTTTGTTTTATTAGCAAAAATTAATTTGTTGTTACCAACTTTGTGTTGTTTCTCTAAATTTTTTAAAATAGCTATAAAGGGAGTAATGCCAGCACCACCTGCAAGAAAAATTCCATCACCTTTATAATGAATGTCGCCAAATGGTTTGTAAGTTAAAATTTCATCTCCAGATTTTAAAGAGAGTAATTCGTTAGTTACTCTTTTTCTTGAAGGATATGTTTTAATAGTAAATTCAATATAATCATCTTCAGGTAATGAAGTAAATGTAAATGCACTCAACTTATCCTCCCATCCTGCTTTATTTATAGAAATATCCATTGCCTGACCTGGCATATATTGAATACCTTCAGGTTTTTCAGTTCTTATTCTTATTACATCATGAGTAAGATGCTCAACTGATTTTACTTTAACTGCTTTTGACATAATATTTCGATTTTAATTTTATAATTCACTTCTCAATTCATTAGAGTATATAATATATTGAAAGGTTACAACTATATTAATTTGGATAAAAGTATATGTTTTTTAAACAGAGTAATGTCGCAAATGGAAACTTAAAATTATCATTACTTTAATAGTCCCTCATTTTTCAAAATTTTTTCTACTTCATTTTTCCAAATTAAATAAGTTTTAGCAGAAAAATGAATGCCATCTTCAGCAGCAAATTCTTTTAATAAAAAATCTTTATCGCTTACATATTTATTCAAATCAATCAAATCTATATTTTTTCCTTGTGCAAGTAAGATGATAGATTTATTAAGTTCTTTAATTTTATTATTTAGATATACAGCATCAGAATAAGAAAAGTGTTGAGCTAATAAAGTAACTGTGGTTAATACGGGTTTTATATTTTTTTGCTTTAAAGTATCTACTATTTTTCTGAGATGATTAATAATGGTTGATTGAGGAATATTATTGTTAATATCATTCACTCCTCCTTCAATAAAACAAATTTTTGGTTGAAGATTAAAAACATAATTTATTCTTGATAAAAAGCCTTGTGTTACATCTCCACTAATTCCTCTATTAGCTACATCATTTCTATTCAAGAGTTCAGACCAATTTGCATAACTTGTTAATGAGTTGCCTAACATTACAATATTTTTTTGCTCTTGATACACTGGATAAACTGCTAATGAATTTTTGTAAACTGGGTTTCTTTTAAAATTTTCTTGATTATTTATTCTAAAAACTTTTTGAAGTAATGTTGAGAGGTAATCATTTTTTACTAAAAAAATAATTGAAAAAATTGCTATCAAAGTAAAAATTATATTGAAAGTTATAGATAGCTTTATCCATAATTTTTTATTATTTTTTTGATGATTATTTACTTCATACATTCATCAAAATTAACTAAAACTATATGATAAATTTATTTTAAGGAATGAAGTATTTTTATTTATGTATCATATTTTAACCAGGGTATTTTTTTCAATCACTTTTCTTGAATTAAACCAATAAATAAGTAGTGCAATAAAACATGATGCTGCTGTAAGAAGATACATATTTGAGAACCCGACACGATCTTCTAAAAAACCTCCTGCCAACATTCCTATTCCAATACCTAAATCAAAACCAGTTAAGTATGTTGAGTTTGCTGTACCTCTTTTACAAGCAGGAGCCATATTTATATAAATAGTTTGCAAACCAGGAAAAAGTGTTCCATAACCAATACCTAACAAAAATGCTGAAATACAATAAACATAAATATCTTGTACTAAAGCAAAGGAGATAAAGCCAACTGTTATAATAAAAATTGCTACCATCATTACTTTATGTAAATGACCTTTATCTACCAACTTACCAGAATTTACTCTTGATAGAACGATGCCTGAAGCTAAAAACAAAAAGAAAATTCCTGAGTTTTGAATAGCGATTTGTTTTCCATACAAAACAGCATAAGCAATAAGTGTACCCCAACCAACTGAAAGAAATAATTGATTAATAAAAACGGGTATTCCTTTTATTAAAATAAATCTATCAAAAGAAATTGGTGGAGTTTTGTCTAATTTTTTTCTTTTAGGCACTTTAATAAAACTTACAACAATAATTGCAATTCCACCAATAATTAAAGTACAAGTAATTAAAAAATGAAATCCATATTTATCATAAATACCTACTGCTAAAAAAGGAGCAATAGCCATAGCAAGATTCATATTTACACCAAAAAAACCAATGCCTTCTGCCCTTCTTGAAGAAGGAATAATATCAATAGCAACTGTATTTGCAGACACAGTTGATAACCCCCAAAACAAACCATGAATAAACCTAAGAATTACAAAAAATAAAACTGTTATGGCAAAATAATAGCCAATAAACATTAACACAAATAATGATACGCCCAGCATAAACAAAGGCTTTCTGGCATATACATCTACTAAATATCCACTAAATGGTCTGATGATTAATAAGGCTATTGCATAAGAAGAAAGTACTAGTCCAATTTGAGAATGTGGCACACCTAATTCTAATGATAAATAAATTGGAATGGTAGGCATTAATAAATAAAATGAACTTGCTACAAGAAAATTAGCTACACAAGCATTAATAAAATTTCTACTCCAAAGCCTTTCCTTTTCTATCATAAATTAATAAAGTTCAAGAGGCGAAAATAGTAAATATGGTTTTTAAGCAATGTTATAATTATAAAAAAACTCCTCTGAAATTCAGAGGAGTTAATGAGTATATTAAGTATATGAAAGCTTATTTAGCTTCTTCATTACCATTTTCCATTTTAGCTTTAATATCAGCCAATGTACCTAAATCTCCTAAAGTTGCTTTTTCAACTTTAGCTTGAACAGCTTTTACAGCTTTTTTAGTTTGATCTGCTTGAACTTTAGCTTCTTTTTTAGCAGATTCAACTTCATCAGCTTTTACTTGTTCCCAAATACGAGTATGGCTTACTAAAATTCTTTTTTCATTTCCGTCAAATTCAATTACCATAAATGGAGCAGTTTCATCAGCTTGAACTTGTTTGCCATCTTCTTTAAAAGTATGACGGTTAGGAGCAAACCCTTCTAAACCGTAAGGTAATTGCACTAATGCACCTTTATCATCTTTTTTAGTAACTAATCCTTCATGAATGCTACCTATTGCAAATGTTTCTTGTAAAGCAGCCCAAGGATCTTCTTCTAATTGTTTATGTCCTAATTGTAATTTACGATTTTCTTTATCAATACTTAATACAATAATATCAATTTGTTCTCCCACTTTTGTATAATCACTTGGGTGATTTAATCTTTTCAACCAACTTAAATCACTAATATGAATCATACCACCAATACCAGTTTCTAATTCAACAAATACGCCATAAGGTGTGATGTTTTTTACCAATCCTTTGTGTTTGCTATTTTCTGGATATTTTGTTTCAATTGTACTCCATGGGTCTTCTGCCATTTGTTTGATAGATAAACTCATTTTTCTATTTTCTTTGTCAAGAGTAACAACTTTAGCTTCGTATTCATCATTTAACTTAAAGAATTCTTTGGCATTGATAGGTGTATTAGCCCAAGTAATTTCACTTACGTGAACTAACCCTTCAACACCTGGTTGAATTTCTAAGAAAGCACCATAATCTTCAATATTTACAACCTTACCTTTTACAATAGCACCTTCTGCTAAGTTTTCAGGTAAAACATCCCAAGGATGTGGTGTTAATTGTTTTAAACCAAGGCTGATACGTTTTTTATCATCATCAAAGTCTAATACAACCACATTTATTTTTTGATCCATCTTCAATACTTCTGAAGGATGAGAAATTCTACCCCAAGAAATATCTGTAATATATAATAAACCATCTAAACCACCTAAATCCATGAAAGCACCAAAGTCTGTAATGTTTTTAACTGTACCTTCTAATACTTGTCCTTTCTCTAATTTACCCATTATTTCGCTACGTTGAGCTTCAATATCGCTTTCAATTAAAGCTTTATGAGATACAACAGCATTTTTAATAGTTTCATTTATTTTAACTACTTTAAATTCCATTGTTTTACCTACAAATTGGTCGTAGTCTGTAACTGGTTTAACATCAATTTGAGAACCTGGTAAGAAGGTTTCCATTCCAAATACATCTACAATTAATCCTCCTTTTGTTTTGCTTGTTACTATACCAGTAACTACTTCACTAGTTTTATGAACTTCCATAATTCTTTCCCAAGCACGGAAGATTCTTGCACTTTTACGGCTTAGGTGTAAATTACCATTTCTGTCTTCCTTTTCAACAACCATTACTTCTACAGAATCGCCAATTTTTACATTTGGTAAATCTCTAAATTCATTTAAGGAAATTAATCCATCACTTTTAAAACCAATGTTAATAACAGCATCAGTTTTTGTTAATCCTACAACATCTCCATTTAAAATTTCGCCATCTTCAATTTTTACAAAAGTGTTTTCGTAAACACTATCGTATTTTTCTTTTTCTTCTTTGCTATATGTAGCAACATTACGTTTATCTACACTCCAGTCAAAATCATCATGTGCTGTAGCAATTGTTTCTTCTACTATAGGTTGTGCTATAATAGTTTCTTGAACAGGATTGTTTGTTGTCGCAGTAGTTTCAGTTGCTTCTGTAGCTCCTGTTGCTTCCTGTGCATCTGCGTTTAATTGTTTTACAAAAAATTTCATAATAAATAATCCGATGTTTTTTTAATCGGGGTGCAAAAGTAGGTATTTTATAGTATTAAATGGCTTTAGAGACTAGTATTTTAATAAAAAAGGCTGCCTAAATAATAAGCAGCCCAGATGAGTATCTTAATATAGAGTTATTTCTTTTTAGCTTTAGACTTTGATTTAGGCATTTCCTTTGCCTTAGGTTGTGTTTTATCTGCAAGTACTACTGCTTTAAAAACATTAACAATACCTCCTGTTTGGCTCAACTCTGCAAGTGTTGTTTTATTTTTTGTACCTGGTGTATAGGCATTTACATCATTACCATAAACTGTTACAGATTGTTCAATAATTTGTTTAATTTGAACTGCACTTAAAGATGGATAATAGGAACTTAATAAAGCTGCAATACCAGCAACAACAGGGCTTGCCATACTTGTACCATCTAAATTTCCATATTTGTTGCCCCCTGGTAAAGTAGCATAAATTCTTACACCTGGAGCAAAAACATCAACTGTTTGTTTGCCATAATTACTAAATGGGGCAGTTAAAGAACCTGATAATTTAATATCGCTACTTGCACCAACAGTTATTACATTTCCTGCTCTTTTGCCATCAAATAAAAAATATGGATTAGGGTAGTTAGGTGTTTGGTCAATATTTTTAGATTCATTACCAGCAGCATGTACAATTAAAACATCTTTTGACGCTGCATATTGAATGGCTTCATCTACCCATTTTTTTTCTGGCGAAAATCCTTTACCAAAACTCATATTAATAACTTTGGCACCATTATCAACTGCATAATGAATTCCTAAAGCAATATCTTTATCATATTCATCTCCATCAGGTACTACTCTTACTGTCATTATTTTTACATTATCTGCTACACCATCCATTCCTAAGTTATTATTTCGTTGTGCTCCAATAATGCCACTTACGTGTGTTCCATGTTTTGAAGTGGATGCCATTACATCATTATTACCATAAAATTTATCATTTATATCGTGATAATTGTCTTTAATTACATCTGCTCTATAATCAAAAGGTGCTTTATCTTTTCCTTCGAAGGCTGATTTTTTGCTTTCAATATACTCTTCAATTTCTCCAATAATTTCTGTGTTCTTAGTATCTGGTTCTATGCCAAACATTTTCATGGTTTGTAAAAAAGACATTTTGGCTCTTTTAGCTTCATCGGATTTTGGTGTATATTTTTCAAGTTCAGAAATAGTGTATTCTTCTTTACCCATATCTTCACGAATAATTTTATCATTCTTTTTTATGGCTTTTAATGCAACTTCTATATAAGTTACATTTGCTTGTTCTTCGGTGTTTGCATTAATTTCATTTGAACTTCTTAACCAACTTTCATATAAATATTTTTCTTCTAAAGACATTGTTGAAGTATCCACTTTTTTGCCTTCATATTTATCTTTATATGCATGATAAAGTCTGCTTTTTTCATCACTTGCTTTATTAATATTTCTTCCATCTTTTCCTCCTAAAAAATTCCAACCATACACATCATCAACATAACCATTTTTATCATCATCAATTCCATTGCCTGGAATTTCTTTAGGATTTCGCCATAAAATATTTTTCAAATCTTCATGTGCTGTATCTACACCAGAATCCAAAACAGCTACAATTACTGGAGTTGATCTTTTATGGTGTTCTTTTAAAAAATTGTAAGCAGCCTCAAGGCTAATACCATAAAGAGAATCTTTTTCATAGTTTAATAAATGCCAACCATTTGGTGCATTTTTTTGAGCTTTAGTAATACTTCCTATTGAAAGAAGAGCAAAAAGGATGAATGTAAATTTTTTCATAATTATTTTTCTGATTAAATTGATAGGAGCAAAATTGATATTTTAGTTGAATAAACAATCAATAAAAAAAAATTTAACTGTTTTTATGTAAAAACAAAAATAGTTGCATCAATAATAAAATTTTTATATGAAGAATCTTCAATTTATAATGATAACCATAGCTTTTCTAAGTTTATCGTTTAATGTTAAAAGCCAAATGATAAAAGGAAAAGTAATTAATGAAAGTGGTTATGGTGCAGAAAATATTAAAGTAAGCTTTACCAATAAAGCAAATACTATTTCAACAAATAAAGATGGTAGCTTTAAAATTATGGCAACTAAATTACCAGATACTTTGGTTTTTAGTGCTGAAGGTTATGAACCATATAAAGTTGTTGTTACAGAAAAAACCGTTGCAGATACAGATTTTTCTGTTGTGCTCTTAACCAAGAGAGAGAAAGGAAAAAATAGTTATGGAACAAGTCCATCTGTAACAAGCTCTGATTTAGTATCATTAGCTTCTGTTGGTATGGGTGAAGCTGGAGGAGCTTATAAAAGTTCTACAAGTACTGCTACTACAAAAAAATATAGAGGAGATGGTAGTGGCGTAAAAAAATCTAAAGCCTATACTACTAGTGAAGTTTCAACAAGTGGTGCTGGATATTTTACTTCAAGTAGTATGAGTAGTAATCCTTATTCAGATAAAAAAATTCGTTACATATCTGGCGACACCATTTTAGTGCAAGATGAAAACTATGCAACAAAACTTTTAACAGCAGGTGAAGTAAATGATTTTGCAAAATGGAAAATGTGGGAAGATTTTTCTGAAAATGATTTTAAACTTTATGCTAACAGTTGGAAATTATATGTTAATCAACGTTATTGTGTGCAAGTACAAAATAAAAATAGATATGCAGCGGTTGGTGTTTATGTTTATTTATTAGATGCTATTACAAAGGATACAGTTTGGAGAGCTGTTACAGATAATACAGGTAAAGCAGAGCTTTGGGGGAATATAGGTGATGCTACTAAAAAAAGAAATGAATATATCATAGTGTGTAAAGGCTCAACCACAAAAATTGAAAAACCCTATTTATTTCAAGAAGGTATTAATAGATTAGAGCTTGATATTGATTGCACCACAACCAACAAAGTTGAAATTGCTTTTGTTGTAGATGCTACAGGAAGTATGGGTGATGAAATTGAATATTTGAAATTAGAATTAGAAGATGTATTAACTAAAACTTTTGAAAAATATAACAATTTAGACTTTAGAGCTGCATCTGTTTTTTATAGAGATAACGAAGAAGAATATGTTACAAAACACATCAACTTTAATTCTGACTTATTAAAAATTTTAAACTTTATTAAATTACAAAAAGCAGAAGCTGGTGGCGATATGCCAGAAGCTGTTGATGCTGCATTAGAAACAGCATTAGATAGTTTAAGCTGGAGTAATGATGCAAGAACAAAAATTATTTTTTTAATTTTAGATGCACCACCTCATTATGAAGCTCAACAAAAAATGTTTAAACTTATACAAAAAGCTGCAGCAATGGGCATTCGTATTGTACCAATAGTTTGTAGTGGTGCAGATAAAAATACAGAGTTTATGATGCGTTCAATAGCATTAGCTACAAATGGTACTTATTTATTTTTAACTAATCATAGTGGTATAGGTAGAGCTCATATTGAGCCTACAACAGATAGCTATAATGTAGAGTTATTAAATGATATTTTGCCAAGAATTATTCAACAAATGGTGTATGTAAATAGCTGCACTACACAACAACAAAAAGAACCATTGATAAAAGTTGATAATAATATTCTTAAAGTAAAAGCATCACCTAATCCAACAAAAGGCAATATCACTATTACAACTAATAAACCATTAAAGAAATTATTTATAGCAGATTTTACTGGAAAAATTTTAATGAAAATTCCTGTAAATGCAAAGCAAACAACTTGGAATATTAATATTGCTCACTATCCAGCAGGAACTTATATTGTAAGATATGTAACAACAAACAATGAATGGGGTGCAGAAAAAGTAATATTGGTTCATTAAGATATTGCCATACAAAAGAACATCTTTTCTATATATAACATAAGAGGTTATCTCATCAACTCAGAGATAGCCTCTTTTATTTTATCTAAATTGAATTGCCTTAACTGGCTTAATTTTTTTAACTAATAATGAAGGAATTGCTAATGCTGCAAAACAAATAACTGCTATTGCAATACAAATACCAATTACATGCAACCAAATAATTTTTATTGGTGCAACAGCAACATAATAATTGCTTTCATCTAAAGTAATAAAACCAAAATATTGTTGTAATAAACTTAAACCAATACCTACTACAAAACCAATGCTTATACCAATTAAAGCAATAATACTTGCATGGTATAAAAATATTTTTCTAATAGTTTTATCTTCTGCTCCAATAGCTTTTAAAATGCCAATCATTCGTAATCTTTCTAACACAAGTATTAACAAGCAAGTAATTAAATTTATTACTGCTACAACAGACATTATCATAAATAAAACTATCTTGTTTAAGTCTTGCACATTAAGCCATTCAAATATGTTAGGATAAATTTGTTTAATGGTTTTACTATTCCATAATACAGGTAAATCTAATTGATTATTTACAGCATCCATATCTTTATAATCTTTTAGAATAACTTCATACCCTCCTATTTCATCATCTTGCCAATTACTTAATCTTCGTATTAATCTTATATCACCAATAGCAAATAATTTATCATATTCTTCAATGCCCGTTTTATAAATTCCTTTTACCATAACAGGTCTGTACACAGATGTTTCATCTTCTGGAGAAATAAAAAATATATGAATTGTATCGTTTAGTTTAATATTAAGTTCATTTGCAACAACAGATGAAATAATAATTTCTTTGCTATACAAACTATCATTAAAACTTAACCAAGAGCCTTGTTGCAAAAATGATTTTAGAGTTGTGCTATCATAATTTTCATCAACACCTTTAAATAAAATGCCTTCAATATTTTTATTTTTTTCAATTACACCACTTTTGGTTGCAAAGCTTTGAACCTTTTTAACTTTAGGGTTTGATGCAATTAATTTTTCTACTTCACTACTTTTATGAATAGGTGTTTCTTCGCTAATTAATGCTTTGTTAGTTTCGTAATATTGCACTCTAATATGCCCCCAAAAACTAAATACTTTTTTAGCTATTGTTTCTTGAAATCCATTTACAAAAGCTGAAGTTAAAATCATTGCAGCTACACTTAATGCAGTTGCAGTAATAGATAACTTAATAATAAATCCAGAAAAAGATTGTTTCTTATTAAAAGCCAAACGTTTTGCTATAAAGAAGGATAAATTCAAGTAGCCTTTGTGTTTATTTAACTTCAAAACTAAAGCCTACCAACTCATTAAACAAATTGTTCTTATAATTAAGTAAACTCACTGAGATTTTTTTTGAAAAAAAAATAATTGAAAATATTTTGGTACAATTTTAGAAACACAAAAGAAAAACAAATTAGTTTAACTATTTTTATCAAATACTTTTACATAGGTTGAAAACAAATTTTATCATTATTATGAAGCTATTTTTTTCTTTCATCTTTTTTTTATTTGTTATTAATTCTAATGCACAACAAGTAGGTAAAGATTCTATTTATATGTCCAATATACATTCAGTACAACTATATAAACAAAACGATCAAATGAGTTTGCCTATTATCAATCTTGGTTCATCTGATTTAATAGAATTGCATTTTGACGATTTAGATGGATATGTAAAAAGTTATTATTACTCTTTTCAATTGTGTAATGAAAATTGGGAAGAAGCTGATTTAAGTCCATTTGATTACATTAAAGGCTTTACACAAAATAATCTTAATCAATACAGAGTTTCATCAATAGCATTAACAAGGTATGTGCATTATCAAGCATTACTCCCAGACAGAGGAAGTGTTCCTACTAAAAGTGGAAATTATTTACTGAAAGTTTTTTTAAATGGAGATATGAGACAAATTGCATTTACAAAAAGATTTTTTGTAGTAGATAATAGAGCAACTATTGGAGCACAAATTTTACAGCCATTTGATAATAGTCTATTTCGTACACATCAAAGAGTTCAGGTAAGTGTAAATGTTGCTCAACTAAATCCAATAAATCCACAACAACAAATTAAAGTTGTTATAATGCAAAATCATCGTTGGGATAATGTAGTAAGAAATATTACACCTGTTTTTATTAGAGGAAATATTTTAGAATATAATGGAGAGCAGGATTGTTTGTTTGCAGCAGGCAAAGAATATAGATGGGCAGATTTAAGAAGTTTTCGTTTAGCAACTGAAAGAGTTCAAAGTATTGATAAAACCTCTCAACCAAATGAAATTATTTTAAGACCAGATATTGCTATAGCATCAATTAGATATGCTTATTTTAAAGATTATAATGGTTGGTATTATATAGGCACAACTGAAAATATAAACCCTTTTTGGCAAGGCGATTATGCTAATGTTCTTTTTACTTATGTGCCAGAAAATAATAAACCTTATACTGGAAAAGATATTTATATTATTGGAGATTTTGTAAATGGTGGATTATCCGATTCTGCAAAAATGGAATATGATGAAGTTGATGGAGTTTATCAAAAAAAGTTTTTACTAAAACAAGGATATTACTCTTATACTTATGTAACAAAAGATAAAAATAATAGTAATACAAAAGCTGATTTTACACTAACAGAAGGAAATTATTGGGAAACAGAAAATGATTATACTATTTTAGTTTATTATAAATCTTATAGTGGAAGGCATGATGAGTTGGTAGCAATCAGCAATATTAATTCAAGAATTTTTAGAAGATAATGGTATTATGTATTTCATAAAAAAGCTGAATGAAAAATCATTCAGCTTTTATTTTTTGTGGACCCACCTGGGCTTGAACCAGGGACCCCCTGATTATGAGTCAGGTGCTCTAACCAACTGAGCTATAGGTCCAGAACCTTATTATAGATTCTTAAAGGACGGCAAAAATAAAGTTTTAAAGATATTTTCCAAGAAGAAAATTATTTTTTTACGAAAAAGTATTTTATTGCTTAATAAAATGCCAATAATACTTAACATTAATATTGCAAACTTCACATCTTTACTTGAACTTAGTTTACTACTTTCAAAATAGCAATTTATTGCTAATAAATTAAATAGATTTACTTTCGCCAACTAATTTTTACAAAGAAAATTTTAGATAAATAATAAATGATAGTAGCAAAAACATTCAAATGGGAAGCAGCACACAGAATTCCTTGGCACGAAGGAAAATGTAAACATTTACATGGTCATTCATATAAAATGATTGTAGAGTTTGATGGTGAGCCTAATGAAAATGGAATTGTAATTGATTTTAATGTTATAAAAAAAATTGTAGAACCATATATCAATGCAATAGATCACACAACAATTATTTCTTCAAAAGACAATGAACTAAAAGAAATTTTTGAAAAAAAAGATTGGCGTTATTATATACTTCCTTTTGATTCAACAGCAGAAAATTTATGCAAATATTTTGCAGACTTAATTATTACTGAACAAGAAAAATTACTTTCTGAAAATAAAATTACAGCTATCAGTATTAAGATTTTTGAAACAGAAACTTCTTATGCTTATTTAAGTATTAAACTTTAAGTTAATTTTACTTTATTACTCTAGGAATTTTTTGTTCTAACAACATACAATCTGCTAAAACCAATGCTGTTACAGCTTCTATAATTACAGGAGCTCTTAAAGCTACACATAAATCATGACGACCTTTGATGGAAAATTTTTCTAATTGCTGTGTTTTCCAATTTAAACTAACTTGTTCTTTAGGGGTTGATGATGCAGGTTTAAAAGCAACTCTAAAAATCAATTCATTACCATTACTAATGCCACCAATTATTCCTCCTGCATGATTGGTTTTTGTTTTGCCTTGCATGTTTTCTATTGCATCGTTATGTTCTGTGCCAAACATTGTTGTAGCTTTAAAGCCTGTGCCAAACTCAATACCTCTAACAGCAGGAATAGCAAAAATTATGTGTGCTAATAAAGATTCTAAAGAATCAAAATAAGGCTCTCCTAAACCAACTGGCAATCCATTTACTTTACATTCTATAATACCGCCAACAGTATCTTTTGCTTCTATTGCTTTTTGTAATCCTTTTTCAATATCATTTTCTCCAGCAATAGAAATAATGTTTGCTTCAATTTTAATATTAGGTATCATTTTTTTAGCAATAACACCAGCAGCAACAAAGCCTAAAGTTAATCTTGCACTAAAATGTCCACTACCTCTGTAATCTTCAAAGCCTCCAAACTTTTGATGTGCCACCCAATCTACATGGCTTGGTCTTGGAATATTTTTTTGCTTTTCATAATCTTCACTCCTTACGTTTTCATTTTCAAATAAAATTGTGATAGGAAAACCAGTTGCCTTACCTTTAAAAATACCACTCATAAAAATAGGAAAATCTTTTTCCTTTCTTGGTGTTGTACCTTTTTGATGATTGCCTTTTCTTCTTTCAAGGTCAATCAAAAAATCTTCATCAGATATTGGTAAACCAGCACTTACACCATCTATAACCACACCAACACAAGAACCATGACTTTCGCCAAAAATGTGTACTCTTAAAATTTTTCCAAATGAATTCATGTAGTAAAAAATATTTTATTCAACATTAGCACCATTAACTATATTCACTAACTCATTATGAATTTTTCCATTCGTAGCAATAATTCCAGGTTGATAAGGATTGTAATAAACTCCTTTCAAATCTGTAACCATTCCTCCTGCTTCCTCAACTATAAGAAAACCTGCTGCACTATCCCATGCACTTAATTTGTGTTCATAAAATCCATCAAATCTTCCTGCTGCAACCCAACATAAATCTATTGCTGCACTACCTAATCTTCTTACAGGTATTCCTTTTCTGATAAGCTTTTCAAATACTTGTAAAGGTCCATTGGAAGAATCTAAATAAGTGTAAGGAAATCCTGTAACTAAGCAACTACTCTTAACTTCTGTTTTTTCAGAAACTGTAATTTTTTTATTATTCAAAGTAGCTCCATTGTTTTTTTCTGCAAAAAATAATTCGTTCATAAATGGATTATATACTGCACCAAAAATCATTTTTCCATTTTTTTCTATTGCAATACTTACACAACAAATAGGAATATGATTGGCATAATTTACAGTTCCATCAATTGGATCTATTATCCATTTATATTCACTATCTTGCTTTAACTCTCCTACTTCTTCACTTAAAATAAAATGGTCAGGAAAATTTTGTTTAATAATATTGATGATAGCAGTTTCACTTTTATGATCAATTTCTGTTACTAAATTATTAATCCCTTCTTTATTTGATACTATAAAATGTTTATCAAAATTTTCTTTAATTATATTAGCTCCTGCTGTAATTGATTGTAGTAAAGTTTGTTTTAGCATAAGCAAATATACTCTTGAAAAATAAGTAATACCCTCTTGAATGCAAAATAGTTCAAAGTATTATGTTTTAAACTAAGATAGTTTTATGCCTACTTTCTTACTATGATTTTTGGATAAAATATGGATAAAATATAGATATTCTATATCTTTGTATAGTTCATTTTTGGATAAAATACAGATAAGATATGGATAAATTTATTCAGAAACTCAATTTTGACTTTACAACTAACCAAAAAGTATTACAACTTATTGGCTACCTTGATAGCTTCAAAGGCAAATGGAATATTGCTGAAAAACAGAAAAACCGCTATTTGAAAGAATTACAAAAAATTGCTACTATAGAAAGTGTAGGTTCTTCTACAAGAATTGAAGGAGCAACACTTACTGACCAAGAAGTGCAAGAACTTCTGAAAAATATTAAAATTACAAAACTAAAAACCCGTGATGAGCAGGAAGTAATAGGTTATTACGAAGTGTTGGAACTTATTTATGATAATTATTCCAACATAAAACTTTCTGAAAGCTATATCAAACAACTACATCAAATGCTGCTGAAATATAGCAATAAAGATGAACGACACAGAGGCACTTACAAATCACTTTCAAACAAAGTAGTAGCAACTTATCCAACAGGAGAACAACGAACTATTTTTGCTACAACTGAACCTTCATTAGTAGCAAGTGAAATGCAAGAATTAGTTGAATGGGTAAACGAACAGATGAAACAAAAAAGCATTCATCAATTAATTATTATCGGCAGTTTTATTTATGACTTTTTAAGCATACATCCATTTCAAGATGGAAATGGCAGACTTTCAAGATTGCTTACAACGCTTTGTTTATTACAAAATGATTATTTATTTATTCAATACATTTCTTTTGAAAATCACATAGAGCAAAACAAAAAATACTACTATGAAGTTTTAATGAATGGACAAAAGAATAGAGGAACAAAAAAAGAACGTATAGAACTGTGGTTAATTTTCTTTTTGGAAAGTTTAAAAACACTTACCGAAAAATTAGAGCAGAAATATAATATATTCAAATACAAAGGTGTTTATTTAAACGACAGACAAAAGTTAATCAAAGACTTTATTGCAAACAATCAACCTGTCAAAGTAAGCGATTTAGCAAAGCAATTTTCCGAAACCGGATTGAGTACCTTGAAAAAAGATTTACAATATTTGCGAGATGAACAAGTGCTAACAATGATTGGCAAAGTAAAAGGAAGCGTTTATGTATTGAATAAAAAAGAGTAACCATTTTGGTATATTATTCTATTTTTCATACGAGTAAAAAAAATCGTTTTTCATATTTTTTTAAACTACCCCTAACCCCTTCAAAGAAGGGGAAGATAAAATCATCAGTCTGACGGAACCGCCTGACTAATGAAACAACAAACGTTGTCAGTCTGAGTTTATCTAAGACGATGATGTTACTCTACAAAAAATTATTCCAACAAAAATTACATGAAATATTTGAGAATAGTGAATAAGACAAGTTTCATCAACTAATATAAACTAAAGGAGAAATATCACCAATCTACTCCAACACAAACTCTTGGTGCATTGCAGGAGTTTCAACGTGTTTAAATCCCTTTTTAAGTAATCGTCTTTGAAATTCTTTCATCACATCATACTCTCCATGTACAACAAAAACAGTTTTTACTAATGCAGAATTTTGGCAAGATAAGTATTGACATAAATCATCATAATCTCCATGAGCACTCATTGTGTGCATTTGACCAATTTCTGCAATTACTTTGTGTGTTTCGCCAAATATTCTAACTTCTTTTGCACCATTAACAATTCTTCCTCCTAAAGAGTTTGGCTCACAATAACCCACAATTAAAATAGTATTTCTTGCATCATGAATATTATTAGCAATATGGTGTTTTATTCTTCCAGCATCTGCCATACCACTTGCACTGATAATAATCATTGGTTGAGGATTAAAGTTTAATGCTTTACTTTCATCTGCACTACCAACAAAGTTTAATCCAGGAAAATCAAAAGGGTCGTTATCAATTTCTAAAACTTTTTTTACTCTGCTATTAAAATATCTTGGATAACTTTTTACAATTTCTGTTGCTTCTTCACTTAAAGGGCTATCAACATACACAGGCACTTTAGGTAATTTCTTTTCTAAACTTAATTGATTAAGCATATATAATAACTCTTGTGTTCTACCAACACTAAATGCAGGAATAATTAATTTCCCTTTTTTCTCAATACAAGTTTTATGAATCCAATTATTTAATGTATCTAAACTATTAAAAGTATCTTCATGTAATTTATCACCATAAGTACTTTCAATAATAATGTAATCTGCCTGTGGAAAGGGTTCTGGGCTTTTTAAAATTAAGTCTCTGTATCTTCCTACATCTCCACTAAAAGTTAGTTTTGTTGTTTTACCATCTTCTGTAATTTTTAAGTTGATAGATGCACTACCAATAATATGCCCTGCATCTGTAAACATTGCTTGCACACCATCAGTTACTTTAAACCAATGTTCATATTCTTTTTTATCAAGTAATGAAAAAGATTGTTTAGCATCTTCAATAGAGTATAAAGGTTCAATGGGTGGTAAGCCAGTTTTTGCTCTTCTTTTATTTAAAAATCTTGTATCATCTCTTTGAATTGTTGCAGAGTCTTCTAACAATACTTTGGTTAAATCGTAAGTTGCAGGTGTGCAATAAATTACTCCTCTATAACCTTCATTGTAAAGTCTTGGAATTAAACCACTATGATCAATATGTGCATGAGATAGTATCATTACATCAATCTCTTTTGCATCAAATCCAAAACTTGCATTTAGGTTGCCTGTTTCTTTTCCTAAACCTTGAAACATACCACAATCCAACAAAATTTTTTTTCCATTCTTTAATGTAATTAAATGCTTTGAGCCTGTAACTGTTTGTGCTGCTCCATGAAAAGCTATTTTCATTTTATTTAAAATTTATTGTGTAATGTACTAATCTTTATTATTTATTTCATTATTTCAGAAAATTTTTTCTTATTCCGAATAAAATAATTCCAAACTATTGAACCTTTATAAACTCCTTGTAGTTGTTTTAATGATTTTGGTTGAACAGTATTTTTTTTCTTTACAAAAAATTTCCATTTTATTAATGCAATATGAGCATTAATAATGGCTTTAAACATATCAAAATCTAAACTTATCAATGCTTTACCAGCAGTAATAAAATCTAACACACACCTTAATGGGAGTTTAAAAAACTTTTCTGATAGTGTAAGATTTTTACAAAGCATAACAAGGTTATTACGAAAGTTAAGATAGGTTTTTCTATAACCTTTTGGCAAAGTGCCACCACCAACATGATACACTATTGATGAAGGCTCAACAGCAATACTATAACCTGCTAATTGCATTCTCCAACACAAATCTATTTCTTCCATGTGTGCAAAAAAATATTCATCAAAACCATTGAGTTGATGAAACACTTTACTTCTTACAAAAAGAGCTGCACCAGTAGCCCAAAATATTTTTTGTACTGTATTGTATTGTCCTTCATCAGTTTCACAAACATCAAACAAACGACCTCTGCTAAATGGATAACCCAAACAATCTATATAGCCACCACAAGCACCTGCATACTCAAATGCTGTTTTATTTTTCCATGATAAAATTTTTGGCTGACAAGCAGCTATTGCTTTATCAGCTTCCATCAAAGTTATTATTGGTTCTATCCAATTTGGCTGAACTTCAATATCTGAGTTTAGTAGTACATAATAATCTGCTTCAATATTTTTTAAAGCCCAATTATAACCACCTGCATAACCATCATTTTTTAAATTTAATAGTAATTCAATATTTGGATAATTATCCTTCAACCATTCAATACTATTATCTGTTGAAGCATTATCTGCAACAATAATTTTTTTATTACTATAAGTAGATGCTATAACAGAAGGAAGAAATTGTTGTAAAAAATTTAGTCCATTATAATTTAATATAACAATAGCAACAGATGGTAACAATTTAATTTAGTTTTTGTAAAAATAAGATTTGTAATGCTAAGATAATGTTTAGATATTGCTTGTATTTTTTATAAAATTAAATTATTCATTTCAAAGAGTTATATTGCAAAAAAGACAACCAAATTTTTATTGCATGAGTATTACAGAAAGATTAAAACATTTTCATATAGTACGTACTTGTGTGTATGCTATTGTTGGTGTTATTACTTACCCTGGTTTAAAAATTATTAATAAATTAAAAATTGAAGGAACTGAAAATTTACAAAACTTACCTAAACAAAATGTTTTATTTGTAAGTAATCATCAAACCTATTTTGCAGATGTAATTACTTTTATTCATATTTTATCAGCAGTAAAATGGAGAAAGAAAAATAGGCTTGGTTTGCCATATTATTTGCTAAACCCTTTTACCAATTTATATTATGTAGCTGCAGAAGAAACAATGAAAGGAAGTTTAATAAGCAGATTTTTTATTATGGCTGGTGCCTTAACCATAAAAAGAACTTGGCGTTCTGAAGGTAAAGATATAAGCAGAGGCTTAGACCCTAATGATAGTATTAAAATAAATAAAGCTTTAGATAAAAGTTGGGTAATAACTTTTCCGCAAGGAACAACAAAACCTTTTGCACCTGGGCGAAAAGGAACAGGTTATATTATTAAGAACAATCAGCCTATTGTAGTTCCTGTTGTTATTAATGGCTTTTGGAGAGCTTTTAATAAAAAAGGATTATCGTTTAAAAAAAGAGGTTCAATTTTATCTGTTCGTTTTAAAGAGCCTATGGTTATTGATTACACTCAATCAGTAGAAGAAATTTTAGAACAAATTATGGATGCTATTGAACAAAGTAAGCAATATATGCTTAAAGGAAAACATCATTTAATGAAAAATGTTTTAGATAAATAACTAATAAATTTTACAACAATTTTGTTCTTGAAATTAGCATCATTAATTATAAGCCTTAATCAAAAACACACAATCATCTATTTGTTTAATCTGATTAACTCTATCTGCACTTTTAATAGAAGAATAAGCAGGTAATTTTATTCGTTGATATGAGGTATCTAATTTTTTAATATCATCTATTAATCTATAAATATATTTACTTGTAATTGCAAAAGTTACACCATCTGCTTGCCTTTCTTTTGTACTTATTACACCTACAACTTCTCCAAATTTATTTAATAATGGACCACCGCTATTACCAGGGTTAGCACTCATTTGTATTTGGCAAGTTAAAGTATCGCCGCCATAACCAGTTTTTGCACTTAAATAACCAACATTATAAACAATTTCATTTCTTGGATAACCAAGTGTAAAAATTTCTTCTCCTAAATCAATACCATGTTTAGTAATTCCATAAGGTAATGATTTTAATGGAGTATAATCTTTATCATCAATTTTAAGAACAGCTAAATCTTTATCAGTATCTATAAAAACAATTTTAGTTTTATATTCTTTACCATCATTATAAACATTAGCAAAAGAAGCTCCTTTTAATATATGAGCATTGGTAATAATGTAGCCCTTTCCATCAATTAAAAAACCTGTTCCACCACCTCTTACTTCAGCATCTTTAGGCATTTTAGATACTACTTCATTTATTTTATTTCCTTGATAACGCTGACCTTGTTTTAGTTTTTCAACTTCTTGTCCTAATTGTTGAATAGCTTGTTTGTTAGTTGGTGCAAAATATGAAATCATTCCACTAATAATTAAAGCCATTGCACCACCTACAACTGCTGCTATAGCAGTTACTTTACGATATCTATTCCAAAGATGTACAAGTTTAGCTTTAGTATTAATGTTTTCACTTTCTGTAATTACTCCTTCTACTAAAAGCTTATTATGAACATCATGAAGTTTATGCTTTAATCTTTGATTAGCTGCAAAGTCTTCCATTTGATGGGTAAACATATTGTGTTCAACCACCATTTGGTCAATTTCTGGAACGGTTTTTCTTTGTTGTTCAAAAAAAGCCTTTTCTTCAGGTTGCATTTTACCCTCAAGATAACGTTCTATTGTTTGTATAAGTTGTATATCATCCATCATCACTCTCCTATATTATATTGAGCAAAAAATAATTTTTTTAATCGCATCAAACACTTGTACTTCTGTGTTTTAGCATTATCAGCATTTGTGTAACCATATTGTTTAGCAATATCCTGCATAGAAACCTTTTTAATGTAAAAGTTTTCTATTAAGCCTCTGCAAGGTTCGCCAAGGCTACTCAATGCTCGTTCCATCATAGAAAAATCCAAGTTTCTTTTTTCATGAATTTCTAAATCTTCTTCAACTTGTATTGTTTCTTCATAACTTTCTAAAGGATTATTATATCTTCCTATTTGTTGTAATTTTTTTAGCCAAAGTCTTTTACAAACAGAATAGATATATGTATTTATCTTACAAGTTAAAACAAATGACTCAGTTTGTGCCTTCTCATAAAGAGCTATCATTGCTTCCTGAAAAATATCTCTTGCATCATCGTAAGAACCATTGTTATTTAAAATATAAGATTGAATTATATTAAAATTTTCCTTATAAATAATCTCAATGGCTTTAGAATTATTTTCTGCCAGTCCTTCTAATAATGCTTGTTCATTAAGCTCAGGTTTCACAAATTGTATTGTTTATACTATTAAATGATTAAAAGTAACCCATTCAACTGTTAAAAAAAATTTTTTTGAATTTACAAAAAAACTTGGGTTACCTTTTTTACAAATATGGTATTAAGTAGAAATTAACTCACAAAAAAAACAAAAAACATGAAAAAAGTACTTGCATTATTAGCAATCGTAGCTTTCGTAGCTTGTAACAATTCTGAAACAAAAGAACCAGCTGCTGATACAACAACTGTAGCTCCAGCTCCAGCTCCTGCTGCTCCAGCTGTTGATACAACTAAAGCTGCTGATACAACTAAACCAGCAACAGAAGCTCCTGCTACTAAATAATTATAGCAGATTAACTGTAACCAAGAAAATGATTAGTGTGTAAGTTAGCTTGCATTATTAAGTACAGTTATTAAAAATTTTCATATGGCAAGCAATCGTTAGAGGCCGTCCTGTTTCCACAGGAAGGCTTTTTTCGTTTTAAAAACTATCACTTTCAAATAAATATTTATTCTTAGTTTAGTAGAAACTTATTTTATGATAATCTTTATCATCGACTTTTCAAACTCAAACTTTTTAATCAACAAAATCAATAAGAAAAATAATGTTTTTTTTGAAGGTAAGGATGGAGAACTTGCTTATAAAAAAATTGGAGAAATTTTACCTGATAAAATATTTATAAATTATAATTCTAAACCAAGCCATTGTAGGCAAACTGCTCAAGCAATTTTAAAAAGAAAAAAAACTTCTCATATTCCTATTTACTTTGTTGTAAGCAATCAATATGAACTTGAAAAAGTGAATAAATTGGGTAAAGTAATTACATTGGATGAAATTGAAAATTATTTATCCTAATATCATCTTACTTATTAATTCTTACAAATAATTTAGCTGAAAGAATAGCATAAAACTTAGTACTGTTATGACTTTCAGGCAGTTTTATCATCATTTTAATGACATCATTTCCTAATAATAAGTATGGATGTTTTTTTGTAAAATAAAGTGTACAAACAGTTTAATTATGAACTTAAACAACTATACCATTAAAGCTCAGGAAACCATTCAAGCAGCACAACAAGTTGCTTTTAATAATGGAAACCCAAATATAGAAACCAATCATTTACTAAAAGCAATGCTTTCTGATGATGATAATTCTATTGAATATTTATTGAAGAAAAACAATGTAAATGTTGCTTTTATAGAAACCAAAACAGATGAAGCCGTTAAACGTTTACCTAAAACATCAGGTTCAGAACCTGCACAAAATATTAGTAGAGATTTGAATAATGCTTTATTAAAAGCCAATGCCTCTATAAAACAATTTAATGATGAATTTGTAAGTGTTGAACATTTATTAATTGGGTTATTAAATGTAAATGATGATACTGCAAAACTTTTAAAAGATGCAGGTTTAACAGAAAAAGGTTTAATTGCTGCTATCAAAGATTTAAGAAAAGGAAGTACGGTAAATTCTCAAACACAAAATCAGCAATTTAATTCATTACAGAAGTATGCAAGAAATTTAAACGAATTAGCAAGTAATGGAAAATTAGATCCTGTAATTGGTAGAGATGAAGAAATAAGAAGAACCTTACATATACTTTCTCGTAGATCTAAAAATAATCCAATTTTAGTTGGTGAACCAGGTGTTGGTAAAACAGCTATTGCAGAAGGATTAGCTATGAGAATTGTGAATGGCGATGTTCCAGAAAATCTTAAAAGTAAAATTATTTTTGCGTTAGATATGGGTCAATTAATTGCTGGAGCAAAGTATAAAGGAGAGTTTGAAGAACGTTTAAAAGCAGTAGTAAAAGAAGTTAGTGAAAGTGATGGCGAAATTATTTTATTTATTGATGAAATTCATACTTTAATAGGTGCTGGAGGTGGCGAAGGAGCAATGGATGCTGCAAACATTTTAAAACCTGCATTAGCAAGAGGAGAATTAAGAGCTGTTGGTGCTACTACATTAAATGAATACCAAAAATATTTTGAAAAAGATAAAGCCTTAGAACGCCGTTTTCAAAAAGTAATGATTGATGAACCAAGTGTAGAAGATGCAGTTTCTATTCTTCGTGGTATTAAAGATAAATATGAAACACACCACCATGTTCGTATAAAAGATGAAGCAATTATTGCTGCTGTTGAACTTTCTCATAGATATATTACAGACAGATTTTTACCAGATAAAGCTATTGACCTAATTGATGAAAGTGCTGCAAAGCTTCGTTTAGAGATGAATAGTATGCCTGAAGAATTAGATAAATTAGAAAGACAAATTAGACAATTAGAAATAGAACGTGAAGCTATAAAACGTGAAAATGATGAAATAAAATTAAAAGAACTTTCTCAAGAAATTTCTTTGTTAAGTGTAGAAAGAGATACATTAAAAGCTAAATGGAAACAAGAAAAAGAAATAGTAGATAAAATTCAAAATGCTAAAGCCAATATTGAAAATTTAAAAATAGAAGCTGAACGTGCAGAACGTGATGGAGACTTTGGTAAAGTAGCAGAAATAAGATATGGTAAAATAAAAGAAGAAGAAAAAACTATTGAAACATTAAGTAAAGAATTAGAAACTCTTAGCGAAAGAAGATTATTAAAAGAAGAGGTAGATGCTGAAGATATTGCTGAAGCTATTGCAAAAGCTACAGGAATACCTGTAAGCAAAATGCTACAAAGCGAAAGAGAAAAATTACTAAACTTAGAAGAAGAATTGCACAAACGTGTTATAGGACAAGATGAAGCTATAGAAGCAGTAGCAGATGCTGTAAGAAGAAGCAGAGCAGGATTACAAGACCCTAAAAAACCAATAGGTAGTTTTATTTTCTTAGGTACAACAGGTGTAGGAAAAACAGAATTAGCAAAAGCATTAGCCGAATATTTATTTGATGATGAAAGCATGATGACCAGAATAGATATGAGTGAGTATCAAGAAAAACATACAGTATCAAGATTGGTTGGTGCTCCTCCAGGTTATGTAGGTTATGATGAAGGAGGACAACTAACAGAAGCTGTTAGAAGAAAACCATACAGCGTTGTTTTGTTTGATGAAATTGAAAAAGCACATCCTGATGTTTGGAATGTTTTATTACAAGTTTTAGATGATGGTAGATTAACTGACAACAAAGGAAGAACAGTAAATTTTAAAAATACTATTATCATAATGACAAGTAACTTAGGTAGTCATATAATACAAGAAGCCTTTGATAATATTGCAGAAAAAGATATAGAAAGTGCTTCAGAAAAAGCAAAGGCAGAAGTAATGAATTTGCTTAAACAAACCATCAGACCAGAGTTTTTAAATAGAGTTGATGAAATAATTATGTTTCACCCTCTTACAAAAAATGATATTAAAGGAATCATCAACATTCAATTAAATACTTTAAAAGAATTAGTAGCTCAAAGTGGCATTACACTTAAATTTAGTGATTATGCTGTAGATTATATAGCAGAAAATGGCTATGAACCACAATTTGGTGCAAGACCACTAAAAAGACTTATTCAAAAAGAAATTATCAGTGAGTTAAGTAAAAAAATTCTTTCAGGAACTATTGATAAAGAAAAAACTGTATTAATTGATGCATTTGACGGCGTTGTAGTTTTTAGAAATGAAGATGTGGATTAATTAATATTTTGAAATACTAAAAAAACCTATGTTTGCCACATACATTGTATTAATTGTGAGGCAAAATGAATTATGCCTTAATTAAGTAAAAGTATTGTAAAATATGGCTACAAGCAAAGAACAACCCCCTATTATTGAAACCAAAGATGTATTTGTTGGAGATAAAAAAGCACCAGTAACTTTAATGCAATTTGGTGAATATGAAAATGATGAATGTGCAAAAGTAAACGAAGTAGTAAAAAAAATATTAGAAGAACATAAAAATATTGTACGATTTAATTTTCGTCATTTTCCATTAACAAAAATTCATCAACGTAGTCAAAAAGCAGCAGAAGCTGCAATTTCAGCTGCTCAAGATGGTAAGTTTTGGGAAATGCACAATGCATTATTTGCTAATAGAAGAAACTTGGGTACAACTACCTTAAAACTTCATGCTAAAGATGCAGGTATTAATAGAAAAGAAATGTTAGAAGAACTAATGAATGGCACCTATGGACAAAATGTACATGAAGATATTGCCTATGGTAAAAAATTAGGTGTAACAGAAATACCTACTTTTTTTATTAACGGAGAAAAATATTTAGGAAAAATAACTTTTGAAAACCTTAGTAAAGAAATTATTGCTGCTTCTAAAAAATCTAAAACTACCAAAAAAAGTAAATAATTTTTCTTCCATAAACTTATTTTAAAAAATATAAACTTGTCATTCTGAATATTTTAATGACAAGTTTTTTGTTTTTATATATTTTTTGAAAATTTATCGTTATTATTAGACATTAATTTTATTACGCCAATGAAGAAATGTATCTTACTTGGTATTATTTGTATTTTTTATAGTGCAAGTTTTGCACAGTTTTATTTACGTGGCGAAATAAAAGATGAGCAAGGTAATCCATTGCCAAAAGTAAAAATCTATCTTTTCTCTAAAAATAATTTTACATTTTCATATTCAAGCGGTAACTATGGAACTTTTGGTATTCCTACTGCCAACGAAATTGATACAATACTATTAACCTTACCAGGGTACGAAACCTTCAAAAAGGCAATAAATACAAGATTTTATCAAAGTTTTATCTTAAAACCTTTACCTGCAACAGCAAGCTTAATGAAAAATAAATTAAGCTCAAAAACCAAAAATTTATTAAAAGAACAATACAACCTTTTTGCTGCTAATGGCGAAAGTTATAGCCAATTAATAGAAAATGAATTTTTATCTGCAACTCTTTACCCAGAAACAGGCTTTGCCTTAAATATTGACAGAGCATCTTACAGTAATATTAGACGCTTTTTAAACAATAGCGTTAAAGTACCAACTAATGCTATTAGAATTGAAGAAATGCTTAATTATTTTGAATATAATTTAAAAGATAATTCCCCTATCCAACAAGTTTCAAATAAAAAATTTCAAATTGAACACTACTTAACTACTTGCCCATGGAATAATCAATCAAACTTATTATTTCTTAGCTTTAAAGCACCCAAGCTTAATTTAGATACAATACCCCCAAGTAATTTAGTTTTTTTGATAGACGTTTCAGGTTCTATGGATAAACCTAATAGACTTCCCCTTTTACAATCTGCATTTAAAATGTTAGTTGATAACCTTAGAAACATTGATACTGTTACAATTATAACTTATGGTGGCGGTGTAGCTAAAGTTTTATATCCTACAAGTGGTTCAGATAAAGATATTATTAAAAATGTGATAGATTCTTTATCTGCATCAGGAGATACTCCAGGTGAAGCAGCAATACAAACAGCTTATGCTTCTGCTACCCAATCATTTATTCCTAATGGAAATAATAGAATTATTTTAGCAACAGATGGTGATTTTAATGTTGGGCAAACTTCTGATAAAGCATTAGAAGAATTAATTACTTCTTATATGCAAAGTGGCATTTATCTTACTTGTTTAGGTGTAGGAATGGGCAATTATAAAGATAGCAAATTAGAAGCATTAGCAAAAAAAGGAAATGGCAATTTTGCTTATATTGATAATATTTATGAAGCTCAAAAAGTTTTAGTTACTGAATTTACAAAAACCTTATATTCAATAGCTAATGATGCTTTCTTAAGTTTTAATTTTAATAATGAAGAAGTAAAAGAATATAGACTTATAGGGTTTGATAATAAAAAAGCAGCTATCACAGATTCTACCAGTGAATTAGAGGGTGGTGAAGTTGGCAGTGGTCATAATATGATAGCAATTTTTGAAATTATAAGAAGAGATAATAGTAAAATTGCCAATTTAGCTATTGGAGAAATATTGTTAAAATACAAATGTGCTGATTATCAAAGAGAAATAGAACAAAAATTAAATATAAACAGCAACTTAATATCATTTTCAAATGCAGATCCTTCTCTACGTTTTGCAACTGCTGTTAGTATGTTTGGCTCATTATTAAAGCAATCTAAATATGCCTGGAATTATGATTATTGGGATGTTTATAACATAGCAGAAAAGGCTGCTAACCCAAATTGTTATGCTCAACAAGAATTTTTAAAATTAGTTATCATGGCTAATAAACTTTATAACCCAAAACAAAAAAGAAAATTTAGCAAAAATAATTAGAGTTCATTTTTTTAATTTTCTCTTACACTTATTATAGCTAAGATTAAAATTAATTTATACAGAGCAGCTATATATTAATCTTATAGTCTTACTTTTAATGGAAATTTAAAAATTTCTAATGTTTGAGCAAGATTTAATACAAGGCTGTATCAATAATGAAGCCATAGCTCAAAGAGAGTTATACAACTTGTATAGCCCTAAAATGTTGAGTTTATGTTATCGTTATTCATACAATAGAATAGATGCTCAGGATATGTTGCAAGATGCCTTTATTAAAATTTTTACTCAAATACATACTTTTCAAAACAAAGGTTCTTTTGAAGGATGGATAAGAAGAATTGTAATTCATAGCTGTATTAATTTTTTAAAACGAAATAAAAAGTTTACAGATAATAATGTTGAATTAGATTATGCTGAAAATATTAGAGTAAAAGAAGAAAATATTTCAACCATAATCTTAGCAAAACAAATAATTGAATGTATTAGATTATTACCAATTGGCTATAGAACAGTTTTAAATTTATACGCTATTGAAGGTTATAGTCATAAAGAAATTGGAGAGTTATTAGATATCCAAGAAAGTTCTAGCAGAAGCCAATATGCAAGAGCTAAAGTATTGTTAGAAAATATACTCGTTAAAAAACATATTATACCAGAAACTAAAAGAAGCTTTAATTGGTTAGCCAGTTTAAAGTAAAATTAATGAAAGATTATAAATACCATAATAACCTTGAGCAATTTTTGCAATCAGAAATAGAAAATCACAAGCTATTTCCTGAGGATAAAGTATGGAGAAATATTTATAAAGAATTTCATGGTAATAAAAAATGGAGTGCTCTTGCGTATGTTTCATTGTTCATTATTGTTGCCCTTACGCTTTCTACTTTAATTTACAATAACCCAACAAATACAACAAACTTTACTAATTCGTCTTTGATATCAACAAATGTAATTACAAAAAATTCTTCCATAGAGGCAAATAACATCATGGGTGTTCAACTATTAAATAATAAGCACTCCTATCCTATCAAATCTAAACAAAACAACTATTTAGCCTCTCAATTATCTACTAACATAATTGAGAATAGTATTATAACATCAGAAGCTGCTACTACAACTTTTAATAATAATGAAGTATTAAATGATAATACTATCCCTTCAACTTTAGTTACTAACAATAATATTTCTTTAATAAATATTACAAATGAAAAAATAATTAAGCCAGAAATAGAAAGAATTAACAATAAGATAATTGAATTAGCTAACAAACCTCTTAAAAGTTTAAATGAAACAAAAAATACTAAATCAAAATATACTGAGAACTTAACTATTAACCAGTTTAAAAATTCATTTAAAACCAACAAGCCAAAGCCAACAAAATTTGAATTACAAGTATATGCTACTCCAAGTATTAGTTTTAGAAGATTATCAGACGACAAAACAAGAAACTATATAAGTTTTAGAAATACTAATACCTCTGGTCCTATTTCATCTCAATTTTTTACAGATGTAAATGATGTAGTTCGTCATAAACCAGCATTAGGGCTTGAAGCAGGTATTGGAATTTTATATCAATTAACAGATAAAATAAAACTTAGAACAGGATTTCAATTAAATATGCGTAAATATTATATTGATAGTTATAAAAGCGGTGTAAATGTTGCCCAAATTGCCATAGTTACAAATAATGGAATTGATACAGTAAGTCAGCTTTCTACAGAAAGTAATACTTCAGGATATGCTACTACAACACTTAAAAATAGGCTATATCAAGTATCTATTCCAATCGGAATTCAATGGCAAGTATTTCAAAAAAATAAATTTGGAATAAGCATTGGTGCAAGCATTCAGCCAACATTAACGCTTAATAAAAATGTTTATCTTCTTTCAACAGATTATAAGTTTTATACAGATGGAACTTCATTTTTCAGAAAATGGAATATTAATACTGATGTAGATATCAACTTTACATACAAAATTGGAAACTATAATATATTCATCAGTCCACAAGTTCGTTATCAACACTTACCAACCTATACAAACGAGTATCCAATTAAAGAACACAGGTTAGATAATGGTTTAAGAATAGGCTTTACAAAACAAATTTTTAAGTAAGTATTATTTCTTTTCTATCAAACAGCTTTCAATTCAATTTATAATTCTGCATTTTTAAATACTTTCGTGTAGTTAAAAAAATAATATGCAAAGAATTTTATTACTACTATTGGTTATAACTATGATTAGTTGTAAAGAGAATAATAAACAAAATACAACAGCAACATCTGCTCCAAATAAAATAGAACAAAATAATACAGATACAGTTCCATTTTATCCATATATAACTGCTATTGAAAAAGAAGCTGAAACTTTATCTAAAAATAAAAATGAGTTTATAGTAGTATATACCAATGAATCAGATAATACAAGTACAAAAAAAATTTCTTCTAAAGAGTTTCAAAATTTAATAAAAAAAATTACTCAATACAATATAACTCAAATGCCTGTTAAGCACTTTTATAAAGAAGAACTTTTTACAGATTTAACTACAAAAAATACTATTATTAATTATGCAACTCAAAATGATAGCTTAGCAGTTAAAAATGTTAGTATTTTATTAGATGCAAAAAATACAAACAACATAAAGCGTATTGATATAAAAACTATGTACTCAACAGCAGATTCTACAATTAGCGAAAACTGCTCTTGGGTTGTTGGTAAAGAGTTTTATATTTTACGTTATGCAGAAGACTCTACAGGTAAATCTGCAAAAACTAAATTAAATGTAAGCTGGAAAAAATAATGACTTCAGAAGAATTTCAAAAAATAATATCAGATATTCCAAATCAACCAGGTATTTATAAATACTTTAATGCAGATAATGTTTTATTGTATGTAGGCAAAGCAAAAAATTTGCGAAAAAGAATTAGTAGTTATTTTACCAAAACATCTACAAACTATAAAACACAAAAATTAGTTGTAAGTATTCATCATATTGAGTTTACAATAGTAGATACCGAACAAGATGCCTTTCTTTTAGAAAATTCTTTAATAAAAACTTTTAAGCCAAAGTACAATATACTTGCAAAAGATGATAAAACTTTTCCTTTCATCGTTATTAAAAACGAACCATTTTCAAGGGTATTTTTTACTCGAAAAAAAATAAATGATGGGTCTGAATATTTTGGACCTTACACATCTGTTGGAAAAGTAAGAGAACTGTTAGATATTATTAAACAATATATTCCATTAAGAACCTGCAAACTATTACTAACAACAAATAATATTCAAAGAAAAAAATTTAAAGTTTGTTTAGAATACCATTTAGGAAATTGTAAAGCACCTTGCGAAGACTTACAAACATTAGAAGAATACAATGAATGGCTGCAACAAGTAAGAAATATTTTAAAAGGAAATTTAACACCAGTATTTCAACATTTAAAAAAAGAAATGGCTTTAAAAGCTGCTAATATGGAGTTTGAACAAGCTGCTATTATAAAAAGTAAGTTAGAAGATTTTAAAAAGTATCAAGCTAAATCGGTTATTGTAAGTAAGCACTTAACAAACATGGATATTTTTTCTATGTTAAGAGAAAAAGATGTTGCTTATGTAAATTATTTAATGGTACAAAATGGTACAACAGTTCAAACACATACAATTCAATTAAATATTCCTTTAGAGCAAGATGATGAAGAAGTGTTAAGCTTTGCTATTGCAAGAATAAGAGAAGACTTCAATAGTACATCAAATGAAATTGTAGTACCATTTAAAATAAAATATCCTGATGGTTCTCTTAAAATTACTATACCAAAAGCCGGAGAGAAAAAACAACTTTTAAATCTGTCTTTAAAAAATGTCAATTACTTTAAGCAAGAAATTCAAAAAAGAAAAATTTTACACTTAGAGGGAAAAACAAATTCAGAAAAAAAGAAAGTTTTATATGAGTTACAGCAATATTTATACCTACAGCAACTTCCTACCCATATTGAATGTTTTGATAACTCTAATTTTCAAGGAAGTTTTCCTGTAAGTGCAATGGTTTGTTTTAAAGATGGTATTCCAAGCAAAAATGATTATAGAAAGTTTAATGTAAAAACAGTACAAGGCATCAACGATTTTGCAACAATGAAAGAAGTTGTATATCGCCGATATAAAAGATTATTAGATGAGCAAGCAAATTTGCCACAACTAATTATTATTGATGGCGGCAAAGGACAATTAAGTGCAGCAATGGAAAGCATTACAGCTCTAAAACTAAACAATCAAATAACTGTTATTGGTTTAGCAAAAAATGAAGAACAAATATTTTTTCATAAAGACACTGAACCTATTACATTACCTTGGAATAGTAATAGTTTAAAACTCATAAGATTTATAAGAGATGAAGTACACAGGTTTGGAATTACTTTTCATAGAAACAAAAGAACAAAAGGCACTTTTAAAAATGAATTAGAAAATATTAAAGGAATAGGCAACCAAACTGTATTACTACTTTTAAAAACTTTTAAATCAGTAAAAAATATTCAATCAAAAAGTGTAGAAGAGCTTTCAAAGATTGTTGGCAAAAATAGAGCTACCATAATTTTTAATCACTTCAACAATCAATAATCTACAATTATAAAAATTAAAACAATACCATTTTAGGAATTGTCTTTCTCAATTATAGAAATGTTTTTTACAAGCATAGTAAAACTACGAAACAGGATAGTAAATACCCTTGAAATCCTTTATAATTAGGCATTTCAGAAAAAAAATTAAAAAAAAGTTTGTCTAAAATTTGGAAATATAAAATCATATTTCTTATCTTCACATTCAGAAAATAAATTACAAGTTTTTAAAAAAAGAAAGCGTAATTTTTTTTCATTATCCAACATCCTAATTTTTTTAACAGACAACAAAAACCTAAATGTCTATGAAAACTTTAACACAAGCGTCAGACACGCAATTAATCCATGCATTTCAAGAAAGAAATGCAAATGATGCCCTTGAAGTATTAATTAATCGCTACAAGGACAAAATTTTCTCTTCTATTCTTTTTCTTGTAAAAGACAAGTACTTAGCAGAAGATTTATTTCAAGATGTATTTATTAAAGTTATTGACACTTTAAAAAATAATAGATACTCTGAAGAAGGTAAATTTTTACCTTGGGCTTTACGCATTAGTCATAACTTATGTATAGACTATTTTAGAAAGGTAAAAAGAACCCCTCCTATTAAAACAAGTGATAACAAAGACATCTTTGAAACAATTAATACAGTAGAAGAGAGTTCAGAAACAAAAATGATGAATTCTCAAAGTCATGAACGTGTACGTTCAATGTTAAATATGCTTCCAGAAGATCAAAGAGAAGTTATTGTACTTCGTCATTTTGCAGATTTAAGTTTTAAAGAAATTGCAGATATTACTAATTGCAGTATCAATACAGCTTTAGGTCGTATGCGTTATGGTTTAATGAATCTTAGAAAATTAATGTTAGAAAAACAAATAGCTCTATAATTTTTTCATAATTCTTGGTTTATAAAAAATACCCTTACTAATTTTAGTGAGGGTATTTTTATTTTAAGACATTTCACTCAACTCTAACCAACGCATTTCTTTTATTTCTATATCACTATTTATTTGTAAAAGTTTTTTACTGATTTCTTCAACTGCTGCATAGTTTAAATTAGGATTGCTAAGTTGCTCTGTTAATTGTTGTCTTTCATTTTCAAATGCTGGAATTTCTTTTTCTAATAATTCAAATTCTCTTTTTTCGTTGAAAGACATTTTCTTTTTTACCGAAATTGCTTCAGGTTTATTTGTTATTGATTTAGATAAAGCTTGTTGTTGCTTTTCATCAATTAATTTTTCTTGTTCTTTTTCCCAAATTCTAAATTCAGAGTATGTTCCTGGAAAATCTTTAATAATGCCATTGCCTTCAAAAATAAATAAATGATCTACTAATTTATCCATAAAATATCTATCATGGCTTACAATTAAAATACAACCTTGATAGTTTTGTAAAAACTGCTCTAATACAGCAAGAGTAGGCAAATCCAAATCATTAGTTGGTTCATCTAAAATTAAAAAATTAGGGTTTTTAAAAAGAATGGATAATAATTGTAATCGTTTTTTTTCGCCACCACTCAATGAGCTGATAAAAGTATATTGCTTATCAGGTGTAAATAAAAATAATTCTAAAAATTGTGCTGCACTTAAGCTTCCACCATTTGCTAAAGGAAAATTTTCTGCAATATTTTTTACATATTCAATCACTCTTACATTTTCTTTAATCTCTAACCCTTGTTGAGAAAAATTACCAAACACTACAGTATCACCAATATTTACTTTACCACTATCTGCATTTTCTATTTGCTGCAAAATATTTAAGAATGTGCTTTTGCCAACACCGTTTTTTCCAATAATACCAATTCTTTCTCCTTTATTAAAAGTGTAATCAAAACCATTTAAAATAACAGTATTGTTATATGCTTTATACACTTTTTTCATCTCTACAACCTTACCTCCTAACCTACTCATCTTTACTTGAAGTTGTAGTTGAGCATCTTCAATTTTTTGTTTAGCTTTTGCTTCTATTTCATAAAAATTATCTTGTCTGCTTTTGCTTTTTGTTGTTCTTGCTCTTGGTTGCTTACGCATCCATTCTAATTCCTTTCTATATTCATTTTTAGCTTTATCAATACTGGCTATTTCACTTTCAATTCTTGCAGCTTTTTTTTCAATATAATTTTCATAATTGCCTTTATATACATACAAATTTTCTCGTTCTAATTCCCAAATTTCATCAGCTACTGCATCTAAAAAATATCTATCGTGTGTAACTAATAAAAGTGTTATATTTTCTTTGTTTAAATAATTTTCTAACCATTCAATCATTGTAACATCTAAATGGTTGGTTGGTTCATCCATTATTAATAAAGTGTGTTTATGGTCAAAGCCAATATCAATTAATGTTTTTGCAAGTGCAATTCTTTTTCTTTGCCCACCACTTAAATTTTTTACTGCTTGTTGTAATTGATGAATATTTAATTTAGATAAAATTTGTTTTACTTTTACTTCAAAATTCCAAGCTCCCAATTCATCCATTTTATTTGTTAGTTCCAATAATTTTTCTCCCTCATTATTATCTGATGCTAATTCATATTCTCTAATAATATTAATAACAGGATGGTTGATATGAAAAATATTATCCAATACATTTTTATCTTCATCAAACTTTGGTTCTTGCTCAAATAAAGCAACTGTAACATTTTTGTTGATGAATAATTTACCTTCATCTAAGGTTTCTTTATTAGCTAAAATTTTAAGTAAAGTGCTTTTACCTACACCGTTTCTAGCAATTAAAGCAATTTTATCTCCTTCATTTATGTGAAAAGAAATATTATTAAAAAGTGGATTAATACCAAAGCTTTTGGTAATATTTTCTGCCGATATATAGTGCATTTGGCGAAGATAAGAGAGATATGATTTTACCCTGTTATTTAATTATTTTACCTAAGTTTTGTTAAACCTTTTTATGTTTAATGTATCTGAGAGTTGGTAGGTACTATATTTGCGACCTCTAAAAATAAAATTAGAAGATGAAGAAAATTTATTTATTAGTTATAATATCTTTTTTAGCAACATACAATGTATATGCACAAAATGATCCTAATGCAAAAAAGGTATTAGATATTGTAAGCAATAAAGTAAAATCATATAAAGCCATTTCTGGTAAGTTTATGCTTAAAACTTTTACAAGTGCTGGTAAATTAAATGGCACAAAAACTGGTACAGTTTCTATGAAAGGCAGTAAGTATATTTTAAAGCAAGGTAAAACAGAAGTAATTTGTGATGGAACAAAAACATACTCTTACGATGGAAATAAAACAATAACTGTAAGTGCTGCAGAAGAAGAAGGAAAAACTTTAACTCCACAAAAAATATTAAGCGGTAGCTACGATAAAGATTTTACTTACAAATTAGTATCAACCAAAGGAAATTTTGATGAGATAGAAATGAAGCCTTTAGATAAAAGAAAAAATTTTCAAAAAGTAAATTTGTTTGTAGATAAAACAAAAAGTATGATTACTAAAGCTAAAGTTTTGGATAAAAGCAATAATACTTTAGAATTTACTTTTAGTAACCTTAATACAAATGCAACTTTAGCTGATAAAATGTTTGTGTTTGATAAAAGTAAATACCCAGCAGATGTTGAAATTTTAGATTAACTTGCCCTCTTCTCAGAATTATAAATTATGTATCAAAGTTCTACTCAAGTAAGGGTTAGGTATGCAGAAACTGACCAAATGAATGTTGTGTATCATGGTAATTATGCACAATTCTTTGAAGTTGGTCGTGCTGAAAGTATTAGAAAACTCGGCTTTACTTATAAAGAATTAGAAGAAATGGGTCTAATGATGCCTGTTGTAGAATTGCAAATAAAATATTTAAGACCTGCACACTATGATGATTTATTAACTGTAACAACCACAATAAGAGAATTACCCCTTACTCATAAAATTGAATTTCATCAGGAAGTACATAACGAAGCAAAACAATTACTTACAACAGGTAAAGTAGTTTTATACTTCTTAGATGCTAATACAAAACAAAAAACTAATATGCCTTTGGCTTTAAAAGAAAGATTAGAAAAATTCTTTTAGTTCATCATTTATAGGTTGCAATAAAATTGTTCTACAAAATATATACTTTCCTATATATTGCAGTTCCAATTTAATATAAAATATTCATGAACTCATTACTGCTGTTTTCTTTTGTTATAGGTTATTTTTTATTATTACTTACTGTTGCTTGGTACACAAGTAAAAACTCTAATAACGATTCTTTTTTTATAGGAAATAGAAATAGTAATTGGATGTTAGTAGCTTTTGGTATGGTAGGTACAAGCCTTAGTGGTGTTACGTTTGTAAGTGTTCCAGGAACTGTTGGTAATGTTGGGTTTCAATATTTTCAAGTAGTTATAGGATATTTTTTTGGATACTTAGCAGTAGCATATATTTTGCTGCCATTGTATTATAAAATGAACCTTACTTCAATTTATAATTATTTAGAGCATAGGTTTGGAAATAAAAGCTATAAAACAGGTGCTGTTTTTTTTATTTTATCAAGAACATTAGGAGCAACAGCAAGATTATATTTGGTAATAAATATCCTTCAAATTTTTATTTTAGATTCTATGAATGTAAGTTTTTGGCTTACAACTTTGATTATTCTTATTCTTATTTTATTATACACTTTTGAAGGTGGTGTAAAAACAATTGTTTATACAGATACTTTACAAACAACTTGTATGCTTTTAGGGCTTATTGTTTGCATTGTAGCTGTAATGAGTAAAATGGATATTGGTTTTTCAGAAGCAATTAATCAGTTAAGTGCCAAAGGAATGTTGAAGGTGTTTAATACAGATGTGCAATCTTCTGGCTTTTTTATAAAACAAATTATTGGTGGTGCATTTATAACCATTGCTATGACAGGGCTTGACCAAGAAATGATGCAAAAAAATATTTCTGTAAGAACATTAAAAGACTCTCAAAAAAATGTACTGACACTAAGCACTATTTTGCTTATTGTAAATTTCTTATTTCTTTTTATGGGTGGGTTACTTTATTTATATGCTGCTAACAACTCTATTGATGTAAAAGGAGATGATTTATTTCCAAGCATTGCATTAGGCAGTCATCTTTCTATTGCTATAGGAATTATTTTTATTATTGGTTTAATATCTGCATTATTCCCAAGTGCTGATGGTGCATTAACAGCTCTTACATCTTCATTTTGCATAGATATTCTTGGGCTGAAAAAAAGAGAAGACTTAAACGAACAACAAAGAAAAAAAGTTAGAATAACTGTACACTTTATTTTTACGATAATCTTTTTCCTTTGTGTAATGCTTTTTAAATGGATAAATGATAAATCAATTATAGATGTAATTTTAAAAGTTGCAGGCTACACTTATGGTCCATTATTAGGCTTATTTGCATTTGGTATTTTTACCAAACGTGTTATTAATGATAAACTATCATTGTTAGTTTGTATAACTGCTCCATTACTTGTAATTGGTTTAGATATTTTTAATAATCCAGAATGGTTTGTGAGCAAATTAAATATTACAAGTTCTATTGCTGATATACTTAAAAATATTTCTTCAAATATTTTTAGTGGATTTAAAATAGGTATTGAATTGCTTATTATAAATGGGCTATTAACATTTATAGGATTATGGCTTATTTCAAAACCAGCAGTTAAAAAAGGCAATGTTTAAGTATCATTTATTTAATAGAATAATACTTATAGCTTGAATTTGTAATATGGTTGATTGGTTAATCAAACTCTATATTTTAAGTAAATTGCAAAAGCTTTGGCTCACTTTTTAATTTTTATACCGTTGGAATACTTATAAATACAGCATTAAAGCTAATACTTTGTAGATTTTTTTACTAAATACAACCTTTTTATTGTTTTTTGTCTGTTGCAAATATCAATCCCCTATCTTTGCCCACTCTAAAAAATGTAAAACCGTTACTAATTATGCAACTGAAAGGTTTAGTTAGATTTTTTGCTATTGCACTTATTCTTATTTGTTTGTATCAGCTATCATTTACATGGATTGTACATAACCATGAAAAAGCTATGAATGCTAAAGCTGATAAATGGGTAAAAGAAAATTATGTTTCTGCAAAAGATAAATATGCTGGCAATTTAGAACTTCAAGCAATGTACAATGATACTTTAGAAGCAATTAAAAAAGTTCGTTTACAACGCTTATTAGATAGTACAAAAGATAGTAAAGTAGGTCCTTTTGGATTAACAACTTATCAAAGTGCTAAAGATAAAGAATTGTTATTAGGCTTAGACCTTCAAGGTGGTATGAGTGTTACCATGGAAGTTGGTTTAGATGGCTTACTTGAGTCTTTATCGGGCTATACCAAAGATGCTCAATTTAATCAAGCATTACACACTGCTGTTAAGTTAAAAGCTAATAGTAGTGCCGACCTTGTTTCTTTATTTGCACAAGAGTATAAAAAATTAAATCCTACGGGCAAACTTGCTCCATTTTTTGCTGCAAAAAGTAGCGGAAAAATTAAGTTTGATGATAGCGATACAAAGGTTTTAAACTATTTAAAAGAACAATCTGATAATGCTTTTGCAAATACATTTAGAATTGTAAACAAGCGTATAGATAAATTTGGTGTTGCATCTCCAAACATTAACCAAAACCCGGCTAAAGGTATTATTACTGTTGAGTTAGCTGGTGTTACAGACCATGAAAGAGTACGTAGATATTTACAATCAACAGCTAACTTACAATTCTTTGAAGTTTATACTTTTCAAGACAACGAATTAGTAAAAGGCTTTGAAGCAGCTAACAAATCGCTTCAAGATTATTTGAATGGTGTTAAAGCAGAAACAACAATTAAAGATACTGTAGCTGCCACTACAAATAATACAAAAACTATTGATACTACTAAAACAGTAAAAATTTCTGATGTAGATCATCAAGAAACTGCTTCAACTTCTGATACTTCTAAAAATAAAAATAATGCTGACCCTATAAAATCTTTATTACTTGGTGGAAGAGAACATCAACCTTCTCCTAATAAAAAAGGTGGTTACTCATATCCTGCAGCATTAGCTTATGTAGCTTTAAAAGATACTGGTTTACTAAATCAATATCTATCAATGGATATTGTAAAAAGCAAATTTCCTAACAACCTTACTTTTATGTATGGTAAAGCAGAAGATGAAAATGGAAAAGTATCAAACGTTCATTTAAATCTATATGCAATTAAAACTTTAGATAATGGACAAGCTAAGTTAGAAGGTGAACATGTAGCAGATGCAAAACAAGGTTATGATGGTAGTAGAGCCATCATTCACATGAACATGAATAAAGAAGGTACCAAACTTTGGAGTGATTTAACTACTAAAAATGTAGGTAAACCAGTTGCAATTGTTTTAGATAATTTTGTTTATTCTGCTCCAAATGTTAATGAGCCTATTACAACAGGTAGCTCTCAAATTTCTGGAAACTTTACAGTTAAAGAAGCACAAGACTTAGCCGACATTTTACAAACTGGTAAATTACCAGCCCCAGCTAAAATTGTTCAAGAACAAATTATTGGTCCAACATTAGGTGCAGAAGCTGTAAAAGGCGGTGGAATGAGTTTCTTACTTTCATTCCTAATAATATTTGCTTTAATGGTTGTTTACTACAATACTGGTGGTTGGGTAGCAAATATTGCATTAATATTAAACTTACTTTATACTGTAGGTATTTTAGCTGCTTTAGGCTTTACACTTACAGCAGCAGGTATTGCAGGTTTAGTATTAACTATTGGTATGGCTGTAGATACTAACGTAATTATTTTTGAACGTATTAAAGAAGAGCTAACAAAAGGTAAAAGTTATTCAGTAGCTGTAGATGATGGTTATAAACGTTCTTTAGCTCCTGTAATTGACTCTCACGTTACTTCTTTCTTAACTGCTGCTATATTATTTAATTTTGGATTTGGTCCAATATTAGGTTTTGCAACAACACAAATGTTAGGTCTTTCTTTAAGTTTATTCTGTGGTATTTTAGTTTCTCGTTTAATTACAGATATTTATGCAAATAGCAAAAAGGATAGACACTTTAAATATTTTACAGGCATTTCAAGTCGTATTTTCAAACATGCTACATTCCCATTCATTAAATACAGAAAAATAGCTTACATTATTTCTGTGGTTATTTTATTTGTGGGTATTGCTTCTTTCTTTCATGGTTTTGATGAAGGGGTTGAATTTGCTGGTGGTCGTAGCTATGTTGTAAAATTTGAAAAACCTGTACCAATTCAAGAATTAAGAAATGAATTAAAAGAAATTTTTGATGGAGAAACTCCTGTAATTAAAACTGTTGGTACTGCCGAACAATTAGATATTACAACTTCTTATAAAATTCATGAAACAGGACAAAAAGTAGATTCATTAGTTGAGCAAACATTATTTACTGGATTGAAAAAATATTTACCAACAGGAATTACATTCCATGATTTTTCAACACAATACAAACAACGTTCTCAAACAGTATTACCTACAATTTCTAAAGATTTAAAATTAGGAGCCGTAAAAGCTGGTTTAGTTTCTGTAATTGTAATTTGCTTATACATCTTTATTCGTTTTAGAGATTGGAGATATTCTTTTGGAACTATTGTAAGTTTAATGCACGATGTACTTGTAACATTAGCAGTATTTTCATTTGCAAAATCTGTTGTTCCTTTCCCATTAGAAATTGACCAATACTTTATTGCTGCAGTTCTTACTGTTATTGGTTTCTCTATGAACGATACAGTTATTGTGTATGATAGAATTCGTGAAGACACAAAATTGTACCCAAGCCTAAGTAAAGAAGAAGTTGTAAATACAGCTATTAACCAAACTTTAAGTCGTACAATAATGACTTCACTAACTGTATTTATTACTATTTTAGTATTATTTATTTTTGGTGGTGAGGTAACAAGAGGATTTTCTTTTGCAATGCTTATTGGAGTTATTACAGGTACTTACTCATCTATATTTGTAGCTGCACCAATATTAGTTGATATTGCAAAAAATAAACCATTAGGCAAACGAGAGACTAAGAAAAAAGGTTAATTACTATATTCAAATATTATCCATAAAATCCTCAATATATATTGAGGATTTTTTTTGTGATTTTGTTTAACCAAACATTTAAAATATATAGCAGTTAATTCTGCATAATTAATATTTTGTATAGTTGATTGGTAAGATAAGTCATAATAAAAATAAAATCTATTAACAAAATCAATAAGTTGCTTTAAATAAATTAATACATACACAATAATTCATGTAGGTATATCTTATATGTTTGCTTTTGAATGCTTTATTACACTACATTTGCCAACTTTTATGATGCAACCAATACAAAATTTTTTCTCTCAACTTAATACTCCTTCAAAGGTTGTTATAGTAACTCATCAAAAACCTGATGGAGATGCTATGGGCAGTTCTTTAGGATTATATCATTTTTTAATTCAATTATCTCATCAGGTTACAGTTATCTCACCTACTAATTGGGCAGATTTTTTACATTGGATGCCAGCTTGTGAAACAGTTTTAAACTTTGAACAAAAACAAGAAGTTTGCAAACAAATTATTGCAGATGCCGACATTATTTTTTGTTTAGATTTCAATGTTTTACATAGAACAAAACATGTTGCACCAGTCATTGAAAAAGCAAAAGCAAAAAAAATTTTAATTGACCATCATCAAGAACCACAAATAGATGCTTTTGATTTTGGTATAAGCAATACAGCAAAAAGTAGTACTTGTGAAATGGTGTATGATTTTATTGTAGATAGTGGTAATAAACAAAAAATAAATATTGATATTGCTACTTGCTTATACACTGGAACAATGACAGACACTGGCTCTTTTCGTTTTCCTTCAGCAACAGAATCTGTACATAATATGGTTGCCTATTTTAAAAGTATAGGTTTGCTGCACACTCCTATTCATGATAAAATTTATGATAACTTTTTAGAAGGAAGATTAAGATTTATAGGCTTTGTATTAACCAATAGAATGGAGGTATTATATGAATACAATACAGCTATAATGTATGTTTATAAACAAGATCTTCAAAAATATAATATTAAAACAGGCGATACAGAAGGACTAGTAAATTATCTGCTTACAATAAAAGGAATAAAATTTGGTGCTATTGTAATAGATAGAAATGAAGAACGTAAATGGAGTTTTAGAAGTAAAGGAAATTTTGATGTTAATACTTTTGCAAGACTTCATTTTGAAGGTGGTGGTCATGCAAATGCAGCAGGTGGAAGAACTGATGAATCTGTTGATGAAACTGTACTAAGATTTAAACAAATATTAAAACAATACGAACAATTATTACAATGAAAAAAGTTTTAGCAATTGCAATAGTAGCTTCTTTATTTTTAGGAGCTTGCAACAAATTCGAGAAAACGCCAACAGGAATGCCTTACAAATTAACCAAAGGTCCTCGTAAACAAAAATTAGCTCAAGGCGACTTAATTAAAATGAATTATGAGTACAAATTAAAAGATAGCCTTATTGCAGGCACATTTGGACATGTGCCAATATACATAACAGTTGATACCCTTAAAAAAGGAAAATATAATTTCACAGAAATTATGACTGACTGTTATATTGGCGATAAAATGGAATTTACCATGAGTGTTGATAGTATGGTAAAAAATGGACTTCTTAACTATAATAATATTTTTAAGAAAGGAGATTTTATTTCAGGAAAAGTAGAATACTTAAAAAAGTTTGCTGACCAAGCAGAACAAGAAAAAGATTTTAATAGTGAATTAGAAGCTGAAAAACAACGTGAAATAAAAGCAGTAAAAGACTATGCAGCTAAGAAAAAATACAAAGCAACATTTACAGAAAGTGGTATTGGTATTGTTATTGAAAAAGAGGGTACAGATACAACAAAAGCTATAAATGGCAAAGTGGTTTCTGTGTATTATTCTGGAAGATTAATGAGCAATGAAGAAGAATTTGATGGCAATATTAAAAATGGCAAACCAGTAGGCGATGCTCTATCTTTTTCATTAGGTGAAGGAAGTGTAATACCTGGCTGGGATGAAGGCTTAAAACATTTTACCAAAGGAAGCAAAGGAAAATTATTAATACCTGCTGTACTTGCTTATGGTATGATGGGTTCTCCTCCTGTTATTCCTGCTTATGCAAACCTTGTTTTTGATATTGAAGTAGTTAATATAAAAGATAAATTACAGTTAGATTTAGTAGTTCCAGAAAAAAAATAATTTAAAGATTTATACAGGATCTACATCTGGTACAACCATAACACCTCTTAAATTTTTAGTATTATGTATAATAGCAGTCTGTTGAAGGATTGCTATTTTACATTGGTGTATAATGGTAGCATCTTTTGGAAGTTTTATTAAAATCTCCCACAAGTATAAATTTCTTATTCTATCAATTACAGGTTGAGATGGTCCTTGAATATATTGTTTAAAATTAGCTTCTAAGCCATTCATCATAATATTTGCAGCATACTCAGCAATATGTTTTTCTTTATGTTTAAATGTTACAATTATCATTCTTGAAAAGGGTGGATAATGATAAAATTTTCTTCCCTCTAATTCATAGTGATATAAATTTACATAACTGTGTTGGCATACAAAGTTTAAAACAGGATGATGAATATTATTAACTTGTATCAACACTTTACCAGCACCATCTTTTCTTCCAGCTCTACCACTTACTTGTTCCATTAATTGAAATGCTCTTTCATTTACTCTAAAATCTGTAAAGTTTAAAATACCATCTGCATCTACAATTCCTACAAGGTTTACATGCTCAAAATCCAAGCCTTTTACTACCATTTGTGTGCCTATTAAAATATCAACTCTTTGTTGTTCAAAAAGTTTTATTAAAGTGTCATGAGCATTTTTTCCTTTGATACTATCATAATCCATTCTAGCAATTTTTGCATCAGTAAAATGTTCTGCTATTAACTCTTCAATTTTTTCTGTACCAAAATTTTTTTGCACAAAATGATGACTACCACAAGCAGCACAAGTATTAATTGATGGATAAGTAGTGCCACAATAATGACAAGTTAATTTATTAGTTGATTTATGAAACGTAAGTGTTACATTACAATTATTACATTGAGGAATCCAACCACAAGTTTTACAAATCATATAAGGGCTATAGCCTCTCCTATTTTGAAATAATATTACTTGCTTTTTATTTTTTAATGAAATAGCAATTTCATTTAACAACTCTGGTGATAAAATTATTTTTGGTTGAACATTGTTTTTATCTTGTTGCGTTTGTTGTGCTGCAACTTTTCTTAAATCAATTAAATGAATAATAGGCATAGCAGCATTTGCATATCTTTCTGTAAGTTCTACTAAACCATATTTTTGGGTAAGTGCATTATAATAAGTTTCAATAGATGGTGTTGCACTTCCTAAAACTACTTTTGCATTATTAAATAAAGAGGCATAATAAATTGCTGCATCTCTTGCTTGATAACGAGGTGCTGGGTCTTGTTGTTTATAACTTGCATCATGTTCTTCATCTACAATAATTAATCCTAAATCATTAAAAGGAAGTAGTAAAGAACTTCTTGCACCCAATACAATTTTTATTTCTCCTGATTTTACTTTATTCCATATTTCAACTCTTTCATTTGAATTAAATTTAGAATGATAAATTGCAATATAACCGCCAAAATGTTTTTGAATTCTTCTAATAATTTGTGTAGTTAAAGCAATCTCAGGCAGCATATACAATACTTGCTTCCCTTGTTGTATGTATTGTTCAATTAGTTTTATGTAAAGCAAAGTTTTTCCACTTGCTGTAATGCCATGTAATAAACAAACACTATTAATTTGTAATTGTTGATATAGATTTTCAAGTGCTTGTTGTTGTAATGCTGATAAAGTAAAATCTATAGAAACCTGTTTAGGCAATAAAGCAATTCTATCAACGCTTCTTTTTTCAGCTATTAAAATGTTTTTTTCAATTAACCCCTTTAGTTGAGCAGCATTTGCATTTGCTTTTTTTAATAATTGAGATTGAATAACTTCTCCTTCTGTTTTTGAAAAATGTAAATAAGCTAATAATAATTCTAATTGTTTTGGTGCTTTACTCCAATTATTCAGTAATTCTTCTAAAGCCTTTTCATTACTATATTTTGGATTTAATTCAATAAAAATTTCTGTCTTAGGCTTATATTTTTCTTTCAGTTCTTCCCAGATAAAACAAATATTTTTTTCTATCAATTTTTTAATAATGGGATAAACATGGTTAGCATCAAGTATTTGCTGCACTTCACTTATACGTAATTCTTTCTTTAACTCAAGAGCTTCTGTTAGTAAATATTCTTCATCACTTAAAGTATGAATATCTACATCAGCATCTTCATTCCAAACTAAAATACTCTCTCCCGAAAGTTTTAAATTGGCTGGTATTGCTGCTTGCATTACTTCTCCTTCTGAACACATATAATATTGAGCAATCCACTTCCAAAAAATTAATTGCTTTTCATACACTAAAGGTTCATCATCTAACACATTTACAATTTCTTTTGGTTTAAATTCTTTAGGAACTTGTGATATAAGTTTTGAAACAATGCCAGCATATTTTTTATTTCTTAGTTGCACTTCTACTCTCATACCTAATGTAATAGTAGAAATATATTGTGATGGAATTTCCCAAATATATGTTTCAGGTAAGGCTAAAGGAATAATAATTTCAGCAAAAAGTTTTGTTGAAGATGTGGTAAATAAAATATTGTCTTGACCATTATTTTGCATGAAAAAATTATCTATAAAGTCATTTGATATTTATCAAAATTAATTGAATGATAGTTATAAGAGATGAAAGAATTTATAAAAGCTAACACTAAAAAATATCAATACATTTCACTATTCAAATAAATATTTTAATGTATTAATAGCTATAAACATTTTTTTACTATCTGGTAATTTAATAAAATCATATTTTTCATAAAATCTTTCTGCTTCAATATCAATTGGATCTACAACAACAGCAAAAGAGCCAATTTTATAAGATATTTCAAAGATTCTTTTTAATGCATCAATTAATAAAAATTTTCCAATACCTTTTCCTTGATGTTGTTTATCAATAGCTAATCTGCCTAACAAAGTTGTAGGAATTGACAAGTATGATTTTGGTAATTTATGTTGTATTCTTTCTGAAAAACTACTTAATGGAATACTATTGTTAGATAGTGTATAATACCCTTGAACATTATAAGAGTCTTTAGCAGTCATTACAAAACAAGCAGATAATTTTCTTTTGATATCTTGACTTGCTTGAAATTTTAAGTAATCATTTAAAAGTTCATTTCCACAATCAAAGTCATCTTTTTTATGCTTCTTGTTTAACAGTTCTATCATTCTATTATTTTGAATTCTTTGCAATAAAACTGTTATAATCTTTTAAAGCCTTTACTAATGTTTTAGATGGATTTTTGGAATTGGTAATTGCTTCAAAAAATATTTTTGCATCTTTTTCAGATTCAATTATTTGCTCATTTTCTTTTATTATTTGATTTGCTTTTGCTTGTGCAGAATTAATAATAAACTCAGTAAGGTTTCTAAAACCTCCTAAATAAGCAGCTTTTTCAAAACATTGTTTTTGTTCTACAGAAAGCCTTGTATCAAATCTTGCTTGCTTTTTAATTACAGTTTGCATAAAACTATTTTTTTCAAATGTACGATAATTGTCCGTACAAAAAATTAATTTTTAATTATTAGCATATCTTTTTAATCCATCTTCCATTAAATTATATACTTGTTGTTTTAGTGTTTGCAAATCATTCATAGTTAAACCAACAACAGATATTTCTTTTAAATACACTACTCTATTTTTACCTGGGGTTAAACTAAATATACTTTTATAATCCATTCTTTGCAACGAATCAATAAATAACATTGGTTTAATTGAGGTTTGAGTTTCAATAGCAATTTTAAATGCACCATCATAAAAATTTTTCAAAGGTTTGCCTGTTTCATTAAAGGTTCCTTCAGGAAAAAGAAAAATAGAAATACCGTGTTGTAATGCTGCCTTTAAAGCTCTAACACTTTTAGACCTTTTTTCTGCACTGCTTCTATCAACTAAAATTACACAAGCTCTATAAATTTGCCCAAACACAGGTATTTTAACCATTTCATATTTACCCAATGCTCTAAAAGGTTGCTTTATAGTAGCAACAACAGGTGGAATATCTAAATAAGAAATATGGTTTGCAATAAAAATATATTGAGTGTGTCTATTATGTTTTTCTTCATAAATTTCTTTATGAAAAATGCCAATAAATAAATACCAAGTTCTTGCCCAAACTCTGCAAAGTGTATAAATAAAATTTCCTCCTTTAATACCAAATGCAGATGCAATTAATATAAAAGGAAATAATACCAACATAATGATGATAAACATCAATAATGCATAAATGCAATAAACATATTGAATAAACTTAGTAATACATTTCATAAACAGAATAAAGATAATAGCTAACTTGAAACAACTTTTATTTTTTATTATTTCCATAAATTGTTTTCACATTTAGTAACTAATACAATAACCTCTATATCTCTTATATTTGTTGCATAAATGTTTACAATATGAATAAAGTTGTTGAAAATGCTAAAGTAGCCATTGCAGATATTAAAAGTGGTAGCACAATTATGTTAGGTGGTTTTGGTTTAAATGGTATTCCAGAAAATTGTATTGCAGCATTAGCAGAAAAAGGCATTAATAATTTAACGTGTATTTCAAACAATGCAGGTGTAGATGATTTTGGTTTGGGCTTGCTTTTAAAAACAAAACAAATTAAAAAAATGATTAGTAGTTATGTTGGCGAAAATGCAGAATTTGAAAGACAATTATTAACTGGCGAATTAGAGGTTGATTTAACACCACAAGGAACATTGGCAACAAAAATACAAATGGCAGGTATGGGAATTCCTGCATTTTATACACCTGCAGGCTATGGAACTGAAATAGCAGAAGGAAAAGAAGTAAGAGAATTTAATGGAAAAATGTATTTAATGGAACATGA
>JBPXJV010000072.1:0-19982 GCA_051715485.1 Chitinophagales bacterium
GTGTTTGTATAGTGATCTTTTAAGAATATTTCAGCTACACCAAAGTTTTCAAATTCACTAAAGTTTAGTTGATATGTACCACTTTCTGTTGCTCCAATATTTAACCATACTTCATCATTGCTTAGTGTTTTTAAATCTCTGGTTTGTACAGCCATTCCTTTAGTTGCTTTAAAGCTGCTGATGTATGTACCACTATTCATTGAACGAATATCTAAACTGCCTTCATCTGTATTGTTTACTCCAGCATCATTTGCATAACGAATAACTGCCTCATCTATTTAATGATTGTTTTGAGATAAACCAACTTTAACCATTTCATTAAATACTCTTGGTGTACGGAAATAGCCAGCAGCATTTGTTCCTGTAAATTTTTGGCTTTCTGTAAAGCTTAAGGTTATATCTCCTGCTATTGAAGATTGAACAAAGATAGCTTGACCATTAGCAATAATATCTCCTTTAGAATTATCAAAATTCATGTCTGCACCACCACCAACATATTTGCCTGATACTCCATCCCAATATGTATAAACACTTGTTGCATTGTCTGGTAAGTAGATAGCATACTTATTATTGATTACACCATTATTGGCTGTTTGTAATGCACCAAAACTAATTGCACTTGGATATGGGTTACCTATTAATACATAATTATTAACTCCAGTATTAGGATATGTTATGCTAAAACTACTCATGTTCTTTTGTGCAACACCTAAAGAACCTGTTGATTTAAGTACAACAGAACCTGGTACCATACTTGTTCCATCTAATAAGCTACAACCTAATGTTCTATCTCCTCTTACATTTACTCTAAAACCTACACCTTGTCCAACAGAATTTGTTGTTGCTGCTAAAGCTGTCCAACGGCTACCTTGTGCATTTGCAGCATTATAAGTATAAACACTTGGTGCATTACTTATTGTTGCATCAAATCCATTACTATTGGTTGTTAAAGTAGGACAAACAGTGCCTCCTGTACCTGCTCCTGTTATATGTATTTGTTGTTGCCAACTATCTGAAATAGTTTGAGTAAAAGGACTACTTAAGAAACTCCATTTTCTTGCTGCTTTAGCTGGTATATATCGTTCTTGTGATATATTGCCTGTTAGTGTACCACCAGAATTTCCAATACTTCCTGAGCCTGAATAATCAGATTTTAAAACTGCACTACCATTACTTACATCAACTGTTTTACCTGTTGGTATAATTAATGTACCAGTAGGTAATACAAGAAGAGATTTAGTTGATGCAACTGAAAATGAAGTAGCTGTTAATACACCACTAATATTTATATTTTCAGCTACTGTCATAGTTCCTGAATAGCCAGACATATTCCAACTAACATTTTCACCTATTGATAAATATCCATTAACAGTAAATGCACTACTGCCACTTGCACTTGGACTCCAAACTCCAGACTCGCTTTCAAGAATAAGATTGCCATAAGTTTTGCCTGAAACAGATGGTGTAATTCCTAATGTAGAACTACCTCTATAAACAAAATCACTACCTGCATCTAATGTAGCACTACTTAGTGGTGTAGAAATACCAGTTGTAGTATTTTGAATAAATGTTCCATCAGAAGTTACTTGCCAAGTAGCTCCACTACCAATAGATAGAGTGCCTTTATTTAATACTATTCCTCCGCCTTTAATTACAAAGTCTTTAGTAGCAGTACCGTCATCTGTTACAGTTAATGTAACTGATGGTAAAATATTAAGTGTTCCTCCATTAACTAAAAGTTTTCTAACACTACCATTTGCATTAAAATCTATTGCATGATCGGCACCAATAACTATTGAAGAAGCATTATTGTCAGGTGCTGCAGTAGCAATTATCCAACTGGCACTATCATGAGAACTTTCCCAAGAATTTGCAGTACTCCAATTACCCGAAATTACTCTTGCTCTAAAATGGTCAGTATTTACTGTGCCATCTGCTACAACAATATCTGCAGTTGTTGCAGAAGTTAAACTACCAGATGAAGCTGTTAATGTGTAAGTACCAGGTGCATCAAATTTTAAATCGTTAAAAGTTGCAATACCTCCAACAGGAGTTTTTACAGTTGTACCAGTTAAATTACCAGGACCTGATGCTTTTGTAATAGTAATGTTTGTAGAATATGAGCCATCAACAGTTACTCCATCTACTGCAACTGCTTTTACATTAAAAGAACTTAAAGATGCATTAGGTACACCAGTTGTAGGGGCATTATTAAATACTAATTGAGTTGCAGGATCTATTGGACCTGCTGCTACAACTGTACATCCTATTGCTAAACCATTGATAGAATTATTATTGGGTGAAGCAAAACCCCAACCACCTGTTGCTGTTTGTCCACTTGCATAGTATCTTAAATATATTGTAGTGCCCGCTGTTACATTTTGTAATGCAGATATGCCTGTTAAACTTATTGTTGATAATGTTAATGAAGTAGAAGTAACAGGAGAACCAATTAATGTAAATGTTGTGCCATCTAAACTATAAGCAAATTGTGACGTAACACCAGGTGTAGCATAAAAACTACTAGTCCCAGCAAAATTAGCATCAATTGTAGATAAAGAAACTTTATAACCAGTGTTTGCAGTTAATGTAATTTGGAAATAATCAGTGTTTGATACTGAAATACCATCATTTTTAAACCCTGTTGTCCTGAAAGAGTTAGAGCCTGCACTAGAAGCTGCCCCTGGTCCTCTTGTAATATTATTAGCACCTGAAGTAGCTACTAAATTTGGATCAAAAGTAGTTGCTGCAAAAGTTGTTGGACTACTTTGACCAGAAAAATTCCATAAAGCTATTTGCCCATTTGCATATTGATTATTAAACAAAAGTGTAACAAATAAGAACAAAAAGCCGAGTAATGTTTTTTTCATAATATAAAATTTATAGTTGATAAAAATTATCTAATTATTGCCTATTTAAGAAGCAATTTCTTAAAAAGTTAAGAACGCAAAGTTACATTTTAAATAGAAAAATATATAAGAAAACTGTATAAACTTTTACACACAAGTATTAAATAAAAAAGCACCCAAAACTGAGTGCTTTTAATATTGGTAGAATGTTTAGTATTAATATCTGTTATAACCACCACCACCGTTTCCACGGTCTCTGTTATAACCACCACCACCGCCACCACGGTTTCCTCCACCAAATCCACCACTTCTTTTAAAACCACCACCACCACTGCTTCTTCTTTCACCTTCTGGGCGTGGAGTTGATTCGTTTACTACAATTTTACGATCTTGCATTTCTGTATCATTTAATGCATTGATAGCAGCACGTGCTGCATCATCATCACTCATTTCTACAAAACCAAAACCTTTGCTACGATTGTTTTTAAATTTGTCTGTTACAATTTTAGCAGAAACTACTTCACCATAAGGTGCAAATAAAGCTTGTAAATCTTCACTGGTCATATTCCAGTTTAAGTTACCAACGTAAATGTTCATTTTTTTTGAAATTAAATAATTAAAAAAACCAATTAAAACAGTAACCAAAAACTCTGAAGCATTTACATTTAAACCTTCCTGAGATATAGGAAACCAATTATTGGGCTGCACGAAAGTAATGCTTTTAACTATTCTAACAAGTTTTTTTTTATTTTTTACATTTATCTTCTAAAAATACAATCCAATACATTTGCAGCAATTTGATAAATATGGAGTTTAAAACAGTAATTTTTGACATGGATGGTTTATTAATAGATAGTGAACCTTTGTGGAATAATGCAGCAACAAAAGTTTTTGAAGAATATGGTATAAAGCTAAATAATGAACAATATAATACAACAACTGGCTTACGTACAAAAGAATTTGTACAATGGTGGTTTAGACAATTTAATATTGGTGATGAAGAATTAGCCAGAGCTGAAAAAAATATTATTAAATTAGTTATAGAAAGTGTTAAGAAAAACCCTGTATTAATGCCTGGTGTTCAATACATTTTTGATTTCTTTTATCAAAAGAATTTTAAAATTGGTTTAGCAACTTCCTCTCCTCAAGAGTTGATAGATATTGTTGTAGATATTACTGGAGTAAAAACATATTTGCAAGCAACTACTTCTGCCGAAAATTATGCTTATGGCAAACCACATCCTCAAGTTTATCTTGATTGTGCTAATCAACTAAAATCGCACCCACATGAATGTATTTGTTTTGAAGATTCTTTTAATGGTATGATTGCTGCAAAAGCTGCAAGAATGACTTGTGTTGTAGTACCACATCACTCTCAATTAAAAGATAATAGATGGGGTGCAGCAGATTTAAAACTTTCCTCTCTGCAAAATTTTGGACAACTTCATCTCGATTTGTTAAGAAGCAAATAAAACTCTGTTCTATTGTTTTCAACAACTTCAAACCCTTTTCTTATTTTTGTTTGCTCATAAAATTGAATGCTTTTCTTAAAAATTAATTGGAATTAAAATACACATGGAATTAACTAAAAATTTTGAACCTCAACAAATAGATAATAAATGGTATAGCCATTGGGTAAATAAAGGTTATTTTAATAGCAATGTAGATGCTACTAAAGAACCTTATACAATAGTTATACCCCCACCTAATGTTACTGGTGTACTGCACATGGGACATTGCTTAAACAATACTATTCAAGATATTTTAATTCGTCGTGCAAGAATGATGGGAAAAAATGCTTGTTGGATTCCTGGCACAGACCATGCAAGCATTGCAACAGAAGCAAAGGTTGTACAAATGCTTAGAGAAAGAGGTATTACAAAATCTTCTTTAACAAGAGATGAATTTTTGAAATATGCTTGGGAATGGAAAGAAAAATATGGTGGCATTATTTTACAACAATTAAAAAAGTTAGGCTGTAGTTTAGATTGGAATAGAGTAAACTTTACTATGGATGATGACTATTATAAAAGTGTTATTAAAACTTTTATTCAGTTGTATAATGATGGTATTATTTATCGTGGATTAAGAATGGTTAATTGGGACCCAGTTAGTAAAACAGCATTGAGTGATGAAGAAGTTATTTTTAAAGAAATTGATAGCAAACTTTATTACGTTAAATATCCATTGGTAGAAAATAATCAACAATACATAATGGTTGCTACAACAAGACCAGAAACCATTTTAGGAGATGTTGCTATTTGTGTAAATCCTTTAGATGAACGTTATAAAAACATTATAGGCAAAGAAGTTATTGTACCAATTATCAACAGAAAAATTCCTGTAATTGCAGATGAATATGTTGATGCAACTTTTGGTACAGGTGCATTAAAAATAACACCAGCACACGATAAAAACGATAATGAAATTGGTAGAAAACATCAATTAAAAGCTATTAATACTTTAGATGAAAATGGAAAATTTATAGCTGATGAATTAATAGAAGATAATCCATCAAATCAAGTATTAGCATATAATGGTATTGATAGATTTGATTTAAGAAAAAAAATTATAGAAGATATTTCAGCAATCAACTTAATTGAAAAAATAGGAGATTATAAAGGTCAGGTTGGTACAAGTGAAAGAACAGGTGCTGTAATAGAAAGCAGATTATCTATGCAGTGGTTTATGAACATGAAAGAGTTTTTACAAAAAAATCCAGCAGCTTTAAACTCTGTAATGAATGATGAAATTACTTTTCATCCTACCAAACTAAAAAACACATATAAATATTGGTTAGAAAATATTAAAGATTGGTGTATATCAAGACAACTATGGTGGGGACAAAGAATACCTGCTTGGTACGATGAAAATGGAAATTGTATTGTAGCTGCCACAAAAGAAGAAGCCATTGAAAAATTTAAAATTGAAAATCCAAAATCCGAAATAAAAAATATTACGCAAGATGAAGATGTATTAGACACTTGGTTTTCTTCTTGGCTTTGGCCCATAGAAGTTTTTAAAGGAATTAGCAACCCTAATAATGAAGAAATAAATTATTATTATCCAACAACAACATTGGTTACTGGGCAAGATATTATTTTCTTTTGGGTAGCTCGTATGATAATGGCAGGTTATGAATTTAAACAACAACTACCTTTTAAAGATGTTTATTTTACAGGAATGGTACGTGATAAACAAGGAAGAAAAATGAGTAAGCAATTAGGCAATAGTCCCGATTTGTTAGGCTTAATTGATACTTATGGTGCAGATGCTGTACGTTTTGGAATAATGATTGCATCACCTGCTGGTAACGATTTATTGTTTGATGAAAGTAGTTTAGAACAAGGTAGAAACTTCAACAATAAAATTTGGAATGCATTAAAGTTAATTAAGAATTTAGAATTAAGAATTAACAATACAGACACAGAAATTTCAACTCAAAATTTTTCTGTTATTTGGTTTGAAAACAGATTAAGTGAAGCCAAAACAGAAGTAGATAATTTAATGAAACAATTCCGTTTAAGTGAAGCATTAAAAATTATTTACTCTTTAATATGGGATGACTTTTGTAGTTGGTATTTAGAATGGATTAAACCAAATTTTGGCGATACAATGGAGAAAAATGTTTACGAAAAAACTATTTCTTTCTTTGAAGAATTAATGCAACTCTTACATCCTTTTATGCCATTTATTACAGAAGAAATTTATCATCATTTACAAAACAGAGAAGATGATATAACTATAAAACAAACTACATCAAACAATACATTTTCTACAGAAATTTTACAACAAGGTGAGTTGTTAAAAAAAGTAATTACTTCTTTACGAGACGCAAAAGCAAAAAATCAAATAAAACCTAAAGACATTATTAAACTATCTATTCAAACTACTACTACAAACAATTATCGTTTTATAGAAAATATTTTGAAGAAACAGATAAATGCAGATGCAATAAACTATGTACAAGATAGTGTTGCAAATACAATTGTTATAGCAATTGAAAATGAAAAATTTTTTATAGAAGCAGAAAAAGAAATTGATAATGTAGCATTAAAAGCAGAGTTGGAAAAAGATTTGCAATATCAAAAAGGATTTTTAGAAAGCATTATGAAAAAATTAAACAATGAAAGATTTGTGCAAAATGCAAAACCAGAAATAATTGCCATTGAACAAAAGAAAAAAGCCGATTGTGAAGCAAGAATTAAAACTATAGAAGAAAGTTTAGTAGCCTTGCAATAAATATTATACTTTAGTAATTGATATTAAATTATCTCAAATGAAAAAAATAACACTTGTGCTTCTTTGCATTGTAGCAATAACAACCATTAGCTATGCACAACATTCAACAGATACTTTAGTAAGAAGAAAAAAAGTGATGCTAAAAACTTTTACTCAAAAACCTGCACAAACTATTTATGCCGAAGCTGGAGGCAACAGTATTTTATGGTCATTAAATTATGATAGAAGATTTACCAACAGATTAGATGGCTTAGGTTTTAGAATTGGTGCAGGATATTTTCCATTAGGCGGAAGCAATGTTTTAGTAATTCCTTTTGGTATTAATATTATGGCAGGTAATAAAGGGCATTTTGTTGAAATGGGTTTAAATGCAACCATTGCCAATTCATCAAGTAAAAACAAAGCAAATCCTACCGAATCAAAATTTGGACAAATTGATTTTACTGGTAATAAAACCAATATAATTTATGGAGCTTCTATGGGGTATCGTTATCAGCAAGCAGATAAAAAAGGATTTAGCTTTAGAGCTGGTATAGAACCAATCGTAGGCAATAGATTAGATAATAAAATGGTTTTTGCAGTTACTGGTCATATTAGTATTGGTTATAGTTTTTAATCTTTATCAAAATTCATGTTTAATAAAAATTTACTAAAAAGTATCCTGATTATTTTAGGATGCTTTTATTGTTTTAATAATTTATTTGCCCAAAATTGGGAAGTAAAATTATTAGAAAACATTAATCCTACTACACCCAATTCAGAATATTGGAGAACTACTTCAGCAAGTACTTATCCATTAGCTATTGCAGCACCTGCAACAATGTTAGCTATTGGTTATTTAAAAAAAGATAAAACAATTCAACAAAAAGGATGGACAGTTGTTGGTGCATTATTAATAAACACAGCTATTGTGCAAGGTTTAAAATATACTATCAACAGACAAAGACCATACGAACAATACCCATTACTCATTCACCCCTATGAGTATGAGCAAGGAAAATCTTTTCCATCAGGACATGTATCTACTGCATTTGCAACAGCAACATCCTTAACATTAATGTGTAAAAAATGGTATGTTGTTGTACCTGCTTTTACTTGGGCTTCAAGTGTTGCATATTCAAGATTATATTTAGGACAACATTATCCAACAGATGTTTTAGCAGGTGCTATTATTGGCACAGGAAGTGCTTTACTCAGTAATTGGCTAAATAAAAAATATTTTAACAAAAAGAAATAAATTACTAAGTAGTAATTTTCATTTCATTCAACAACTCTTTATTAATTTGCACTTATGACAAAATCAAAGAAAAAGGAATTACCAATTATATTAATTACCAATGATGATAGTATTTATGCACCAGGTATTAAAGCATTAACAGAAGCTGTAAAAGATTTAGGAAGAGTAGTTGTAGTAGCACCAGATAAACCCCAAAGTGGTATGGGACATGCAATAACAATTGGTCAACCACTTAGGTTACAAAAAGTTTTTTTAATGGATGGAGTTGAAGCATATACGAGTAATGGAACTCCTGTAGATTGTGTGAAACTTGCAGTAGATAAAATATTGCATCGCAAACCAGATATTTGTTTAAGTGGTATTAATCATGGAGCAAATCATAGCATAAATGTTATTTATAGTGGAACCATGAGTGCTGCTATGGAAGCTGCCATAGAAAACATACCCAGTGCAGGTTTCAGCTTATTAGACTTTAGTATGGAAGCAGATTTTTCTGCTGCAAAAAACGTTGCAAGAAAAATTGCTATTCAAATGCTTGCTAAAAAGAAAGAAAAAAATTTATTGCTAAATGTAAATATTCCTGCTGTACCAGAAAGTTTAATAAAAGGTATAAAAATTTGTAGGCAAGCAAATGCTAAATACGAAGAAGATTTTATTGAACGAACAGACCCACATGGCAAAATGTATTATTGGCTAACAGGAGAATTTGTAAATTTTGATAAAGGAAAAGATACAGATGTATGGGCATTACAAAACCATTATGTAAGTGTAGTGCCTGTTGAGTTTGATTTTACAAACTATGCACTAAAAGAAAAACTTGAAAAATGGAAATTTTAAAAACAAAATATTATGTTTAATTTTCTTAAAAAAGACAACTTAGTTTTTGGTATTATCTTAGGTTTAATATTGCCCATTATAGGAATGTTTGGGTTTTATTACTACCGCTTTAATAGACTTACTATTGTTGAGTTTATTCAGTATTTAGGTATTGAGCAAAAACTAATAACATCAATGGTTAGCTTTTCATTATTAGCTAATGCAATCATTTTTACTTTATACATAAATGGTCATATAGATAAAACTGCAAAAGGAATTTTTATTTCTACTTGTTTATATGCAGTATTTGTACTGGTGTTAAAATATTGGTTTGTTTAAAAATTATTTGTGTTCATTATTAAATCTGAGTGTTATGAAAAAAATATTTTTCTTATTATGTTTCTTTTTTGTTGGTAGCATGTTACATGCACAAGTAATGAGTGCCAAAGCTCAAACAGTTATTATAAAATCTGCTAATCTTCGTTGTTGGCAGTGTTCAGAAAAATTAGAAAAATATTTAGTAGTAGAAAATAAATCTTTTTTAGAGAATGCAATTTTGGAATGGAAAATAAATTTATTAAAAGGTGAAATAAAAATAAAGTATTTACCTGATAGAGCAAGTATAGAAGATATTAGAACTGTAATTAACAATGCAGGTTTTGATGCTGATGAAGAAAAAGCAGAAGAAACTGCTTACAATAAATTGCCTACTATGTGTAAAAGAGAAGCAGATGGTGGTGGACCCAAAAAAGGTGCTCCTTGCCATATAAAACCTTAATTACTATATATTAAGAATAAGAAGAACCTGTCAAATAATGATATATAAATTGTAGTAGTCAAATTCACTTTCAATAGTACAACAAAACGTCTCTTATGGGAGACGTTTTTATGAATGAGGCGGTAGTTTTTATTTCTGTTTCTTTATTGCGTTACTTTCAAGCAAGGATTTCATTTGTGTTATAGCAGTTTTGTTGAGTTGTATTAGTCGTTCACTTTGTGTCAAACCTTGTTGGATAAGTAAAGCATTTATGCTTTCCATATTGCTCAATACAACCAACTGTTCCAATGTTGCATAATCCCTGATATTTCCACTTTTATCAGCATTATTATCACGCCATTCTTTGGCTGTAATTCCAAATAAAGCAACATTTAACAAATCCGCTTCGTTAGCATAAATAAAACTTGCTTGTTGTTTGGTAATTTCTTGCGGTATCAGATTTTCTTTGATTGCTTCTGTGTGAATGTAATAATTAACTTTTGACAATGTCCGTTGTAAATTCTATTCTAATTTTAAACGATTATTTTCATCGTCTTTTAAGCGTTGAAACTCGTTGATTAAGTAAATTTGAAATTCCGGGCTTAACCACATTGCAAAGTGAAATGCAATGTCTTTGTGAGCATAAGTTCCGCCATAACGACCTGCTTTTACAATTAGTCCGATTGCTTTTGTACGGTCAATCCATTGTCCTACAGACATTATGAAACGGTTTACACCTGCTTCTTGGTTAATTACCACGAATTCGGTGTAATTAAAATTCGAGTTTTTGATGTTTTCCCAAACGCCTAAATATTCCAACGTATTTTTATTGGTAATCCATTTCCCGATTAAACCGCTTCCTTCACTAAAACTTGAGGTCATATCAGTTAAACTGAAAAATCTGTTTCATTTTCGGTAATAACCGTAATAGTTGATTGCTTTACTTGTAAAATTCTTCCTTTTGCCATAAGTTACTAATCCTACGGCAAAGATATAAAAGAAACTATGTTGCCGTTTTGGTTTTGTTTTATAACTATTTCACTGTTCATTGAGAATGCAAATATTAAACGAAACGCCTGTTGTGGGAGGTGTTTCTATGAATGAATTGTTCATCCTCCCTATTCCACAATTCACAGGCAGCGGGATTGCAGTGAAAATACTTTTTGTGAGGAACGAACAAAAAGATTGTAACGAAAAGCCCGAACTGTTGCTCTATAAAGTTTCTGCTGCTGATTGCCCCAAATAAAAAAATCCCATTCAAATTAATGAACGGGATTTGTATAACTTAATACTTATTCACTTCTTAATATCTGTAATGTTCTGCTTTAAATGGACCATTTTGAGGAATACCTAAATAAGCTGCTTGTTCTGCTGATAATTGCTCTAATTCTACACCAATTTTTGCTAAGTGTAAACGTGCTACTTTTTCATCTAAATGTTTTGGTAATACATACACTTTATTTTCGTATTTATCTGTATTAGTCCATAACTCAATTTGTGCTAATGTTTGATTACTGAAAGAGTTACTCATTACAAAGCTTGGATGTCCTGTAGCACAACCTAAATTTACTAAACGACCTTCTGCTAAAACAATAATATCTTTTCCATCAACATTATACATATCAACCTGTGGCTTAATGGTATCTTTTGTATGACCATAGTTTGTATTTAACCAAGCCATATCAATTTCAATATCAAAGTGGCCAATATTACAAACTATCGTTTTATCTTTCATTGCTTTAAAATGTTCTCCACGAATAATGTCTCTACATCCTGTAGTAGTAACAACTATATCAGCTTCTACAATAGCAGTTTCCATTTTTTTAACAGCAAAGCCATCCATTGCTGCTTGTAAAGCACAAATTGGGTCAATCTCAGTTACAATAACTCTACAACCAGCACCTGCTAATGAAGCTGCAGAACCTTTACCTACATCTCCATAACCTGCTACAACAGCAACTTTACCAGCCAACATTACATCAGTAGCTCTACGAATAGCATCTACTAAACTTTCTTTACAACCATATTTATTATCAAACTTAGATTTTGTAACACTATCATTTACATTAATAGCAGGAATTGGTAAAGTTCCTTTTGCCATTCTTTCATATAAACGATGTACGCCTGTTGTTGTTTCTTCACTTAATCCTTTAATGTTAGCAATTAATTCAGGATATTTATCAAACACAATATTTGTTAAATCACCACCATCATCTAAAATCATATTCAATGGCTTTTCTGCACTACCAAAAAATAATGTTTGCTCAATACACCAATCAGCCTCTTCAATTGTTTGACCTTTCCAAGCATAAACACCAATTCCTGCTGCAGCAATAGCAGCAGCTGCATGATCTTGTGTAGAGAAAATATTACAACTACTCCATTTTACTTCTGCACCTAATGCAACTAATGTTTCTATTAATACTGCTGTTTGAATAGTCATGTGTAAGCATCCAGCAATTCTTGCACCTTTTAATGGTTGAGATGCTCCATACTCTGCACGAATACTCATTAAACCTGGCATTTCTGCTTCAGCTAAACGAATTTCTTTTCTTCCCCATTCAGCAAGACTAATATCTGCTACTTTATAGGGTAATGTAAAATCAATAGTTTTTGTAATTGTTGACATATAATTTTGTTTAGGTTGCAAAAATAATTACAATAGAAGAATATTATACAAAATGATGTAAATTTAGAATTTAACTATATTTTTATTTAGATTTGTAGAATAATTAATTAGTTTTTTATGGCTAAATCAGTAAAAACAGAACAAACCACTAATAGCAATATTACATTAGATACAAAAGATTTTGCTATACTTAAAATATTACAACAAAATGCAAAAGCTACTGTAAAAGATATTGCTAATGAAATACATCTTAGTACAACTCCTGTACACGAAAGAATAAAAAGATTAGAACAACAAGGCGTAATAAAGCAATATGCTACACTGTTAGATTATGCTAAAGTGAAAAAAAGTTTAATGATATTTTGTTATGTAAGTTTAAAAGAGCATAGTAAAAATGCAGGAACAAAATTTATAAAACATATTCATTCTTTGCCAGAAGTAATTGAGTGTTATAATATATCTGGTGAGTTTGATTTTATGCTAAAAGTTGTTGCAGAAAATATGGATGACTATTATCACTTTCATGTAAACAAATTAAGCCAAAGTGAAAACATTGCCAATGTTCAAAGTGTTTTTGTAATGGGCGTTATAAAGCAAACGCATATAGTGGTATAAAAAAAGGTTGTTTTTTTAAAAAACAACCTGCCGATACAATAGAAATTAATTATTTAACTTTTTCAGAGATTAGTCTTTAGCAACCTCTAATTTTCCATCATTTAATATAACAAAAGTACCATCACCTTTTTTTAATGTTACATTATTAATGGTTAGTTGTTTTTCAGGAAAAGCAACTTCTGTTAATTGCACATCAACCTGATCTTGATTTAAAACTAACTGAGTGTAAATAAACATGGCAATATCTTGCCTTAACCCTCTTGGAGTATATTCTTTTTCGTAAAGCAAAGATTTATCTTTAGAAGAAAATATTTTTAAAATTACAGGGCTTCTCTTTTTTACTACAGGATTTTTTGCTTGCATGTGTGCAGAAACAGATGATTGCTGTTCATATTCCTGTGGAGAAGAAATATATTTGAAATTTACTATCAACGTTTTTTCTTGAGGATTAAAGAAACGAACAGTTGTGCTACTTAATGGAAGCATTAATGCAAAAAATAAAGTCATAATAATTACAGATAAAATAGGATTACCTTTTACATTATCTGCAACATTTAACGATGATTTCATTTTATCTTCTGCTTCTGGCTCATTAAAAAACGATACTAATTTTTCTTTAGAGTACTGAGTAAGGGTAAATAATTTCACTTTTGAAGCATCATATTTTTTTGAAAATGTAGGAGGTCTTTTTCTTAGAAATCTATTGATAGTCCAATTTTTTCCTAAGCGATAATAACAATCTTCGCAACTTAAAATAGCTACTTTTTTACTATTATTATCCAACATCTGTTGTACATCTCTTGGCATAACACTTCCAGCACATGGTACTCTATAATGCTCTACCTTTAAATCTTTTGGTAATTCTGGTTCAGGGAAATAACTACAACTAAAAAGTGCAACATCTGTTTTATTATTCTGAGCTTGTACGTTAAGCATTGGATAATGTGGATGTGAAATAGCATGTTCATCGCAAGAGCCTATACAAATAGCACAACCAACACATTTATCAAGAGAGAGAATTGCTTTTCTTTTTCCATTCCATTCAAGCATATCAATAGCTTCAAATGGGCAGTCATAAGAACATAAATTACAAGCATCACATTTTTCTAAGTCAATATAAACAGGTGGATTATTTTTTCTTTTAATGATATATGGAATAATGCAAAGAATAATTCCAGAACCAATTAATATCATCCAGTTTTGTCCAACTGTAAATATTTTCATTAAATAATATCCAAAGTAATAATACCAATCAAAAGTTGTTTGAATTGGTAGGTTTGATACTTGTGCTGGCAAATCACTTTTTACAGGAAATACAATACAAATAATACCTAATGCAATAAAGATATATATCATTAATTTTTTTGGAGGAAAAATTTTTGGTTTTGATAAACGAAGAATATGAATCCAAATAACAATTACTGTAACCAATGATAACACAATATGTCCAAACAAAGCCACTTTAAAAAATCCACCAACTGTATTCAAATCATTTAATAAAAATGCACCAGCAATAGAAGGGTCAAAAATGGGTAAGCTTGAAAATAATTTTGCAGTAAGGTAACCTGCCAATTTTGCTTTTTGATCCCAAACTAAAATAAACCCTGTAACGCCAATTGTGATAACTATTAAGAAAGAAATTATACCACTTATCCAAGAAACCAAACGTTTGAATTTTGATGTAAATAAAGTATGTAGTAAGTGTAATAAAATAAAGATTACTAACAAGTCTGATGAATATCTATGAATACTTCTCATCCAACCATTAAAAAAGTTGGCAGAAATACTATTAACAGAATCCCAAGCATGGCGTGGATTAATGTTGTAAAAAATAAACACATAAATACCCGAAATGCAAGCAACAGTAAATAAAAAAACTGTTATACCACCCAAGTAATATAATGGATTTAATTCTGTAGAATAAATTTTTCCAAAGAATGAAGAAAATTTTTGAAAAAGCTGATGCCCATGTGCTGGTTGTTTTTCGTTAGAAATACTTTGTTGTGTATGATTAGTTTGTTTGCTCATAGTTATTTTTTGTTACAATAAAGGATTTTATAAATATCCAACTTACAAGAATAATAATTAATGCTCCAGCAGAAGTTGATATTATAAAACGCCAATCTATTTTATATGTTTTTAAAATAGGGTCGTATCCAAAACATCTCAAATAAAAACCTTTGAATAAGCCTGGTCTTGATTTTTCTGCACTTGCTTCTATAACAGCAAGGTTAATATCTTTTTTAGATGGATTAACTCCATAAATATATCTTGAAATTTTTCCACTTGGTGTAAGAACAATTAAAATTGATGGATGATTAAATTCTTTTGTGTTTGCATTATATTCATATTCATACCCAATAGAAGTCATTAATTTTTGAATATCATCTGCCGATGCTGAAAGAGTTCTCCAATTTGTTCCATCCATTTTCCATCTTGTTTCATACAATGCTAAATCTTCCATTTTATCAGAACTATCAAAAGAAAAACTAATCATAGTAAAATCTTTTCCTAATGTACCCAACTCTGCAATTACTGTTTGTACACCATTACTAATAACACCACAAAGAGAATGACATTTAGTATAAACTGGAGAAATAATAATAGGTTTATTACCTAATAAAGAAAATAATTGAAAGCTATTGCCTTTAGCATCAAATACAGTTATATCAGCTGCTTTTTGTGAAAGGAAGTTTTTTTCATCAGGGAAATTGAATGAACTTAATAAAATCCAAATCGTTAATAAAATCCATAAATAAACATGCTTCATCATATCGTTCTAATATAGTTAAATAAAACTAATACAAAGGAGTTTCAATATTTTATTATTGAAACTCCTGTTTGTTGAAGTAGTTAGTTTTAGTTTACATTCCAAGTAGCAGCCAACCACTTCCAGTTTAGGAAGAAGAGTGCTATAAACACTAATAAAAATATTAAAGTAAGTACTAAAGTACCAGGAGCTTCATATCCTTTATGTTCTTTTGTTGGTTTTGGTGCTAAAGGAGAAATTTTAAGTTGCATATCTTGTGGTCCATTTACTTTAGGTCCAAAGAATACTGAAATTACAACAATTAAAATCCAAATAATAGTTGCAATAAATGCAATGGAACCTCCTAACATCATTAATGCCCAGAAAAAGTCAACTGCTGGATTAAAGTTGTGAGTGAAAGGTCCACCAGAAAAAGTTGAATCCCAGTGCCTGCGTGGTACACCTAATTGACCTAATACAATCATAGAAATAGATAGTAATGCAATTCCAATAAAGAACAACCACGGTTGCCATTGTGCCCATTTGAATCCTACAATTTTTCTTCTGAATATTAATGGTATTAAATAATAAGTAATACCCATAAAAGTTAATGTAGTACCAATAACTACAGTACCTTTAAAGTGTCCAGGAATAGCAATAGTATTATGAACAATAATGTTAGTTTGTTCCATACCAAAAATTACCCCTGTTGTACCACCAATAAATCCAAAACCAATTACTGCTAAAATAATTGCAGCAAATGCTGGGTTGCCCCACGGTGCTTTTGAAAGCCATTGAAATAATCCTTTGTTATAGCCCCATCTTCTTTGTGCTACTTCAAAAGAAGAAGGTACAGCAAAAGCATGTATCATAGATGCTAATACAGCTAAATACATTGCATAACTTGTATTCCAAACTTTCCAAGCACTACTAACACCTGGATCAGTTAATAAGTGGTGAGCAGATGCTAAACAAATAAATAAAATATATAAAACAAAAGCAGAACGAGAAACTCTTTCATTAATAGAAGTTCCTCCAACTGATAAAAATGAAACCATGTACCAAATAGATACCATTGCAGCCACATTAATTTGTTGAGATGAATGTCCTAAACCCCACCATATTAATTTATACATTGCTGGGTCAATATTATCTATTAATCCTAAAGACCATAAGAAAGTTGGTATATAAATAATTGCACCAGTAGCTAATGTAATTACAGCAATAATAGCAGCTGTCATTAAACCATAAGTTACAAGAGGCATTGTTTCTCCATAGCTTTTTTCTCTACGAGCAATCATTAAATTTCCAAAAAATAAAATAACTGCTATTAATGCTCCAACTGCAAAAAGTATAATACCTAAATAATATAAAGGATGTGCTTTTAATGGTGTATATGAAGTAAGCATTACATCTGCTTTACCCATAAGAATAATAGTGTTTGACATAACTAAGCCACCAACCATTAAAGCAAATGCTGCCCAACCCCATTTAGGTGCACAAAAACGAGTATTTAAAATTACAGTTGAACCAAAATAAAGTCCAGCAATTTCAAAAAATATTATCCAAAAAATAAGAGCATTTAATCCATGAAAAGTGGTTAATCTATAATACCATTCTGCACCTAAAAGATGCACTGGCTGGTATCTTGTAAAAACCAATAATATAGCAGCCGTTACTGCAAGTAATAGGGAAATTACAGCAAATACTGCATTAGCCCTAATTAGTTTCTCTGATTGAAGATCAACTTTAAATCCGGTTATATCGCAAGTACGAAACATAGTATTTGATTTTAAGTGTTATTTTTTTAATGATTTGATGTAGGCTATTACATGGTCTATGTCTTCATCTGTTAATGGAAATACAGGCATTGGAGGATTTTTTTCAAAACCAACAGTTACTTTTTGTTGAGGCGTTTTTATAGATTCTTTAATATATGACTCATCTACTTTAACTGTTATTTGTTTGCCATTTTCTATTACATGTTCATCTTTGCCAAATAATCCATTCCATGAAGGAGCAAGTAAATTTGTACCATCTAATTTATGACAAGCTGCACAACCTTTTAGGGTATAAACTTGTTCTCCTAATAAAGCCATTTCTGTTTCAGATAATACTTTACCTTCTCCTTTTGCTTCAGGCAAAGGGTCTGGAGCTTTTTTTAAATTTTCATAACCATACAATTTCAAATCTTCTTCTTTTTCAATAACCACAATTCTTCCAATCATTGTGTGATGGCCAATTCCACAAAACTCATTACAAATAACTTTATATTCACCTGTCTCAGTTGGTTTAAATTCTAATACATAATCATACCCAGGATAAACTTGAAAGTTCATATTAACAGGTTGTATAGAAAAACCATGTACTAAGTCTTTCGAAGAAATATGAAATTTATATTTTTGATCTTTTTGTAAAATCAAAGCAGGGCTCCAACGCCACATTTCACTTAAAATAAAAACATCTGTATTTGGTTGAGGACGTACAACGGGTACACCATTATCTACGCCAACCATGTTTTTCTTAATATAAGCCTCACTAAGTTTTGCAAACTCTGTAGTGCTTGTTCTATAGGTAATACTTGAAGGATTTTGTTTTCCATAAACGTGCCACATAATCATCCATACAAACATGGATATACAAAGAACAAGGGCAATTATCATCCACATTTTTTCATCTTTAGATACTTTCTTATAGTACCATCCTTCTGTTGGACTGAGTAAACTCATAGATTGAATTTTTTAGGTAAAAAAATTTATTTTAAAAGATTTTGTTTGATATCCTCTGGGATTGCTGGTAAGTTAGAAAGTTCCATTACACCCCATAAAAGATAAAAAATTGCATAAATTGTTACTCCTAAAAAAAGTAACAACATAAAGTCATCCATGATCATTCTACCAAAGTTGACTTTATTATTTTCTTCTGGTTGATGAGTGTTTTCCATATTGATTTACGTTATTTTAACTTTATTTTTACAAATCTACTCATGCAGGAAAACGAGAGTACAATAACATACAGAATAATGTTTCAAAAATTACGTTTTCGTACTTTTTTTAAAATGGAAACCTCTATAAATGGGTGAGAATTAAGATGGAGTTACAATCATTGAGCGTAATTGACCAATATTTAGGTAATTAAATTTTTTGGCTGTGTATTTAATTAATCCGTCTTTTTCAAATTCTTTTAAAACTTTTGATACTTGCTCTTTTGTAGAGCCTACCAAATCGGCAATATCTTGCCTACATAAGCTTATACGAAAACTTTGTTTTCTTTCTTCGTATTGATAGGTTTCTGCTAATAACACTAAGGCTTCAGCAATTTTTTCTTTAACTGATTTATGAGCAAGATATAGAACCTTTTTTTCAGTTAATTCTAATTCATCTAAAAAACGATAAATAATTTGCTGTTTTAATTCCTGACAATTATTTGCAATTTTATCAAATGTTTTAAATGGGATATAACAAAATTGTACATCTGAAATAGCAGTTGCTGAATTTGTGTGATGATTATGTTTGGCTGTAACTCTATGACCAAAAACTGCACCTTTGCCAGCTATTCTAAGTATTAATGGTCTGCCTTGTTTACCATTTAATTCAACTTTAAGAAATCCTTTTCTTATAAAATAAACGCCAGAAACGGTATCTCCTTCACAAAACAATTTCGCTCCTTTATCAATTTTTTTTGAGCGTTTATGCAAACTAATAATGGCTAAAGTTTCAATATCACATTTGTCTAATATTGAACAGTTTCTTGCCTGACAAGTAATGCAATCATTTTGCTCTATAACTGTGGCTGTTTCCATTATCTGTTAATAAAGATGAGTATATCTACAAAACTAATTTCTAATAAAAGCTAAATTTATGATTTTAATTAGATTTTAGCTAATAATTTCAGATGTTTTATAACATTAAGCTTAATTATTTTACATATTTCTAATACAACTACCTACTATTAGTATAAATCCTACAACTTAGTATCCAATTTTATAGAATATTAATAAGCCAAAATATCTGATTTACAATTTATAAAGCCATAAATAAATGTTGCTTTTAATCCATATTTCATTGTTGTCCGATAAATGTACGATT
>JBPXJV010000073.1:0-75405 GCA_051715485.1 Chitinophagales bacterium
TCATGCGTTTTCAATCTCATTTTAGTGTGGCTGTTTTTTTAATTAATAAATATGATGGCTCAATGCCTTTATCTTATTTTTTAAAAAAATATTTTTCAGAAAATAAAAAACATGGTAGTAAAGATAGAAAATATATTAGCCATTTGTGCTATTGTTATTATAGATTAGGTAAATGTATAGAGCAATATTCAACAGAAGAAAGATTAAAAATTGCTTTTTTTTTGTGCAATGAAAGTGTAGATGTTTGGAAAAATTTGTATGATGAAGTTTGGATAAATAACTGGCAAAATAATTTACTCAAAAGAATTGAATTTATTCAGCAACTATATACTGAATTTAATGTTGAAAATATTTTTCCTTTTGTAGAAGAATTAAGCGATGAAGTAGATGCAAATTCATTTATACAATCTCATTTAATACAACCTAATTTATTTTTAAGAATAAGACCAAAGCAAAAAGAAATTGTTATTAACAAACTAACAGATGCAAATTTTCATTTTGAACTATTAAATGAAACCTGCGTTGCATTGCCCAATTCTTCTAAGGTTGATGATGTTTTGAATATTAATAAAGAAGCAGTTATTCAGGATTATTCTTCTCAACAAATTGCTCATTTTTTTAGCTTAGTTAACCCTACAAAAAATAATATTTCTTTTTGGGATTGTTGTGCAGCAAGTGGTGGAAAATCAATTTTAGCAAAAGATATTTTTGCAAATATTCAGCTTACAGTAAGTGATATTAGAAAAAGTATAATTCAAAATTTACAAAATCGTTTTGCACAAGCCGGTATTCATCATTTTCAATTTTTTGTTGCTGATATTGCTTCATCAAATTTTACATTACCTAAAAATGTTCAACAAAAATTTCAATTAATTATTTGTGATGTGCCTTGTAGTGGTAGTGGCACTTGGAGTAGAACTCCAGAACAAATTAATTTTTTTACTGAAGAAAAAATAAATGAATATGCTTCTTTACAAAAAAGAATTGTTAGCAATGCTTTAAAACATTTAGCTGAAAATAGTTTTTTTCTGTACATCACTTGTTCTGTATTTAAAAAAGAAAATGAAGAAGTAGTAGCTTATATTCTTAAAAATTCATCATTACAAATAATTGAAATGAAAATTTTAAAAGGCTATAATAAAAAAGCAGATACTATGTTTGCTACTTTATTCACTACCAAGAGTAAATAATTTTTATTGCTTAATTAATTTTTGATTTTCTATTAATTTACTATCGTTGTAAATACTAATTAAGTAAATACCTTTAGCTAAAAAATAGGTAGGTAATTGGTAGGTTGAAATTCCAACTTGTTTTGATTCTTTTCTTTGGCTTAAAATATTTCCATAAGCATCTGTTATTCTAATCCACAAATTAGAAATTGCATAAGGAGTTTCAACTTTAAGAGTTGTATTGCCTTGTGTTGGATTGGGCAATATAGTTATGTTTTCTATTGGTATGTAGCAATTAGATAAATGAATTGTTACAGAGTCAATCATTACATCAGTATAACTATTTAATGAAGTATCTATAATTTGCTTAACTCTATATTTTGCAACTTCAGAAACAATAGTTGTATTAACATTATCTTGGAAAATATAATTTTTATTGGATAATATATTTCCAGTTCCTGAAACTTTTTTAATCGTTGTATAATTATTTTCTCCCGATAATTTTCTTTCAATTACATAAGTCATACTTGCAACATCTTTACTCTTCCATTGCAATGTAGCTATACAATTACTACTATTTGAATTAGTAATTTTTGCATATTTCTGTAACAATAATGTAAAAGCTTTTTTCATATCAGGAATGCCATAACCTTTTCTATCATCAGGGTTGTTATATTGATTACCACTTTTAATAATTGCATCTCTTACTGCATAATTATTAAACTCTGGAAATGCTTGCCACAAGCAAGTTCCCAAGCCTGCCATTTTAGGACAAGCATAAGAAGTACCATTACCTGAGCTAATGGTGTTTGCTGTATTTTGTACATAAGCAGAAACACCAACAGCTGAAGCTTCTGGTTTTATTCTTCCATCTGCCGAAGGTCCATAACTTGAAAAGCTACCAATATTTCCAGAAGCACTAACAGCACCTACAGCAATAGTACTATCTATATCAGCAGGTGTACTTAAATATTTCCAACTGTTATTACCATCATTTCCCATTGCACTAAAAAGTAACATTCCTTTTCTGTGTGCATAAACTCCACCTTTTGCTGCAATGGTTGTTCTTCCATTCATATCATTATAGGTATGATTAAAAGAGGGATCATCAAAGGTTGTATAACCTAAAGAAGTTGTTATAATATCTGCACCAATACTATCAGCTCGTTCAGCTGCACAAACCCAATAAAATTCTTCAATTGGATATTCAGTTGCTCCTTCTTCAGACCTATATAAAACAACATTTGTTTCAGGAGCATTACCAATAAAAGTTCCTGGAATATTGCCAACAATAGTACTTAAACAACTCATGCCATGAGAATTATCTTCTACAACACTTGCATGATTATCTACAAAATCCCAAGTATCTTTTACACGATTATTGATGAGCATACTATCAAAAGAACTTAATGATGTATAGTGGTAAAAACCTGCATCAATAACAGCAACCATCATATTTTGTCCACGCAAACCAATGTTGTGCAAAAACTGAGCATTATGCAATTTTACTTCATTAAGTGTTGTTCCATAATCATAAAAATTTGGTATCGCTTCTGATTTTTGAAAATTTGTTAAGCTGTTAAAAACATTGCTTTTATTATCAATCTCTTCTATTTTATTTGGTAAAATATTTTCAGATGATTGCCTTGCTGCCACATCTTTAACACTTTGAACAAAAGAAAAATTATTTATTTTATTTAAAGCAATAGCATCAGTTGTTTTTATGGTTATTTGGTTAAGCCATTTACTTTTATTTAAAATAGTAACACTGCCTGAAAGTCTTACACTGTCTATATATCGTTGAGTTATAGGCAAATCAGCACTATCAATTTGTATTTGATATTTTATTCTTCTATCAATAGCTTTTTGAGATAAATATGCAGATGGATTATTAATAGAATAAGGATTGGTTGCTTTATTTTTAAATTGAATTACATAACTAGTGTTTTGTGCTTTTAAAAATGTTATGCTTAAAAAAATTAAAATAAAGGAGATTAAATATTTCATCTTTTACTTCTGTTGAAGAATTATTTATAATCTATTAAACTTAATTTGATACCATAACTATTAAGAGAATAACTTCCTCCATCATTGTTAGGGTTATTCCATTCCCAGTGAAGAAATTCTTTATAAATTAAACCAATATCTTTTGCAAAAACCTCTTTAGAAAAAGCTTTTGCAGAACGAGGTAATGAAGGATTTAAAGGACCAGGTGGATCTTCATCATCAATTTGTAATACAGTATATGTATTTTGAATTGATCCTTTTTTTACTGTAAAAGGTTCATCAGTATTTTGATATTCAAAATAAGCATCTTTCATAAAAAAATAATCTGAAGAAGTATTTGGTGCATCAATATATTGTGTGCCATGCCATTGAACTCCCTCTCTTATTGGATTTACCAAATTTATGAAACGATGATTGGCATTATCAATATACTCAACTCTATTTTTATCTATTGAAGTAAAAAAAGTTGCCGTATAAGTCCAAGGGTTTATTTTTAAAGTATCTGTTATAAAACGAAAAATTTTAAAAGACTTTCTACCAGCAGCATCAGTAAACTTTTCTGCTATACTATCTTTTGCTAAATAGCTTTTTTTAATAAGTGATTTGTTGAAATTGGTTAATACTGTTGAGTCTAATCTATAGATAAAAACTTTTCCTTCTTGTGCAGGATAAATTTCTTCAAGAGATAATAAATTTAATGATTCTTTTGTTTGACAGCTTGCTAAATAAATCATTGCAAACAACAGATACAACAACTTAGATTTTTTCATAATTATAATTCGGTGGAAAGATAAAACAAAGAAAGTAAATCTTGCTATGAGCAAGTATTCTATTTTTTAGCTGATTTTTTGTTTTCATTTAGTTGTAGCTTATCTTTTTCTTTAAGTGTTATTTTTGCGTTCAAAGATGCCACTACATTTTTACCTGTTTTTGCTTCAATTTCTTTTCGTGTATTACCTGCTATTGTTCCTCCTTGTTGGGCAATTACTTTGCTTTCTATAAAATTTTTTGGCTTTTTCTCTTTGCTAATTTCAGTAGTAGTAGCTTCTGCCAACATATTGAGTACCAATTCAAGGTTGGTCATGTTATCTCTAAGATTTTCCCTTTTTAGTCCTTTATAATTTTTGTATTGCTTTACCGAAAATCCACTCCATGCTTTGGTAATTTCATCAGTCAATATAGCGTATTCTTGTCCTTTTTTTACGCCTCGTTTATCCCATTCGTCTGTAAGTTCTTTTCTAACTTCAATACTTTTTAGTCGTTGGTTTATCCACTCCTTGCTGTAGCCTTTTTTCAGATAGGTTTCCATAAGGCGTTCAATGCCTATTTCAGGGTCTTCTATTTCATCTATTCGCTCTCTTCCTACTTTAGCTAACCATAATTTAAATGGTTCAGCTTTTTTAGAAGGCACAGATTGTAAAAGACGAAAAAGTTGCTCTGTATCGGCAACATCAGTATTGTAAAATTTACCATCTGCTGACTGCATTTTCAGTTGACTACAATTTGTAGCCAACTCACTTCCTTCCTTTCTCAGTCGGGTTTTCAAAACACTCCAATATTTTCTTGGATTAGGACTATCTGTCAATACAGCAATTACATCTACTATAGAAAAATACCATTTTTCCTGCTCATCGTTCCAATGAGTACGAACTTGCTTTTGCTCAAATATTTTTATACTATTTTCTTTTTTCATTGTTCAAAATAAGATAAACATTAAAGCCAAAGTGCTGCAAGGTATTTTGTTATAATAAATTACTTTTTTGAATAATTCCGCCACCAATTACATCATCTCCCTCATAAAATACAGCACTTTGCCCAGGTGCTACACCTTTTACATGCTCATAAAATTGAACATCAATTCCATTATTCAAATTATATAAATTACTGAATGCACCTTTATCTTTATACCTAATTTTTGTAGTTGCTTCCATGCCATCTGTTATGCCATCATATTTAATCCAATTCATTTTAGCTACATACATTGAATTTCTATTCAGGTCTTCTTCTTCACCTAAAATAACTGTATTAGTTTCAGGATTAATAGCAGTTACAAAAGCTGGTTTGCCTAAAGCAATATCCAAGCCTTTACGCTGACCAATTGTATAAAAAGGATACCCTTTATGTTGTCCTAATTTTTTTCCTGTTTTATCAACAAACCAACCACCTGCAACTTTTTCTTCTAAACCATCAACTCTGCGTTTTAAAAAACCTCTATAATCATTATCAGGCACAAAACAAATTTCATAGCTCTCATTTTTTTTAGCTAATTCATGATAACCCCAATCATCTGCCATTTGTCTAATTTCTGTTTTACGATATTTACCTAAAGGCATTAAAGTTCTGCTCAACAAATCTTGCTCTAAGCCCCATAAAACATAGCTTTGATCTTTGGTTTCATCAATTCCTTTGCTTATATAGTATCTGTTATTTTCATGTTGATTAATAATTGCATAATGTCCAGTTGCAATATAATCGCAATCCAAAGCATTTGCACGTTTTAATAAAGCTCTCCATTTAATATGTGTATTGCACATTATACAAGGATTTGGCGTTCTGCCAGCCATATATTCTTCAACAAAATTATCTATCACAAAATCATTAAACTCATCTCTTATATCCAAAATAAAATGAGGAAATCCATGTTGCACAGCAGCCATACGAGCATCATTAAAACTATCAATATTGCAACAACCTGTTTCTTTTTTACTTGTTTTTCCACCACTTGTTGCATAATCCCAAGTTTTCATAGTTATGCCAATAACTTCATAACCCTCATTATGTAGCATTAATGCAGTTACTGTACTATCAATACCACCACTCATTGCAACCAATACTTTTCCTTTACTACTCATAATTAAAAATAAAATGCAAAAGTAATTTTTTATTTTTTATTGTTGCCTTTGTAAGTATTGAATTTATTGCGATTGAAGGAAAAGTTGAAGGCATTTATTAAAATATGCTAAAAAAGAAATTGATAGATGAAGTAAAACATTCTAATATTTTACAGCAAAGTATTTGCGATTTATTGTAGTAAACTTAATTTGAATTACTTTTATTTTGTTGTAGATGATATTTTATACCAAACATATTACTCCTCGTTTTACTTATATTGTTCAAGTTTTATTTGGCAATCATGTAAGCATCACAGATAACGTTGAAAGTTTTACCCAATCTGATTTTCAGAAAATAAATTATTCTGAAAATAAAATAACTGATAATGAATTATGGATTTGCCCACATGGTTTGTTGATTGAAAAAGAGATTAAAGAACAAACTATTAGTGTTTTTGAGTGGAATAATTTGCCAGTATTTTTTAAAACCAACGGACAAATTCCTTTTGATTTTTTTTCAGCTTCATTTTATTTGATTACTCGTTACGAAGAGTATTTGCCTCATCAAAAAGATATGTATGGAAGATTTGCTCATGAAAATAGTTTAGCATTTAAACATCATTTTTTGCATTTGCCCATCATTAATATTTGGCTACAGAAAATTATTCAACAATACTCTTTAAAACATACGCAGCATAATGTTTTTACTTATCAACCAACTTATGATATTGATATAGCTTTTAATTACAAGCATCATACTTTTTTTAGAAATTTTGGTGGGTTGATAAAAGACGTATTAAAAGCAAATGTACCATCAATCAAAGAAAGAATTTTGGTTTGCACTAACAAAAAACAAGATCCTTTTGATGTATATGATTTTTTATACAGTTTGCATAATCAATTTAACTTACAACCCATTTATTTTTTTCTTCTTGCATTTAATAGAAAAGGTTATGATAAAAATTTAAACCCTCACAGTGTTGCAATGCAACAGCTAATAAAATATCATTCTACTAAATATCCTACAAGTGTTGCTATTCATCCATCTTGGCAAAGTGGAGACAATGAAAATATATTAAAACAAGAAATTTATTTATTAGAAAACATAAAACAATATGCTGTTACTTCAAGTCGTCAGCATTATATAAGAATGAGTTTTCCTATCACTTATCGTTTACTAATTAAGTATGGTATTAAGCATGATTATTCTATGGGATATGGTAGTATCAATGGTTTCAGAGCATCTTATACATTACCTTATGCTTGGTACGATTTGGAAAAAGAAACAATGACTTCACTTACTATTCATCCATTTTGTTATATGGAAGCCAATTCTTTTTTTGAACAAAAATATTCTGTAAGTCAAGCAGCAGAAGAGTTACAGAATTATTACAACATTGTAAAGCAAGTAAAAGGAAAGTTAATAACAATTTTTCATAATCATTTTATTACAGAACAACCACAATGGATTGAGTGGAGAAAAATGTATCAACAATTTTTAGAGAAAAATTATAGTGTTAAAAAGTAATTATCTCTTTTAAATCTTAATCAATATTGTAGGTTGTATTTAATTACTTTTGCCAAAATATAAATCTCTCAAAAGTATCATGGGTAAAAAATCAATTCCTGCATTAATGATAGCTGTATTAATTCCAATAATTGGCTATCTGCTTTTAAGAACTATTGGTGAAAAGGCAGTTACAATGCCCAAAAAATATTTTTTTGATTCAGTAATTACCAAAGAAATTGATGGAAAATTAGTAACTGATACACTTTGGCATAAGTCGGCAAATTTTACTTTAGTAAATCAATTAGGAGATACAGTGCAGTTGTATGATATTAAAGGAAAAGCAATTGTTTTTGATATTTTTTTTACTAGATGTGGCAGTATTTGTCCTCAGCTTACAAAAAGTATGTCTAAGCTACAACAAGGTTTTAAAAGAGGTGGTAATACAAGATCAATGGTTGTAGATACATCTGTTGTGCAATTTATTTCTCTTTCAATTGATCCTGAAAGAGACTCTGTACCTGTATTAAAACATTATGCAGATAAATATGGCGTAAACCCAGATAATTGGTGGCTATTAACAGGCAACAGAGATACTATTTACGATTTTATTTTTAAAGAATTAAAAATTGATAAATTAGAAAAAGAGCCTGTAAGCCCCGATTTTCCTCATACTTCAAGATTTGTATTGTTAGATAAAAATTATATTGTAAGAGGCAGATTAGAACAGCCTTATAGTGGTTTACAAAAAGATTCTGCAAGTATGAATCTTTTATCAAGAGATATTGGTTTGTTGGTGTTAGAAAAAGATAAAAAACAAAGAAATAAAGTTCTTTCTGCTATAATAGATTTAGGTTGGCTTTGGCTTGTTATTGCAGTTTTAATTACAGGTTTCGTTTGGTACATTAAACAAAATAGAAAAGCAGAAAATTAATGTTATGAATAAACATAAGTTGGTTGATAGTCTTAGATCTATTCAAATAACCCATATTGGTGTGCTGATTACACAAATACTTGTATTCATCACTTTATTTATAGCTCAAAAAATTAAAAACCCACAACCAAAGCCAGATATTAGAATCATTATTCATTATGTAGTAATATCTGTAACTATTATAAGTCTATTTACAGCTTTCATATACTTTTCTTACTTGCTAAAAAAACTTCCAACTTATAAATCTAATGTAGAAAACTATTTTAAGCAATACAATATTGCATATACAAGAAAATCTTTCATTTTAGAATTATCTTGTTTTGCTTTAATTATGGGATATTTTTTAACAGCTCATATTTATTACATAATTGCAGTTGCCATTTTAATTATTTTATTTGCATTTCAATATCCTACAAACAATACAATAAAAAATCATTTAGATTTAACAGATAAAGATATAATGCAATAGTATCTTACTTTTGTACTATTATTCTAAAAACAATCTTATGCCAATTATTGCTCCTTCTTTATTAAGTGCTAACTTTTTACAGTTAGAGTCAGATTGTAAAATGTTGAATGAAAGTAAAGCAGATTGGTTTCATTTAGATGTGATGGATGGAAGATTTGTTCCTAATATTTCTTTTGGACCAATGATTGTTGAGTTTATTAGAAAAACAACCACAAAATTTTGCGATGTTCATTTAATGATTGAAGAACCAGAAAAATATGCCGAGCAATTTAAAAATGCAGGAGCAGATAACTTGACTGTACATTTAGAAGCTTGTAAACATTTACACAGAAATATTCAACAAATAAAAAGTTTGGGAATGAAAGCTGGTGTAGCTATCAATCCTCACACTCCTATAAGTTTTTTAGAAAATATTATTCAAGATATTGATTTAGTTTGTATAATGAGTGTAAACCCAGGGTTTGGGGGACAAAAATTTATTCCTCAAACCATAGAAAAAACTAAGCAACTCAGAAAAATGTGTAATGAAAAAAATTTGAAACCACATATTGAAATTGATGGGGGAGTAACATTAGAAAATGCAAAATCAATCATAGAAGCCGGTGCAGATGTTTTGGTTGCAGGAAATACTGTTTTTAAAGCTGCAAATCCAGCAGAAACAATAGCTAAATTAAAAGAGGTATAATTTTTTTTAAAAAGATTTGTTTTAAAAAAAAACTTGCCCTTATATTTGCACCCCAACAATAAAGGATCGGTAGTTCAGTTGGTTAGAATGCTGCCCTGTCACGGCAGAGGTCGCGGGTTCGAGTCCCGTCCGGTCCGCAAAGCCTCAAAATTTTGAGGCTTTTTTATTGCCAACACTTTATACATTCAGTTAGTCATATAATTTTAAAAATATTTTCTTACGAATTACTTTAAGTTGAAAGAATACTCTCAGATTACTAATTGAAAAATCTTCTATCAAAAAAACATCTAACATTAAATCATTTACAGTAAATAAATTTAGCTTTCTTATCTTCGCAAATCATGAAACACTTCTTATTATATTGTTGTTGCTGATAGCAATTAGATAAATTCTTCATTATAGAAGCAATATTTTTTTACCTTATCTTCAAGTTTCAAAAAATTAATCATGTCTCTTAAAATATATAATTCATTAACCCGAACTAAAGAAATATTTGAGCCACTTAATAAAGGCTATGTTGGTATGTATGTTTGTGGACCAACTGTAAGTGGAGAAAGTCATTTAGGTCATGCACGCCCATACATAACTTTTGATGTTGTATGTCGTTATTTAAAGCATTTAGGTTATCAAGTTCGTTATGTAAGAAACATTACAGATGCTGGTCATTTTGAAGAAGAAGGAAGAGTAGCAGAAGATAAAATTTCTACTAAAGCAATTTTAGAAAAATTAGAGCCTATGGAGTTGGTTCAAAAATATACCAACTTATTTCATTGGGCAATGAAGCAGTTTAATAATATTGAACCCAATATTGAACCATCAGCAACAGGACATATCATTGAACAAATAAGCATGATTGAAAAAATTATTGCTGATGGTTATGCTTATGTAGTTAATGGTTCTGTTTATTTTGATGTAAATAAATACAATGAAGATTTTAGTAAAAAAGGATTGCCTTATGGCATTTTAAGTGGAAGAAATTTAGAAGAACAATTAGATACTACAAGAGATTTAGATAATCAACATGAAAAAAGAAATAAAGCCGATTTTGCTTTATGGAAAAATGCTCCACCAGAACATATTATGCGTTGGAATAGCCCTTGGGGTGAAGGTTTCCCTGGTTGGCATATAGAATGTTCTGCAATGGCAACAAAATATTTAGGAACTCAATTTGATATTCATGGAGGTGGTATGGATTTGCAATTCCCTCATCATGAATGTGAAATTGCACAAAGTACTGTATGCAATCATACTGCACCTGTTCGTTATTGGATGCACAATAATATGATTACTATTAATGGCAGAAAGATGGGCAAAAGCTATAACAATGTTATTAAGCTTACAGAGTTATTTACTGGATCTCATCCAATATTAGAGCAAGCATATCATCCAATGACTATTAGATTTTTTATTTTACAATCACACTATCGTAGTACTTTGGATTTTGGAAATGAAGCTTTACAAGCAAGTGAAAAAGCATTTAAGCGTTTGTGGGAAGCTTATGAAAATTTACAAAAAATTTCTATAGATAATAACGAAGCAGCAGATGTAGAATTAGACAAAAAAATTAATAAACAAATAGCAGAGTTTACAGAGTTTATTGAAGATGATTTTAGCACTGCAAAAGTATTAGCTAATATGTTTGAAATAGTGCCTGTAATTAATGGTATTAAAAACAAACAACTTGCACAAAATACTTTGAGTAAAAATACTATTGCTTTAATGCAACAACAGTTTACATTATTTATTGAAGAAATTTTAGGACTGAAATATCAAGAAGTAGATAATGAAAAACTTTCTGGCATTTTACAACTGTTAGTAGATATACGCAAAGAAGCAAAAGCAAAAAAAGATTTTGTTACCAGCGATAAAATAAGAAACGAATTAGCTCAACTCGGTGTTCTACTAAAAGATGAAAAAGATGGAACTGTTAGTTGGAGTTTTTGTTGATACTATTTGATTACTTCTGTTATTACATGACCAACACTCCCATTAGGCATTTGTATTTTTAATAAAGCTGCAAGTGTTGCAGCAATATCTGTAATATATGTTTCTCTGTGAGTATTGCCTTTATTAATTCCCCAACCATACCAAACCAAAGGAATATGTGCATCATAAGCATTCCAAAGGCTGTGGTCTGTTCCTTTAGGTGTATCTCTCATCCATTGAGGCAAAGGAATTACTTGAATATCTCCACTCCTATTTGGATAATTTCCATTTAATAATCTTTCTTTGATGGTAGATTGCAAACCTGATGTTGCAATTTTCTTTTTATCAATTGCTCTATAAACACCTTCTGTATTTTCTAATTTTTGAATAATAAATTCTTTAATTTTTTCTATATCAACTTTAGCAGAATCAATACTTGCATAGTTTAAAGAAATATGATAATAAGTTTGATGTGCAATAGCTTTATTTACACCAAATTTTTCATGAATAGTTTTGTTTAATTCCTTTACAATATTTTTTAAAGGAATAGAACCAGCAGGAAAATTATGTTCTTTTAAAAAATCAGGAATATGGGGACCTCCATGATCGGCAGTAAGAAAAACTACATAATTTCCTTTGCCAATTGATTTATCAAGATGTTCTAAAAAAGTAGCTAAATCTTTGTCTAATCTTAAATACATATCTTCTGCTTCAATAGAATTGGGACCAAAAGTATGTGCCATATAATCTGTAGAAGAAATGCTAATAGCTAAAAAATCTGTAACATTATTTTTCCCTAATTGCTCTGCTGCAATAGCTGCTTTTGACATTTCAAAAGTGTATGTAGTTGCTTGAGGCATATACCAAAATTTAGTGTAATCTTTTCCAATAAATTTTGAAAAATTGTAAGGAAAAATTGGCTTTTCTACATCTAACCATTTTGTTCTTTCAAAAACATTATCATCTTTTGTACTCATTGTATATGTATTGATAGGATAGAGTGTTTGCCAACCTTCTGCATAATATTTATCAGCCCAGTTTTTAGCATTAAAATCGTTTACCCACTGAGGTAAATCATTCATATAAAATGAGCTACTTATAAAAATACCTTTTTCTTCATCATACCAATAAGCAGCATTTGCACTATGTCCAGCAGGAAAAATTGAGCCTCTGTCTTTCATAGAAATACCAATGACTTTACTTTTAAAATTTGTAGCTAATCTTAGTTCATCAGTAATAGTGTTTGTTACCATATTTCTTGGACTCATCATACCTTTTTTAGTATTACTTCCTACACCAATTACATTTTTATCATCACAGCAATAAACATATTTATGTTCTTTCATATCCCACCAATTATTACTAGCAATACCATTAATTGCAGGCACAGAACCTGTATAAACACTTGCATGTCCACAAGCTGTAGCTGTTGGTGTATAAGGTATAAAAGTATTTTCACAAGAAAAACCTTCATTCATTAATCTGTTAAAACCATTGGAACTAAATCTATTTTTATAACGATATAAATAATCCCAACGCATGTGGTCTATCATTATTCCTACTACTAACTTTGGTTTTGATAACTGTGTTGTAGCAGAAGATTTTATTTTTTTGGATTGTTGAGATTGTACATTTAATATAAGAATATTGAACAAAAAAATTGCTAATAAAATTTTCTTCATTATTTAATAAAATTTGTTGTCAAATGTACATTTTTAAAGAGTTAATTGATTGCTTTTGTGCATTCTTCTCAAACAATTACCTTTGCACCGTTTCATAATTTCTAACTATAATAATATTTGGTATAAAGAATTTATCATAATCATTTATAAATAATAAAAACAGATGGCAGACATTTTTGAACAATTAATAAAAAATTATGGGCCAATTGGTCAGCATAGAGAAAGAGCTCATGGCTATTTTGCTTTCCCAAAATTAGAAGGTGAAATTAGTAGTAGAATGAAATTTAGAGGTAAAGATGTAATTGTTTGGAGCTTAAATAACTACTTAGGTTTAGCCAATCATCCTGAAATAAGAAAGATTGATGCAGATGCTTCAAAAGATTGGGGACTTGCATATCCAATGGGTGCAAGAATGATGAGTGGAAATACAAATTATCACGAACAATTAGAAGCTGAATTAGCAGAGTTTGAACAAAAAGAAGATGCAATTTTATTGAACTATGGCTATCAGGGCATCATGAGTGCTATTGATGCAATTTGTAACAGACATGATGTAATTGTTTATGATGCAGAAAGTCATGCTTGTATTATTGATGGTTTAAGATTACATCCAGGACATAGATTTGTTTTTAAACACAACGATGTTGCTGATTGTGAAAAACAATTAGAACGTGCAACTGCATTAATAGAAAAACAAAAAACTGGTGGTATTTTAGTTATTACAGAAGGTGTTTTTGGTATGGCTGGCGATCAAGGAAAACTTACTGAAATTGTTGCTTTAAAAAATAAATTTAATTTTCGTTTGTTGGTTGATGATGCTCATGGCTTTGGCACTTTAGGAAAAACTGGTGCTGGTGCTGGCGAAGAACAAGGTTGCCAAGATGGAATAGATTTATACTTTAGCACATTTGCTAAAAGTATGGCAAGTATTGGAGCATTTATGGCTGGACCAAGAATTATTATTGATTATATACGTTACAATATTCGTTCTCAAATTTTTGCTAAGAGCTTACCAATGCCTTTTGTTATAGGCAATTTAAAGCGTTTACAAATGTTACGTACTATGCCAGAATTAAAAGACAAATTATGGTATAATGCTCTTAAACTTCAAAATGGTTTAAAAGAACGTGGCTTTGATATTGGTGCAACAGATACTCCTGTTACTCCTGTATATATGAAAGGTGGCGTAGAAGAAGCAACTGCAATGGTAATGGATTTGAGAGAAAATTATGGCGTATTTGCAAGTATTGTTGTTTATCCTGTAATACCTAAAGGACATATTATTTACAGATTAATACCAAGTGCTGCACATAATGATGAAGATATTGAACAAACTTTAAAAGCATTTAGTGCTACTAAAGAAAAATTAGATGCAGGTGTTTATAAAGTAGATGCAATACCAGATATGGCTGAAAAGAATTAATACTTTTTTTGAAATTTATAGTAAGCCATACTTTATAAAGTGTGGCTTTTTTATGATTGATTACTCAATGAAATAATTGTTTCAGTTAATTTTTGCCAACTATATTTCTTTTTTTCTTCTACTAAATTAGGTAAGAAAAAATCTTCTCCTAACTGGTATAATTCAGCAATTTTTAATGCAATACTTTTAGCATTTGGTTCAGCAATTAATCCAACTTTTTTATCAGGTACTAAATCTGCTAATCCTCCAACATTTGTAACAAGCATTGGTTTATTAAAGTGATAAGCTAAAGGAGTTACGCCACTTTGTGTAGCATTTTTATAAGGTTGAATTACAAAATCAGCTGCACTTAAATAATAACGAACTTCACTATCTGGAATAAAATCTGTTTTTAAAATAAGTTGAGCAGAAATACCTAATTGTTGAATTTGTTCTTCATACTTTTTTTTATCTTCATAAAATTCTCCAGCAATTAATAATTTAATATCTGACGTTGAAGAATCATCTTTTAAAATTTTCATTGCATCAAGCAATAAATCCAATCCCTTATAGGCTCTGATAAATCCAAAAAATAAAATAATTTTTTCTGAGGAGTTAATATTTAGATGCTTTCTTGCTTCTTCTTTTGAAAGCATTTCTCCAAAATTATCATATAAAGGATGTACAACTTGGATTGCAGGTTTTTGAGTAAAAAGTTTTAAATCATCCATTACTTTTTTACTCATAGTAATAAATGAGTGAACAGGTTTTATAAAATATTTGGTAAGTAATTTATCACCAATTCTTTTTTCATGTGGAATAATATTATCTGCAATACAAACAATTTTTGTTTTTTTATTTTTTTTAGCAATTCTTAAAATAGTACCTAAACAAGCTCCCATAAAAGGTAGCCAATAACGCACAACAATAATATCTGCATTTTCTTTTTTTAATTGAAATCCAACTTTCAACCAATTAAATGGATTGACTGAGTTAATGCAAACTTTTATATTAATTTCTTTTGGAGTAGGTTCAGAAGAATATTGTGTGGTGCCAGGGAAAAGAAAATTAGGATATTGTAAAGAAAAAGTATAGATAATTGTTTCAAAATTTTCTTGTATAAATTGTTTGGCAAGTCGTTCATTAAAAGAAGCCAATCCACCACGTAAAGGATGTGCACTACCAATAATAATAACTTTCTTTTTGTTAGATAAATTTTCTTGCACTGGATAAATACAGTTATATTTTTTAAAACAATTCTGCCAAAATTAATGAAAAGCATTTAGCAATGTTTGGTTGAAGATGAAATAACTTTATTTACTTTCGCCAAAACTTATCATAATGGAATTACAACAATTTATTGCAGAAGCTTGGGCAAACAGAGAGTTATTAAAAGATACACAATATAGTAATGCTGTAAGAGCTGTAATTGAAGAGGTTGATAAAGGAAGATTAAGAACTGCATCGCCAATTACTGAAGGTAAATGGCAAGTAAATGAATGGGTAAAACAAGCAATACTTTTATATTTTTCTATTCAGCAAATGCAAACTTGGGAAGTAAATCCTTTTGAGTTTTATGATAAAATGTTGTTGAAAAAAAATTATGCTTCATTAGGTGTAAGAGCAGTGCCACATGCTGTTGCACGATATGGTGCTTATTTAGCAAAGAATGTGGTTTTAATGCCAAGTTATGTAAATATTGGTGCTTATGTAGATGAAGGCACAATGGTAGATACTTGGGCAACTGTTGGTAGTTGTGCTCAAATAGGCAAAGGAGTGCATTTAAGTGGAGGTGTTGGAATTGGTGGAGTTTTAGAACCTTTACAAGCAAGCCCTGTAATTGTTGAAGATGGTTGTTTTATTGGTAGTCGTTGTATTGTAGTAGAAGGTGTAATAGTAGAGAAAGAAGCTGTATTAGGAGCAAATGTTGTGCTTACACAATCTACTAAAATTATTGATGTTAGTGGCAATACTCCTATTGAAATGAAAGGAAGAGTTCCTGCAAGAAGTGTTGTTATTCCTGGCACTTACAATAAAAAATTTCCTGCTGGAGAGTTTGGTGTTGGCTGTGCTTTAATTATAGGAAAAAGAAAAGAAAGCACCGATTTAAAAACAAGTTTAAACGATGCTTTAAGAGATTTTAATGTAAGTATATAGAATTATAATTTTATTGATAAGGTAACTTTTGTTGCTGCATTTTTTGATGCAATCCATTTTGGACCATTAGTAATAAGTTCTAAAGCTCTGTTTAATTTTAGAGTACTACTATCTGAAATTTTTATTTGATAAGGTTTTCCCTCGTTATCAATATTAAAAGTTATGATGGTTTTTTCTGCTGTTTCATCAATTATTTTCCATGCTGCTTTTTTATTTTCAACATAAGAATCAAAAGCATTCCAACCACCTTCTGGTGCTATTCCAGTGTTTATTGCTTCATTACTTTGAGTAATAGCGTTTGAAGTTGTTTTCTTTAAATTAGCTTTTTCACTTTGAATATTATCATTGTTAGAAACCATTGCTTCTGCTGCGTTTGCTCTTATTGTTGGTGCTGAGCCAACATCACTTTTGATAATAACATCTGATTTTTTAATTGCTGTTTCTTCTTCTTTAGATTTTAAATTACTTAAACCACCTTGTTCATTACTTACAATAGCTAAATCATTATTTAAGTTTTTTATTGAAGTAGTATTTTTATTGGTTAAAGTATTTTCTTTAGTTGAATTTTTTGCTGTACTATTTTCAGTTTGTTTAGGAGTTTCAGTTGTAGTAATAGAATTTGTTGTTGCTTCTGTATTTGTAACTTTAGCAATAGGATTTATTGTATCAACTGGATTTTGATTCATCCACCAAATTGTAGTTCCAGCACCAATCATTAAAATAATACCAGCAGCAATTCTTAGCCATTGTTTATTACGAGATGGCATTGCCACTACTTTAGCTTTTTGTGCTTCTTTATTTTTTATTGCTTGTGCTGTTTCATTAATATAATTTTTTGCTTTGGTCAAATTAGTAATTTCATAGCCTTCTATTGCATCAGCTAAAAATGAATCTGTTAATGCTGCTTTTTCTAAAGCATGTCTTTCAGTATTACTTAATTGGTTTGAGAAATATTTTTCAATATCTGTAATAGTAAAATTATGTTGTGTTGAAGTGTTATTGTTAGCAGCAGCTTTTATCAAATTTTCTGTTGAAGCTAAATAATTTTTTACTTGTTGCAAATTGGCAATGCTATACCCTTCAATTGCATCAGCTAATAAAGGGTCAGTTAATGCTGCTTTCTCTAAAGTATGCCTTTCTGCATTGCTTAATTTATTTTGCAGATAGTTTTCTATATCTGCTAAAGTGTATTTAATATGTTGTGAATTGTTAGACATTTTTATCCATGCAAATTTTCAGGTTACGCCTTCCGTTTTGTATTAAGCTACGAACTTTATTCCACTCTATTCCAGTAATATCAGCTATTTCATTATAGCATTTATTTTCTAAATAGAATAATTGAATACTATGTTTTTGTTCTTCATTTAACTGCTCAATACAATTTTCAAGGCTTTGTAAATGTTTTTCTTTTTCTAAAACATTATCAAGATGCGAAAAGTCTTCTGATTGCATAAATTGTCCATCAAATTCTACAGTTGGTGTTTTTTTATCTTTTCTTAACTGCATTAAACAATGGTTTTTTGTAACCACATATAACCAACTTTTAAAGTTTTCTACCTTGTGTTGTGGAAGTTTTTGTACAAGTTCTTGGTAAATATCCATCACAGCATCACGGCTTGCTTCTTCATCTTTTAAATATTTCATACAAGTACCAAAAACTAAATCATTGTACCTTAAAAAAAGAGTAGCCAAAATATTTTGGTCTAAATTTTCTTGGTATGCAGTCAGCAAAGAATTATCATCTGCTGAATTGTTGATATGCCTTACAGATAATGCCATAAGCCACTAAGGTAAATCTAATCTTACATATATGAATACCTTGTTATAAAAAATTTAAGAATTGTTTTAAAGAGTGAATAATTTTTTTCAAAAACAGTTTAATTATTAGTATATTTTTTAATTAAAAATCTTATGTAAACTGCTTACATATTGCATCTGATATTTATTGATAATACTAAAAATTTATTGTATGAAAAGTTTAGTGTATAAAATATTTGGCAAAGAAAATATCAGTATTTTTCCTAATCCAGCAACCAAAGGAAAAGTAGTTAATTTAATGGTAAATAATAGAGGTAATTATTTTGTGGAATTGATAAATGACAAAAGTATTTTATTGCATACACAACAGTTTCACATAAACAATAAGGAGGAAGTCAGTTTATTTAATATTCCAGCTAATATTAGTGATGGAAATTATTTTATTAAGGTTATTAATAAGCACAACAACAAAGAATTTATTAAAACAATTAAAGTGCATTAAAAATTATTTTTTAAATGCAGGATGAAATTGATGTAAGGTGCTTCTTAAAAAATCTCTATCTAAATGTGTATAAATTTCAGTAGTGGTAATGCTTTCATGTCCTAACATTTCCTGTACTGCTCTTAAATCTGCACCACCTTCTACCAAGTGAGTAGCAAATGAATGTCTAAAAGTATGTGGCGAAATATTTTTTGTAATTCCTGCTGCTAAGGCTAAGTCTTTAATAATGTAAAATATCATTATTCTTGAAAGAGATTTTCCAAAACGATTTAAAAATAAAATATCTTCAAAATCTTTTTTAATTGGAGTATGAATACGAATAGTTTCTTTATACAAGTTGATATATTTTATAGCATCACTTCCAATAGGCACAAGCCTTTCCTTATCTCCTTTTCCTATTACACGAATAAATCCAACATCTAAATAAAGGCAACTAATTTTTAAATTAACTACTTCACTTACTCGTAAGCCACAACTGTACATAGTTTCTAAAATGGCTTTATTTCTTGTGCCTTCTGGCTTACTTAAATCAATTTGACTAATTATTTTTTCTATTTCTTCAAAACTTAAAACATCGGGTAATTTTCTTTTTGATTTTGGCGTATCTAATAAAGTAGATGGGTCGTTAGTAATAATTTCTTCTATCAGGCAATATTTAAAAAAACTTCTTATACCAGAAATAATACGAGCTTGAGATGTTGCTGTCATTTCTAATTCTCCAATCCATTGAATAAATTTTTGTAAATCGTTTAAATTAATTTCAGCAGGAGAAACTGTTTGTTCCTTAATAATTAAATAGCTTGTTAGTTTATCTATATCTCTTAAATATGCTTCAATAGAATTGTTGCTTAAAGATTTTTCTAATTGTAACCAGCTTTTAAATCCTTTTTTATATGGCTCCCACATGCTTATAAAATTTTCTAACAGAATTACATTTATGCAATGTAGCTAATTTTATTTACCTATTTTTATTACATAAATCATTTAATAAACAATACTTATTTTCGTTAATCTTTCAATATAGAAATTTAATAAAAAATGCAACCAGTTAATTTACGTTCTTTTAAACAAAAAGTATATCATCATAAAAAAGCTTTTAAAAAATTTTTAGGTAAAGTAGAAAAAAATCCTCCAAGAAATATTAATGCTATTGTAGATAAAGTTGATGCAGCAGTTTGGAAAGAAATAGATTGTTTAAGTTGTGCTAATTGTTGTAAGCAAATGAGCCCAACGTTTACAGCAAAAGATTTACAAAGAATTTCTAATTATTTAGAAATATCTGAAGAAGAGTTTAAACAAAAATGGTTGTACTTTGATAAAAAAGATGGTGATTGGATGAATAAAAAACAGCCTTGTCAATTTTTAAATTTGGAAAATAATATGTGCATGATTTATGAAGTAAGACCTGCCGATTGTGCTGGTTTTCCTCATTTAAAAAAGAAAAAAGTAACAGATTATATTCATGTACATCAACAGAATATTGCGTATTGCCCTGCTACTTACAAAATGGTTGAAAAATGGATGGAAGAAATAAAACTCTAATAAATTTTTGTTAAGCTACTTTTAAAATATTCAATTTGCTTTTGTTAAATTTATTTTGAGCATATTCTTGGGTTATGTGTAGTTCAGTTTGATTAGTTCCTGGAAGTTCAAACATTGCATCAGTTAAAATACTTTCACATATACTACGCAAACCTCTTGCACCTAATTTATATTCTAATGCTTTATTTACCATAAAGTTTAAAGCTTCTTCATCAATTATCAGTTTAATATCTTCCATTTCAAAAAGCTTAGTAAATTGTTTGATGAGAGAATTTTTAGGTTCAGTTAAAATATTTCTTAATGTTTCTGCATCTAAAGGACTTAAATGAGTAACAATAGGTAAGCGTCCTAATAATTCTGGTATTAAACCAAAAGATTTTAAATCTTGAGCATTAACAAATTGCAATAAATTTTTACGTTGCATTTCTTGCTCTTGTTTATTTACATTAAAACCAATAGCATTGGTATTAATTCTTCTGCCAATTATTTTATCAACTCCATCAAAAGCACCTCCACAAATGAATAAAATATTTTTAGTATCTACCTTAATCATTTTTTGTTCAGGATGTTTTCTTCCTCCTTGTGGTGGAACTAATACTTCTGTTCCTTCTAACATTTTTAATAATCCTTGTTGAACACCTTCTCCACTTACATCTCTTGTTATAGAAGGGTTATCATTTTTACGAGCAATTTTATCTAATTCATCTACATACACAATACCACGTTCTGCTGCTGCTACATCATAATCACAATTTTGTAATAATCGTGTAAGCATACTTTCTACATCTTCGCCTACATAACCTGCTTCTGTAAATACTGTAGCATCTACAATAGCAAATGGTACATTAAGCATACGAGCAATACTTTTTGCTAATAATGTTTTTCCTGTACCAGTTTCGCCAACCATTATTATATTACTCTTTTCTATTTCAACATCATTTTGTAACTGCTTTTGCATTATTCTTTTAAAATGATTATATACTGCAACAGCTAAAACTTTTTTAGCCTCATCTTGCCCAATTACATAATCATCTAAAAACTTCTTAATTTCTTTAGGTTTACGTACAGTAGGTTTTGAATTATTAGAACCAGAAAATTGAGTTTGTTTGGGAGAGTTTCCATGAAGTTCTTGTCCAATAATATCTTGTGCATGTTCTACACAATCTTCACAAATATGTCCTTCTTGTCCAGCAATAAGTATTTTAACCTCATCACGACCTCTACCACAAAATGAACAATGTAAATGACTTTGCTTTGCCATTATTAATTTATTATTTGATTAGCTATATTTTAAACTCTATTTTAAGTTTAATATTGTGTTTTATAAATACTATGTACAAAGTTATAGTTGTTTAGTATAGCATTTACTTAAGAAAAGATAAAATTTCTATTAAATCTTATCCATTATTGCATCTACAATACCATAGCTTACAGCTTCTTTTGCATCCATCCAATAATCTCTGTCAAAATCTTTTAAAACTTGTTTTACAGATTTATTACAATTATCAGCTAAAATTTTTGCTCCTAATTGTTTGGTTTTTTCTATTTGTATTGCTTGAATTTCAATATCTGCACTTGTTGCTTGATAATAACCACTAATACTTGGCTGATGAATCATTACTTCACCATGAGGGTAAATAAATCTTCTACCTTTAGTTCCAGCACTTAATAAAATAGAACCCATACTTGCTGCAAGTCCCATACATATTGTACTTACAGGGCTACTTATCATTTTAATGGTATCGTATAAAACCATACCACTTGTTACAACACCACCAGGGCTATTGATGTATAATTTTATTTCTTCACCAGGTTTATCTGCTTCTAATAATAAAATTTTGCTTACTATTTCTTTTATTGATTTATCTTCTACAACTCCCCATAAATAAACAGCTCTTTTTTCAAAAAATTGTTTTTCAATTTTTTTTATCATGGAAGAACTCATTTGTTCTTGCTTTTCATCTTTTTTATTTTCATCATCTTCATCATCACTCATGATGTAAGGATTTACTATATATTTTTTATGTATCATTCTGATTTGATTTAAAAAATTATTTTTAAAGTGTATGCTTACTTATTTTCTATTTTAGGATTAATTAAAAGTACTTCATCTACCAAACCATAAGCTTTTGCATCAAGGGCTTTCATCCAAAAATCTCTATCACAATCTTTAGCAACTGTTGCAGCATCTTTACCAGAATGGTAAGCAATAATTTCGTACAACTCTTGTTTTAATTGTTTAATTTCTTTGGCTGTAATTCCAATGTCTGTTGCTTGTCCACCAATAGCACCACTTGGTTGATGTAGCATAATACGACTATGTTTTAATGCAGTTCTTTTTCCTTTTACACCTGCACACAATAATATAGCTGCCATACTTGCAGCAACACCTGTACATATAGTACTTACATCAGGACTAATAAATTGCATAGTATCATAAACGCCTAAACCTGCATAAACACTACCTCCTGGGCTATTAATATACATTTGAATATCTCTTGTTCTATCTGAACTTTCTAAAAATAATAATTGTGCAGTAATAATATTTGCTACATAATCATCAATTGGTTCTCCTAAAAAAATAATTCTATCCATCATTAACCTACTAAACACATCCATTTGAGCAATATTCATGGGACGTTCTTCAATAATATATGGAGTAAGATTGGTTGGGGTAAATTTTGTTTGATAGTTATGCAAAACAGCACTACTAATGCCTTGCTTCTTTATGGCAAATTTTTTAAACTCTTGTTCTAAATTCATATAATAAATTTTGCGTTGAAGATAAGTGTTTTGACTTTTTAGGAAAAAATTTATCCAAATACCATGCAAAAAAAGTAAAATCAGTCAAAAGAGCATACATATTTTTTTCTTTGCCAAACAACACAAAAATTTATGAAAAAATCAATTTAAATATTAGCAAAAAGAGTGGTTTAATGCTATATAGCTTATCCTTAACTTCGTAGCTTACAATTTTTTTTAAACAACTATTATGCAAAAACTTAATAACTATATTTTAGGCAAACAAATTACTGGTGATGGAGATGGGCAAATTTTATATAATGCTATTACAGGAAGCCCCATTGCAACTGCCACAACAAAGGGAATTAATTTTGAAGAAGTATTACATTATGGTAGAAAAAGTGGTTATGCTTTACGTAAATTGACGTTTCATGAACGTGGATTAATGCTAAGAGCAGTTGCCATTCATTTAAGAAAACATTTAGATACATTTTACAATATTAGTTATCAAACTGGTGCTACAAAAGCAGATAGTTGGATAGATATTGAAGGAGGTATTGGAAACTTATTTGCCAATGCATCTTTAAGAAGAAAATTACCCGATACACCTTTTTGTTTAGATGGAGAACATCATCCATTAGGCAAACAAAATACTTTTATGGGACATCATTTAATAGTACCAAAAGAAGGTGTTGCAATTCACATCAATGCATTTAACTTTCCTGTGTGGGGAATGTTAGAAAAAATTGCAGTGAATTTATTAGCTGGAATGCCTTGTGTGGTAAAGCCTGCAACAGTTACATCTTATTTAACAGAAGCAGTAGTTAAAGAAATTATTGCATCAAACATTTTACCAGATGGTGCATTACAATTAATTTGTGGTAGTGCTGGTAACATATTGGATTATGTAACAAGTCAGGATGTTGTAACATTTACAGGAAGTGCATCAACAGGATTGCAATTAAAATCTCATAAAAAAATATTAGAAGAAAATGTTCCTTTTAATATGGAAGCAGATTCTTTGAATTGTATTGTATTAGCAGATGATGTAGAAAAAGGCTCAGCAGAATGGGACATTTTTATTAAAGAAATAAGAAAAGAAATTACCGTTAAATGTGGTCAAAAATGTACTGCTATTAGAAGAATATTTGTACCAGAAAATAAAATAGAAGATGTAAAAAATGATTTAAGTAAAGCACTTTCTCAAACAACTATTGGCAATCCTTTAAATGATAAGGTTAGAATGGGAAGCCTTGTTGGTATTAATCAAAGAAATGAAGTAAAAGAACAAGTACAAAAACTATTAGCTTCATCTCAAATTATTTATGGCAGTTTAGATAGTGTTTCTATAATAGATGCAGATGCAGAAAAAGGAGCATTTATTAGCCCATTACTTTTATTAAACGAAAATCCTTTTACATCAAAAGAAGTACATGAAGTAGAAGCATTTGGACCAGTAAGCACTTTAATGCCTTATAAAAATTTAGACGAAGCTATTGAACTTTCTAAATTAGGTAAAGGTTCGTTAGTTAGCACTATTGTAACAACATCTGAAAAAAATGCAGAACAATATGTGTTAGGTGCAGGAGCATATCATGGAAGAATTTTAATACTTAATAATGAGTGTGCTAAAGAAAGTACAGGTCATGGAAGTCCTTTACCATTATTAGTTCATGGAGGACCAGGACGTGCTGGTGGTGGTGAAGAAATGGGAGGTTTAAGAGGAATAAAACATTATATGCAAAGAGTTGCATTGCAAGGAAGCCCAAGTATGATTACTGCAGTAAGTAAAGTATATATGCCAGGTGCAAAAGGAAATATTGTTAAGCAACATCCTTTTACAAAATATTTTGAAGAATTAAAAATTGGCGACCAATTAATTACAGAAAGAAGATTAATTACTTCTGAAGATATAGACAAGTTTGCAGATTTAAGTGGCGACCATTTTTATGCTCATATAGCAGATACAGATTTTATTGGAACAATGTTTGAACAACAAGTAGCTCATGGATATTTTATTATGAGTGCTGCAGCAGGTTTATTTGTAGATAGTTACAAAAAAAATCCAGTATTATTAAATTATGGTATTGATGAATTACGCTTTACAAAACCTGTTTACCCAGGAACAGAAATTTATATAAGATTTACTTGTAAAGAAAAAATTGCACAAGACAAAAAAGATGAAACAGACATACCAAAAGGTATTGTAAAATGGTTGGTAGAAATGATTGATGATACTGATGAACTTACTGGTATTGCTACCATTTTAACTATGGTGGCTAAAAAGAATGAAAACTAACTGAATATTAATAAGAGATATGTTTATTTATAATGTAACAATAAAAATTGAACCTTCAATAAATGGAGCTTGGGTGCAATGGATGCAAACTACACATATACCAGATGTAATGGCAACAAACTGTTTTACGCATCACCAATTTGTGAAACTACTGGAAGTTGATGAAACAGATGGAATTACTTACGCAGTACAGTACTATGCAGAAAGTAAGGCAAAATATAATAAATATATTGAGCAATTTGCTACACAATTAAGAGAAGCATCTTTTAAAGTGTGGGGTAACAAATTCATTGCTTTTCGTTCAATAATGCAGGTTGTGAATTGAGTGTGGATAGTTTTTTAAATATATTTTGGAAGTAATAATTCTTTCCTATATTCCTCTGAAATGCTTATAATCATTGAGCTTCACAATCATTGCTATAAAACCCTTTAACAGCAAGGCTTTCAGAGAATTGTAAAGAAGAAAACACAATAACCTGTTTTAGCAAAATTCTTTCAAAACCTTTATTTGTAAGGGTTTTAAGACAAACAAAAAAATACTATCGGTAAGAAAAATATTTTGTTTATTACTAAAAGCTAATAAATTTGTTTTCACTAACAAATTAAACAATTTAAAAACACAATTAATTATGAACAAAGCTGAATTGATTGCACAACTTGCTGATGATGCAGGTATTACAAAAACACAAGCTAATGCTGCTTTAGATTCTTTCGTAGGTGCTGTAACTAAAACTTTAAAAAAAGGCGACAAAGTAACTTTAGTTGGTTTTGGAACATTTTCTGTTTCTAAACGTGCTGCTCGTACAGGTCGTAATCCTCAAACTGGAGAAGCTATTAAAATTAAAGCTAAAAAAGTAGCTCGTTTTAAAGCTGGTAAAGAATTAAGTTCTAAAATCTAAGTAACTTAAAAAACAACATTAGAAAATCCTGCTAAATTCAGCAGGATTTTCTATTTTCGCTATTCATTAATTCATCAAATAAAAAAATAAACATGGGCAGAGGTGATAAAAAAACTGCAAAAGGAAAACGTTTTCAAGGTTCTTTTGGTAAAAGCAGACCACACAAAAAGAAAACTGCAACTAAATCAGCTGCTAAAGCTTCATAAGAATTTATTTCCTTAAAACTTTTGCCTGCACAAATTATTGCAGGCTTTTTTATTTTTACCCTTGTTTGTATATATAAATGATTTTACTTTGATGTTACGTATGAAAAAATATTTTGGTTGCTTTTGTTTATTACTATTAATAACTATTGTAAGCTGTAAAAAAGAAGGTTTTATAGAAAGTAAAGATGCTTTATTAAGAACTTCTATAGATACACTAAAATACGATACAGTTTTTACTACTGTTGGTTCTATTACACAATCATTTAAAATTTTTAATCCCAATGATAAAAAATTACGATTAAGTAATGTGCAATTAATGGGAGGAAACAATTCGTTTTTTAAAATAAATGTAGATGGCTTATCTGGCAATAGTTTTAATGATATTGAAATTAATGCCAATGATAGTATTTATGTTTTTGCTATGGTAACAATAAATCCTAATAATAATTTATTGCCTTTTATTATACAAGATAGTATTAAGGTTGAATATAATGGCAACACAAAATTTGTACAACTTGAAGCCTATGGAAAAAATGCTGTTTTTTTAAGAAACAAATTAGTAACAACAGATAGCACTTGGAACAATACACTTCCTATTGTTGTGCTTGGTTCATTAACTATACAACCCAACAAAACATTAACCATACAAAAAGGAACAAAAATATATTTTCATGCAGATGCTCCAATGCTTGTGCATGGCACATTACAAGCCATTGGCGAAAAATATGATAACACAAGAATTATTTTTACTGGAGATAGATTAGATGAACCTTATAAAGATTTTCCAGGTAGTTGGCCTGGTATTTATTTTTTTAATACAAGCAATAATAATGTTTTAGAATACTGTATTATTAAAAATGCTTATCAAGGAACTATTGCACAAAATCCTTCAACCAATAGCAATGCTAAACTTATTTTAAACCAATGTATTCTTGATAACATTTATGATGTAGCTGTTGGTGGAAGCAACTCATCTATAGAAGCAAATAATTGTTTAATCAGTAATAGTGGATATAATATTTTTTTAACAGCTGGAGGTAATTATAATTTTAAACATTGTACTGTTGTAAGTTATGGCAATTATTATTTACAACATAAATATCCAGTATTAAATATTAGTAATATGGTTGATAATACTACTACTAATACAGTAAATGCAAATTTTACTAATTGTATTTTTTATGGCGAAGGAGGTTTGCCTGAAAATGAAATATTTATAAAAAAAATGGGAACTACTCCTTTTAATGTTATTTTCAATAATACTTTATACAAACTAAAAGATGCTGAACCACTAACAGTAAATTTTATTGGTAATAAACTAAAAAATGTTGCACCAGAGTTTGATAGTATTAATATAGGTAATCGTTATTATAACTTTCATTTAAGAGCATCATCACTTGCAATTAATAAAGGAAGTAATACAGGTTTGCTAATTGATTTAGATGGAAATAATAGAAATATTGTTTTACCAGATTTAGGCTGCTACGAAAAGCAATAAATAATTTATACCTCAATAAATTATTTTGATTTATAAATTGTTCTACCTTTATTGAGCAATAATTACCTCCTTATGAAAATGCTGTACTCTAAACTATACTTGCTTTTGCTGATAGGTGTAGTAGCATTTACACCTCATAAGCCAAATAAAATTTATAGGTTTAAAATAAATAGTATTGATGGTGGTATAATAGATTTCTCAAAATTTAGAGGAAAGAAAATTTTAGTTGTTAATACTGCCTCAAACTGTCAATACACATATCAATATGCAGAGTTGCAAAATTTATATCTTACTTATTCTGATAAGTTAGTAGTTGTTGGATTTCCTTGCAATCAATTTGGCAATCAAGAAGAAGGTAATGATAGTGATATAAATAATTTTTGTAAAACAAGATATGGTGTTACATTTCCATTATCTACTAAAATAAATGTGGTAGGTGATAGTATTTCACCAATTTATAAATGGTTATGTAATAAAAACGAAAATGGTGTATTAGATGCAACAATAAAATGGAATTTCAATAAGTTTTTAATTAATGAAAAAGGGCGTTTAATTGCACATTTTGCCAGCAATATAAAGCCAGATAGTAGAGAAATAACTAAGTACTTAAAATAGTTATTAATTATAGTTTCAATAACAAATTATTTATCTCTACCTCTTAATTGGCTATGAACAAAAAGGCTTGTAATACTTTTATTTTCATAAGCATTGCGAATGGCAATAGCAAATAAATCGGCAACAGAAATAACTTTTATTTTTCTACTTTCTTGTTTTAAAGGAATGGTATCGCAAACAACCAATTCTTCTAAAACACTGTTTTCAATATTTTCATAAGCCTTACCACTTAGTACAGGATGAGTACAAAAAGCTCTTACACTTTTTGCTCCTTTTTCTTTTAGTAGTGATGCACTTTTTGCTAATGTACCTCCTGTATCGCAAATATCATCTATCAAAATAATGTCTTTATCTTTTACATCACCAATTACAACCATGCTGGCAATTTCATTAGCACGTTTTCTATGCTTATCGCAAATAACCATTTCAGCATTGAAGTAGCTGGCAATTTCTCTTACTCTGTTGGTGCTACCAACATCTGGTGCTGCAAATGTTAAGTTATCTAATTGTAGTTGTTCTATGTAAGGAATAAAAATGGCACTGCTATCTAAATGATCAACAGGTATATCAAAAAATCCTTGAATTTGTGGTGCATGTAAATCCATAGTAATAATTCTATCTGCACCTGCTGCTTGTAATAAAGTAGCAATTAATTTACTACCAATAGCAACACGAGGTTTATCTTTTCTGTCTTGTCTTGCAAAACCATAATAAGGTATTACAGCAATAATTTTACTGGCACTTGCTCTTTTTGCTGCATCAATCATTAACATTAACTCCATTAAGTTATCTGTAGGTGCAAAAGTGCTTTGAATTAAAAAAACATAATCGCCACGAATACTTTCTAAGAAAATGGGTTGAAACTCTCCATCACTAAATTTCTGAATATTTACTTTACCAAGAGGTCTGCCAAAGCGTTGAGCAATTTTTTCAGCTAATTTTTGAGAACCTGTGCCTGAAAATACTTTTACAGAAGGATTCATCATAATATTTAAGAATGTGCTGCAAAGATAAACTTATGATATTAGAGAAAAAATATAAACAATGATAATGTTTAAGAATTGTGGATTAGCATATTTTGATAATTGAAAACAGTGGATAAAAAAATAATCCTGCTATTGATAGCAGGATTATTTTTTGTTGGCCTACCTGGATTCGAACCAAGACAAACAGAATCAAAATCTGTCGTACTACCATTATACTATAGGCCAATACCTTTTTAAGGGACGGCGAAGGTAATGGCTCTGAATTTTTCTTCCAAAAAATAAATAAAAAATTTCTTATAAAAAGTGTTTTTTTGAATATAAATTGATTTTTCTTATACCAGTAATAATAAAATGAGCAAATAAATTAGATAAAATATTAATTTATTTAGAACTAAAATAGGTTTTTTTGAAAAAAAATTAAAAAAATAGCCATTCAAACAGCATAAACCAATAAGTTTGTGTCTTTCTTGTACTTTTGAACGATATGAAAAAATTTGCCTTTCTACTAACTGTCGCTGTAAGCATTATTTCTTTATGTGCTAATGCTCAGCAAAGACCTTATTACACACAGTATATTTTAAACAATTTTATTCTTAATCCTGCTGTTGCTGGAATTGAGAATTATACTGATGTAAAACTTAGTCATCGTATGCAATGGGTAGGTTTGCAAGATGCACCTGTAACTACTTATTTTACTATTCATGCACCAACAAAAAAAGATGTGTATGAAAGAGAAACAGCTACAAGTTTTCATGCAAGAGGCGAAAATCCAAGAGGTAAAAATTTTGTAAAAGACTATACTGCTCCAGAAAATCATGGTGGAGTTGGTTTAACAATTATTAATGATAAAACTGGCCCATTAAATAATTTTATTGCTACTGCTACTTATGCTTATCACATGGGTATTGGACCTCATACAACTTTAAGTGCAGGTGTTAGTGCTGGAATTTCTAATCTTAGATTAGATGCTTCTAAACTACAATTTGCAAATGGCACACAAGATCCTGCAGTTGCTGGTAGTGGTTATTTAAACAATATTAGACCTGATGTTAGTGCTGGACTTTGGTTGTATGATAGAGATTTTTTTATTGGTTTATCTGCTCAACAAATAGTTCCTCAAAAAGTTACATACTCTAATAACCATGTTGGCTTAGAGCAAGGTAAATTAGTGCCACACTTATTTTTAAGTGCTGGTTACCGTTTATTTTTTACTGACGATTTAACTTTTTTACCTTCTGCTGTTGTAAGATATGTAAGCCCTATGCCTATTGGTTTTGATTTGAATGCAAAGCTTCAATATCAAGATTATGCTTGGGTTGGTGCCTCTTATAGATACAAAGATGGTTTTGCTGGAATGTTAGGTGTTAATTTAAGTAATAGTATTAATATTGGTTATTCTTACGATTTAACTACTTCTCGTTTAAATACAGTTAGTAAAGGAACTCATGAAATTGTTTTAGGTTTTATTTTAGGTAATAAATATGGAGATTGGTGTCCTAGATATAATTCATTTTAAACTTTATTATAACAACAATAAAAAAACTCTATTCAAACAATTCTGAATAGAGTTTTTTTATTGAATTATTTTATACTAAAGGAAGTATTACTTTAAATGTCGTACCTATATTGTTTTGTGTAGTAAAAGTTATAGAGCCATTTGCTTTTTCAACTATTGCTTTGCAAATAGCTAAGCCAAGCCCTGTGCCAGATGTTTTTGTTGTAAAGTTTGGTATAAATATTTTTTGTTTCATATCATCGCTGATGCCTGTTCCATTATCTTCAACACAGGTTTCAACAGTGTTATTTATTTTCTTTTGATAAATTTTTATTTGAATTAAATTATTGTTGTTTGATGCTTCAATAGCATTTAAAATAAGATTACTGAACAAACGACTTATCTGAACTTTATCTGCATTAATAGGGTATGAATCGTTATCTTTTATCCAATCAATTTTAATATTTTCTCTTGTTTTATAAAGTTCTATTAATGATGAAATAGTATTTGATAAATTAAAAATTTCTGGTTGTACATTTTCAATATTTGCAAACTGAGAAAAGTCTCCTGCAATTTTTGATAGTTGCTCAATTTGTTCAATTAATGTAAATGCAACACGATTAGTAAGTTCTTGAATATTTTCATTTTTATTTTCTATTGATTTTTGTAAATACTGAATACTAAGTTTCATAGGTGTAAGAGGGTTTTTAATTTCATGTGCTACTTGTCTTGCCATTTCTCTCCAAGCTCCTTCTCTTTCTGTTTGGGCAAGGGCTTTAGCACTTGTTTCTAATTTTTTTACCATCTTATTATATTCAGTTACAAGAACTCCTATTTCATCATTTCTTTTCCATTCAATTTCTTCATTTTGTTGTTCAATATTAATTGCTTTCATTTTTTCGCTGATTAAACTAAATGAAACAGTAATTCTATCTGTAACCATAAATGCAATAACACCAGCTAATAAAAAAATAAATGCATTCAAATTCATAATGGTTGCTAAGAATTCAGAAATTTCTTGACTTAATTCTGTTTGAGAGTTTAAGTAAGGAATATTTACATAAGCATACACTTTTCCTTCATCATCTTTAACGGTTGCATAAATGCTTAAATATTCAAGCTCTGCAATTTTTTCAGATTGTATATAAGTATTTTTTCTATAATTATTTAGCTGAATAAAAGCATTGGGTTGCATTTTATCGCTTAATAACTGTTTGTTGTAAATGTAAGGTTGTGTTGATGCAATTAGTGTGCCTGCTGTATTAAATATGTTTATATCTGAATTATATATTTCAGAAATTTCGTTAATTGTTTTTTCAAAGTTGTTACCAAAGCTAAGTGTAGTAAAGTCTAAGGCATCATCAAAAGCAAAGTGAGCATACAAGTTTTTTAATTTAGATTCAACCTGACTTGAAATAATTTGAATATTCTTTGATTGCTTTTCTTCATTGCTTTGATTAAATCTATAAATAAAATATGAAATTGTTGCAACACCAATTACTATAAACGAAAAAACACTAACCATAATAATGGTTGCATGAATTTGATTTCTTATTGAAAAATGAAAAGCCTTTTGATATGCTTCTTTTTTAAACCTTGTTTTAATAATAAAATTACTAATATGGAATAAAGCAATAACAATTATAAATACGCAAAACAAATAAGCAAATAAAGTCATTAACTCTAAAATGGCAGTATGTTTTTTTACAATTACAACAACTTTTCCTGAACCGGTATTGTACCATAATTCATTGAATCCATCAACTTTTCTTTTTTCAAATTTTGTTTTAGGCAAACTGTTAGTAGCTATCGAAGATTGAAAACTATAATCGTTAAAACTATTTACAAGAATATTGTTATTATAAATTGCATAAGCATAGTGTGTATTAAAATCGCTTGACAAGTTTTGTACTTGTCTAAAAAGTTCAGGATATAAAGCTTCACTTTTATAGCTTTTTGGTTTTACTGTTACAAATAAATAACCTTCTACAACACTATCTTTTTCTATCACCTTTTCATAAATATAACTTTCTCTGCCATTGGTATTATCATAACTATATAAGTTTGGAATATTGGTTTCTTTTCCTTGATTTAGAATAATTGTTTTAATTACTGCATAAGAAACTGCATCATCATTATACAAAGGATTAAAGAGGCTATCAAATGTGTAAATACGTGTATCATATTTATTTAAGTAGCCAGAAAAATTTTCGTTTACTAAACTATCTTTTAAAAATTTATTGGCAAACTCCTGATGAAATCTGTTGAAATTAGTAGTAAGAAAATTGTTATTAAAGTTTAGGGTTGCAATTTGTAATAAAGTTTCGCTGTTGGGATCAGTTTGTTCTGCCAATTTTTCTGCCCATTTTTTTCTTTGTTCATTTTCAATTAATGTATTTTGCTGCATAACTAATGCTGCTTCAGTGATAGAAAAAAATGCTATCCAAACAATAAAGTATGATGATTTAATAATTGATAATTGTGTATCAATTTTTCTAAAATTAATAATGATAAGATATAATAATAACCAAGCTATACTTAGCATATTTAATAATACAGAAACACCACTAACTTGAAAACTTATAATTAACAACCCTATTGCTGCAGTTACTAATAGTTGTATGCTTAGCTTAATTTTTGATTGAAAAACGCTATATAAAAAAATGTGTGAAGTATGAAAAAAAATGAGTGCACAAAAACAAAGAATTATAAAACTAATGACACTATAAATTGTTAAGCCAAAGAAGTTGGTTACATCTAAAGATACTTTTGAATCTAATACAAGGCTTTTAATAGTGCTTGTAATTATTAGTGTTATCAATACCAATAATGCAAGATTGATATAAGGAAATATTTTTTTAATACCTATAAACTTTGAAACATTATTATCTAATACTTTATTATTGTTATTGAACTTATAAAAATATACAAGCCATAAAATAAGAATACAGTTTATTAATAAATCTCCTAAAGATGGATGAATAATATTTGATGCATAAATAGAAGGATCAAAAAGAGACAGTCGGCTTTTATCAAAAGGAAAATTTGTAAAGTAAGTAATAATTCTTAATGAAAATAATGAACTAAAGAGCAACAAAAAACCTTTCTTAAAACCTTTTTCGGATGAAACTTGTTTTGAGAATAGTTGAATATAAAAAAGCAAACATAGAATAGCAATAACTCGTAGAATAATAGTTACGATATCATAAGATGAATAAATATTTCCTGTTTTTTTCTGAATTTTATACAGTACTTGTTGCTGTATATTATAAATAGGAATTGCATTATTAGCTTCTGTTATTTCATATAATTGTTCTGCATTATTGCCATTATCAAAAGCATCTTTTAAATATTTATTTTCTAAAAAATAATCCCAATAAATTGGGAGTAAGCCAATAATGCTGTAAGAGTTATCATTAAAGCAAATAGTTTTTTTTATAAACTCAAAATAACCATTTTGATATTGAACAATTTGCGATGTATCTTTTTTAAAAATATCATCTTTAGAAGTAGAAAAACGATTGCTGTTCCAATAAACTAAATTAGGATTTCCATTTTTAAATGAATAAATAAAAATGCCAAAAGGATATTCGGCAAGCTTTAATTCTTCTTGTACAGGTATAGGATTTGCAGCAATTTGTTTTATTAAATTAGTATCTTCTAATAATGATTTAAAGCTATTTTCCTTTAGCTGAATTGCATTACTTAAATGTTGTTGAATTTTTTTAGGAGATAAAGTATTGCTTACATAATTGGTAGTAAATAAAGATAAAACATACAAACTTGCAGCAATTAATAGCAGCAAATTTTTGGGTTGATTTTTTATTTTAGTTAATGCAATCAATGCCTAATGTTTTGTTTTTTTTACTTCGTTCCATATTTCATCCATTTCTTCAAGGCTCATGTCTGATAAGTTTTTTCCTCTTTCAACTGCAATGGATTCAATGCTTTTAAATCTTCTAATAAATTTTTGATTTGTTTTTTCTAAAGCACTTTCTGCATCAATCTTCAAAAACCGTGCATAATTTATTAAGCTAAATAAAACATCGCCAAATTCTTCTTCAATATCTTGTTGCTGATTGGTTTTAATTGCCACTTTTAACTCTCCCATTTCTTCTTCTACTTTTTTCCAAACATCATTTATATTGCTCCATTCAAAGCCTACTTGTTTTACTTTTTCTTGAATTCTTGTAGCTTTTACAACTGCAGGTAAAGCATTAGGTACGCCACTTAAAATACTTTTTTTAACTCCTTCTTTTAGTTTTATTTTTTCCCAATTTCGTTTTACATCGTCTTCATTTTCTACTTTCACATCTCCATAAATATGAGGATGACGTGTAATTAATTTTTTAGATATTGCCTCAATCACATCATTAATATCAAACTTATTTTCTTCTTTAGCAATTCTGCTATAAAATAAAATATGCAACAACACATCACCTAATTCTTCTTTAATATTATTCCAATCTTCATTAATAATAGCATCACACAATTCATATACTTCTTCTAAAGTCATTGGTTTTAATGTATGAATAGTTTGCTTTTTATCCCAAGGGCATTGCTCTCTTAATTCATCCATAATATTTACTAATTGTAAAAAGTTTTCTGCTGTTGTATTCATATTTATTTTTTAAAGCGTCATTACAGTAAATGTAAATAATAATAAAAAGGCAAAAACATAAATAAAAATTGAAAAGAAAAATAACAATAAAAATTTGAATATTGTTTTAAATATGCCTTGATGATAAAAATTTCTTAGGCATTTATACAAGTAAAAAAAACTACCTATAAAGAATAGAAAATTAATTACAGTATGTATAAAACCTTTATCTAAATGAATTAAGTGCAAAAAACTACCAACTAATAAATTAAGTAGAATAATAATAAAAATGGCACAATATGCATGTATTGTAAATATTGCATGATGTACATAATAAAAATTTTTTCGTCTGATGTATAAAAGCTTTAGTAGAAATGCAATAAAAGGCAATGTAATAAACAATACTTGAGGAAATGAGTGAACAAATTTTTGAACTAAATCTGTAAGCATTTGCCCTTTATTATACTTATATTTTTCTGACAGATAAAGTGATTTTCTGATAACTTTTTGTTCAATCCAACTATCTTTATTTGCACCAACTTTTATAAGTGAATCATATTCGTTTACTGAATAATTATCTTCACTATTTGTTTTAGTTGAATCTTTTTTATAAGTATAAAAGTCTTTCAATAGTTCATTAGCAAAAGTATCTTTCCTCTTTTGAATTTCATTTTGAGATGTAGAAATTTGTAATGACGAACTTTCATTATTTTTTGATTGAAAAAAAGAAAAATAAATTAAGAAAAAGAAAAATGAGGTAAAAATGTACATTCTTATTGGATGAAAATAAGAAGCTCTTTTACCCTTTAAATATTCTGTTGATAAAAACGCTGGTTTTAATAAAAGAACTTTAATTGTTTTAAAAAACTTTCCATCAAAGTGAGTAATATCTTCAAAGAAGTGAGATATAAGAGCCCATATTGATTCATTAGTTTCAATGTTTTCTTGACCGCAAACATGGCAATAACGACCAAATACATCTGCTCCACAGTTTAAACATTTTTTTTCTTTTCTTTCTTTTGAGTGGCTCATTTGGTTAATATTTATTTAAAAATACAGTACAAACCTAAAATTAATTCACATAAAAAAATCTGTTTTTGTAGGATGTTGTTGCAGTTGCTACATTTGATGCAGAATTGTAAGCCATGAAATATTTGTATTTAGTATTTATATTTTGTTTTTTAGCATTTAAAAAACTTGCTGCTCAATATTATTATAATGATATAGTTGCTATTGACTACAGTAATCAACAACACAAATTATTACAACAAAATAAAATAAGAACAATTAAAGCAATAAGCAAAGAAAAAGATGAAACCATTATAGAAGATTTTATTTTAGAACAACGCATTAATGAAGATGCATCTGAAATAATTACTTATTCAAAAACATCGGCTGGTAATCAATCTACATTAAAATCAAACTATTTAAACAATAAAATTACTAAAACAGAAAGTGAAGGTGATGGTGTTTCTACTATAACAAATTATGTATATAATAATGATGGAAAACTTCTTTCAATAGAATCATCTACAATAGATACATTTATTACAACAATTTCTAAAGAAATTCATTTATGGTTTTATAATAATAAAGGATTTCCTGAAAAAATGTATAAAATAAAAAATAGTACAGATACAATTTTTGTAACCTTTATTTTAGATGAACACAATTTAGTTGCTGAAGAAAATTGGTATAGAAAAGGAAAAAACATTGAATCTTATTACTACTATTATAACGATAAAAATTTACTTACCGATATTGTACGCTATAATAATAGAGCAAAAAAAATGCTACCTGATTTTATGTACGAATATGATAGTTTGGGTAAAATAAAAAAAATGATTCAAGTATTAGCTGGTGGTTCAAACTATAACTCTTGGATATATTACTACAACACTACTTCACAGCTTAAAGAAAAAGAAGTATGTTACGACAAACAAAAGCAATTATTAGGAAGTATAGAATATTTATACAACAATATAGAATAGAAAATATTTTATGAATGTAAAATCTTTCTTGGCAAAACCTTTTGCCAACATTATATACAAGCAGATAAAAAAAGATATGCAATTTGCTATTGCAAATCAGCAAGCTATTTTAAATAATTTAATTAAGCAAGCAAAAAATACAACTTTTGGTAAAGAGCATCATTTTGAAAATATACACTCCTATCAAGAGTTTAATAAAGCTGTACCAGTAAGAGATTATGAACAAATAAAAAATTATATAGAGCAAATAAAAGAAGGTAAGCAAAATGTTTTATGGAAAGGAACACCTATTTATTTCGCAAAAACAAGTGGTACAACAAGTGGTGTAAAATATATTCCAATAACAAAAGATTCAATTCCAAACCATATTAATACTGCAAGAAATGCTTTATTATGTTATATGGCAGAAACAAACAATTCAAATTTTGTTTCGGGTAAAATGATTTTTTTAAGTGGTAGTCCAACTTTAGAAAGAATTAGTAATATACCAACAGGAAGATTGAGTGGTATTGTAAACCATCATATACCAAAATATTTAAGAACAAATCAACTACCATCTTACGAAACAAATTGTATTGAAGATTGGGAAACAAAATTAGCAGCAATAGTAAATGAAACTATTGATAAGAATATGACTTTGATTAGTGGTATTCCTCCTTGGATGCAAATGTATTTTGATAAACTTGTAGAAAGAAGTAATAAAAAAATTGCAGAACTTTTTCCAAACTTTAGTGTAATGGTGCAAGGTGGTGTAAACTTTGAACCTTATAAAGCAAAGCTATTTGAAACCATTGGTAAAAAAATTGATAGCATAGAATTGTTTCCAGCAAGTGAAGGTTTTTTTGCTTATCAAGATTCGCAAAAAGAAGAAGGTTTATTATTAAATACCAATAGTGGAATATTTTTTGAATTTATACCAGCATCAGAAATATTTAACGAAAACCCTACAAGGCTTTCTTTACAAGAGGTTGAGGTTGGTGTAAACTATGCTTTAATTATTAATAGTAATGCAGGTTTATGGGGCTATAATATTGGTGATACTGTAAAATTTGTTAGCACTAATCCATACAGATTAATTGTAAGTGGAAGAATAAAACATTTTATTAGTGCCTTTGGTGAACATGTTATTGGCGAAGAAGTTGAATATGCTTTATTAGAAGCAGCCAAAGAAGAAAATATAAAAATTACAGAATTTACTGTTGCTCCAAATATTGTGCAAGGCAAAGGAAAAAGTTTTCACGAATGGTTTATTGAATTTGAAAATGAACCATCTAACTGGCAAAATTTTATAGAGAAAGTTGATGATAATCTTCGTAAAAAGAATGTGTATTATGATGATTTGATTAAAGGAAATATTTTACAAAAACTACAAATAAATAAAGTACGCAAAAATGGTTTTATAGATTATATGAAAAGCATAGGCAAATTAGGTGGTCAAAATAAAGTACCAAGACTAAGTAATGATAGAAAAATTGCTGATGAGCTAAAAAACTTTTTACATTCCTAATCCATTATTATTTATTTTATTTAAAATTTTATGAGCTACTTCCATTGCTAAAAATCCATCAATTTCGCTAACAACAGTTGGTTTGTTGTTTAAAACACTATCAACAAAAGATTCCAATTCTAATTTAATTGCATTAGCAGATACAATTTCTGGATTTGCAACTGCTATTGTTTTTTTGCCTTTTGGCGTATCTACATCAAAAGAAAAAACATTTTTATCTTCTGGTTGTTTTAATTTAATGATTTCGGTTTTCTTCTCTAAAAAATCAATTCCTATATAACTATCTTTTTGAAACAAACGCATCTTACGCATTTTTTTCATACTAATTCTACTGCTTGTAAGATTTGCAACACAACCATTATTAAATTCAATTCTTACGTTTGCAATATCTGGTGTATCAGTCATTACAGCTACTCCATTTGCACTAATAGATTTTACATCGCTTTTTACAAGACTTAAAATAATGTCTAAATCATGAATCATTAAATCTAAAATTACACTTACCTCAGTACCTCTTGGATTAAATTGTGCTAAACGATGTACTTCAATAAACATTGGATTAAGCTTTAAATCTTTTAAAGCAAGATATGCAGGATTAAAACGTTCTACATGACCAACTTGCATTTTAATATTGGCTTCTCGTACCATATTCATCAAAGTCTTAGCCTCTGTAATAGTGTTGCACAAAGGTTTTTCAACAAAAATGTGTTTCCCTTTACGAACTACTTTCATACAAATTTCATAATGCCAATCTGTTGGTACAACAACATCTATTACATCACAAGCATCAATTAATTTATCTTCATCTAAATAACGCTTAATACCATAGGTTGCAGAAACTTCTTTTGCTGCTTCATTATTAGGATCAAAAAAACCTACAATTTTTACTCCTTCAATTTCTTTCCAATTATTCAAATGAAATTTTCCTAAATGACCAACACCAAATATGCCCACTTTTAGCATAATAAATATTTTATGATAGAGAAATGATTTAAAGCTGTAAAGATAAATAAACCACTTACCCAAAAAGAGATAAATGTGTGTATGTGGAAATGTTATTACTGTTAAGTTAGAAATGAAAGATTTTATTGAGTATTATTTTCAACAGCATTGGCAAAAGATAATAAATCATCAAACCTTATATCAATTAATTCGTGTGGATAGGGAGTTTCTGGATGAGTTGTAGCAACAAATATTGTGTACATTCCTGCATTTCTTCCAAATTGCATATCACTTAATTTATTACCAACCATGATGCTTTTAGAAAAATCAATTAAAGGAAAATCATTTTTTGCCTGAAGAGCCATACCATAATTTGGTTTTCTATTGGGAGATGAATTTTCTAAATCGGAGCAGTAATAAATTTTATCAATTCTGCCTCCTTCCAATTTAATTTCTTCAAGCATATTTTGATGAATGTTATTCAAATCATCTTCAGTCATTAATTTTTTGCCAATGCCTCTTTGGTTAGTAACCATCACTATTGTATCAAAATGATTATTTAAAATTTGTAATGCTTTTTTTACGTTATTGTAAAAGCAAAACTCTTCCCAATTAAAAATATAGCTCCCATCTTTTTCATGGTTAATAACACCATCTCTATCTAAAAACAAAGTCCACGAATGATGAATGTTTTTTAATTGTAGCATTTTCTAAAAAAATATTGAAGAATAAAATTTAAAATAATTGTTCTTCTACTAACTGACATACAATATGCCCTAATAAAATATGAGACTCTTGAATACGAGGAGTGTCTTTGCTTGGAACATTTATTAAGTAATCGCAAAGTTCTTTCATTTTACCACCAGTTTCTCCTGTAAAACCAATAGTGGTAATATTTTTATTTCTGGCAACTTCAAATGCTTTAATAATATTAGCACTATTGCCACTTGTACTTAAACCAACAATAACATCACCAGCATTGCCAATGCCATCTAATAATCTTGCATAAATTACATCATAACTATAATCATTTCCTACAGCAGTTAAATAAGATGTGTTGCAATGCAAAGCCTCTGCTGGTAAAGCTTTTCTATCAATATAAAATCTGCCACTAAATTCTGCTGCTAAGTGTTGTGCATCTGCTGCACTGCCACCATTGCCACAAAACAAAACTTTATTTCCATTTTTAAAAGCAGTAACAATAACGTTTACACAATTTGCTACTGTTTGTTTTATGGTTTCATCTTGCAAAATTTGTTGCTTTACATCAATGGAAGCTTTAATGATAGAAGTTATTTTGTTATTCATTATTTATACTTTAATTGTTAGTACTATACATTTTATGTTATTGAACTGTCCAAGTTTTTAAGCCATTTTTTGTAAAAGAATAAGGTTTAACAACGCCTCCAAAATTTTGCAATGTTTCTATTACTTGATATCTAGAATTTTTGGGGCAATAAAAAATCATAAAGCCTCCACCACCAGCACCACTTATTTTTCCTCCAGTAGCACCAGCATTTTTTGCAGCTTCATAAATATTTTCAATAGTGTTGTTAGAAATATTGTCTGCCATTTTTCTTTTTTGTTGAAAGCCATAGTCTAATATTTCACCAATTTCATTCAACTTTCCTTTAAGTAATGCTTCTTTCATCATTTTAGCTTGCTCTTTTAATTGGTGCATTGCTTCTATACTCTTTTCATTTTTTTGCAACACATTTTTTTGTTGTTCTTTAATAATGGTGGCACTTTCTCTGCTTGTAGCTGTAAAATAAAGTACTATATTATTTTCCAGTTCACTTACATATTCAGAACGTATTCTTAAAGGGTTTACAATTACTTTATCACCTGCATAAAACTCCATAAAGTTTACACCTCCAAATGTTGCAGCATATTGGTCTTGTTTACCACCAGCTAATTTCAAATCATTTCTTTCAATATCAAAAGCATAATGTGCAATATCATAATCTCCTAAAGGAAGTTTTAGCATTTCTACAAAAGCTCCAATAATAGCAACAACCAAAGTTGATGAAGTCCCTAAACCACTACCAGCAGGAGCATCTACATAAGTGCTGAGTTTAAAGTTTTTACAAGTAATGCCATAATCTTTTTGAATACGATTATATACTCCTTTTGATAAATCTAACACTCCATTGATAGGTAATTTTTCTGCAAAGTCAAATCGTTGTTCTTCTTTTCTATCCAATGCTTCAATAATAATTCCTCCACTATCAGTAGGTTCAATGCTTGCATTAGCACTTAAAGAAATAGTTGCATTTAAAATTGCTCCGCCAAATTCATCACTATAAGGGCTTACATCTGTTCCTCCTCCTGCTAATCCAATTCTTAAAGGTGCTTTACTACGATATATCATATTTGTAAAAAATAAAATGATGTTGTTTAATAACTTTCGTTTTTATTAGGAAAATCTTTACTCTTAATATCTTGAATATATTGCTGTACAGCATTTGTTGCTAATTCTGCTATATTCAAATATTGTCGTAAAAATCTTGGTTTAAATTCTGTATTTATTCCTAACATATCATGCATTACTAATACTTGTCCATCACAATCATTTCCTGCACCAATACCAATGGTTGGTATTTGTACACTTGCACTAACTTCTTTTGCTAATACAGCAGGAATTTTTTCTAACACTACAGCAAAGCAACCAGCTTTCTCTAATAATAAAATATCGTTTTTTAGTTTTGATGCTTCTGCTTCTTCTTTTGCACGAACAGTGTAAGTACCAAATTTATAAATACTTTGAGGGGTTAATCCTAAATGCCCCATAACAGGAATACCAGCACCAACAATTCTTTTCACACTTTCAATTACTTCTTCTCCTCCTTCTAATTTTATTGCATGAGCACCTGTTTCTTTCATAATTCTTATAGCAGAAGCAAGAGCTATATCGCTATTGCTTTGATAAGTTCCAAAAGGTAAATCTACAACAACCAAACATCTGTTTATTGCTCTAACAACACTTTGTGCATGATAAATCATTTGCTCTAATGTAATGGGTAAAGTTGTTTCATGACCTGCCATTACATTACTTGCACTATCACCAACAAGAATAACATCAATACCTGCATTATCAATTATTTTAGCAAAAGAAAAGTCGTAAGCAGTAAGCATAGAAATTTTTTCTTCAGACTGCTTCATTTTTAGCAAAGTGTTGGTAGTAATTTTTTTTACTTCTTTGTGAATTGACATTATGCTATTTTAATTTCATTCATAAAAAATAAACAATAAAATGTTTAGTGGTTGTAAAAGTAATATTTTAAAAGAAAATATTTTTGATTATCTGTAAATACCAATTAATAAAGCTATTGAGCAAAGAACAAATAGCATAATTAAGAGTGGTGTAATAAATTTAAACCAAGTTTTTGCACTAATATTTACCATTGCAAGAGATGGAAGAAAAAGTCCTGTTGGTGTAATAAAACCCATTATTCCCATACCATACAAATAGCTATTTACAATTTCTCTGCCTGGTACATTAACAATTAAAGCAAGAGCTCCTAAAATAGGCATTGTTAAAACTGCCATACCAGAAGATGATGAAATAAATAATGTAAGAAAAATAAATATGCCTAATAAAATAATGATGAATAATGCAGGAGGCATTTTACCAATAAAATTAGAAGTATAATATAACAATGTATCGCTGATATTTCCTTCATTTAAAATAATGGTTACACCTCTTGCAATACCAACAATAAATGCAACAGCTAATAAGCTTTCTGCTCCTTTAATAAACTGTTGTATAAAATCATTTTCTTTTACATCGGTAATAATAAAAAGCAGTAAAGATGAGCCGAAAAATAAAGTAGTAATTTCTAATAACCACCATTGATAAAAAATAACACCAACAATCATTGTAATAAATGAAGCTCCAAAAATGAATAATAGCAATTTTGTTTTTAATGATAGTTTTGAATGTTCCTCTTCTTGCTCGGCTAATGATTGATAATTTGTTGATACTTCTCCATCAAATTTTAATACTAATGATAATGAAGGATTTGCTTTAACTTTTTTAGCATAGCGTAATATGTACCAAATTAATAACCCTGTAGTAAGTACATACATAATAATACGTTCATAAATTCCATCAGTCCAATTTAAACCTGCTGCATTAGAACCAATAATAGTAGAAAAAGGATTGCTAAAAGATGATAAGCTACCTATTTGAGACCCTGCAAAAATTACAGCAACAGGAACTAACAAATCGTAACCTGCTGCTATAAATAATGGCACTAAAACTGGATAAAATACTAAGGTTTCTTCTGCTAAACCATAAGATGAGCCACCAAAAGAAATTAAAGTTGTAAGAATAATTATTAGTAACTGTTCTCTTCCTTTTAATTTATAAGATAAATATTTTATGCCTTTAAACATTGCACCAGACTCATTAAACACATTGATAAAACCACCCATTACTAATATTAAAAGAATAATATCAATAGCTTCATAAATACCTTTTAGAGGTGCTTTTAAAATATCCAGAAAGCCAGCTTTGTTTTTTTCTGTAAAATGAAAAGTATTGGGTATTGAAACTGGTTTTTTAATATCGCCATTAATAAATTTTTGTACAGGAATTAAAATGTGTAAACTATCTAATGATTTTTGGGTTAATGTAATATGTGTATTTGCTCCATTTGCTTGTATAACAAATTCGTTTTCTACAACAGCTAATTTATGATAAGCACCTGCAGGTACAAACCAAGTAGCTACAGCAGCAATAATTATTACAAATAATAAAATTGTTATTGGGTTTAAAAACTTTTTTTCTGTAGCCATTGAATTGTTTAATTATACAACAACAATGTTACAATAAAATGTATAAAATGATAAATCAAAATTTAATCAAATTATTTTTTCAGAAAATCAGAACCCTTACTTTTGCAGTGGCAGGTCTTATACGACCAGCTCCTGCTGAAACTCCCCAGGGTAGGAATACAGCAAGGATAGGCGGTTGAGCGGTGCGATGTGAGTAGCCTGCCATTTTTTTCTTCTGAAAAGTACAGTACTTTATCCTTTTTATTAATTCTGTAATACATAGGAATAATTTTTTCAAAAGAAATAATTTTAATAACTACTTAAATATTAAATAATGAAATTTTTTATAGATACAGCAAATCTTGCACAAATTAAAGAAGCTCACGACTTAGGAATATTAGATGGTGTTACAACCAACCCTTCATTGATGGCTAAAGAAGGAGTTAAAGGTGCTGATGCAATTAAAAATCATTATAAAACAATTTGTGAATTGGTAGAAGGGGGTGATGTTAGTGCAGAAGTTTTTAGCACTACTTTTAATGAAATGGTTGAAGAAGGGAAACAATTAGCTGCAATACATCCAAACATAGTTGTAAAAGTACCCATGATTAAAGATGGTGTAAAAGCTATGAAATGGTTTACTGATAATAATATAAAAACAAATTGTACTTTGGTTTTTAGTGCAGGTCAAGCAATATTAGCTGCAAAAGCTGGAGCTACTTATGTTTCTCCTTTTATTGGTAGAATTGATGATAGTGGTTGGGACGGTGTTCAATTAATTGAAGAAATTGCTCAGATATACTCTATTCAAGGATTTAATACTCAAATATTAGCAGCATCTATTCGTAATGCAAACCATATTGTAAGATGTGCTGCTGCTGGTGCACATGTTTGTACAAGCCCATTAGAATCTATAGTTGGTTTATTAAAACATCCTCTTACAGATATTGGCTTAGCTAAGTTTTTAGAAGATGCTAAGAAAATGTAATTCATTTTTTCTTACACATCATTTTCATTTTTATTCTCCGAACAATTTAATGCTGATGTAAAATTATTGGCTTTGTGTAAGCTGGTGCTGCAAACATTGGATTGGTTAAAAAACTACTATCTGTTAAGGTAAATAAAAATGCAGTTAATTGACCAATTTGAAAATTAGATAATAGCATTTTGTTTTTTAATAGAGTATCAGTATTTGCAATAGGTTTCATGTTTTTTCTGTAATGGTCAAATACATTACTTAAAGCAAAAAATCTTCCATCATGCCCATAAGGAAAAGTAAGATTTATATTTCGTAATGATGGTACTTTAAACTTTAAAGAATCTGATACCTGTCCTGTAATTCTCATTCTGCCAATATCATTTAATGTAGCATCTAAAGGCATTCCAATATTACGATAAGATTGGTCAGTAAAAAAAGGTTCTTTATGACAGCTAATACATTTCTGCTGAAAAATTTCGTACCCTAATTTTTCTGGAAGATTAAAACTGTCTTCCCCTCTTTTTACTTTATCATATTTACTATTACTACTAACAAGCATAAGCATAAACTGGCTTAATGCTTTTCCCATTCTTTGAGTATTTATTTCTTCATCTCCAAAAGCAGCTTTAAACATTCTTCTATAAGCAGAATCTCTCTTTAATTTTATCATTACATTTTCTAAAGTTTCAGCCATTTCATTATCTGCTGTAATAGGTGATATTGGTTGTACATCTAAATGATTTACACCACCATCCCACATAAACTCTTTTTGCCAAGCCAAATTTTGCAATGCTGGCGAATTACGTGTTGTAAAAGAATTATTGTACCCATGACTAAAATTATGGTCATAATTAGCAAATGCACTAAACTGCTGATGACAACTTGCACAACTTATTGTACTATCCTTGCTTAAACGTTCATCATAAAATAATTTTTTTCCAAGCTCAAATCCTTCAACGGTTAATGGATTTTTTTTGAAATTGTATAAGGGTTTAGGCCAACCTTTTGGTACAACAAATTTTAGTGGTGTAGGTTTATGTTTTTTTACAGAAATAAAACCAACTCCTACTAACACTATACATACTAAGAGAAAAATTGTTTTAATAAATTTCATTATTTTACTTCTGTTACTTTAAACATGTTTTTATAATTATCTGCTAATGCAAGTGCTAATTTACCTGGTTGATGGCAAATAGGTTCTTGTTGAATTTTATTATCATTAGAACCATAAAACCATTTTAAAATATCTGCTTCAATAATAATTTCTTGTACTGAATTTTGTGTTGAACTATTTACTGGCAACACAATTTTTTTTGCAGCATTTTCAAAATATTTATAACCACCAACGTGATAACTAAAGTAATGTGCAGGTGCTTTAGAAGAATCACTTTGCCCTTCTAATTTAGCATAAATATAACCAGTATTCCAAGTCCAAAACATTCCTTTCATGGGGTCTAAATCGTCAGTTTGTACACCACTTGTATTTCTTACACTATCAACTCCTAATAAAAATTGTATAGAGGTTATATGGTGTAATGCTTTGTCTAAAAACAATGTTTTGGTTGTGCTATCATCTTCCATTACTAAATGATGAGGCTTTTTATATGTGTAAGTTTTTTTGCCATTATCATATTCAATTTTTAAATCTGTAATATAATATTTAAACTTATTTACAGTAAATGGTTCGTTGAAATGATTTGTATAAGTTTCTGTAAATAATTGCAATGTTTGATTGCCTACTTTATGTACTAATTTTATTACAGTATTTTCTTGTGCTTGTAAAGCAAATAAAAAAATAAAGTTGATGATGATTGTAAAAAAAAATTTGTTCATTATAAATCTTTTGGGTTAATTTTTTTTCTTGTTTGCTTTTGGTGAGATTTAATTTTATTGCTCTCAATTCTTTTCTCAATAACAACTTGAGGAATTTTTGTTGCAATGCGTAATTTCTTTTTTTGTAGAGAATTATTAATAAGTTCATTCATTTTAAAAATGACTATTTCTTTATTGCCCAACTGTGTTCTACTCTGTTGAGATTTTACTAACAAATAACCATCATCGGTAATTCTATTACTTAATTTTTCAGTAATTAATTTTTTTTGTTCATCATTTGCCATCATTGATTTTTCAATGTGCCATCTTCCTTCAACCATTGTTTCTACCTTATTTACATTCTGACCACCTTTGCCTCCACTTCGTGCAGTTTTAAAATTTATTTCCTTAGTTATATCTATCTTCATAGTATAAAATTACATTACAATTGAATTAGTTTTTATGAAGTCAGTCATACAACGTGTAACACAAGCATCTGTTACTGTAAATAATGAAATTGTTGGAAAAATTCAAGCAGGGCTTTTAGTATTAATAGGCATTGAAGATGCTGATACAGATGAAGACATTGTTTGGTTAAGTAATAAAATAGTTAATCTCAGAATTTTTGATGATGAGCAAGATATAATGAATAAAAGTGTTTTAGATGTTCAAGGAAATATTTTATTGATAAGCCAATTTACTTTACAAGCTTCTACTAAAAAAGGAAATAGACCATCATATATAAAAGCAAGTAAGCCAGAAATTGCTATTCCAGTGTATCAAAAAATGATAGCACAATTAGAAAAAGATTTATATAAAAAAATTGAAACAGGCATTTTTGGTGCTGATATGAAAGTAAGTTTATTAAATGATGGTCCTGTAACTATTGTTATTGATACAAAGAATAAGGAGTAATCATTTACAACTCTTTAATTTTATCAACTAATACTTTACTTGTTTTATAAAATGATTGTGTTGTAACACCAGCAGTATGTGGTGTAATAATTACATTATCAAAAGCTAATAATTTATTTAATTGTTCTTTTTCATTTTGAGAATAAGAAGCAAGTTTTTCATTTTCTAAAACATCTAATGCAGCAGCTTTAATATTTTTAAGTTGTAATGCATTAATTAAGGCATTTGTATCTGTTACTTTTCCTCTACAAGTACTTATGAAATAAGGCTGTTGCTGAAGTGAATGAAAAAATTGTTCGTTGGCATAATAAAAAGTTTCTTCTGAAAGTGGTACATGAAAACTTATTACATCAGCATAACGAGCTATTTGCTCCAAATTAGCTTCTTTAATATAATCTTTAGCAAAACCAGATTTATATTTGTCATATACTAAAACTGTAACATTAAAAGAAGATAATAGTTGTGCAAAACGACTACCAGTATTGCCAAAACCAATGATACCAACAGTTTTACCATACAATTCATCTCCTCTACTTTCTTCTCTTGCCCAAATACCTTCTTTTATTTTTTCATAACTAAAGTTTACCTTGTTCATTAAGTTTAGTAATAAAGTAAGAGTATGTTCTGCTACTGCATTACTATTTCCTTCTGGGCTACTAATACATTGAATATTTTTTGATTGAGCATAAGCAACATCTATTAAATCCATGCCACTGCCTAAACGACCAATCCATTTAAGTTGTGGTGCTTTATCAATCAATGCAGCATCAACTTTTATTCTTGTAGATACAACTAAACCTACTGCATCAATAATTTTATTACTCAAATCTTCATAGCTAATCTTAGGTTCATACATTACGTTATAACCCAATGCAGTTAAGCTTTCCAGCAAAATAGTATGTGCCAAGCCAGATATAATAACTTTTTTCAACTTACAAATTTTTAGTTCATTTTAAATGTTAGTGCAGCAAAATCTTCAACACATAATTGTTCTGCACGTTTATTAAATATTTCATCTTGCAATATTTCATTTTCAAACAAATGCTTTACTGCATTTCTTAACATTTTTCTTCTTTGGTTAAATGAAGCCTTTACTAATTGTATAAAAGCAGCATCAGATTTTACTTGATATTTTTCCTTCTTTAATTCTAATTTAATTACACCGCTCATTACTTTTGGTGGAGGATTAAAACAAGTAGGTGGTACATCAAACAAATAAGTTACTTTATAAAATGCTTGTACCAACACACTTAAAATACCATAAGCTTTACTGTTTGGCTTTGCTGCAACACGTTGTGCTACTTCTTTTTGAAACATACCAACAATAAAGGGTACTTCATTTTTCCACTCTAAAATTTTAAATAAAATTTGAGAAGAAATGTTATAAGGAAAATTTCCTGCAACCATAAATGTTTGCTCAAATGGTTTCTCTATTTCTAAAAAATTATCATGAATAATTTTTGATTGTAGAGTTGGAAAATTCGTTTCTAAAAAATTTACTTTTTCTGCATCTAACTCAACTACTTTAAAATTGATTGTTTGAATTTGCAATAAATATTTAGTTATTGCTCCAGCACCAGGACCAACTTCTAACAAACAATCAATCTTATTTTCTTGCAAAGTTGTTTCAATAACATCTGTTATTTTACGACAAATATTTTCATCTTTCAGAAAATGTTGTCCTAAACTTTTTTTAAGTGTGTATTGCATTTTAGCAAAAGTAATATCAAAAAAAATGTTTGCCTTATTTGTTATTTACAAGTTTGTGGAAGTTCTTCAACATCTTTAGAAATTCCAAACCATATAGTTGCATAACCCTTGTAAATGCCTATTCCAATTGCATTCCAAGCAACTGAGCTCCAAATAGATTTATTTAAAATTACACTATTATGTCCTGAACTTCCCTTCCAACCTTCCAAAGCTTCTTCAGGTTTTACAGTATAATTTGCATCATCTGAATGCCAAATATTAAAAGCAATTTCATAACCATCGCCTTTATAATTTGTAAGTTCTCTTGGCTTATTCCACATACAAGTTGCAGATTTATGATCTGGTGTATAACAACAACTACTCCAATTTCCATTACTACTCCAGCTATGTAAATTACAAGTTCCTGAAGTGGGTTTATTAAGTACTAAATCTTTACAATGAAGTTGTGCTATATAAGTTAATGATGCAGAAATAGGGATAGTGGGCAAACCATTTTGTTGTCTATATTGCATTACCAAATTGTATAATTTCATTTCATTATCATTTATGCAAACAGAAATATTTTTTCTTTCTTCTTTAGATTGTTGTGCATTGATATGATGGATATAAGAAAATAAAAATAGAATAAGTAAATATATTTTGGAATTGATGTGCATTTGAGTTTATATGAATTTATTAGCCAAAATAAGAATTTTAAATCAATATACAAGTTACCTTTGATTACTTAGCTTTCTTTTTAAGAAATGAATAACAGACAAATATTTTTACAACACATAGCACAAACCTCTGAAGCACCCATTGGCATTGAAATGACAAAAGCCAATGGCATTTTTTTATACGATATACAAGGGAAAAAATACATTGATGGAATTGCTGGTTTTAGTGTTGCTAATATTGGTCATTCAAATACCAAAGTAGTTGATGCAGTTAAACAACAAGTAGAAACCTATATGCATTTAATTGTGTATGGTGAGTTTATTCAACAACCACAAACTGCTTATGCAAAATTACTTACCGATAATTTGCCTTCTTCTTTAAACTGTGTTTATTTTACAAATAGTGGAACTGAAGCAACTGAAGGTGCAATGAAGTTGGCAAAACGTGTAACTGGCAGAACAAAAATTTTTGCCTTCAACAATTCTTATCATGGTAGTACACAAGGATCTTTAAGTATTATGGGAGATGAATATTGGAGAAATGCTTTTCGCCCATTATTACCAGAAGTATATCATTTTAATTTTAATGATGATGCTATTTTAAATGCAATAGATGACAGTGTTGCTTGTGTAATTACAGAAATTGTTCAAGCAGAAGCAGGTGTTAAAGCTCCTAATAAATTTTGGCTACAAGCTTTACAAAAAAAATGTAAAGAGCATAATGTGTTGTTTATTGCAGATGAAATACAAAGTGGTTTTGGCAGAACTGGCTCTCTGTGGGCATTTCAGCAATTTGATATTATTCCAGATGTTTTACTTTTGGGGAAAGCTTTAGGAGGTGGAATGCCATTGGGTGCTTTTATTGCTGATAAAAAATTAATGTATTCACTTACTAATAATCCAGTGTTGGGGCATATTACAACATTTGGTGGACATCCTGTAAGTTGTGCAGCAGGCAAAGCAGCATTTGATTTTTTATTGGAAGAAAAATTGATAGATACTGTTCAAGCAAAACAAAATTTTTTATTACAACACCTTCAAAGCAAACACATAAAAGCAATTCATTATTTTGGATTATGGTTTGCAATACAATTTAATAGTATTGAAATTACACACAATGTTATAAAAAAGTGTATTGAAAAAGGTTTAATTACCGATTGGTTTGTTTTTGCTGCAGATTGTTTAAGAATTGCACCACCACTTATTATTACTGAAGATGAGATAAAAAATATTTGTGAAATTATTTTAAGCAGTATAGATGAAGTTATAACATCTTAACACAAAACTTTCTCTTATTTATTAATTAGTTTTTTCAAAGCAATTTTTAAATCATCAATTCCTTCAGCTGCAGTATTTTCTATTGATGTAATATTATTTACATAAAAAATATTCGATATTTTTTTATCTAAAATAAATTTTGGGATATCATCTTTTGCATATTCAATAAGCCCTGCAGCAGGATACACTTGCAAAGAAGTACCAATTACAACAAAAATATTTGCAGCACTTACAATTCTTGCTGCTTCTTCTATCATTGGTACAGGTTCTTCAAACCAAACAATATTGGGTCTTAATTGACTTCCATCTTCTGCTAAATCTCCTACTTTAATATCACCTTTAACTGGGTAAATTTTATGAGAATTATTTACGCTTCTCATTTCAAAAATTTGCCCATGTAAATGAACAACCTTTTTACTTCCAGCTCTTTCGTGTAAGTCATCAATATTTTGTGTAATAATAGTAACATCAAAGTCATTTTCTAATTCTGCTAATCCAATATGTGCAGCATTTGGTTTTGCATAAGCTACATCTATTCTTCTTTTATTGTAAAAGTCAAGTACCAATTGAGGGTTAGCAGCAAAACCTCTTGGAGTTGCTACTTCATACACATTAAAATTTTCCCATAAACCATCACTATCTCTAAAAGTTTTTAACCCACTTTCTGCACTAATGCCAGCACCAGTAAGTACTACCAATTTTCGATTTTGCATAAGAAAAATTTAAAAGTGAAATATAAAAAAACCTCCCGTAATTGAGAGGTTTTAATGATGAATTTATTTTAAAATTATTTCTTCTTTTCGTCTTTACTTGCAGCTGCTTCTTCTTGTTTTAACTGACGAGTCATTACAACAGAAGCAATAGGAATACGTGGAGAGTTCATAATTTCAATATTATCTGTTTTAATATCTTCTACACGTAAGTTTTCATTAATATTCAAATTAGTAATATCAACTTCTAAATTTTCTTTCAAATATTTAGGATAAGTTTTAACTTTTACTGATTTCATTTTTAAAACCAACTTACCACCATCTTTAACACCAATAGAAGTTCCTACATATTTTAATGGTAGGTTAGCTATTACCATTTTGTTATCTACTAATTCCAATAAATCTACATGTATTAAAGCATCTGAAACTTTATCAAATTGTAAATCTTTCAAAATACATTTGTAAGATTTATCACCAATTTTTACATCTGCTATTAGAAATTCAGAAGTATAAACTAATGGTTTTAAACTTTTTGAAGAAGCTACAAAATTAACTTCTTCTGCACCCCCGTAAATTACAGCAGGCACGTTTTCTTGAGAGCGTATTTGACGGGCAGCTTTTTTGCCAAATTCGGTCCTCAATTGTCCTTCGATTGTAACTGATTTCATTATTTTATTTTTTTAGGACGGCAAAAGTAAGGGAAAGCTGCTGATTTTTGTAATCATAATCTAAAAAAACAAGCATTTTTGGCTTAAAATTTAAGATGTCTAACTGTAAGTCCTTTATTTATTAGCTGTTCTAACGATGAAATACCAATTTTTAAATGACGTTCAACATACATATTAGTTACTTTTTTATCACTGGCTGCTGTTTTTACTCCTTCAGGTATCATAGGGTTATCGCTTACCAACAATAAAGCTCCAGTAGGAATTTTATTGTAAAAACCTACAGTAAAAATTGTTGCAGTTTCCATATCAATAGCATAAGCCCTAATTTTAGTTAGGTATGCTTTAAACTCTTCATCATGCTCCCAAACTCTTCTGTTGGTAGTGTAAACAGTGCCTGTCCAATAATTCGTTTTACAATCACGAATAGTAGTTGAAATAGCTTTTTGTAAAGCAAATGCTGGTAATGCAGGAACTTCTGGAGGAAAATAGTCGTTAGAGGTTCCTTCTCCTCTTAAAGCTGCTATGGGTAATATTAAATCACCAATTTTATTTCTTTTTTTCAAACCTCCACATTTGCCTAAAAACAAAACAGCTTTTGGATTAATAGCTCCCAGCAAATCCATAATAGTAGCAGCACTTGGGCTTCCCATACCAAAATTAATGATAGTAATATTTTCTGCAGTAGCACATTGAAAAGGTTTATCATGCCCTATAACTTTTACTTTATGCCATTTAGCAAACATCTCTACATAGTTTCCAAAGTTGGTTAGTAAAATATATTCTCCAAAATTTTTAAGTTGCTCACCTGTATATCTTGGTAGCCAATTATTAATAATTTCTTTTTTTGTTTTCATCTTATTTTTCTTTTATGATAAATAAATTAATTTTCTTCTTCTTATTTAAAAGCAATACTATATTTGAACATAGTTATTTGTAAAAATAAGAAACTATTGCTAAGTAGCGATATATGATTCACATAAATTATCCAAAATATAGCTTTAAGATAAAGGAAGATGATACTAAAGAATATATTTTTGATGAGATAAGAAAGCAATGGATTAGACTAACACCAGAAGAATGGGTTAGACAAAATTTTATTCAATATCTTATCCAGCAAAAGCATTATCCTGCTTCACTTATAGCTGTTGAAAAAGAAATTAAGTTAGCCGATGTAAAAAAAAGGTGTGATATCATTGTTTATAAAAATTCAATGCCCTTCTTAATGGTAGAATGTAAAGAAATGAATGTAATACTTAGTGAAAAAACTATTCAACAAATACTTACCTACAATCAAACCTTAGCAGTAGAAATTTTAATTATTACAAATGGTAATACTACTTATGCTTTTGAAACAAAAACACAAAAACCATTATTAGAAATTCCGTTGTATCGTTAATTCTAACCCAGTTTTTTTTAACGTTATATCTTTTTAATTTCTTTTCTTTGTCCTATAAAATATTTACTATGAGTGCTTATCAACGTTATGATGTAGTGAAATATAAAACTCCTACTGGTAATCAATTAAATTGTAAAGGATGGATTCAAGAAGCAGCATTAAGAATGTTGCTCAATAACCTTAATCCAGAAGTAGCAGAACGCCCAGATGACTTAATTGTATATGGAGGTAGAGGAAAGGCTGCAAGAAACTTTGAAGCATTAGATAATATCATTGCTGCATTAAAAATTTTAGAAAATGATGAAAGTTTATTAATACAAAGTGGTAAACCTGTTGCTATACTTAAAACACATAAAGATGCCCCTCGTATTTTATTAAGCAATTCTCAATTAGTACCTAATTGGGCTAATTGGCAACACTTTACAGAATTAGAACAAAAAGGATTGATGATGTATGGACAAATGACTGCTGGAAGTTGGATTTATATAGGTAGTCAAGGTATTGTACAAGGCACTTATGAAACCTATGCTGCTGCTGCTGATAAACATTTTAATGGCACTCTTAAAGGAACTTTAAATGTAACTGCTGGCTTAGGAGGAATGGGTGGTGCACAACCTTTATCTATTACTATGAATGAAGGTGTTGCTCTTATTGCAGAAGTTGAAGAATGGCGTATTGATAAAAGAATTGAAACAAAATATTTAGATGAAAAATTTATAGATATTGATAAAGCTATTGATGCTGCATTACAATATAAGCAACAAGGTATAGCAAAAAGTATTGGAGTTTTATGCAATGCTGTTCATTTATTAAATAAATTATTAGAAAGAAATATTGTACCAGATACATTAACAGACCAAACATCTGCACACGACCCACTAATAGGTTATATACCTCATACATTAACTAATGAACAAGCAAATGTTTTAAGAGAAAAAAATCCTGATGAATACATTAAATTGAGTTATGATAGTATGTATTTGCATGTTCAATTAATGTTGCAATTACAAGCCAAAGGAGCTATTACATTTGATTATGGCAATAATTTAAGAGCAAGAGCAAAAGAAAAAGGATTAGAAAATGCTTTTGATTTCCCTGGTTTTGTACCAGCCTACATTCGTCCTCTTTTTTGTGAAGGGAAAGGACCATTTCGTTGGGCTGCTTTAAGTGGCGACCCTAATGATATTGCTGTAACAGATGAATTAATTATGCAAATGTTTCCTGAAAATAAAGGCATGATTAGATGGATGAAAATGGCTAAAGAAAAAATTGCTTTTCAAGGTTTACCAGCTCGTATTTGTTGGTTAGGACAAGGAGAAAGAGAACAAGCTGGTTTAGCATTTAATCAATTAGTAAAAGAAGGAAAAGTAAAAGCTCCTATTGTTATAGGTAGAGATCATTTAGATACAGGAAGTGTAGCAAGCCCTAATAGAGAAACAGAAGCTATGCTTGATGGGAGTGATGCAGTAGCAGATTGGCCAATATTAAATGCTTTAGTAAATACTGCTGGTGGTGCAAGTTGGGTAAGTTTACATCATGGTGGAGGTGTAGGTATGGGTTATAGTATTCATGCAGGAATGGTAATAGTAGCAGATGGTACAGAAGATGCTGCACAACGCCTTAGCAGGGTTCTAAGAAACGATCCGGGAATGGGTGTTATACGACATGCAGATGCAGGTTATGATTTAGCAAAACAAACTGCAAAAAAATATGATTTAGATATTAATGAACGATTAAAAAAATAGCCAACTAAAAAAAATATTTTTAAAATAATAAAGGCATTGTAATATTAATATTACATCCTTATTTTTGCAAACATTAAATACAAACTATGGCACATCAAAACCTACAAGTAGAAGATAATAGTAATAAAAACATTACTAAAAACTGGGTAACCTCTTCAAGGTTTTTATTTTATTTAATTATTTTTGGAATGATAACCTATATGTTAGCTGGCTGTTATCGTTTGTATCAAAATCGTTATAAGGGAAAACCTGATATAGAAATTCAAGGAAGTACAAAATACACACCAGAATATAAATAAATTTCTAAAAAAATTTTGTGGGGAATTTTGGTTCTATATTTTTGCACCCCCAATAAGTTCTTATACACACTGCGGAAGTAGCTCATTTGGTAGAGCACAACCTTGCCAAGGTTGGGGTGGCCAGTTCGAGCCTGGTCTTCCGCTCCAAAAGTTCTAACTTTTGTTAGAACTTTTTTTCACTTGAGAAATTAAGTGAAAGCCCTGGTGGTGGAATTGGTAGACACGCAGGACTTAAAATCCTGTGGGCAGCAATGTCCGTGCGGGTTCAAGTCCCGCCTGGGGCACAAAAGCAGAAGATTTTTCTTCTGCTTTTTTTATTTATATCTTACTGAAGTAATAAACCCAGATTCCACATTAGGAATATAAATTAGTTTTCGTATTACTGAGGCTGTTTATTATTCTATTGCTTAATTTGGGGGGGTAGATTGCTTCGCCTTTGGCTCGCAATGACTGGGTAGTGATATTGCTTCGTCTATGACTTCGCAATGACGATGAGATGGATTATTTCGTTACTGACTGTGAGTTTGATTGCTTTTCTTTATCGTCTTTGCGAGGGCTTTTGCCCGAAGCAATCAAGTGAAGCTAATATTATTGAACCCAGATTTTGCATTAAGAATATAAATTAGTTTTCGTATTACTGAGGCTGTTTATTATTCTATTGCTTAATTTGGGATAAATCAATCTTTCCATAAAAAAGGAAATAAAATAATAGCTAATACCACTATCATTACATCTAAGGCTATTAATAAAATTGCCATTTGCCACCAACTTTCTTGTATTACCTGTGAAAATGCTGGTGTAGTAATTTTCATTAATAATAATAATTGAGGAATAATTAATGGAAAACCCAGTATAGCCATTAATGCAGCTTGTTGTTGTGCTTTAGCAGCTATAGCAGCTAAGAAAGTAAAAACTAAACTTAAACTTATACCACCCAAACAAGTAATACCAATAAATAATACTGCATTGTGTAAGGGATTACTTAATAATAAAGTGAAGAGAAGTAAACTAATTAAACTCATCAGTAGCATTAATAGCACATTAAAGATAAGCTTGCTAATAATAAAATCTTTGGCTCCTGAAATAGTATAGAAATACAACATTCTGCCCTTGCTTTCTGCTAAAAAACTTTTAGCAACAGCATTGATGCAGATAAATAATTGTACTATCCAAAATAAACCATTCCAAATTTGTTCTTCTGGTTGCCCCATTGATAAATAAATAACAAAAATGGTACTTGCAACGTATAATAAAATGCCATAAAAAGTATATTGTTGCCTCATTTCAAGCAACACATCTTTTTTAACAAGAGTAATTATTTGTTTGTAATTATTCATTGTTTATTGCTTACTTATTTGTGATAACAAGCCCTGCATCTTGGTTCATAAATATCTTTTTCCCCTATTAAAACTTGTCCATCTTGTTCAATTTTTCTGTAAGATATATTTGCAATATTGCCACATTGCACACAAATAGCATGTAGTTTAGTTATATAATCTGCAATGGCTAATAAATTAGGCATTTGCCCAAATGGCTTTCCTAAATAGTCCATATCCAATCCTGCAACAATTACACGAACGCCTTTAGTAGCAAGTGTTTCGCAAACGTGTGTTATTTCTTCATCAAAAAATTGGGCTTCATCAATTCCTACAACATCTACATCTTGCGATAGCAATAAAATTTTTTGAGAGTTATCTACTGGTGTACTTTGTATTGCATTAGCATCGTGGCTTACTACTTTTGTTTCATCATAACGAACATCAATTCCTGGTTTAAAAATTTCTACTTTTAAATTAGCAATTTTTACACGCTTTAATCTTCTAATTAATTCTTCTGTTTTACCACTAAACATACTACCACAAATAACTTCAATCCACCCTCTACGTTCACCACTTAAATTTGGTTCAATAAACATTACGTTAAACTTGGTTTAATTAAAAAAAGCTTATTAACTTTAATGCCTGAAAAGCATTTACTAATTATCAAAAATATAGTATCCAATGGAAAGAGTGGCTACACTTATCAACAAATTAAAAGAACAACTTGATCAACAACAAGATGCAGATAAGCTATTATACACTACACAAATGCTTTTAGCAGAGTTACAAGAGAATAAACCTACTCAAAAAAGTGGAAAAGTTTCTGTAACAATGCCTTTTGTTGCTATTACAAATAATGTTTTTGAAGCTGAGGTAGTGGCAGAAAAGCCTCTCCTATCAATTACTCAAAAAACTGTTAAGAAAGAAGAGCAAACAGGTTGGTTATTTGATCCTGCATTAGCCACAATTCCTACTTTGGTTCATCAAGAATTAACTGAAATAAAAGAAGAAAAAGAAACCTATGAGCTGAAAGATTCTTTTGCTTCTGAAAATGAAACAAGCTTAAATGATATATTGAAAGAGGATAAAAAAGAAATTGCAACTACTTTAATAGATACACCAGTAAAGGATTTGAAAAAAGCAATTGGTATTAATGATAGATATGTTTTTATTAATGAACTATTTAGGGGAGATGAAAATATGTATGAAAGAAGTATAAAAACGATTAATAGTTTTAGCATTTTTCCAGAAGCTGAATATTGGATTCAAAGGGAACTAAAAATAAAATTAGGATGGGAAGAAGGAAGCCAAACTGTACAAATTTTTAATCAGTTAGTTAAAAGACGTTTTTCATAAATATATTCAACAACCGTTGTGGTTGCTCCACTTTTATTAGCTACATAATTTGCTGCATTGTTTGCAGTTGTTTCGTATAAACTTTCATCATTAAAAATTTGATTGAATATTTTTTCTAACTCAATTGCAGATTGAATACTAAAACTTCCTTTAGCATCAATCAACTCTACAGCCTCTCTGTATTTAGAAAATTCTGGACCGAACAAAACAGGTTTTCTATATACTGCTGCTTCTAAAACATTGTGTACACCATCATCTCCAAACCCTCCTCCTACATAACAGATAGTTGCATATTTATAAAGTTTGCTTAGCATACCAACATTATCTATTATTAAAACATTAGCATTTACAGGTTCTTTAAGTTGTTGCCATTTAGATAATAGTATTGAGTTTTTATACATGGTTAAACACTCATTCAATCTTTCTTTATCTATTTCGTGTGGTGCAATAATAAATTTTATTTCAGTATGAGAATTAGCATAATGTGCAAGCACTTCATCATCATCAAACCAAGTACTTCCAGCAACAATAACTTTACTATTATCAATAAATTTTTCTATAATAGTTATTGGTTCAAACATATTAGCAATTTCAAGTACTCTGTCAAATCTTGTATCTCCACTAATTGAAACATTTTTTGTGAAGCCAATATTTTTTAATAATGATAAACATTTATCATCTTGTACAAATACATGAGTAAAGCATTGTAGCATTTCTCTATACAAGCCTCCATACCATTTAAAAAAAGGTTGTCCTTCTCTAAAAATTCCTGAAACAAGTAATAAAGAAATTTTTCTTTTTTTGATTTCAGTTAAATAATAATACCAATACTCATACTTAATAAATAAAACCAAAACAGGGTTTACAATATCTAAAAACTTTTTTGCATTGTTAGCAGAATCCATTGGTAAATAATATATCCAATCTGCATGAGGATATTTTTTTTGCACTTCAAAACCAGATGGAGAAAAAAAGGTTAGTAAAAATTTGTAGTTAGGATATAATAATTTTAGTTTTTCTAAAACGGTTCTACCTTGTTCAAATTCACCTAAACTGGAACAATGCATCCACACAATATTTTGCTTATTATCTTTTAAGGCTTGTTGAATTTCTGTAAAAATATTTTTTCTTCCTTCTATCCATAATTTGGCTTTTGCATTTTTATGGCTAATCAGTTTTGCTACTAAAGGGTATAGCTTAATAAATATGTTGTAAAAAAGTTTCAAGTAGCAAATAGTTTATTATTTAACGAAAATACAGTACAAGCAATATAAAAACTGCTTTAAATTATTCAATTTCCTTTAAAAATTTATTATTTTTTCTAATACCTTTGCTGCCGTTTAAAAATAATATATGAAGCCTATTCAAATGGTAGATACTAAAACACAGTATCTAAAAATTAAGAATGAAGTTGATAAAGGAATACAAGAAGTTTTAGATAGTGCTGCTTATATAGGAGGACCAAAAGTTGCTTCTTTTACAGAAGATTTAAACAACTATCATAAAAGTGGTTTTACCATAACATGTGGTAATGGTACAGATGCTTTACAAATAGCTCTAATGGCATTAGACTTACAACCTGGCGATGAAGTAATTACTCCATCATTTACTTATATTGCTACAACAGAAGTTATTGCTTTACTAAAATTAAAACCAGTTTTTGTTGAAGTTGACCCTAAAACTTTTTGTATCAACCCAGATGCAGTAAGAAAAGCTATTACGCCAAAAACAAAAGCTATTGTGCCAGTTCATTTATATGGTCATGCTGCACCAATGGAAGAAATTATGCAAATAGCAGAGGAACATAATTTGTTTGTAGTAGAAGATAATGCACAAGCTATAGGTAGTAATTATACTTTTAAAAATGGAACAGTAAAGAAAACAGCCACCATAGGACATATAGGTTGTACTTCTTTTTATCCAAGTAAAAACTTAGGAGCTTATGGCGATGGAGGTGCAATGTTTACCAACGATGCAACACTTGCAGAAAAATTAAAGATGATTGCAAATCATGGTCAAAAAGTTCGTTATTACCATGATATGGTTGGTTGCAATTCAAGATTAGATGCTATACAAGCAGCCATTTTACAAGTAAAACTTAAACATTTAGATGAGTACATTGCTGCAAGACAAAATGCTGCTAATTTTTATAACAAAGCATTTGCTAATCATCCAAAAATTACCACACCTTATGTAGCTCCTTATTGCTCACATGTATATCATCAATACACACTAATTTTAGAAGGAGTAAACCGAGATGCATTACATAATTATTTAGCAGAAAAGAAAATTCCTTCTATGATTTATTATCCAGTGCCTGCACACAAACAAAAAGTTTTTAACACTTTTGGTGCTGGAAATTATCATTTAGAAATAACAGACTGGCTAACTGAAAGAGTAATTAGTTTACCAATGCACACAGAGTTAGAAGAAGAACAATTAAATTATATAACAACAGAAGTATTGAATTTTATAAACAACTAAAACAGAAAATTAATTTATGAAAATAGCAGTTGTAGGAACAGGATATGTTGGTTTGGTATCAGGTACTTGTTTTGCAGAAACTGGTAATACTGTTACTTGTATTGATATAGATAAAGTAAAAGTTGATAAATTAAGTAATGGAGAAATTACTATTTATGAACCAGGATTAGAAAAAATATTTTTAAGAAATTTAAAAGAAGGTCGTTTAAATTTTACTACCAATTTAGCAGAAGGTATAAAAGATGCTGCTATTATTTTTCTTGCATTACCAACACCACCAGGTGAAGATGGTAGTGCCGATTTAAAATATGTTTTAGGCGTAGCAAAAGATTTAGGAAAAATTATTACCGACTATAAAGTAATTGTAGATAAAAGTACAGTGCCTGTAGGTACAGCAGAAAAAGTACATGCTGCTATTGCCGAAAATGCCAAAGTGGCTTTTGATGTTGTAAGTAACCCTGAGTTTTTACGTGAAGGTGTTGCAGTAGATGATTTTATGAAACCTGATAGAGTGGTTATTGGAACTTCATCTGAAAGAGCAAAAAAATTAATGGGAGATTTATATGCACCTTATGTACGTCAAGGAAATCCTGTAATTTATATGGATGAAAAAAGTGCAGAGCTTACTAAATATGCAGCCAACTCTTTTTTAGCAACTAAGATTTCTTTTATGAATGAAATAGCACAATTATGTGAACGATTAGGTGCTGATGTGGACATGGTAAGAAGAGGTATTGGCAGTGATGATAGAATTGGCAAAAGATTTTTATTCCCAGGTATTGGTTATGGTGGAAGTTGTTTTCCTAAAGATGTACAAGCATTAATAAAATCTTCTGAAGAAGTGAATTATGATTTTCAAATTTTAAAAGCAGTAGAAGAAGTTAATGAAGCTCAAAAGCTACATCTTATTCCAAAAATTAAAGCCTACTTTAATAACAATTTAAAAGGAAAACATTTTGCATTATGGGGCTTAGCATTTAAACCAAATACTGATGATATACGTGAAGCTCCAGCATTATATGTTATAGATGCTTTAACAGCAGCAGGTGCAACAATTACAGCTTTTGACCCTGAAGCAATGACTAATGTAAAAAATACTATTGGTAATAAAATTAATTATGCAGACAATCAGTACGATGCTTTAGCCAATGCTGATGCTTTAATTATTGCTACAGAATGGAGTGAATTTAGAACACCTGATTTTGACAAAATAAATTCTTCATTAAAAAACAAAACCATTTTTGATGGAAGAAATTTATTTGAAGTACAGCAAATGAAAGAAATGGGTTATCATTATGAAAGTGTAGGAAGACCATAACATAATTTTTAATGTTTAATTTTTAGTGCTAAATGAATAAGAGAATTTTAATTACAGGTGCAGCAGGTTTTTTAGGTTCGCATTTATGCGATAGATTTATAAAAGAAGGCTATCATGTAATAGGCATGGATAATCTTATAACAGGAGATTTAAAAAACATTGAACACCTTTTTCCTTTAGAGAATTTTGAATTTTATAATCATGATGTTACCAAGTATATTCATATCCCTGGTAAGTTAGATTATATTTTACATTTTGCATCGCCTGCAAGTCCAATAGATTATTTAAAAATCCCTATTCAAACATTAAAAGTAGGGGCACATGGCACTCATAATTGTTTAGGTTTAGCAAAAGAAAAAAAAGCAAGAATATTAGTTGCTAGCACCAGTGAAATTTATGGCGATCCTTTAGTGCATCCTCAAACAGAAGAATATTGGGGCAATGTAAATCCTGTGGGTCCAAGAGGTGTATATGATGAAGCTAAACGCTATATGGAAAGCATTACAATGGCTTATCATACTTTTCATGGAGTAGAAACAAGAATTATAAGAATATTCAATACTTATGGACCAAGAATGAGGCTAAATGATGGAAGAGCATTACCAGCATTTATTGGTCAGGCTTTACGTGGTGAAGATTTAACAGTTTTTGGCGATGGTAGCCAAACAAGAAGTTTTTGTTATGTAGATGATTTGGTAGAAGGTATTTATCGTTTATTGTTAAGTGATTATCATTTGCCTGTAAACATTGGAAATCCTAATGAAATTTCTTTAAAAGATTTTGCTGAAGAAGTGTTGAAACTTACAGGCTCTTCTGTAAAAATTACTTACAAACCTTTACCAACAGATGACCCAAAACAAAGAAAACCAGATATAACAAAAGCAAAAGAAATTTTGGGTTGGCAGCCAAAAGTAGATAGAGCAGAAGGCTTAAAAATAACTTACGATTATTTTAAATCATTACCCAAAGAAGAATTGGTAAAACAACCTAAAGAGTTTGACAGTAGAAAATAATTTTTATTGTGATACTTAAAAACTATTCTTCAATACTTTGCTTTAATGAATTATGAACAAACCTATTGTTATAGTTACAGGTGCTAATGGACAATTAGGATGGAGTTTGCAACAACTATCAAATAATTATCCTCAGTATCAATTTTTATTTGTTACAAGAGAGCAATTAAATATTGCAAAGCCTGAAACTATTGAAGCATTTATTGAACAACACAAACCAACATTTTTTATTAATTGTGCTGCATATACAGCAGTTGATAAAGCTGAAACTGAACAAGAACTTGCACTAAATATTAATGCAACATCAGTTGGTAAAATGGCTAAAGCCTGTGCTGCTATTGGAGCTTTGTTTATAACCATTTCTACAGATTATGTTTTTGATGGAAATGGTACCTCCCCTTATACAACTAATTATCCTACAAAGCCAATAAATTATTATGGTTATACAAAATGGCTTGGCGAAAAATTAGCATTAGAAAATAATGCTGAAACTATTGTTATCAGAACATCTTGGGTGTATTGTGAGCATGGAAATAATTTTGTAAAAACCATGCTTCGTTTAATGAAAGAAAGAACAGAAATTAATGTAGTAAACGATCAAATTGGTTGTCCTACTTATGCACCAGATTTAGCTGATGCAATTATGAAAATGATTAGTCAATATGATGATAATAAACACAAGGGTATTTATCATTTTTCTAATACAGGAAATATTTCTTGGTATCAATTTGCATCAACAATTAAAACATTTGCACAATTAAATTGTATTGTAAATCCTATTCCTTCTTCTGCTTTTCCTACACCTGCAAAAAGACCTTCTTATTCTGTAATGGATACTTCTGCTATAACCAATGATTTTGGTATTGTAATAAATAATTGGGAAGACAGTTTAAAAAAATGTATTAATAATTTATTAGCAGCAAAATAATTATTGTTTGTCTGAGCTTGTCTAAAATAAATTTAGTTGAGTGAAATAAATAAATTAATCAATGAACTAACTGAAAATCTGAAATTTTATTTATTGAACATTTTTTTCCACAAAGGAACAGAGGTTTAATTTTCATTTTGTTCTCTATGATTAAATTTCTCTGCTTTTCTTTATCGTCTTTGCGAGGGCTTAAGCCAGAAGCAATCCAGTGAAGCTATTGTAATTGAATCCAGATTTTGCATTAGGAATATAAATTGGCTTTTCGGGTTTCGGGTTTCGGATTTTAGATTTTAGATTTTAGATTTCGTTTTTGTTTTTGCTGATAGACATTTCCTTCAGACTGAATAATGTACTCTAATTTTAGGATAGGGCAATTTTGAAAATTTATATATTTGTACAAATATTACAGCTATGCAAACAGTAACAATAAAAAAACTTACTCCAGCCGCAGCTTTAAGAGTAAAATTGCAAAAGAAAGGCGTTGAAGAACATAATAAACACATGAAAAAAGTAGGCAACTTAATTACAACTGTTTTTGAAAACATTAATATTACTGAACACAGAAAAACAGCATGGAAAAAGTAGCCTTATTAGATACAGATTTTGCATTTGAATATTATAATAATAATTACAATGCTATACAAGCTATTTCCTCTCAAAACTTTTCTTTCATTGTATTATCTACAATAACTGTTTCAGAAATAATACGTGCCTGTAAAGACAAACGTACTCTTCAAAAATCTATTCAATTACTTTCGGGAGAAGAGTTTTTATTTGTAAATGAAACTATTTCACAAAAAAGTTTACAACTATTACAGCAGTATTCTTTAAGTCACAATTTAGATATTTCCGATTCTTTAATTGCTGCTACTGCAATTTATTATAATTTACACTTAGCCACCTGCAACACTAAGCATTTTTCGTACATACCAAGTTTAAAAATTATTAACCATACAGTTCAGCCAAAACGTAAAGGTGGTAGCTTATTTTAACTAAAATTTGAAAAATTGAAAATGTTACCTAACCTCTCCAAAGAAGTGGATTATATTTTCTTTGCTTTTCAGTTTTAGTTTTCGGATTTCGGATTTCGGATTTTGTTTTTAGATTTTAGTTTTTACTAAACTACCCCTACCCCTTCAAAGAAGGGGAATTTTTAACTCCAAAGAAGTGGATTGTATTTTCTCTGCTTTTAGTATTTCGGGTTTCGGGTTTCGGATTTCGGGTTTTAGTTTTTACTTTTTACCCTTCTTTTATATTCTAATCCTGCTGCAAGTAGTAATAGTATTGAAGTACCTCCATCTAATGGAATATCTTGAGGATCGTCTGGTGGTGGTGGAACATCATCAGCATCTGCACTTACTTCTCCTTCAATGTTTGTATCATCATCTACACCTTGCATAGTGGTATTATTAGCTCCTCCATTAATATCATATTGAGAGCTTGGCAATGCTCCCCATGTTGGATCTATAAGTGTTGGTGCTAAAGGAGATGATTCAAAAACTGCTCCTCCTACATTTCTTTGACTATTTGCTTTATTTATTGCTGTTAGTAATATCACTAAAAAAACAATATTAGTTATGGTACGTTTTCTCATCAGGTTAAACTATCTTTTATATAATTTATTCAGTTTGTTTTGGTTTCAATTTTTTCTCACACAATCATTTTACTCAATAAAAAATTTCTATTGTTTCACTAATTTTTCTGTTGTTTTATTTCCTTTAGTATCTGTTATTTCTATTAAGTAAGTGCCTGTTGTTAGTTTATCTAAACTTAATTGATGTGTGCCACTTAATTGTTTTTGCTCCATAACAATTTTACCAGCAATATCAGTTACTTTAATTTGATAAGTAATTGTATTATCTGCTGTTTGTGGCAACTCAATAGTTACTTGTTTATTAGCTGGGTTAGGGTACAACTTAATAATATTGCTTACATAAGTTGGTTGTATTTTTCTATTAAAGGTTATGCTAAATCTGTTTGAACCTTTTGTAGCTGCAACATTTTTATCAATACTAAATTCGTATTGAGTATTTTGTTGAATATTTTGTGTTGTATTGGTATAGTGGTCTGTTAAGTAAATGGCTGTATTTGCAAAATTTTCAAACTCACTAAATTGTAATTGATAAACACCACTTGTTGTAGCTTCTACATTTAACCAAACTTCTTCATTATTTATATTATTTGCATTTCTTGTTTGTATTACTAATCCTTTATTTCCTTTTTTACTACTAATAAAAGTTCCTGTATTCATTGATGGAATATCTAAACTATTAATAGCAGTATTACTGATATTTTCATCATCAACAAAACGAATGATAGCTTCATCAACTTTTGAATTGTTTTGTAAATAGCTAATCTTAATTTTTTCGTTAATAGTTTGTGGTTTAAAGTAACCAGTATTTGTGGTGCTTGTTTTTTGGTCTTCTGTAAATTGTAATGTAAGATTACTTGCATGAATTGATTGTACAAAGAATGCTTGTCCACTAACAATTTCATTACCTGTTAAATCATCATAACCATTACCTCCTGTAAAGCTTTGAGATGTTCCATCCCAATAGGTATAAATACCTGCATTATTGGTAGGAATATATATTGCATAATTATTAGCAATATTTGCAGCATTAGTAGTTTGTAATGCATTAAAGCTTATTGCACTTGGATAAGGATTACCAACAAATACATAATTATTAGCTGTAGTATTTGAATAAGTTATACCAAAGTTTCCTGCATTTTTAGATTCAATATTTACAAGACCAGAAGATTGTAATAAAACAGATGAAACATTTTGCACTGAACCATCTAATAAACTACAACCTAAATTTCTATCACCTCTTATATTTACTCTAAAGGCTTTACCAGCAGTTACATTTTCTAAAATTGTATTGCTTAATGCTATCCAACGTTGTCCACTGTTTTTAGATGCATCGTAAGTATAAATACTTGGTGCATTGGTTACTGTTGCATCAAAACCATTGGTATGTGGTGTTGGTGTTGGGCAAACAGAGCCTCCATTTCCTGAGCCTGTAATATGTATTTGTTGTTGCCAACTATTAGCAATGCTTTGTGTAACAGGGCTTGTAATAAAGCTCCATTTTCTGGTTGCTTTTGCAGAAATAAATCTTTCTACTATTACATTACCTCTTAAATAATTACCAGAAGCTGCACCAGTTGTTATTCTTGCTGTTGATGTTTCATTACTTACTAAAACAAGGTTTCCATTGGTGTTTAAAATACCTGCTGTTGGTATATAACTTTCTAATACAAATACTTTACTTTCTACATCAATATTTGCACCTAAAGTATTATTTAATTTTAAATTACTTATTTTTCCTACTCCACTAATTGTTTGTTTAGTTGTTCCATTTATTTCTGTAATGCCTGTGCCTATTATACTTCCATTGTTTTCTATATCATTACCTAAATATAAATTGCCTGTGTTATTGATGCCAGCATTTTGTTCTATTTGTAAATTACTTTGAGATAAATTTAAACTACTATTTAAGTTTAATACATGCCCTTGTTGAATAACAAATAAAGCATTGTTATCAAAAGAAGCAGGTGAAATTCCTGTGCCATCTTTTGTGGCACTCCAACTATTCAAATCATTTGCTGATAAATTATTGGCTTTGCTATAATAAGTTTGTCTTTCTGAAAATACAATTCTAAATCTATCAATAGCTTTAGATGCATCATCATTGTTTACACTAAATGCTATAATAGTTGTATCTGATAAACTAATTGGTTTACTTGTATTTGTATAATTATCTTGTAAATGAGCTTGTAATTTTATTGATGCAAAATTTTCAGGAGCAATTACCCATCTATAATTGGCTTGTGCTGGTTTTAAACTTTGTATGCCAATAAATAAGGTATCTGCAGTTGTTATAGAGCTTCTACTTTCAATACTTAATTTTTTTTCTTCTCTCATCAACGAAATATCTTCATCAAAATTTGAAATTTGAGTTGCATCATTTTCATCTACTATATTTTGATAGTTATTAGCAAATTTTGCAACCGCACCATCGGCTAAAATATTTTTACTATTAGCCGTAAATTGAAGCATTATACTTAATTGCTCTGCTATATTACCACTTCTATAAGCATCTAAATTATTATTACCAGAATCTTTATTATTCTCAGTAATAGTAAGTGTTTTAGTGCCTCCTGTTTTTGTTTTTACAAAAAATGCCTGACCACTTTGTATGCTTTTTGTAAGAACAGATGCTACTGATTTTGTACCATCATTTTGTATGCTTACATAACCTCCTCTTGTACCAATATTAGGATCCCAAATAGTAACAAAGTTTTCAAAGTTTGATGAGTTGGCTGTATAAATACTTCCCCAATCTATTGCAGAAGCATAAGGGTTGGTAACTAAACTAAAACTACTTGCTGGTAAACTACTAAATGTTTGAGTACCTGTTAATAAAGTTCCTGTGGCTCTTAAAGTAGTATTGCTACTACCTGTTGTTGTATTTATAGTATTAATATTATCTCTATTACCTCTAACAAAAAGTAAATAACCTGTTTTTGCATCTAATGTACCACTAGTATTGGATGCTGCAACCCAAGCACCACTTGATAATGTAAGTAATGATGCTTGATTATATTGTGTTGGGTCAAAACCATTAGTTGCCCCTAATGCTCCTGTAATATGTGTACCATAACCTGCATTAGGACTTGAGTTGGTAGATACATCTGTATTGTTTACACCCTCCATCCAATTGGCTTTAATAGATGTGCTTGTATTAACACTTGGTGCTAATAAACGATAAGCCCTGTTACCACTTGCACTAATATATCTTTCTACTGTTACATTAGTTGCATCATTTAAAGAACCTGTTATCTTACCAATAGAACCTGTACCTGTTGCATTAGATTGTATAGTTACAGATTGATTATTAAAATTAACAATACCTGCTACAGTTAAGGTTTTTAAAGGTGCAATTTTTAAAGTACTGGTAGCTTGTAAGGTTAATAATTTTGCTGTATAATTAGTATCTAAAATTACATTGCTGCCATTAGGTATAATAACCACATGGTTACTGCTTGGTGCTTTACCACAATTACAATCCCAATTGCTTGTTGTTGTCCACTTATTATCTCCTCCACTGCCTGTCCAAGTGTATGTCATTGGATAACCAGTAATAGTTACATTATCTACTCTGTTTGTACCACCAGTTGCTACGGATCCTCCATCAACAGAAGTAGTTCCTACTTGAGTTAATCTTATATAAATTGAAGCTTTATTATCAAGTGAAGAAACACTACTTAAATCAAAAGAATAAATTGATTCTGTTTTTGGTGAGCCACTTGACGACCAACTATCATTTGTTAAAACATAACTACCACCACTTAAATCTGTAAAACTACTACCATCAGTACTATATTGAACCTTAAAATTCTTTGGTCCACTACTACTACTTGTTTGATGTATTGTTAGAAAAATATCTTCATATCCACTGGTACTTGTAGTAAATTGGTAATAATCTCCATCAGACCATTTATCTGAACTAAAAGATTCAGCAGAACCATTACCAACAAAGTTACTATAAGTAACTCCTCCTGAACTATGAGGGTTAGTTGCATTACCACCATTAATTCCTCCTTCTGCTGTATGAGGACCAGCAGTAGTTGGTACACTTGTTTCAAACGTCCATAATGCAAGGGTTTCAATAGCTAATGTTACATTAAAATTATTACTGGTAGCAGAAGTTAAACCTGTTGCTGCTATTAATGTTACATTTGATGCTGGTACAGAAAGTTGTAAACTACTAAATGTAGCCACACCTGCACTTGCTCTGTTACACTTACTGGAGAGCCTGTTAATACAGAAGCTGATGCTGTTATACTTACACTATTTGTAAACCCTAAATCCAAATTACCGTTAGCATCAGTAGCTTTTACTTTTACAGCAGGCGATATATTGGTTGATGCAACTACATTGCTTGGTTGTTGGCTATACACAAGTTTTGTAGCTACAACATCTATAACATTTTCTGTATTATTTGCTGTGTTTATTGCACTAAAATTGGTTATGCCAGAACTTGTGCCATCATTAACAGATGTAATCTTTTCGTTAGATAATTGAAATACAAAATCATCACCATCATCATTTCCTGAACCCAATGTTTCATTCAAAGAAATTCTAAGCGATAATGTTTTACTACTATTATCAGCTACAGAAATACTTAACCCTGTAAATTCAAAACTATTACCTGAAATAGCAGCTGTTGCCAACAATGTTGCTCCATCAAATAATGCTGCTGTTTTTACTGCTGTATTCCATGTTACAGCATTACCACTTCCTGCTGTAAATGTAATGGCTGAAACCTTTGTTGGCAAAGCATCTGCATCGTTCATACCACTTCCACCATCTCTTATAGTTACTTGCCAAACCTGCACTCCTGTACTTGATGTAAGTGGTGCAGCATCATTTATTAAAGATGAAATAGTTGCAGGCGATGAACTTGCAACTGCTACTACATCTGATGCTCCTGAGGTTGTAGTTGCAATGGCTTCTGGTATAGTGCCTCCTGTATAATAATTTCTGGTAGCAGTAGTGCCTCCACTCTGATTATATGGTACTAATAAAAAATACCAATTTTCATCTGCACTTGCTGTATATGATGATGTTGTTGTTGCATCTGAAGTGATAATACTATTTACCTTAGCACCATTTGGTCCAACATCAGTACCTACACTTGGTGCAGTACCATCTGTAGGATAATCTCCTGCTACAAATGCACTACTTTTTCTTAATATTAAATATCCATTAGCAGGTAATGTACTTGCAGCAGAAAAAGCTAAATCAATATTGGTAGCAGAATTTGCCGTTGCTGTAAAACTTGCTGCATGGGCTGATGGTTCTGTTGATAAAGTATATTGAGCTAATAAATTTGAAGCACTTGCATAGTTAATGGTACTACCACTACCATTGTATTCATACACATAAAAACCATAAGAAGTAGCAGGGCTTAAATCTGTTATTGTTACACTATTTCCTGTTCCTTTATACACTACTATATTACCTGAGCCTGTAGTGCCATTACCTACATCTGTAAAACTATTACTACTTACAGTATAATCTGTACCATCAACTGCTGCAACATTTGATGTACCTGTTAATCTTGCTACTACTATTCTTCCTGCTCCTGTTCCATTTGTCCAACTTAATGAAATTGATGTAGATGTTTTTGCAGTAAGCGTAACAACAGAAGCAGCAGTTGGTTCTGTAGCCAATGTTGTAAATGTTTGTGCAGAGCCGTAAGTATAGGTTCCATCTTCATCTTTTAAATAGGCTTTGTAAGTATAGTTGGTAGCAGCAGATAAAGAAGGAATATTTGTATAATTGCCTGTTGCTAACCCTGTAACAGATTTTGTTGTTACGCCTGTGCCGCCATTTATTGGATTACTATTAGTAGCAGTTTCAGCATATACAAAACCTTTTTCTGAAGTAGTAGGGCAAACACCTAATGTACCTACATTGCCGTTTAGTGTAGCACCACTTGCTGTAATACTGCTTGCTGCATTAGTTGTAACAACAGGTGCAACATTTGAAGGGCTTGTAACCTGAATGGTAAAATCTGAAGCATTGCTGTTGTAATCAAGTACACGAATGTAATAAGTAATATCCTTGCTAAAAGAAGCAGATTTGGTTTCTGTAGTACCTCCTGTTGTATTAGCATTTAGTACTGACTGATTATTATTTGTAGGGCAGGAATTGCTATTGCTAAATACCTGAAAATTTATATCGGGCCCCGAACTAAAATTAACGGTAATGGTATGATTTCCTGTACAAGCAGGTGTAAACTTATACCAAACATCATTTTTACTACTAGCACTAGTAAAAGAAGTATAAGTTGCACCTGATAAAGTACCATTTGTAGCAGCCGCATCTATGGTTAAAGATACTGCACTGCCACATAAATCATTGGCAGGAGTAGGGGCTGGAATATTAAAATTGTTAGAGGTAGTACCTATAAGCCCTAAAGAAAAACTAATATTGGCATTGCTTACTGCTGCTGCACTTGTAGCTGTTAATCCACTATAATTAACAATACCACTTGAAGCTGCAACACTTGTAGTACCTCCCAATGTCCAAGTGCCAGAACCTACTGCTGCTGCAACTGTTGCAGAACTTGAAGTAACGGTGTTTCCATATTGGTCTTGTATGGTTATTTGGGGTTGTTGTGCTAAAGCCCCACCATTTGTGGCTGGTGCTGTTGGTTGTTGCGTAACACCTAATTTATTGGCTGCACCAAAACCAATGGTTTGGCTTACTGTTGCATCTGTATAACCAGTTGCTTGTACAACAATGCTTTTAGTGCCAGATGTTTGTAATAAACCAGTTGGGTTAGAAGCAGAAGGAGTAAAAGTAATTTTACCACTACTTACACTATACCCTGCTGTTAAGGTTGTGCCACCAATAGTAATGCCTGTTATAGCACCACGCCAAGTAGCATCATCTGTAAAAGTAACATCAAAAGCTGCATCTACAGTAGCAGAAGGTGCTGCTGTAAGTGTTGGTGGGGTAGAACCTGAGGCAGTCCATTTTGCATAAAGTATAGTATCTTGAGAGGTTGTAAATGTACCAGAACCTGCTGCATAATCTGTTCCTGTTCCATCTGCTTTTGTGTTCCAACCAGAAAAACTATAACCCGTTTTAACCAAGCTATCTGTATTGCCTTTGGCTGTTACTGTTTCTGTAGAAAAATAATAACTATCATCCGTAGGCACACTACCTCCTGTAGAGCCATTAGCATTATAAGTTATTTTATATGCTTTTCTAAAAAGATAAACAGCATTTTGCCCTCCACTGTAACAGGAAAAAAGTTTGGCACTTGAATTATATCTTATAATATTTCTACTTCCATTAGTATTTGGATGTCCTGTATTTGTTATTACTGCAGCATTACTTGAAAATGTAATTGTCCAATCGCTACCTCCTGCCGTTGTCTTCCCTTTTAAATAATTATTACTGTTATTACCAGTTGCAGGAACTAAATATGGGTCAGTGGATAATGGGTCTTTTAAGTAATAATGAGAGCCATCAGAACCTGCTTCTATTGTTATTTCATAAGGGTTGTCTGTATTTGTCTTTGCAATTGCAGGTGTTAATGTAAGTACAGAAGATGTAATGGTAAATGGAGAGCCTCCAGTTGCTGTTGCTTCTGGTCTATTGTTTGTAGCTTGGTAGCCTAATATTATGGCAGAGCTTCCACTTTGAGCACTAGAAATAATATACTTTTCTCCAGTAGCTAAATCAGAAGTTGAAGTAATTAATTTGTAATGATTTTGCCCCCAAGCATTTTGAGTAAAAAAGGTAGTGGTAAAAAAACAGGTAATAAAAAAAAGTTTGTAAAAAAAGTTGTATTTCTTCAGCCTCATAGCAAAAAGTGTTTTATAAGTTATGGTTATAATATTATTAAGAGGATAAAAATAAGGAAAAAGTTGTATTAAAATAAGTGTTTTTTAAAAAAAAATTATAATGGTAAATGTGTTTTTTTCGGGTTTCGGATTTCGGGTTTCGGGTTTAGTTTTTACAAAACTACCCCTGCCCCTTCAAAGAAGGGGAATTTTTAACTTCAAAGAAGGGGAAAAACCATTCCCCTCCATTAGAGGGGTAAGGGGTGGTTAAATGAAAATGTGTTTTTTTTGATTTTAGACTTTAGTTTTTAGACTTTAGA
>JBPXJV010000074.1:0-6764 GCA_051715485.1 Chitinophagales bacterium
TTTATAATTTTAAACTACTCAACAAAGGTTGGAGAAAAACAAACATATACTACTAAACCCTTTATTTTATTAGCTATTGATAAAAAGTATTCGGGTAAGTTAATTGCTAAAAAGCAATAACAATTTTTTCCTTTAATCAATAACCTTTTTTATATACTACCAAAAATGAAAAACTTACATTTGCCACAATAAAAAATGTAAGTAATATGAAGCGTATAACATTAATACTGCTAATTAGTTTTGGAATGATGTTTAGTAGTTGCGATACAATACAAAAAATTGCCAGCAATGTTTTAACAGAGCAAGATGCTATAAGTGGCATAAAAGAATTATTGACTATTGGCAGTAATGGCAATGCCTTAATTAGTAAAGATGCTTTAATGAGTGCTATTTTATCTAAAGATGTAAATACTGTTTTACAAAGATTGCAACAACTTGGATTGAGTAAGGATATTGATAAATTTACCAACACTCTTACAACTGCTGCTTCTCAAACAGCTACTAATTCAATACCAGTTTTTGTAAGTGGTATTAAAAGAATGAATATTACTGATGCAATAAATATTGTAAAAAATGGAGGAACAGCAGCAACAGATTATTTTAGAAATACTATTGGTACAGAACTTAGAACAACTGTAACACCAATTATGAAAACTGCCTTAGACCAATATAATGTAACCAAAGAATGGGACAAATTAGTAGCTCCTGCAAAAATGGTTTTAGGCGATAAAGTAAAACTTAATTTGAATTTGGATAATTTATTAGCAGGTGTTGTAACCAATGCCATGTTTAATAAAATAGCTGAACAAGAAGTAGCTATAAGAACAAAAGCAGAAGCCAGAACAAGCCCTACACTACAAAAGGTTTTTGGAAGAGATTGGAATAATAATGGAGTTGTGAAATAGAATTTAAATAAGTTGTTTAATAAAATTTAGAAAGGGAAATATTCATCAATTTCCCTTTTTCTATTTGATTATATTTGCCCACTAAATAATAAACACAAATGTTTAGAACACACACTTGCGGAGAATTAAGAATTGAAAATATTGGTCAGCAAATTACACTTGCAGGCTGGGTACAAACTATCAGAAAATTTGGAGCTATTACTTTTATAGATTTAAGAGATAGATATGGCATTACACAACTTTTGTTTGGCGAAGAATTAAACAAACAGTTAGAAGAAAATACTTTAGGTCGTGAATATGTTTTGCAAGTAAATGGTATTGTTAATGAGCGTAGCAATAAAAATAAAAACATTCCAACAGGCGATATTGAAATTACTGTATCATCATTTGTTATTTTAAATAAAAGTGAAGTACCACCATTTACTATTCAAGATGATACTGATGGGGGCGATGATTTAAGAATGAAATTTCGTTACTTAGATTTAAGAAGAAATGCAGTAAAAAGAAATATTGAACTTCGTTATGCTGTAAATAGAAGTGCAAGAAATTATTTGTACGAAAATAATTTTATAGATATTGAAACTCCTTTTTTAATAAAATCAACTCCAGAAGGTGCAAGAGATTTTGTTGTTCCAAGCAGAATGAATGAAGGAGAGTTTTATGCACTACCACAAAGTCCTCAAACCTTTAAACAGCTTTTAATGGTTAGTGGTTATGATAGATATTTTCAAATTGTGAAATGCTTTAGAGATGAAGATTTAAGAGCAGACAGACAACCTGAATTTACGCAAATTGATTGTGAAATGAGTTTTGTAGAGCAAGAAGATATTTTAAACATGTTTGAAGGTTTGGTAAAAAGAATTTTTAAAGATGTAAAAGGAATTAATTATTCAGATGCTGTAGATAGAATGACTTGGGAAGAAGCAATGTGGCAATATGGAAATGATAAACCAGATATACGTTTTGGTATGAAGATTTGTAATCTTGTTTTTGATAAAAATTTATTTCCAAGTAAAGAAAATTTTTTTGATGCAGACATGTTTGATATTCCTCCCTTTGGAGGCAAGGGAGCTTCTGTTTTAGCCATTGCTGTACCTAATTGTAGTGAATATACACGCAAACAAACTGATGAACTAACAGAATGGGTTAAACGACCTCAAATAGGTATGAAAGGCTTGGTATTTATTAAGTGTAATACTGATGGAACATTTAAAAGTAGTATAGATAAATTTTATACACCAGAACAATTAAAAGCCATTGCAGAAGCAGCTAATGCAAAAGCAGGAGATTTAATTTTAATTTTAGCAGGAGCAGAAGAAAGAACAAGAAAAGCCATATCTGAATTAAGGTTAGAAATGGGAAAAAGATTAGGATTAAGAAAAGAAAATGAATTTAAATTGTTATGGGTTTTAGATTTTCCTTTGTTTGAATATGCAGAAGAAGAAAATAGATGGGTAGCCCGTCATCATCCATTTACAAGTCCTAAGCCAAGTGATATTGATACAATGATTAATAATAGCCCTGTTATTGAAAATGCTGCTGATTATTTAAAACATCCTTATGCAAATATTAAAGCCAATGCTTACGATATGGTTTTAAATGGAAATGAAATTGGTGGAGGTTCAATTCGTATTTATCAAAAAGCATTACAGCAGAAAATGTTTGAAGCTTTAGGCATGAATGAAGAAGAGCAACAACATAAATTTGGTTTTTTATTAGGAGCATTTGAATATGGTGCTCCACCACATGGTGGTATTGCTTTTGGTTTTGATAGATTATGTGCTATTTTAGGAGGCAGTGAAAGTATTAGAGATTTTATTGCATTCCCAAAAAATAATAGTGGCAGAGATGTAATGCTTGATGCACCAAGTTCTATTGATGAAAAACAATTAAATGAGTTGCAGATAAAGTTGGATTTGAAATAATATTGCATAACAATGATTTCACTTTTATCATTCACATAAAATATAATTTTTGATACTGTAAATGCCCTTTTTTGTAATAAATATTTTAACTAAAAGGCAATAAAATAGTAGCCATCATAATTAAAATATAAAATAGAAATTTTGCGTGCAGAAATGTTGAATTGTTAAATATAATTCAACATTTTTTTTAATTTATTGCTTCTGATAATTATACTTTCAAACCAATTACATATTTTTACTATAACTATAATGTAAAGAACAATTTTTTGTATTTGATTGAACTTTATATTAAAAGCATTTTTTCTTACTTTTTATTCATAAATCTGAATGTTCTATTAAAACTAATTGCACTTAATATCATAGTGTAAAAATTTTATTTTGTTATGTAAATATGCCTATGCTAATTATGAAAATGAAAAGAAGGGTTTTAATCATTATATTACTTTTGATTACAACTTATAGCTATTCTCAAAGAAGCATTTCTTTGGTTTATTTCGATAATTCAAAAACATATTTAGCTGGTGGAAGTATATCTGTACATTTTAAACCTATTGGCATTTATCCATTTGATGGAACCAATACTAATAAAACTACCAACTTTAGACTACAATTAATTAAAGCCAGTGATAGCAGTATTGTTGCTAATAATATAGGTTCGGAAAAGAACTTTTTTGTACCTATGTTAAATGGTATAATACCCAACGGTATTGCTAATGGAATTTATAAAATACGAGTTATAGCAGATAGTTCTAACACAGAATTGAGTAGTGTAATGACGAACAGTTTTGCTATACAAAGTGGGAGTATATTCACTACAACAACATTAGCAAATCCCAATCCAATTTTATCAAATATTGGAGATGTATCTTGTTTTATAAATAATAACCATTTTGGTTATCTAAATAAAGCTTCAGGTTCTTTATCTTCATTATTAACCTTTGAATTGCCTAACTACGATCCTGCATATACATATAACGTAAAACTAATCAATCATGAAACTTCTGTTGTTACTCCAATTACAGTTAATGTATCTAGTTTTGGTGGGGCTACAACAATTGAATTACCTTCAAGTTTAGCATTAGGTCATTATACTTTAGAAATAGCTAAAACTGGTTCAGGATTAACAACCACAAATTCATTTATTTATTATAATAATACTGGTAATACATCATTGGGTAATTTAAGTAGTGAAAACGTTTGTATTAATACACCAATTTCATTTTCTGTTGATTTGTCTGTTATTGAAAAGAATTATGCAGGTTCATACTATGTTGTTACTTATGGCGACAACACAAAAACAGATACATTTACTCAAGCAAGATTTTTAGCTAATCAGAGTTTTTTACATTCCTACTCTAATCCTACTTGTAATTTTACTCCTTTCCCTTCAAATGGGAAATTTGAAGTAGCAATACAGCTACATAACAAGGGGTTAATAAATACTTCTTGTAACTTGTTTTCTCAAAATGGAAATGGAACTACAAAATCTGTCAATACAAGCACGCCTCCTGCTGCAAATTTTTATGGTAAAAATCCTATTTGTTTAAACGATTCTGCTAAATTTACCAATACCACCTTGCTAGGTTATTATGGCACAACGTCAGTATGTAATAGAGATGCAAATTTTACTTGGACAATTAAAAAACCTTCAGCTTCTTCTTTCTCTTCAGTAAATGCTGCATGGTTAGATATAAATAAAAACTTGAATGTTCCAGTAAATATTTTTAATGAAGCAGGGATATGGCAAATTAAGTTAACTGCTTCAAACCCACAAGGCTGTACAGTAATTTCTGAAATTATAAAAGAGTTTTGTGTTCAACCACAAATAGTTGTAGGGTTTAAATTTAATGATGGAGGTTTAAAAGATTCTATTGTAGCTTGTTCTCCTAAAGTTGTAAATATTAGTAATTCAACTGCAACAGTTGCATGTTCTCCAACTGTATTTTCTTGGATTGTTATGAGAGAGTCTGATAGAGGGATTATTGCTCCAGGTACAGGTATATATACATATAGTTCGGGTAATAATTCAAGTGAAAATCCTTCATTCAGTTTTACATCACCAGGAAGATATTTAATTAAATTAACTGCTTCTAATGTTTGTAAAACAGATACATTAACACGTAAAGTTGTATTGGTAGGAAATAATGCAGTATCGTTACCACCTGATATTGCATATTGTGGTGTAAGAACAATTAGATTTGATACTTCTCTATCACATATACCAACTTATAGTTCTACTTATGGCAATGGCGAAAGTGTATTATGGACTATTACGCCTTCTTCCTATTCCTTTGTAGGAGGTACAACAGCTAATTCTTTCTATCCCCAAATACAATTTAATAACAATACCACTTATAATGTAACACTTACTTTTAATAGTAATTGCCCGGGCGGAGCAATTACTAAAACGCAAACTATTAGATTTGACGAACCAGCAAATTTTAGTATTGCACCAGATAAAAATCCTACTGTTTGTAGAACAAACACAAATTTTACTTTAAATGCAAGTGCTACTGGTGCATCAAGTACATATACTTGGAACTCAATAAATGGTACAGGTACTTTCAGTAATGTCAATTCTTTAACTGGCACTTATACATTTAATAATAATGATAAGAATTTAAACCCACTTTATATAGTTTTATCTGCATCGCCTAATGCTCCTAATGTATGTCCAATTAAAAAAGATTCTATAAGAATAAACTTTACTCCAAGTAATACAGTTACCTCTTCAACTACAAAAACAATTTGCAGTGGTGTATCAGTAAATCAATTATTAACATCTTCATTAACTGGTAGCACTTTTAATTGGACTTCAACTGTAAGTACAGGAACAGTAACTGGTAATACAAATAGCACAGGAACAATTAATGATGTTTTAATAAATGCTTCATCAACTACTGATGCTGTAGTTACTTATACTATTACCCCAAGTAAAGATGGATGTAATGGAACACCAGCAACATTTACCGTTACTGTAAAACCTCAGCCTAATATAAGTTCTAATAATTTTATTAATCCAACTTCTTGTGGAGGTAATAATGGCTCAATTACACTTAATGGATTAACTCCAAATACTTCTTTTTATGTTTCTTTTAGTAAAAATGGAGGAGCAACAACAAGTATTAATGCTACATCTAATGCATCTGGTCAGGTAACAATTACAGGGCTAACAGCCGGTACTTATTCAAACATTAGTGTTTCTTCATCTCCTAATAATTGTACTTCAAATATTATAGCTCCTATTACTTTATCAGATCCCAGTGCACCAAATGTACCAACGGCTGGGTCAAATAGCCCAATTTGTAGTGGACAAGGGAATGATTTAAATTTAAATGCCAGTAGTACAACAACTGGCGTAACCTACAATTGGACTGGACCAAATGGTTTTACAAGCACTAACCAAAATCCTTCAATTACTAATGTTTCAAGTTCTGCATCAGGTACATATAGTGTTACAGCTACTTTAGCAGGATGTACATCAGCTGCAACAAATGTAGTTGTAGTAGTTTCTCAAACACCTTCCACGCCTATTGTTTCAACCCCTGTTGAATATTGCCAAAATGCAGTTGCTACTCCTTTAAATGTTACAGCAACAAGTGGTAATGAGTTACAATGGTATTCAACAGCAACAGGAGGTACAGCATCTAATATAACTCCAACTCCATTAACAACAACAGTAGGCAATGTTACATTTTATGTTAGTCAAAAAAATAATAGTTCTTCTTGTGAAAGCCCAAGAACACCAATAGTAGTAACAGTTAAACCTATACCCACTATTTCAAGTTATACAAAGACTGATCCATCACAGTGTGCTTCTACAACAGGGAGTATAACTTTAACTGGATTAACAAATGGGCAGCAATATGTAGTGAGTTTTATAAAAGGTGGAATTGCACAACCAACACAAACTATTACTTCAAGTGGTGGAGAA
>JBPXJV010000075.1:0-9765 GCA_051715485.1 Chitinophagales bacterium
CATTAGTTTCACTGGATTGCTTCGGGCAAAAGCCCTCGCAAAGACGATAAAGAAAAGCGAAGAACCCTCAGTCAGTAACGAAATAATCCTTCTCATCGTCATTGCGAGTCATAGACGAAGCAATCTTCATCTCAAATTAAGAGATAGAATCATAACTGTCTTCAACAAATTGACACTCTGCCGGAAATTAGTATTAAATACACTAATACCTCAGAGTCTCTTAACATATACTCAATGCTATACAGGGAGACTTTTCGGAAACGAAATGTTTTTTCACTCTCGTATCTGTATATCTTTAATAATACCATTGGCATAAAATGCAGCAACAGCAGAGTTCCAGCCGCCGCCATTATTAGTTCTCCACAGAAAATCTGATTGGCTTGCATTTAAAGGCGTTTGCCAATAGATTTTTAACTTAGGATATGTTAAGTAAAAGTCATCAAGCCCATCTTGTGGAAAATAAAAACTAAACGAAGTGGAAGTTTCTTTGCTTATATCATAATGAATACCTGAAAATGGTGAAAAGAATTTAATCTGAATCTGCAAACTATCCATTAATATAGAAAACGATTGCCCGATATAATTAGCTTTATTTGCAACTATTGTTTGTAAATAAGCAAGTGTATCAGGTACACCATAAGTTTGAGCATTCACAAGTTTAATGCTACATATAAATACTATTATTATAAATATCTTTTTCACTCTCGTATTTGTATATCTTTAATAATACCATTGGCATAAAATGCAGCAACAGCAGAAGACCAACTGCCACCATTATTATTTCTCCATAAAAAATTTGATTGATTTGCATTTAATGCTACCTGCCAATAAATTTCTAAATATGGGTATGCTAAATATAAATCATCGGCAGTTTCGGGGAAATAAAAACTAAAACGTGTAGATGTCTCTTTTGAAATATCATAGTGAATTCCTCGCCTTAGATGAAAATATTTTATTTCAATTTTCAAACTATCCATTAATATAGAAAATGGCTGCCCTATATAATTAGCCTTATTTGCTACAATAGTTTGCAAATATGCAAGTGTATCAGGTACACCATAAGTTTGAGCATTTACAAGTTTAATGCTAAATGTAAATAGTATTATTATAAATATTTTTTTCATTGTTTTAAATTTTAAGTTCTACAAAACTATAAGCAATCTCTTGTATAATACTTTTTTCTTCGTTTTTCTGGGTGTATAATAGTATTTACTACAATAGGTTGAAAATTGCCCGAAGCATCTCTCTTGTTTAAAGATATACCTGTTTTGTATTGTTTTAAAACCGCTGCCATTGCCATTTCGTAAGCAAAAAAGCAGGAACATTAATTCCTGCGTTTTAAAACATTTATAATATGCCTACTCCCTTATTTGTATATCTTTAATAATACCATTGGCATAAAAGGCAGCAACAGCAGAAGACCAAATACCACCATTAGTTTCCCACAAACTGTCAGACTGAGTAGCATTTAAAGGGAGTTGCCAGAAAACTTCTAATCTTGGATATGTCAAATAATAATTGTTTGTATTTTGTGAAAAATAAAAACTGAAATCAGTTGACGTTTCTTTTGTTATATCATAATGAATACCCGAAAAGGGTGAAAAGAATTTAATCTGAATTTTTAAACTGTCCATTAATGTAGAAAACGGTTGCCCGATAAATTGAGTTTTGTTTGCAACAATGGTTTGCAAGTATGCAAGCGTATCTTGCACACCGTTGGTTTGTGCTTTTGCTCCTTTTATAAAAGACGTAAAAACAATCAGTATAACAATAAATATTTTTTTCATTATTATTTAGCTTTATAAAGTTAATAAATTATAGGCAATCTCTCGTATAAAACTTCTTTTTAGGCTTTTCAGGATGTATAATTGTGTTTACTACAATAGGTTGAAAATTACCCGAAGCATCTTTCTTGTTTAAAGATATACCTGTTTTATATTGCTTTAATACTGCCACCATTGCCATTTCGTAAGCAAGATTATTTTTATTCGGATTCCCTTTATAAATATTTTCTCCAAAATATTTGTAAGCATTTTTAAACGCTTTTCCAATTTCCGAATCTTCTTCCCAATCATTGGTAGAGTCATTTAAGTATTGGCTTTTGGTACTTAAAAATGCCGCCGCCATTGCATTATCTGTTACAGTAATGGCGTATTTATTGCCATTGTGTGCTGCTACAAATTTCCCTTCAAAATGTTTGTCTGTGGATTTTGTTTCAAGAAGCCTGTACACATCTTTAGCTGATGGAGCATTATAACCATTAGGAGGATGTGTATGCAAATCGGCAGCAAACGTATGCAAAGGAGGTATGTAAAAGGAATAGCTTATGCCTGTGCTTGTACCTGTATAAATAGTATCTTCTATTTTATATTGTCCTGTAAATGTAGTATCCGTTACATCGTAAGGGTTTACACTAAATTTCTGAAAGACAGGAAACCCTTTTTCTATTGATATTGTGTCAAGATTTGGTATGGTAGCCAACATTGAGTCAGCTTTACTTTTTATATAAATCGAATCTAAATTTTGTGCCGCCTTTTGTAATGAATCACATGGCGTAGATTGTGTTGTATCTTTACAAGGTTCTTTACCTGTAGTTCCTCCAACACATCTTTTACAGCTATCTCTATAAGCTGTTCCTCCTATTATTCCAGCACAATCTTTTTTAGGTTTTGTGCTATCTTCTTCCATATCTCCATTATCCAATGCAGTAGCAGGTTTTATAGGTGGTGGTGTGGTAATAGTTGTAGTAAAAGTATTTGCTGGTGTAGTGCCATAGCCAGGTGGTGTATTTGTAGTTCCTCCAGTAGTGCCAAGTGGAGGTGTTGTTGGTCCTGGTGGTATAGAGCCACTTCCTCCACCAGTATTACTACTATTTCCTCCACCACCAGTACCAGATGTACCCCCACCACTATCAGTATTTTGTGTAAGTGTAGTTGTGCTTCCTTTTCCACCGCCAAACAACTTTCTTATCCATTGCCCAAAAGTGCAACAACTTTCTACTATATGTGTAATTCCTAAATTATCATCAGCACATTTACCAAAAAAACACCATTTAGCTTGATAGGTTGTGGTAGTTACAGCAGTCCATTTTATTTTGCCAGTTTGCATTGTCTGCAAAATATCAGTAGTAGTAATATCCGTAAGGCTCAAAGTATCATTGTTTTCAGGCTCATCTTGTGCCATAGCTGCTATGCAGCAGCAAAAACAAAAAAATATTATTCCAATTATTTTTCTCATAGCAATAGGGTTATTCTTTTATAAATGCAGTACTTTCTTTAATACCATTACCATTTACATGCAGTATATAAATACCTGCTGTTTTTATATCTTTGTTTATGCTTATAACTTGCTTACCTGCCTGTAAGGGCTCTGTCAGTTGGGTATGTATCAACTGCCCTTGTGTAGTGTAAATAGTTATTTTTGCAGGAGTGGCTTTGCTTAGTATAAAACTTATGCTAAAACGTTTGTTTACAGGATTGGGGAAAACAGTGAGGTTGGTAGTTTGTGGTTTATGGTTTACGGTTGTTTGCTGTTTGGCAAGGCTTATTTGTAAAGGTTTTTCTGTTTCTTTGGTATAGGTATTGTATAACTGTAAACTTCCTTGCAGGTACATACTGTCTGCTTTTATGGTGCTTGTAAATTGTGCTTTTCTGAATACTAATTTTTGCTGTTTCTTAGTTGCTTTTATAGTAGATGTTATAAAACCAGCAGACGAAAAGTATAAAGTATTGCCTTGTTGTACTGCATCTACATTAACGGCTTCATTATCTGCCAAATGTAAAACTGCTTTAAGCTGATTGCCTATTGCTTTCATTTCTATGCTTACAGGCATTTGCACAATTATTTTTTTACCGCTGTAATCATATTGGGTAAGCATACCTGTATAATTACCTTCTAAGGGTATATAGGCTTTTTGTTCTGCTATGGCTGTATAGGCTGTAGTTGCCTCCTGCAAAGGCTGCACTTGTATATAGGGTATTTTTTTTGTGCCTCTGGCTGCATAGTTGTTATTGTTGGCTAATTCTGCATTGGCTTGTTTGTAGCCTTTGAGGGCTGCTTGGTTTATGTAATAAGCTGCACTGTCTGCATTTGCTGTTACACCATAACCATATTTGTAGCACAAGCCTGTAAAATACATACAATCTGCCCTGTTGCTGTCTATGCCCTTCTTGAATAAGTTTAAGGCTTCTGTATAGCTTTGAGTACAACCTAACCCTTTGTAATACATATAGCCTAAGGCAAAATAAGCACTTGGTTCTTGTTGCTGTACGCCCAAAGTAAAATAGTTGTTGGCTATGGCATAACCTGTACTGTCTGTACTGTGTTGTTTATACAGCATACCAAGATTAATGTATGCTTTTGTATAACCATTAGTAGCTGCTTGTGTAAACCAATAAACAGCCATATTAAAATTACTGTCCACTCCCAAGCCTTTTGCATACTGTAAGCCTACGGCATTCATGGCTTTGGCTTCGCCATTACCAGCCCTTTGCAAAAACAGGGTAAAGGCTTTTTGTGGATTGTATTTTTTAAATGTACCTGTGAGGTACAGCATAGCACTGTCAACAGCCAAAGTACTATCTGTTTGGGCTGTAGCACAAGTGCAGATGATACAGGATATGATTACCAAAAATTGTTTCATGTATAATGAATTACGAATGATGAATTACGAATTACGAATAATCAATGTTCAATTTTCAATTAACAACAATTAAACTTCCTAAACTTCTTCTACTACTGTTTACCATTGAAAGAATACACCAGGTATATCGCCATACGGTGTTTGATATTCCCATCTTTCCAATAAGTTTCTCATTATTTCTGGCATTACTTCATTGATTCTTTGAATACTTAAATATTGTTCTTCTAAATTATTTGCATTGCGGTAATAAGCTATCAGTTGTGCCAGATGATAATTGCTTAATTCGGTTTTGGTAGTATTTTCATTGAGTTGATATTCTGTATCCATTCCATACAGTTGTATTTGCTTCCAGTCTAATTTAGCCATAGAAGCTGCTTTACCTGCATATTTTGCATCAAGAACCTGTGTATATTGTTCAGGTGTGAGTATGGCATTTAATACTTCGCTTTCAAATTCTTTTGAATCATATTCACCAAATGGGTCTGTTTGCCTGTAATCTTTTATCATTTGTGTTAGTGCTGACCCTTGTTCTTTCAGTGAATTAACTTGCTCCTCACTTAACTGTAGTAATTGAGCAAACTTTATGGCAATGTCTATTTGTGTATTATCCATTATGTCAGCTTCTAAGGCAAGTAAACTGTCTATTGGCGGTTGATGTTTTTGTAAAATATTATCTAATGCTGCATCTTTTGAAGAATCGTATAACTGATTGTACAATTTATCTATCAGTGTAATAGCCCTTTCTCTTTCTAAAAGATATGGTAATATCTGTTGTGCAGAAACTGTAGATAATTGATGACTTTTAATATAACTTGCCAGTGCAGTTTCAGCTGATTTGTGGTATTTATTGGTAATATCATTATTATAAGCAACTGCATAAAATGCAGTATCTGAAATCTGGTTGAAAACTGTATTAAAAGCAATATTAAAATTATCGCTGTATGACAAGTATGGGTAGTTCATACTATTGGAATAGTATTGTGCTGCTAAACTGCTTTTTCTTTGGTCTTCTATGTAGCTGATACTATCTATATAATGTAATCTTCCTGTAAAATATTTACTACTTGCAGCAGCCTGTATGTAACGACTAATGAGTGTATCATATACTGTAAAAATGTACAGCAAATTATTATTTCTTGCAGTAGTATCTGTATTGCTAAGCCACACTTTTTCTACAAGACTTTCTCTCCACTGATACATTGTTTTAAAATATTCTTTTGTCAAAGAATCTGTATGGTATTTCTGTTGAAGCATTTTAGCTGTTGCATTTGCTATTGCTGATACTCTTGGTAATGCTTTGGCTGTATAATATGCTTCTCTTTGTTGTTCTGACAGTAATAAATTAAACTCATTGGTGTAGTATCTTTTAGTACTGTCTATGGCCGCATTACTGCCATTGCTAATAATCATTGTTTTTATTGACTGTTCTTCTTCCTGAAACAGTTCGGCTAAGACTAATTGCTCGGCTGATGACAGTGTTACTTTACCTGCTACATCATATACACGAATAAGTACAGATGCAGGATAACCTTGCAAGGCTGTAGTGTCTATTACTTGAGCATTAGTGTAGTTAAAAGTAAAAATGGCAATAAGAATAATTGAAAATTGTTTCATAACAACGTATAGAATTTATTTAGAAAATGAGGCAAGTTGGTTGGTATTTTTTATTTTCATAAAAAAGCTAGTACAAATTGCAATACATTTTTTTATTTATCCAACAACAAAAAAGAGTAATTTAGATGCTTATTAAGAAACTTAAAACATATATACTATGGTTGGGAATAAAATAAAAATAGTTAGAGAAATAAGAAATTATTCGCAGGAATATATGGCTTCTCAATTAGGAATTAGTCAAAATGCTTATTCTCGAATTGAACTTAATAAAACTAAACTAACCACAGAAGTTGCAGAAAAGATTGCCTCTATTTTAGAAATATCGTTAATGGATTTACTATCAAAAGATAATCCTATTGTAAGTTTTAGTAATAATACAATTGATAAAGGTTACATACACAATCATTATGAAACACAAATAGAAATTTTTGAAAAAACAATAGAGTTCTTAAGAGAAGAACTTAAAGAAGCCAAGTTAAGAGAAGAAAAATTATTAAAAATGATAGAGAAATTATATCAGTCAAAATAAAAATTTTAATGTAATTAATGTGTAGCTAATGTTGTAGTACAGTTTGAAAACTATACTACAACTTCAAGAAAGCTCTTTAGGAACGAAATAAAAGCATACACACTCATTTCTTTTTTTTATTTATTACATTTGTAGGAAATCAGTAAGGTTATGGAAGAAGGAAAAAGACAAAAACAAATAGCTGCTGTTTTACTTGATGAATTGAATATTATTTTTAGAAAATTAGGTTTGAATATGATTGATGGTGGCATGGTTTCAATTTCATCTGTAAAAGTTACACCAGATTTATTAGAAGCAAGAATATATTTAAGTTTATTTCAGGTAGCAGATACAAATGCTGCAATGAAAAAAATAGAAAATGTGGCTTGGGAAATAAAACGAGAGCTTGTAAATAAAATTAAACATCAGGTTCGTCGTATTCCTGTTTTACATTTTTATTTAGATGATACTTTAGATTATGTTTTTAAGATGGAAGAAGTTTTTAAAAAAATAGAAGAAGAAAAAAATGGATAGCATAATTTATACATTGCTTAATGAAAGAACAAAGCGTTGAAGAGTGCGACGCAACATAAGCTTAATAGCATACTTACAGCTTAGTACAAAAAAATTATTTCTGAATTTTTAATTTTTATAAGTAACATTTTTCTCTTGAACTTTTTATTTGCATGGCGATATTTTAAAAGTAAAAAAAGCATCAATGCTGTAAACATTATTGCTTATATAAGTATTGTTGCTATTATGGTTGGCACTATTGCACTAATATTGGTACTTAGTGTGTTTAATGGTTTTGAGAGTTTGGTAAAAAATTTATACAGCGATTTTTATGCTGATACAAAAATTGCTCCTGCATCTGGTAAAATATTACAACTGAATACTGCACAATTAAATTTTATTAAACAAGATAAACAAATTGCTAATATTTCTTTTGTTGTAGAAGAAAAAGCATTGCTGAAAAATGGAGATAACCAAACTACAGTACTTGTAAAAGGTGTTGATGATAAGTATAATTCTGTAACAAATATTGCAAACCATATTGCACGTGGAAGTTATAATGTTGGTGTTGTGAATGCTCCTGAAATTGTTGTTGGTGCTGGTATTGAAAATGCAATTGGTGTATATGTTGGACAAGAATCTGTTGAGCTTCCTACATTGTATTTGCCCAATAAAAAAGCATTGAGTTTTACAAACCTTAACGATGCTTTTCATTCTTACAATGTTGTGCCAAGTGGTGTATTTACTGTGCAGCAAGAGTTTGATAATAAATATATTTTTACCAATTTGGCTTTTATGCAGTTTATGCTTGATATGGATAGCTCTCAATACTCTTATGCTGAACTAAAATTAATTGCAAAAAATGATGCTGAAGTGAAAAAAATATCTGAGCAATTACAAAAAAAATTAGGTAATAATTTTATTGTACAAACAAGGTATGAGCAGAATAAAAGTCTTTATAGTATTATGCAAATGGAGAAATGGATTATTTATGGCATTTTGAGTTTAATACTTGTTGTTGCTGCTTTTAACATCATTGGTTCGTTAACAATGTTGGTTTTAGAAAAACAAAAAGATATTGCTATTTTAAAAGCAATGGGAGCAAGTGATAATGCTGTAAAAAATATTTTTATTAGCAATGGTTTTATACTGGCTATTGTAGGAAGTGGATTTGGTGTTGTAATAGCAACAATTATTTGTTGGTTGCAAATAGAGTTTAAGTTGTTAAAATTAAATGGATGTTTTGTAGTTGATTATTATCCTGTAGAGATGAGAATACAAGATATAGTTTTAGTAATAATTACTGTTTTTCTTGTGTCGTTTTTTGCTTCTTATATTCCTGCAAGTAAGGCAGGCAAACAAAAACTTTCTTTAAAGAGTTGATATATTTACTTGTTGGCTTTGTATATTATTTCCCCAAAAAATAAATGCTTGTTTATTGAATTGTTCTGCATTATCGGTAGTATAAAAATTAATTTGTGCTTGTTTAGAGCATAAGGTTTCCATTGCAGGATGACGATATAAATAATCTTTTAAACTTTCTGCTACAATATTGCCCTGTGCAACAATTTTTATATCTGCTGGTGTGTATTCTTTTATTTTTTCTATAAGTAAAGGATAATGTGTACAAGCCAAAAGAAAGGTATCAATATTTGCATTTTGCTCTAATAATTGATGTATATATTTCTTTACAAAAAAATCTGCACCCTTACTGTTGTGTTCATTATTTTCAATTAATGGAACCCATAAAGGACAAGCTTGTTGAAACACCTTTATATTCGGAAAAAATTTTTCAATTTCTAAAATATATGAGTTGGATTGTACTGTGCCTGTGGTTCCTAAAATACCAATGTGCTTACTATGTGTAAAGTTATTTATTACTTCTGCTGTTGGTCTTATTACGCCTAAAACTCTCTTATGATTATCTGCTAAGTTTGGTAAATTATTTTGTTGAATAGTTCTTAATGCTTTAGCAGATGCTGTATTACATGCAAGAATAACTAAAGAACAACCCTGATTAAAAAGCCATTGTACAGCCTCCCAAGTATAATGATAAACAGTTTCAAAACTTCTGGAGCCATAAGGTGTACGAGCATTATCGCCAAGATAAATATAATTGTACTGAGGTAACACATTAACTATTTCTTTTAAAATAGTTAAACCGCCATAACCACTATCAAAAATGCCAATTGCTCCTTCTTTTTGCATAGGATAAAATTAAGGAAAAAGAGGTTGCCAATTATGGCAACCTCTTTTGTATTTATGTTTCAATAAAACTTACTTATTAATATTTAGCAAATTTTATTACTGCACTTTCACAACCATTTGCACAAATGGTTTTAATTAAATAAGTGCCTTGTGATAATCTGCTTACATCTATTTGTTTTACATTATCTCCTGCATTTAATTCAACATTTTGTTGAACCAATACTTTACCACTGATGTCTGTTACTACTATGCTTACTCGTTCTGAACTTGGTGATGCGAT
>JBPXJV010000076.1:0-16141 GCA_051715485.1 Chitinophagales bacterium
TTGAGCTGATTATATTTTTTTGACATTGCAACACAAAAATCTGTTTTCAGTTCAATCTTTTTTGGGGTACCCCAAAAAAGATTGAACTGGTGTTGCACTTGCTACTTGAACTTAGTTTATCTCCCATTTTTTTGTTGAAATTCTTTATTGATAAATTGTTGATTTGTTCGGATTCTACAAAAAAGCCTTGCTACATAATTTGTAACAAGGCTTGTATAAAAGTATAGACTGAAAAAAGAATAACAGCCATTTTTTTTATTAATAACCCATTCCACCCATATCAGGTCCAGGCATTGCTGGAACTGCTTGTTTAGGTTCTGGTTTATCTGCAATTACAGCTTCTGTAGTTAATAACATACCAGCTATTGAAGCAGCATTTTCTAATGCAACACGACTTACTTTAGTTGGGTCTATAACACCAGCTTTAAACAAGTTTTCAAAAACTTCTGTTCTTGCATTAAAACCAAAATCTCCTTTTCCTTCTTTAATTTTTTGTACAACTATTGAACCATCAATTCCTGCATTAATTGTTAAGGTACGAATTGGTTCTTCTAATGCACGTTTTACTATTGCCATACCTGTTTGTTCATCAGCAATTTGTCCTTTAACTTTTGCCTCCAAACTATCAATTGCTCTAATATAAGCAACGCCACCACCAGGTACAATTCCTTCTTCTACTGCTGCTCTTGTTGCATGTAAAGCATCATCTACTCTATCTTTCTTTTCTTTCATTTCTACTTCTGTTGCAGCACCTACATATAATACAGCAACACCACCTGCTAACTTAGCTAAACGTTCTTGTAATTTTTCTTTATCGTAATCAGATGTTGTATTTTCTACCTGTGCTTTTATTTGATTTACTCTTGCTGTAATATCTGTTTTCTTGCCTTTACCGCCAACTATTGTAGTGTTGTCTTTATCAATAGTTACAGAAGCAGCTTGACCAAGAGAACTTAAATCTGCACCTTCTAATTTGTGTCCTAATTCTTCGCTAATTACTGTACCTGCTGTTAAGATAGCAATATCGGTAAGCATTTCTTTTCTTCTATCGCCAAAGCCTGGAGCTTTAACTGCTGCAACTTTAATTGTACCACGTAATTTGTTTACTACTAATGTTGCTAATGCTTCTCCTTCTAAATCTTCTGCAATAATTAATAATGGACGACCACTTTGTGCAACTTTTTCTAAAATGTGAAGGATATCTTTCATTGCAGAAATTTTCTTATCATAAATTAATATGTAAGGATTTTGCAATTCTGCTTCCATTTTTTCGCTGTTGGTAACAAAGTAAGGAGAGATGTAACCTCTGTCAAATTGCATACCTTCAACAACATCAACAGTTGTGTCTGTTCCTTTCGCTTCTTCAACAGTTATAACACCTTCTTTACCAACTTTACCAAATGCTTCTGCTATTAGTTTACCAATGGTTTCATCGTTATTAGCAGAAATTGTTGCTACTTGTTGAATTTTTTTGCTATCGCTTCCAACAGTTTGAGATTGAGATTTTAAATTCTCAACAACCATTGCTACAGCTTTATCAATACCACGTTTTAAATCCATTGGGTTTGCTCCAGCTGCTACCATTTTTAACCCTTCACTAATAATGCTTTGTGCTAAAACCGTTGCTGTAGTAGTTCCATCACCAGCAATATCTGCAGTTTTAGAAGCTACTTCTTTTAGCATTTGTGCTCCCATATTTTCAATAGGGTCTTCTAATTCTATTTCTTTAGCTACAGTAACACCATCTTTGGTTACTTGTGGTGCACCAAATTTTTTTTCTATCACTACATTACGACCTTTAGGACCTAATGTAACTTTTACAGCATTGGCTAATTGGTCAACGCCTTTTTTCATTTTATTTCTTGCATCTACTTCGAAGAATATTTGCTTTGCCATTGTATGAATAATTTTAAATGTTTAATTGTTAATGCTTAATATAATTTTTCTAAATTCTCCCTTTGGGTGATTTAGGTGGCTAATTACACGATTGCCAAAATATCGCTTTCTCTCATTATTAAAAGATCTTGTCCTTCAATTTGAATTTCAGTTCCAGCATATTTTCCATAAAGTACAGTATCACCAACTTTTACAGTAACTGGTTCATCTTTTTTACCAGGTCCAGCTGCTACAACTAATCCACGTTGTGGTTTTTCTTTAGCAGTATCTGGTATAATAATTCCTCCAGCTGATTTTTCTTCAGCAGCAGCTGGTTTTACAATTACCCTATCGTGTAACGGGGTAATATTCAACTTTTTCGTAGCCATGATTTTAGTTTTATTTTTTAATGAATTAATTTTTAAAAATCAGAAACCTAATAGACAATAATATTGCCAATGGTTCTTTAAAGTCAAAATTTCAGTTTAATAATTAAATATTTATAAAATGGCTGCGAAGGTGGGTGTTTTTAGTCATATTTTGTGTGTCAAAATTGCATTAATTTAAAAAAGCTTATAAAGTCTGTTTTATTTCAAAACAAAATATATTAGACATGTATAACAATTAATAAGTGCTGATACTATTTATTTAAGCATATAAGTTGTTAAATAAAATATCAACATAAATTATTTAGAAAGAATAAACCTTAAACATGAAACCCCCTATCTTCGCAGCCCTGAAATAAAGTTCTTTTTATACATGATTAGCAGAAGAAATATAAGAATTAAGGTTATGCAGCTTTTATATATGATAGAAAGCAGCGGTGATAATAAATTATTTAAAGACCCTGTAGCTCAACTACAAAAAAGTTTAGATAAAACATCAGAGTTATTAGTGTATTTATTGCAATATGCAATAGAGGTAACTAAATATGTTGAGATTGATGCAAGAAACAGAGCATCTAAAAATTTACCTACTTATGCAGATTTAAACGTTAATACTAAACTTGCTGGTAATATTATTTTGTGGCAATTATTAGAAAATGTAAGTATTGTTGAAGCAATTAATAAATACAAACCTACTAATAGAATTGATGAAACTACTATTAAAAAAATTTATTTACAATTAGTTGAAACAGATGAATATAAAAACTATCTAAAAGAACCTTCAAGAGATAAAAAAGTTGATAAAGAAATTTTTGAATTTATTTTTAATTCTTTGATTTTACCCAACGAATTGTTCGAATCGCAAACAGATGAACAATTTAATAATTGGGATGATGACGCTGAAATGCTACAACAATTAGTTAATATGTTTATTCAAAAACCTACACAAAATTTGAATAATTTATTAACTGATGAAAAATGGAATTTTGCAAAATCATTATTAGTTACAGCTATTGAAAAAAATGAATACACTTTGGATCTGATAAAACCCAAGTTAAAAAATTGGGATAGTGAACGTATTGCAGCATTGGATATGATTTTAATGAAGTTAGGAATTTGTGAACTATTGTATTTTGATACTATTCCAACTAAAGTAACTATTAATGAATATATAGACCTTGCAAAAAGTTATAGTACACCACAAAGTGGACAATTTGTAAACGGAATTTTAGATAATATTCATAAAGAGTTATTAGCTGAAGGGAAAATTAATAAAGTTGATTTTAAGAAGAAAGGGAAGTAATTATTTTGAATGGTTAATGTTGAAAGATTTTTTATGAGAAAAATATTTTTTTTATTTGTGATAATTAGCTTAATTGTTTCTTGTGGTAATAATGAAAAAGTAAAGCCACAAAGCTTTACAGAATTAGATAAAATTGCTACTGATAGTGCTAATTTTACACAAATTGAATGGATAGATAGTGTTGCCAATTTTGGAACAATTAATGAAGGAGAAATTGTAGAAGTAACTTTTAAATTTAAAAATATTGGCAACAAACCATTGTATGTAATTGATGTAAAACCTGGTTGTGGTTGCACATCTCCATCCTATTCTAATGAAGCAATTAATCCACAAGAAGAAGGTTGGGTAAAAGGAACTTTTAATAGTAATAATCAAAAAGGAGAAATACATAAATTTATAAGAGTAGTAACAAACACCATAAACAATAAAGAACATCAACTTCAATTTACAGGAACTGTAAATAGTAAATCTTAAACTTTCATATTTATTATTCATTTTAAAAACAAAAACAATGAACTTATTAAACGTAACACTTTTAATGGCAGATCCAAATAACCCTGGAAGTCAATGGACATCATTAATAATGATGGGAGCAATTATTTTAGTTTTCTGGTTATTTATGATTCGTCCTCAAGCTAAGAAAGCTAAAGAACAAAAGAAATTTATTGATAACTTACAAAAAGGAGATAAAATTGTAACCATTGCTGGTATTCATGGAACTGTAAATAAAATTAATGAAGACAATACTATCAGCTTAGAAGTAAACCCTGGCAACTATATTAAAATTGAAAGAAGTGCTATTAGTTTAGAATGGAGTGCAGCAATAAACAAAACAAAAACTAATTAATTTTTTAAAGCAGAAAAATAAATGCTTTAAACAAAAAAGTTAGCTGAAAATTCAGCTAACTTTTTTTATGTTTTTATTGGTTAAAATTTAAGCTTGTTGTACCAATTTAGCTTCTAAGTTCATTATTTCTTCAAACATTGTTTCGTATCGTTTATCTAAACTTTCTTTTTCTATAAGTAGTTTTTTATAAGTATCTTCTAAAGAAGAAAAAGTTGTGTGGTTTGTAAAATTTTCGGGTTTTGCCAATTCCAATTCTACATTATTTTTTTGAAGATTAATTGTATTTACCAATTCTTCTAATTTAGAAAATTTCTTTTGTAGTTGCTTTAATTCGTTTTTTAGCTGAGTTGTTTCGTGTGTGTTTTGTTGTTGTTGTTTTTGTAAAGGTTCTTTCTTTTTTTCAATTACAACTTGTTTTTCTTCTTGAATTTTTTGTTTTTCTTGTAGAGCCTTTTGCTTTGCCATTCTTTCATTCCAAGCAACCCACTCATCATAAGTTCCTTTAAATTCTTTTATTTCATGATTAACAATTTCCCAAATTTTATTGGCTGTTTTAGAAATAAAATATCTATCGTGGCTTACTAAAATTAAACTGCCTTCATATTTGTTTAAAGCTTCTGCTAATAGCTCTACACTGTGCATATCCAAATGGTTGGTAGGTTCATCTAGCATTAAAAAATTGCTTTTACTAACAATTACTTTTGCTAAAGCAACTCTTGCTTTTTCTCCTCCACTTAAAACTTTAATTTTTTTATCCGTATCATCGCCACTAAATAAAAAGCAGCCTAATAGTGCCCTTAATTCTAATTCAGTTTTTTGGCTACCACACTCTTTCATTTCATCTAAAATAGTGTTGTTTAAATTCAAGGCTTCTAATTGGTGTTGAGCATAAAAACTTTCTTCTACATTATGTCCCCACTCTCTTTTACCTTCAAAATTTTCTGTACCTGCAATAATGCGTAGTAAAGTTGATTTACCTTTTCCGTTTGCACCAATTAAAGCAATTTTATCTCCCCTATCAATTTCTGCATTACCATTTTCTATGATACTATTTTCGCCAAATTTTTTATAAATATTTTTTAATGAAGCTATAATTTTCCCTGGCTGTTTATCTACCTGAAAATTAATTTTAATGTTTGGTCTTTCTAATTCAGCGGTTTCAATTCTTTCTAATTTATCTAATTTTTTTATAAGGCTTTGTGCCATTGCAGCTTTGCTGGCTTTGGCTCTAAAGCGTTCTATTAATCTTTCATTTTGTCTTATATAATCCTGTTGATTTTCGTAAGCCTTTTGTTGCATTTCTATACGAATGGCTTTTTCGGTTTCAAAATAATCATAATTACCACTATAAATATGAAGTTGTTGTTGATATAGTTCAACAATTTTATTTACCATTCTATTTAAAAAATATTTATCATGGCTTACAATAACTACACTACCTTGATAGTGTGATAAATATTTCTCCAACCATTCAATACTGGGCAAATCTAAGTGGTTAGTAGGTTCATCTAAAAGCAAAACATCGGGTTGTTGTAAAATCATTTTAGCTAATAAAACTCTCATACGCCAACCACCACTAAATTCTTTATAAGGTCTTTGTAAATCTTTATTTTCAAAACCTAAACCTTGTAAAACTTCTTCTGTTTTATGATGTACATTATAGCCACCAGCAACTTCAAGTTCATGAAGTTTATCGCTATAAAGCATTAATAAATTTTCATCTTCACTATTTTCTGTAAGTTGATTTCCTAATTCTTCAATTTCTTTTTCTAATAGTTTTACTTTTTCAAAAGCACCCATTGCAACTTCTAAGATTGATTCATTTGTATCAAAGCTTAATAAATCTTGATGCAAGTAACCAATGGTTGTATCTTTTCCTTTTTCAACAGTTCCTTTACTTGGTGAATATTGTTGTGTAAGTACTTTAAGAATGGTTGATTTACCAGTTCCATTATATCCTATTAAACCAATTCTTTCACCAGGTTGTATGTGCCATGTTGCATCTTCTACAATAATTCTAGCACCAAACTCAAACGTTACATTTTGTAATCCAATCAACATAATTTTATATTAAAACCTTGCAAAGGTAATAGGTATAAGCATTTCAACGATATACAAAAAAATGTGTGTAATAATATGAATAGTTATAGGGCTTTTAAGTAGAAAAGTTATCATTATTATTGCAGCTTAAAAAAATAACAAGTTATGAAACGAATTTTATTTTTAGCAATGACAATTTCATTTGTACTCAGTGTACAAGCTCAAGATAATGATGTAAAAAAATTAAAAGATGAATCTAATAAAACTATTAAAAAAGATGCAAGTGATACATCTTCTAAAACTTGGAAGAAAGGTGGTTTATTTAGCGTAAATATTTCTCAAGGTTCTTTAAGTAATTGGGCTGCTGGGGGAGATAATTTTTCTATGTCTTTAAACTTATATACTAACTATTATGCTTTTTATAAAAAAGGGAAAAATAGTTGGGACAATAATATTGACTTTTATTTGGGTTATGTAAATACTACAACTTTAGGTGCAAGAAAAAATGATGATAGAATAGATTTTACTTCTAAATATGGTTATGCACTAAATCCTAAATTAAATATTTCTACTTTACTAAATTTTCGTACACAACTTTTTTCAGGATATGAATATCCTAATGCAAATACAGAAGTGCTAACTTCTAATTTTCTTGCTCCTGCATATATATTATTAAGTGTGGGTTTGGACTATAAACCAATTCCAGAATTATCCATTTTTGTTTCTCCAATTACTACAAGATGGGTAATTGTTAATGATGATGTTTTATCTGCAAAAGGATTATATGGTGTTGACCCAGGTAAAAAATCTGCAACTCAAATTGGTGCTTATGCAAGTATTAACTATGCAAAAAATTTGAATAAAATTGTTGCTTACAAAGGAAGATTAGATTTATTTTCAAACTATCAACACAATCCTCAAAATATAGATTTATTTATGACCAATATGTTTTCAGCAAAATTATCTAAAGTACTTTCTGCAACTTGGAGTTTAGATTTAATTTATGACGATGATGTAAAACTTTTTGGAAGTAATAAAAACTCACCAGGGTTACAATTAAAATCTTTACTTGGTGTAGGATTGTTAGTGAAATTATAAATACTTTTATTGCTTATTCTACATTATTAATTCATTCATCTATGTATAAAAAAATAACTATTGTATTTGCTTTGATGTTATTTGCATCTTATGCTTTTTCTCAAACACTACAATCTCCTGAAGAATTTTTAGGTTATAAATTAGGCTCACAATTTACAAGACATCATAAAATTGTTGAGTATGTAAAACATGTTGCAGCAACTAAAAAAGATATGGTTCAAATAGAGCAATATGGTACAACTTATGAAGGAAGAGAATTGATGTTGTTGTATGTTTCTTCTCCTGAAAATATTCAGAATTTAGAGAGTATTAGAAAAAATAATTTACGATTAACTGGCATAGTAAAAGACAATACAAAAACACAATCAAATAATGTACCTGCAATAGTTTGGCTAAGTTATAATGTGCATGGCAACGAACCAAGTAGTAGCGAAGCTGCAATGCTTACTTTATATGAATTAGTTAATCCAACCAACCAACAAACAAAAAATTGGTTAAAAAATACTGTGGTAATTATTGACCCATGTTTAAATCCTGATGGTAGAGATAGATATGTAAATTGGTATAATCAAGTAGTAGGAAATAGTAGCAACGCAGACCCACAAAGTAGAGAACATTCAGAGCCTTGGCCTGGTGGAAGAAGCAATCATTACAACTTTGATTTAAACAGAGATTGGGCTTGGCAAACTCAAATTGAAAGTAAGCAAAGAATAAAAAAGTATAATGAATGGATGCCACAAGTGCATGTAGATTTTCATGAACAATACTACGATAATCCATATTATTTTGCTCCAGCAGCAGAGCCTTTTCATGAAGTAATTACTCCTTGGCAAAGAGAGTTTCAAGACGTGATTGGTAAAAATCATGCAAAATATTTTGATGCTAATGGTTGGTTATATTTTACCAAAGAAAGTTTTGATTTATTTTATCCATCTTATGGCGATACTTACCCAATTTATAATGGAAGTATTGGTATGACTTATGAGCAAGGTGGTCATAGCAGAGGCGGATTATCTGTAACAAAAAGTGATGGAGAAGTTTTAACGCTTACAGATAGATTGATGCATCATTATACATCTGGTTTATCAACTATAGAAACATCATCAACACAAGCATCAAAATTAATTGCAGAGTTTGCAAAATATTTTGATGATGCTAATAATGGAAAAAATAATTTTTATAAAACATACATACTAACATCTGACAATAAAAATAAAATAGAAACTGCAAAAAAATTATTTAAAGCAAATGGAATTTTATTTGGTACAACAAATACATCAGGTTTAAAAGGATATAATTATCAAACTAACAAAGACACAGATGTAAAGCCTCTGAAATATACTATTGCAGTGAGTACTTGTCAGCCAAAAGGTGTTTTAGCAAATGTATTATTAGAACCTAAAAGCAAATTAAGTGATAGTGCTACTTATGATATTACAGCTTGGAGCATTGGTTATGCTTATGGTATAAACACTTATGCAATTAAAGAAAAAAAAGAAATTAATTATGCTGAAAATTTAATAACAGAAGTAAGAAAGTATAACACTAATTATGGTTATTTAATTAGCTATAATTCTATCAATAGTGTAAAAGCATTGACTTATTTACTTGTTAAAGAAATTAAAGTAAGATACGCAGAAAAACCTTTTGTTTACAAAGGAAAAAATTATGACAGAGGAACTTTAATTGTCATAAAAACAGGCAATAATATTGATAGCATTAACAACAACATCAACAAACTATCCACTTTATTTGATGTAGATATTGATGCAGTTGAAACAGGTTATATGGATAAAGGCTTAGACTTTGGAAGTACTTATGTAAAGCTAATTACAAAGCCTAATATTTTAATGCTCACTGGTGATGGAATTTCATCTTTATCAGCTGGAGAAATTTGGCACTTCTTTGATAGAGAATTAAACTATCCAATAACATTAATTAATGCAAATGACTTTGGAAGAATTAATCTTAAAAAATATCAAGTAATCATAATGCCTGATGGATATTATAAATTTTTGAGTGATAAAAATGCTTCAGAAAAATTAAAAGAATATATTTCTAATGGTGGAAAATTAATTGCTTTGGAAAATGCAGTTAGTCAAATAACTTCGTTAGAGGTAGGAATAAAATCTAAGAATAATACAGAAAAAGAAAATGATAAAGAAAAAGAAGATTATAGTTTATTAAAAAAATATGCCGATAGAGAAAAAGATTATTTGCCATCTTCAATACCTGGAGCAATTTATAAAATTGAGTTAGATAACACACATCCATTAGCATTTGGTTATGATAGCATATATTATACACTTAAAACAGATGCCAATATTTATGAGTTTATGAAAGAAGGTTGGAACGTTGGATATTTAAAAAAAGAAAATTATGTAGTGGGCTTTGCCGGTTATAAAGTAAAAGAAAAATTAAAAGATGGAACTGTTATTGGTGCTACAGAATATGGTGCAGGAAATTTTATATTCTTTGCCGAAAACCCTTTATTCAGGCTGTTTTGGGAGAATGGAAAATTAATGTTTAGTAATGCAGTTTTCTTGAAAGGAAATAATTAGTTAAAAAAATATTTTTTGGTTTAATAATTTCTAAAAATTAATCACATTGAAATACGTTTTAGCTATTTTATTTTTTATCAACTATCAAATTATTCAAGCACAGCAACTTGCTAGTTCTGAAATTTATTTAGAGTTGAAAAAATTAAATGTATTAGGAAGTGTATTGTACATTGGTGCACATCCTGATGATGAAAACAACACCCTACTACCCTATTTGGCAAAAGAAAAATTATATCGTACTGCTTATTTAAGTTTAACAAGAGGTGATGGTGGACAAAATTTAATTGGCGATGAGCAAGGTATTGAATTAGGTTTAATTCGTACACAAGAATTACTTGCAGCAAGAAAAATTGATGGCTCTGAACAATATTTCACAAGTGCTTATGAATTTGGTTTTAGCAAATCCTCTGATGAAACTTTGCAATTGTGGAATAAAGAAAAAGTATTGGCAGATATGGTTTGGATGATTAGAAAATTTCAGCCAGATATTATTATTAACAGATTTCCGCCAGATAAAAGAGCAGGTCATGGACATCATGCAAGTGCTGCTATCATTGCACAAGAAGCTTTTATTGCAGCAGCTGATTCAACAAAATTTACTGAACAATTCAAATATGGTGTACATACTTGGAAGGCAAAAAAATTAATTTGGAACACTTTTAACTTTGGTAATAATAATACAACAAACAATACTCAATTAAAATTAGAAGTCGGTAATTACAATTCTTTGCTTGGAAAAAGCTATGGAGAAATTGGAGGAGAAGCAAGAAGTATGCACAAAAGTCAAGGAGAAGGAAGACCACAAAGAAAAGGCAGTATTACTGAATATTTTGCTTATGTAAATGGAGACTCTTTAGAAAATGATTTGATGAATGGCATTAACACAAGTTGGTCAAGAATTAGTGGAACAGAAAAAATTCAACAAGCAATAAATAGTGTTATCAATCATTTTAATTTTGAAAATCCTTCATTAAGTATTCCTGCATTAGTTAGTATTTATAATGCTTTACAACAACTTCCAAAAAATAATTGGGTTAGTTTTAAAATGAAAGAACTACAACAAATTATTTTACAATGTAGTGGTTTGTTTATAGAAGCAACAAGTAATAAAGAATATGCAGTACAAGGAGAAAAAATAAATGTTTCTTTTTTTATAAATAGCAGATTAGAAAATAACATTCAACTAAAGAAAATTTCTTTACCCATTCAAAATAATTCTTTTGATACAACATTAAATATTTCTCTTTCAAGAAATCAGAATTATCAATTTTCAAAAGATTTTACAATACCCTACAATGCAGATATTACACAACCTTATTGGCTTCAACAACCTATTGAACACAATATGTTTCAAGAAAATGATTATACAATTTTAGGAGATGCTGAAAATAATTCTGCATATTCAGCAGAGTTTGCTGTAAATATTGCAGGTACTGATTTTACTTTTAATTATCCATTGCAATATAAATATGTTCATCCTGTTCGTGGCGAAGTTTATCAACCTATGGTTGTAACACCACCTATCATAGTTTCTTTAACACCAAATATTATTCTTTTTAATACATTAGTTAATAAAAAAAATATTGCAAAACCATTGATACAACTGCAATACAAGTCTTTTATAAACAGAGACAGTACATCTGTTCATTTTACATTACATCAAGAAAAAAATATTGTTTACTCAAAAGATACTACTCTCAATTTAAAAGAAGGATCAACTTATCAAATTCAAATTCCTGTAAGTAATATTTACCAATCATCTTATGGAAATAATATTACAGCATCTATAAGTTTACATATCAACAACACAGCAAAAGTTTATACAAAAAATTTAAAAAATATTAGTTACGATCATATTCCAAATCAGCATTATTATTTTGATAATAATGCACAAATTATTTCTGAACCAATAAACATAAAGCTTTTAAAAGTTGGTTATATTGCAGGTGCTGGAGATAAAATACCTGAAGCATTAGAACAGTTAGGTTGTACAGTTAGTTATTTAACGGAAAAAGATATTAATATAAATACACTAAAACAGTTTGATGCTGTTGTTACAGGTATTAGAGCTTATAACATTTATGAATATTTAACTGATAAAAATGAAGTGTTGAATGAGTATATAAAAAATGGAGGAAACCTAATTGTACAATACATCAAAGCAAATAATATTGGTGATAAAAAAATAAAATCAGGACCTTATGATTTTATGGTTAATTCAAGAAACAGAGTAACTGAAGAAAATGCAACAGTAAAATTTTTATTACCCAAACACTCTGTTTTAAATTATCCCAATAAAATTTCTGATATAGATTTTGATAATTGGGTGCAAGAAAGAAGTACTTATCAAGCAGAGCAATTAGATAAACATTTTGAACGTATATTAGCAATGCATGATACAGGAGAAGCAGATAGCAATAGTAGTTTAATTATTGCAAAATATGGCAAAGGCAACTTTGTATATTGTGGTTTAGTTTTGTTTAGACAATTACCTGCTGGAAATGTTGGTGCTTATCGTTTATTAGAAAATATGTTGGCATTGCCACAAAATAAATAATTGAAAAATGAGTAATAAAAATAACATACCAATTTTTAAGAAATGGAGTTCGTGGTATGTGTTTGTTATTACTGTTCTTATTGTGCTAATCATTTTATTTTATTGGATTACCAAAGAATTCAGTAAATAAAAAATCATAAAAATCATGAGCCAATTAGATTGGATAATACTTATTACAACTTTAACATCAATCATTGGTTATGGATTATACAAAAGTAAAACAAGCAAAAACTTAGAAGGATATTTTCTTAGCAATAGAAGTATGCCTTGGTATTTGGTTTTATTAAGTATTATGGGTACTCAAGCAAGTGCAGTAACTTTTCTATCTGCACCAGGTCAAGCATTTACAGATGGAATGAGGTTTGTACAATATTATTTTGGATTACCATTAGCAATGGTAGTGTTAAGTGTTACGTTTGTTCCTCTGTTTAGTAAATTAAAAATATTTACTGCTTATGAATATTTAGAAGAAAGATTTGATATAAAAACAAGAGTATTTACTTCATTTCTTTTTTTGTTATCAAGAGGTTTAAGTACAGGAATTAGCATTTATGCACCTTCCATTATTTTATCTTCATTAATGGGTTGGGATATATTTTTTACCAATATTGTAATGGGAGGATTGCTAATTATTTATACCGTTTCTGGTGGTGCAAAAGCTGTTGCATACACACAGCAACTGCAATTAATTATCATATTTGCTGCAATGTTTTTTGCTGGTTATATGATAGTAAAATTATTGCCTGATGAAATAGGATTTATTGATGCTTTAAAAATTAGTGGTAGTAATAATAAAATGAATATTATTACTACAGGCTTTACAGAAAATGGATATAATTGGGAAGATAAATACAATATTATTAGTGGTATTATTGGTGGTTTCTTTTTAGCATTAAGTTATTTTGGAACTGACCAAAGTCAAGTGGGACGCTACTTAACTGCAAAAAATACTACTGAAAGTCGTGTAGGATTATTAATGAATGGATTGGTAAAAGTGCCTATGCAATTTTTTATTTTGTTGATAGGAGTATTGTTGTTTGCATTTTATCAGTTTAAACCACAACCTATTTTTTTTAATCCAGTTCAGCAAGAAAAATTATTGCAAAGCAATAAAAAAGATAGTGCTATTATTTTAAAACAACAGTTTGATGAAATAAATATTCAAAAAAAAGAAGCTTTAAAAAATTATCAAACTAATAAAGAAGAAACAAAACAAACAATTCAACAACTAAATACTTCAGCAGAAAAAATAAAAAAGGAATATAAAAAATTATTCAAGTCTGCAAACATTCAAGGAGATGATAACGACACCAACTATATCTTTTTAAGATTTGTAATTGATTATTTACCTAAAGGATTAATTGGGTTGTTAATTGCAATAATTTTTTTAGCAGCTTGGGGAAGTATTGCAGCAGCTTTAAACTCTTTGGCTGCATGCACTATGATAGATTTTCATAAACGATTTAGACAAAAAGAAAATAATCATATAAACGAATTTAAACAAGCAACAAAAGATTATCGTTACTCAAAATTTTATACTTTATTGTGGGGTTTATTTTGTATTGTGGTAGCAGAAATTGTTGTTGGTATGGGAAGTTTAATAGAAGCTGTAAATGTTTTAGGTTCTTTATTTTATGGAGTTATATTAGGTATTTTTTTAGTTGGGTTTTATGCAAAACATGTAAAAGGAAATGCAGTTTTTATAGCAGCTATTATTGGAGAAATTGCAGTGATTACATTTTTTATTTTAGATAAAAAAGGAATTTTAGGTTTAGGATTTTTATGGCTTAATGTTATTGGTGCAGTGTTGGTGGTTTTATTGAGTATGCTTATTCAAAAAATATCTAAATAGTTTTTGATAGAATTAAATCTTAACTTTAGTTATCACATGCTAACAATGGCTATTAATTTTCCTACTGTTTCTTGGGCTAAAGGTGCAAATATTTATGAAGTAAATATTAGGCAATATACTATTGAAGGTACTTTTAATGCTTTTGCTAAACACTTACCACGATTGAAAGATATGGGAATTGATATTTTGTGGTTAATGCCTATTACGCCAATAAGTGTAGAAAAAAGACAAGGTAGTTTAGGTAGTTATTATGCTTGTAGTAGTTATACTTCTATCAATCCAGAATATGGCAATATAAATGATTTTAAAAATTTAATATCAGAAGCTCATGCTTTGGGCTTTAAAGTTATAATTGATTGGGTAGCTAATCATACAGGGTATGACCATCATTGGACAAAAGAATATCCTGAATTTTATGTAAAAGATGAGCAAGGAAATTTTACAGAAAAAAATGGTTGGACAGATGTTATTGATTTAAACTACTCAAATATTGCTTTACAAAATGCAATGATAGAAGCAATGCAGTTTTGGATTAAAGAATGTGATATTGATGGTTTTAGGTGTGATATGGCTCATCTTGTTCCTTTAACCTTTTGGCAAAACGCAAGAACATCTTGTGATAAAATAAAAAAATTATTTTGGTTAGCAGAGTGTGATGTAACAGAGTATCATAAAGTGTTTGATGTTAGTTATGCTTGGCAATGGATGCACATAACAGAAAAATATTTTAAGCAAGAAGCTATTTTAAATGATGTATATAAAGTGTTGTATCAATACAACGATAAAGCTGAAGATGCAAAAAAATTATTTTTTACAACCAATCATGATGAGAATAGCTGGAATGGAACAGAGTATGAAAAATATGGCGAAGCTGCAAAAGCCTTTGCTGTATTCACATTTACTTGGAATGGTATGCCATTAATTTATAGTGGTCAAGAAAATCCTAATTTTAAAAGATTACTTTTTTTTGATAAAGATGTTATTCAATGGAATGAAAAACCTTTGTTGCATGATTTCTATAAAACATTAATTGCATTGCACAAAACAAATGCAATAACAATAGGAGAAACTTTTATTTTGCCTACACAAACAAATCATACAATAGCTTTTATAAGAAAGCATCATCAAGAGGTTGTATTGGTTCTTCTTAATTTATCCAATAAAAATAGAGTTCAAATAAATGTTGAACATGAGAGTCTAGCCAATAAATTTATCAATATTTTTTCTGGTGTAATTTTTTTATTTAATAGAGTTGAGCAATTTGAACTTCAAGCATACGAATACAGAATTTATCAAAGCATTTAACTTAAAAAAATGATTGATACATTAATGGTGAAATAGAACTAATCATGGCTCAAACAAAATAAGTGGGGGCTGCCTTTTGCAGCCCCCACTTATTGTATTGTACATTTTAACTACTAATATTTAGCAAATTTTATTACTGCACTTTCACAACCATTTGCACAAATGGTTTTAATTAGATAAGTGCCTTGTGATAATCTGCTTACATCTATTTGTTTTACATTATCTCCTGCATTTAATTCAACATTTTGTTGAACCAATACTTTACCACTGATGTCTGTTACTACTATGCTTACTCGTTCTGAACTTGGTGATGCGAT